>CALWPT010000029.1 GCA_944383495.1 uncultured Clostridia bacterium | reverse complement strand
TCCACATGCTTTGTCCGCGGAAAAAGATCTACCGGCGTAACCGCCCGCGCCCTGTATCCAAGCTGCTCAAACCGGGCCAAATCACGCGCCAGCGTTGCCGGGGCGCAGGAAACATACACCACCCGCTCCGGTTGAAATTGTTCCGCCACCGTGCGAATCAGCGATTCTTCGCATCCCTTGCGGGGCGGGTCCAGAATCACCACATCAGGACGGTATCCTTCCTTGGCCAGGGAAACCGCGGTTTTTTCCGCAGCTCCGCAAAAAAATCGGGCGTTGCCAATTTGATTGTCTCTCGCGTTCTTCTTTGCGTTTTCCACCGCCTCGGGGATCACTTCTATGCCCGTTACTCTCTTGGCCGCATGCGCCATGGAAAGGCCTATGGTTCCCGCACCGCAGTATAAATCCAGCAATTCCTTTCCCTGCGGCTCGGCATATTCCCTCGCTTTTTCATACAAAAGCTCCGTCGCCGCGGGATTGACCTGGAAAAAGGATAAGGGCGAAAGCGTAAAGGTTAAGCCGCACAGCTTATCCCGGATCGTATCGCTGCCCCATAAGGTAACGCATCGCTTTCCCAGAATCACATTGGTATCGTTGGTATTCACATTCAGGATCACACTGGCAAGTCCCGGAACAGCCTGTCGCAAAAGGCCGGTCAGCCGCTCCGGGCGGGGCAGGCTTTCCCCGTTGGCTACCAGGCAGACCATGATTTCCCGTGTAGAAAAACCCATGCGAATATAAATATGCCGCAGCAGCCCTTTATGGGCTTTTTCATCATATACACTGACGTTTTCCGAGGTTATGTACATCTCAACCGCCCGCAGTGCACCTGCAAATTCCGGCGGCTGTAAACAGCAGGTCCGACAGTCTACAATCCGGTGGCTGCGGGGAGCATAAAAACCAATTTGTATTCGGCCGTCCTTCATCCCAATGGGATATTGGGCCTTATTCCGGTATGCTTCTGTGATTTCCGCGGAAAGCAGCGGCGCAGGGTCTATTTCCAGCTTTCCAATACGGCGCAGCGCGTCGGCAACCTTCTGCCATTTCGCGCGGCGCTCCGCCTCATAGGTAATATGGCGAAAGGCGCAGCCGCCGCATTGGCTGAACACAGGACAATCCGGTTCTATTCGCTCCTCAGAAGAAAACAAAACCCTTTCTATTTTACCATACGCAAGGGATTTTGTCACCTTTAAGATTCTGGCGATGATCCGGTCCCCGGGCGCGGCTTGGGGGACAAACACCGCCATGCCGTTCATTCGTCCTACGCCGCTGCCCTCTGCGGTAAGCCCCGTAATTTCCAGTTCCAAAAGCTCGTTTTTTCTCATGCATGTGGTCGTGCCTTTCCTTGAAAATCAGGCATTCCCGGGGTTCAATCTCTAACCCAAAAATCTCATCAAACTCCCGCGCTTGCCCTTGGAGGCGGTTGCCGTCAGGCTTTCTCCTCTGGTTCGAATTGGCTGTTATAAAGAGTGTAATACGCACCCTTGCGTTCCAGCAGTTCGTTATGCGTTCCTTGTTCCACAACCTGCCCATTCTGCAACACGAGAATCAAGCTTGCGTTTCGAATGGTGGAAAGCCGGTGGGCAATTACAAAGCTGGTTCGGTTTTCCATCATCTTGAGAAACCCTTCCTGAATTCTTTGCTCGGTCAGCGTATCGACGGAACTAGTGGCCTCGTCAAGTATCAAAATCGAAGGCTGGGCCAGCATTGCCCGGGCAATGGTGAGGAGCTGACGCTGACCCGCGGAGAGATCCGCACCTTGTTCTGTCAGCACGGTATCATATCCCTTTGGCAGCCGTTTTATAAATCCATGAGCCCGGGCTGCTTTAGCGGCGGCTATGACTTCTTCTCTAGAAGCCTTAGGGCAGGCATAGGCAATATTATCTGCCACTGTTCCAGTGAAAAGCCAAGTATCCTGTAAAACCATGCCGAAGGCCTGCCGCAAAGAGTCCCGCTGAACGGCGGAAATATCTTTGCCATCCACCATAATGCGGCCGCTTTGGGGTTCATAAAACCGCAGCAGCAGATTAATCAGAGTGGTTTTTCCCGCACCTGTGGGGCCCACGATGGCCACTGTGCTTCCTGGAGCCACCTGCAGGCTAAAATCTCGGATTAAAGGGCGGTCGGACCAGTAGGAAAAGCTGATGTGCTCAAACACAACTTCTCCCCGCACCGAGCCCAAAGGAGGTAAATTCCCATCGTCCGGCTCCGGCTCCTCGTTCATGACCTCCGTCATGCGCCGCAAAGCGGCCCAGGCCGCCATAACCTGCGTTGTCACAGCGGTAATCTCATTAAAGGGCTTGGCAAACTGGTTGGCGTAAAATATAAAGCTGGAAACACCTCCTGCGGACAGGCCCCCCGCAAGACCTCCCACAAGGCCCACCAGTATATAGGCAATATTATTGACGAACCGAGTCGTGGGATTGGTCAAGGATGAAGCAAACTGCGCCCGCTGACCCGCGAAATACAGTCGCTTGTTGATCCCGTCAAACCGCTTCTGGGCCGTATTCTCCATGGACATCGCCTGAACGGTTTTAATCTGTCCGATATACTCCTCCGCACAGCCGTTCAGCTCCCCCAGAATTGACTGCTGGGCCCGAAAGCTTTGATGGGAAAAACGCGTGACCAGATACGCCACTAAAAACACCAGAGAGGTCGCGCCTACCACCGCCAAAGTCACCACAGGGCTCAAAAGCACCATGATCACCGCTGTTCCCACAATGGTGATTATTCCCCGCACCAGCAGCACCGCGCCCTGAAGCAGTCCGTCGGCTACCGTGTCCGCGTCGTTGACAAAACGGCTGATGATATCGCCATGGGGCTGGCTGTCGTAATACCGCAATGGAAGACGGTTAAGCACAGCGTACGCTTCCCTGCGGATCTGCGCCACAATGTGATTGGATGCGGCGGTGGAAATCAAATTTAACAGATACAGCAGCAACCCGTCCAGCAAAAACATTCCCGCCAAAAGGCCGATGATTATTAAAACGCCGGGAAAATCCACCTGTCCCGGTCCGATCATTCGATCGGTTGCCCGGCCAATCAAATAAGGGGCGGCAATCTCACAGACGCAAACGATCAGAGAAAACAAAATGGTGCCCGCCGCAGCGGCCTTTTGTTTTTTCAAAGCACGCCGCAGCAAAGCGCCGGGGAGCACTCGCATGGGAACTTCACACCTTTCTCCATGATATTATGTCATCCTGTTTGATTACGCTCCATGAATTCTGTCCATTTTAGCAAAGGGGGTGGCTTGATGAACCTCTGGAAAGAAAGGCTGCCATGGAGAATATTCCTTTATCCCCACCGCTGTAAAGGTGAAACTCTTACTTAGTGAAAACTAAACATGGGCATGTATGCACCCGCCACAAAAGACACCTTCTATCGGTTCAGAGCTCCAATTGCCGCCATCAATTGAGGATCCTGGTCGTCGGTCAGCATGTAATAATACTTTTGCTGTTCCTCCGTCAGGGACACCGGAACATCCGGCGTCAGCCCCTTTCCGTTATAGCTAACGCCCGATTTGCTCACATATTCCGCCACGGTCATTTTAACTGCCGACCCGTCAGAAAGCGGATAAATCACTTGCATAACGCCTTTCCCATAGGTGTTTTCGCCATACAATTTAGCCTTGTTGAAGGCTCGAAGTGCGTCGGCAAAAATTTCCGACGCACTGGCTGTTTTCCCATTGACCAGCACCGCCATGGGAAGACTAACCTCTTTTTCATCAGAGCTGTAAAGCACCTTGATATCACCGTTTTTTTCTTTGGAAAGGATGGTATCCCCGGAGGGAAGCAGCAAATCAAGAACCTCCGCCGTGGCGGTTACATCTCCCCCCAGATTGTTGCGCAAATCAAATATTAGGCCGGTTACATTCTCCTTTTGTAAAGCGGTCAGCGCCGTACTGAATTGGTTCTTGGTGGTGTTATTGAAAGCGCGGATGGCGATATACCCTAAGCTTCCAATGGCGCGGTAGGTCACTGAATCCTGCTCGTAGTCTCCCAAGGTTACCGTCAGTTCGAGAAGTGCATCCCCTCTTCGAATCTGTGTTTTAACTTTTGTTCCCGAAATGCCCTGAAATTCCTCAACCGCCGCATCATAGCCGCTGGAGACGACCGATGTATCATTGACCGTCACAATTAAATCGCCCTTTTGAAATCCCGCTTCAGCACCGGGGCCGTTGGATTCCACATGGTAAATGTATATTTCACCGCTGTCTGGGTGCAGGGTAACATCCAATCCCGCGCCGGCGGTTTTCCCATTGGAAGCATCCTGCTTTTGCTGATATTCCTCAGCGCTGTAATATTGCGCGTAGTCGTCTCCAAGGGCGCCCATGTACCCTGCGGCAATTCCGTCTCCAAGCGCTTTTTCGTCCAACTCGCCTAAGTAATTGGAACGGGTCTTCAGGTCGATTTCCTCCAGCTTATCCACCAGCGCATTCCGCTGCGCGATGCCGCCCACCTTCTGGTTCACCGATTCCAACGTCACAGGAACCGCAATTCCGACTGTGACGGCGACACAAAGAAGCGCGATCGCTAGGGCAAGTCCCACTGAAATTTTTTTATGCATCAAAAGCCACCATTTCTCCGCGCAAAACTTCCGAATGCTGTTATCCCCACCCGCGCGGCGGTGGAGAACCGTACCTGCCAAATATTATATTAAATTGAGCCTCCCGCCTTGCCGCCATAGACAGTCAACGGGCGAAACGCTCAAAATTTTATTTTAGACGTCCCAAAGCACAAAAAATAAAGCCTATTGACCATTAGTATATGCCGCCCCTGCTACATTCATCACCGCAGGAACATGAGCCTGTACTGAACAGATGAGATCAATCAATGCTCACGCCGACGCCAATCATTATATCCGCTTGATCTTTGACCGCAGACTTTGCCTCCTGACGAACGATCCTTGTCTACCAAAAGAGCCGCAGCAGGGAAATGGAAAAACTCCTGCTGCAGCTCCCGTTCGCAAAAATAAATTAACTGAAATAATTCATGGGATTGACCGGAGTGCCATCCACACGGATTTCAAAATGACAGTGCGGGCCGGTAGAGCGCCCGGTACTTCCCACATATCCAATGATTTGGCCACGCTTAACCGATTGGCCCATACTGACAATATAGCGGCTCATATGCGCGTACAGCGTGGTGTAGTTCTTGCCATCCTTTTCGCCGTGGTTAATCATGACATAGTATCCATACCCGTTTTCATCATTCGACGTCCAACTAACCTTACCATCCGCCGCAGCAAGGATGGGTTCGCCGTAAATACCGCTTTGGGAGATATCAATTCCCTTGTGCAGCCGCCCCCAGCGCATCCCGAAGGGGGACTCCACATGATAAAACCCTTCCACCGGCCACAAAAAATCGGTGCTGGTCAGAACAGGATAAGAAGAACTACCGGAGGAGCTGCTGGAAGAATTCCCTGAGCTGCCGGAAGTGCTGCTCCCGGACGAGCTTGTGCTTTCCTCTTGCTTTTCCTGCTCCTTTTTGGCCTCTTCCGCCTTCCGCTTTTCCTCCATGATAATGGCGACCAGCTTTTGGTTCAGCGCTTCCTCTTCCGCCTCCTGCTCCCGCTGCAATTCTTCCGCATCGCCTTTTTGACTGTCGATTTCCTTCTTTATGTCGTTGGCCTGATCATACTTCTCTGACAGCTCGGACTGCTTGACGGACAGAGCCTTTTTCGTTTGTTCGATTTCCGCCTTATTTTGCTCCATTTGCTCCGTCTCTGTTTCAATGGAGGCAATGTCCTCCTTTAACCGGTTTATCAGCGCCTTATCGTTGCGGGAAATATTTTTCATCAACTCCTGCCGGGCCAAATATTCCGCTGTTCCGTCGGCACTGAACAGCAGCGCAATATCCGAAGCCGCGCCGCCGGTCATGTAAAGCGCCCGCAGCCGCTTTTTGAACAGTTCCAGCGTTTGATCCATTTCCTTAGTCTTTTGGGCAATGCTGTCCTGCAGACTCTTAATTTCTTCATCTAATTCATCCATTTGGGAATTGGTGAGATCAATCTGCTTTTGCAAATTATGAATTTGGCTGTTAATCCTGTCGAGAATTTCCTGTTGGTCAACCGCTCTTTCATGCAGCTGATCAACCTGTTTTTTGATCTTCGCATTTTCCTGTTCCAGTTCTTCGATCTGGCGCTGAAGCTCCGATTTGGAATCGGCGGCCGCCGTCAAGGGCGTGCACATGGCCGTCAGACAAAACGCCGCTGTTAATAAAAGCGCCAATCCTTTGGAACCATTGTTGTTATGTTTCATGCCGCCAGTCCACCTTCCCCTTCTGCACGTAAAATGTTATGATGATACAGGCAATGGGCGGAGAAAACCCCCGCCCATATCCTATTGATTAAAAAAACTGCATAGGATTGACCGCCGTGCCGTTTACCTTAATCTCAAAATGGCAGTGGGGCCCGGTGGAACGCCCAGTGCTTCCCACGTATCCGATGGTCTGTCCTCTGGAAACCTTTTGCCCGGAACTGACAATATACCGGCTCATGTGTCCGTAAAGCGTGACATACTGGTTTCCGTCCTTCGTGCCGTGGTTGATGGAAACATAGTTACCGTACCCGCCGGCATTGTATCCCGCCACAAGGACGACGCCATCTGCCGCGGCGACAATGGGCTTGCCGTAAATGCCGCCGTTGGAAATATCCACGCCTTTATGCTGCCGGCCCCAGCGCCAGCCAAACGGCGATGATAAAGAATAACAGCTTGGCACCGGCCATTGGAAATCACCGCCGGAATAAACCACGTTGGCGTGGCTGCCGCTGGTGGACAAACGGTTTAATTCCGCTTCCAGAGCGTCCTTTGCAGCCTGAGCGTCCTCGTAATCCTCTTCCGCCTCCGATTTGCTTTGATCAATGGAAGCCATTAAAGACTGGGCCTCTTGATATTTTGCTTTCAATGCAGCCTGGTCGCTGGCCAGCTGCTTTTTTTCCGACTCAGTCTCTTCCTGCTTTACTTCAATCTCATTCTTTGATTTCTCAATGGATGTGATGGTAGCGGTGATCTGATTGACCATCTCTTTGTCCTGTCGAGAGATGTTTTCCATCAGTTCCTGCCGGGATAAATAATCCGCCACATCCTCCGCGCCCAACAGCATCAAAAGATCCGCGTTTGCGCCGGAAATGTACATCGCCCGCAGCCGTGCTTTGAATTTATCCTTGATCGCTTCCAGTTCAAGGTTTTTTTGCTCAATTTCCTCTTTCTTTTCCTGAATCTGCGCATCCAATTCTTCCAGACGCTGGTTGGTCAGGTCGACCCGCTTTTGCATTTCTTCAATCTCATCGCTCAGCGCATCCAACAGCTCTTGCTGGTCGGCGGCGCTCTTTTTCAGCTGCTTAACCTTCTTTTGCGCTTCTTGAATCTTTTGATTCTGCACGCTAATTTCGTTTTTGATTTGCGAGCTGCTTTTCGCCTGTGCCGGCTGCAGCAACAGCATAGAGGAAATCAATACCGCTCCCGCCAAAAACCAAGCCAATAAAGAACGCTTTTTAATATGCACGAAACTCACTGCCTTCCTTCCTCAAATACTTACCAAGTGAAATCAAACTGCCAATCGCGCCGGCCAAAACGCCCAGCAGGAGAAAAATCCCCAGCAGCGGCCACATAAACGACGTAAACGGAACCGCTCCCTGCGTCATCATGGACTCCTGAATGGCGCCCAGTACCGCCTTATAAACAAAATAAATGATAACCATTGTGATGCCCGCCGCCGCAACACCTAAAACCACGCCCTCCACCACGAAGGGAAACCGAATAAAATTGTTGGTTGCGCCAACGGCTTTCATAATGCTGATCTCCAGCTTCCGGCTGTTCATGGTGATGCGGATGGTGTTGGAGATGATGACCAGCGCGGTGATGATGAGCAGCCCAATGATCCAAAAGCCCGCTATATTAATCAGCCGGCTAATCGAGTTTACCCGCATCGCGGTCTCCCGCATGGAATTGACGCTGTCCACCCCTTCCACCTTCTGGATAGCGCTGACGGTGGCGTCAAATCGGTTCAGGTCATCCAGCTTTACCTGCACCGCATCTGGCAGAGGGTTTTCCCCTTCCACAAAGGTGAATAATGACTCGGCGTCTTCGCCAAAGGTATCCAGCAGGCTTTCTAGCCCCTCTGCCTGAGGGACAAACGTCGCTTCCTTAACATTATCCAAGTCCCGTATGGTATTGGCAGTAGCTTTGTTCTCCACCTCGCTGCGCCCATCCTGCATATAGACCATAACAATACTTTGATCCCGCAAAACGCCCAGTGCCTTATCCACGTTTAAAGAAAAGATTATTGCCGCGCCCATTAAAAGCATGCAGGCAATTAATACGGCTATGGAGGCAATAGACATGAGGCGGTTCACCCACATGTTTTTCAGCCCTTCCACCGTTAGGTACTTAATACTGCGCAGTTTCATCAGCTTTCCAGCCCTCCGTCGGCATTGTCCGCCACAATCGTACCATTTTCCAGCATGATGACGCGGCGGTTAAAATCCCGCACCAGCTGGTGTTCATGGGTAACCATCACCACAGTGGTACCACGGCGGTTAATCTCGGTTAAAAGCTCCACAATTTCATACGACATATTGGGATCCACATTGCCCGTAGGCTCATCCGCAATAATCATAGAGGGATTATTGACAATCGCCCTGGCCAAGCCCACCCGCTGCTGCTCGCCGCCCGACAGCTCGGCAGGAAACATGCGGGACTTATTACCTAAGCCCACAACGCTCAGCGCCGCGGTGACTTTCTTGCGGATTTCCCGGCTGGATGCGCCGACCACCCGGAGGGTAAACGCGACATTATCAAACACATTCATGGTGGGGATCAGTCGAAAATCCTGAAACACGATCCCCATGGTCCGCCGCAGAAGCGGAACCTGGCTGCGGCGGATTTCCGACATCCGGAAGCCATTGACAATAATCTCTCCCGTGTTGGGAGCTTCCTCATGAATCATCAGCTTAATAAAGGTGCTTTTGCCCGCGCCGGAAGCACCGACGACAAACACAAAATCGCCTTTATATATTTTTATGTTGATATCCTTCAGCGCATGGGTGCCCGTGGTATAAGTCTTAGAAACGCCTTTAAACTCTATGATGGGCGCCCCCGCTGCCGTCTGCATCATTTCCGTAGTAATTTAAGATCCCGCCTTTGTCAATATTTCACCGGATTTGCGGTGAGGTATTTTTTAACCATCAATGCAATTTTAAAAACGATGGCATGATCAAATTCCCGCAAATCCAAACCAGTCATTTTCCGAATTTTTTCTAGACGGTAAACCAAGGTGTTGCGGTGAACAAACAGCTTCCGCGAGGTCTCGGAAACGTTCAGGTTGTTTTCAAAGAATCGCTGGATGGTGAACAGTGTCTCCTGATCCAGGCTTTCAATGGAGCCGCGCTTAAACACTTCCTTCAAGAAGGTTTCGCACATGGTGGTCGGCAGCTGATAAATTAACCGGGCGATACCAAGATTGTCATAGCTGACAATGGTTTTTTCCGTGTCAAATACCTTGCCCACCTCCAGGGCAATCTGCGCCTCCTTAAAGGACCGGGCCAACTCCTTAATCCCTTCCACCGCAGTCCCGATGCCCACCACGGTGTGCGTATAAAACTCACTGGAAAGGGTATCGACAATGGAACGGGCCAGCTTTTCCAGATCCTTGGTTTCAATCCCCGGCTTCAGCTCCTTCACAAGAGCAATGTTGGTTTCATTAACGTTAATAACAAAATCCTTTTGCCGGTCGGGGAACAGGTTTTGAATTACATCATACACCGAAACATCGTTGCGGGTGACCATACGGATCAGCAGCACGGCGCGGGTTGCGTCTCCATTAAACCGAAGTTCCCGGGCCTTCAAATAAATATCTCCCGCCAAAATATTGTCTAAAATTACATTTTTAACAAAATTGCTCCGATCGTACTTCTCGTCATAATACTGCTTAATATTGCTCAAAGCAATGGCGAGCATCGCCGCGTATTTTGCCGCCTGTTCGTCCGTTCCCTCCACAAAAATGACATATTCAGGATTTGCCGGGGCGCCAAAGGGCTTATACGTAAAGTTCCCTTTCACAAAAGCGTTTCCGCCTGTGTTCAGATCAGCGGCAGAGATGTCGTGCGGTTCGCCGATCAGCCCCAGCTCACTGCAGGCGATGACGGCAAAAGTTTCGTCTATCACGCCGACAGTCCGATCAATCGCGTCTCTCATCTGGTGGACGACACCCTGAAACACTCGGTTAGACATTGGTCAGTTCCCCTTTACACACTTATTTCGACATTCTCTTTCATCGTAGAGCCGCCAGCAGAACGGCACTAAAGGATAAACAGATCAAATATCAAATGCGTCTGCTTGTCCAAGACATATACATTTTACACAAACAATGGTCAGATTTCAAGAGCAAAATCCGAATATTAGAAAAAAAGTTACATTTTTGTTACCTTTTTTCCCTCTGAACCCGCAATACGAAGGCGAAATCGGTTTGACATTCCCATAATTTACATATATAATTGTGATAAATGGGAGGAAAAGGGTTGTGCAGTTCCAGCTTTGGATTTCAGCCTCGGCATCGGTGCATTGTTGTTGGCGCCTATGGACGCCCGTTTTTACATTTGGCCGTTTGCAAATGGGAAAATGAATCATGGCGGAATCGAACGGAAGCTACAAATCTTTTTTAAAGGTTTTATTCAAGAAAAATTCATTCTTTTTGCAAATATGCGTCACATATCGGCAGTATAATAACCAAAAAAGAAAAGAATTGGGTTTGTGAGGGGAAGGATAAGGGAATATGGCGGACAAAAATATTTTGATTGTTGACGACGACAGCAATATCTGTGAATTTCTGCGGCTTTATCTGGAAAAGGAAGGGTTTGGGACAGTGATCGTCCACGATGGCGCAGAAGCGCTGGAGGCATTCGCTGCCCACACGCCTGATCTTATTTTGCTGGATATCATGATGCCCAAGCTGGATGGATGGCAGGTTTGCCGGGAAATCCGGAAAACCTCCCAAGTGCCTATTATTATGCTGACCGCCAAGGGAGAGGTATTTGATCGGGTACTGGGCCTGGAACTGGGCGCGGATGATTATGTAACCAAGCCCTTTGACGCTAAGGAAATCATTGCCCGGATCAAGGCGGTGCTTCGGCGCACCGCCTCCGGTTCCGATCAGGAAATGAAGGTCGTTACCTACGACAAGCTCTCTATTAACCTGACCAACTATGAACTTATTGTGGACGGCAAGCAGATCGACACGCCCCCCAAAGAAATGGAGCTGATTTACCATTTGGCTTCCAATCCCAACCGGGTCTTTACCCGGGATCAGCTTCTGGACGAGGTGTGGGGATTTGATTATTACGGCGACAGCCGCACAGTGGACGTTCATGTCAAACGCCTGCGGGAAAAGCTGGAGGGCGTCTCTGATCAATGGTCCCTTAAAACGGTTTGGGGCGTTGGCTATAAATTCGAAACGAGGTAGCCTATGCGCAAAAGCCTGTTTCGGAAATATTTTATGCTGACGTCTATTATACTAATTGTCAGCTTCACGATTCTCGGCGGCATCATCATGGTATTTGCGGATGGATTCTGGAGGTCGGAAAAGGGTAAGCTTCTGGGGCAGAATGTGCATTCCGTTTCCGCTTTGATGTCTGAGTCGCCGTCCTACGCGTTTATGGGGCAGATGCTGAACCTGATCGGCAACGTGGTGGACGCAGACGTTTTTATTGCCGACAGCACGGGCGCAACCATTGTCTGCAATCATTCGCTATATGACGCAAACTGCTATCATCAGCAGAATACCGTGCCCGCGGCAGTGATGAAGAAGGCCGGCGCGGGGGATTTTACAGAGCTTGGTACCATGGGCGGCATGTTTCAGAATTCCACTTACATTGTAGGCACCCCCCTGTTTATAGACGGGAAGGTAGTAGGCGGGGTATTTGCCACTGTCCCGGCCGCCGACCTGTGGGAATACCTGGGCAAAATTTTGCGTATGTTTTTAGTTGCGGTATTGGTGGTGGGCGTTTTAAGCTTCATCGCTGTTTACGTAATAACAGCGCGAATGACCCGGCCCTTGCGGATCATGGCGCAGGCCGCCCGCAGCATGGCCAAAGGTAATTTTTTGACAAAAATTCCCGAGGGCAGCCGGGATGATGAAATTGGAGAGTTGAGCGTGGCGTTTAACAATATGACCATGTCGCTGGCCTCCCTTGAGCAAATGCGCCGAAGCTTTATCTCCAATGTGTCCCACGAACTGAAAACCCCTATGACCACCATCGCCGGGTTTATCGACGGGATTTTGGACGGCACAATTGAACCGGATAAGGAAAAACAGTATTTAACCGTTGTCTCCCAAGAGGTCAAGCGGCTTTCCCGGCTGGTTACCTCGATGCTCAATCTCAGCCGCTTGGAAGCGGGCGAAATGGAGTTGCGTCCCATCCGGTTTAATTTGACGGAAATTATGCTGCGGACGATCCTTTCCTTTGAGCAAAAGATAGAAGCTAAGGGCATTTCTATTGAGGGACTGGAGGATGCTTGCCCCCTGTGGATATACGCCGACCCCGATTTAATGCACCAGGTCGTGTATAATTTGGTGGAAAACGCCATTAAATTCACCCCCGACGGCGGGTATATCCGTTTCCTGACCGCCAAGGACGATCAAAGCTGTTCCGTCCGGATCACCAACAGTGGGGACGGGCTTAGCAAACAGGAGCTTTCCAGAATCTTTGAGCGGTTTTATAAGACCGATAAATCCCGCGGCATGGATAAGACGGGGATCGGCTTGGGACTCTATATAGTACAGACCATCGTAGGCATCCACGGCGGCGCCATATACGCGGACAGCGTGGAAGGGGAATATACCTGCGTTGGATTCACCTTGCCGCTGGGAGAAGGAAAAGAGGATCCCAAACGGATCAAGGGGAAAAAATCGGAAGGCGACGTTTCGGACACGGGAAACAGCGCCGGGCCTGATCAAGCGAATTGAAAACACTGGAGGTTTTTGAAGATATGGATGACATGAACCAAAACGGTCAGAACTTACAAAACGAAAATCCACAGGAGCCGGCTTCTTCTGGGGAAACGCCTTCTGCGGGGCAGTCCGGGCAGCCAAACGGGGCTGTCCCGGGAGTTCCCGGTCAAGTCCCGCATTACGGCTACCGTCCGCCTTATCAGCAGCGGCCCGTTCAACCGCCGTATCCAAACATGCAGAATGCTCAGCGGCCAGTTTCCCCGCCCCCAAAGTTTCAATATCAGTACCGGTATGGGCGGCTCAATGACAAATCAAGTCATTCCGCCGCGCCGGGAAGCATTGCTCCCCCGCCCCGCCCATCAAAAAAAGGCGGCGGCAAACGGGGATTGCAGATCTTTGCCGCGGTACTGGCGGGGGTTGTGCTGCTGGCGGGCGTTGCGGGCGCCGGATACTGGATCGGCCGGGGCGGCCGGAATTTGGTGCAAACCGATCCCACCACATCTGGCCAGAGCGATACAACTCAGCACGCGGCAGGCGGGGACATTGATCTCAACATTGCCGATGGGAGTGACAGCCAGCTGGACTCACGCAGCGCGGTAGCGTCTGCTGTTTCCCCCAGCGTGGTGGGAATTTTAACCTATAGTATGAGCGATACTTCTGCTGTGTCGTCCGCGTCAGGCGTTATCATGGACGAACAGGGCTATATCATTACCAATGACCACGTGTACAGTGATATTCCTTCCGCCAGGTTCATCATTATTACCAATGAAGGCAAGCAGTATGACGCGGAATTCGTGGCGGGCGATGTACGGAGCGACCTTGCGGTTTTAAAGGCTGATTTTAAGGGGGATGACGTTAAGCCTGCAACCTTCGGCAAAATCTCCACAGTCAAAACCGGGGATCAGGTGCTAGCCATAGGAAGTCCGGGCGGCATACTGCTGGCCGATACAGTGACCAGTGGAATTATTTCTGCAACCGAACGGTGGATGTCGGGGCAAAGCAGCAACGGCAATACCTCTTATTCCATGCGCTGCATTCAAACCGACGCGGCCATTAATCCCGGCAATTCCGGCGGGGCGCTGGTAAATATGCAGGGACAGGTGATCGGCATTCCTTCCTCAAAAATCGTCGCCACCGGATATGAAGGAATTGGCTTTGCCATTCCGGTAGATGTGGCGCTGAATGTGGCGCAGTCCCTGGTGAAAAATCATTATGTTGCTGATCGGGCGAAGCTGGGCGTTACGTATCAAACTGTCAGTCCGGTGACGGCCAAGCAGCAAAACATGCGTCAGGGCCTGTATATCTCCACCATTGACGAAGAAAGCGACCTGACGGAAAAAGGCATTGAATCGGGCGATATCATTCTGACGGCCGACGGTAAGGACGCGGTGCTGAACAATAATATGCTTAGCCTGATCGCTTCCAAGAAACCAGGAGATACAGTGAAATTGACGATCTATAAAAACCGCACGGGACAGACCGTTACCGTCAATGCTACCCTATTGGCGGATAAAGGCTCCTCCAGCTATAACACCCAGGCTATGGAAACCACGACTCAAAATCCCTTCTTTCCCTTCCGTTGACAATGCAAGGCTACGAGGCCCGGCAGAGAGAAAATTCTCCACCGGGCCTTGTGGCTGCTAGCTTTTTATTATGAAACAGTTAAAAGGCGGTTTTTATGGAGCTTCGTATTTCGGGCTTGGTCAACGATTCCATTGTGGACGGGCCGGGCTTTCGGTTTGTGGTTTTTGTGCAAGGGTGTCCTCATCACTGCGAGGGCTGTCACAATCCTCAAACCCATGATTTTGAGGGCGGGACAACAACTACCACAGAAGAAATTATGGTCAAAATAAAAAGAAACCCTTTGCTAAAGGGCATAACCCTTTCCGGCGGAGAACCCTTTTGCCAATGTGCTCCTTTGGCGGAGCTGGCGCGCATGGTGAAAAAGCAGGGGCTTTCCGTCATGGCATACAGCGGGTACACCATTGAACAGCTGCTGCAGCGTGCCAAGACCGAGGAAAGCGTCCGGGCGCTGCTATTAAATTGCGATATTCTGGTGGATGGCCCGTTTATCAAGGAACAGCGGGATATATCTCTGCGTTTTCGCGGATCCAAAAATCAGAGGATTATTGATCCCGTCGCTTCATTGAAAAAAGGGGTTGCGGTAGAACGGGAATTTTAATAAAATGGGCTGGGTGATCAATTTGAGAAAAAAATGGGTCTCGCTCCTGCTGTTGGCGGCTTTGATATGCGCGCTGGCCGGGTGCAGCTCGGACCCCACTGCAAATCAATTCATAACGTTTGAGATGGACGAACCGGCCGAGAATCTAGACCCCCAGCTGGCGGCTACAGCCACGGAACTGGCGGTGGCTTATAATTGCTTTGAGGGGCTTACCCGGTTTACAGGCAACGGAGAGCTTGTACTAGGTGCCGCTGCGTCGGTTGATGAATCGGCCGATCACTTGACCTTTACGTTTACTCTGCGGCAGGATCTTTCCTGGTCGGATGGAACTGAGCTGACAGCAAACGATTTCGTCTTTGGCATCACTCGTGCGCTTTTGCCGGAAACCCAGTCTCCCGGCGCTGAGAATCTTTTATCCATTCAAAATGCACGCGATGTTTACAGCGGAAAAATGGCCCCGTCGGAACTGGGGGTTTCCGCTGTGAATACCGATACGGTCGTCATAACCCTCGCGGAAAGAGACGACAACTTATTTTACGCACTTGCTCAGCCTGCGGCTTTTCCCTGCAATCAGTCATTTTTTGAGCAGACCGGCGGAAAATACGGGCTTTCCTATAAGACCATCATATCCAACGGCCCTTTTTTCGTGAGGTCTTGGGAAGCGGATCAATCCATCCAAATCAATCGCAGCAAACGATACACAGGGGACGCCCCAGCCAAGCCTTCGGCGGTTCTACTGCGCTTTAAGGAAGACCCACTGACCCGAGTGGCCCGGATTACCGACGGAGAACTGGATGGGGGCTTCCTTCCGTCCGATCAGATCAACAGCGCAAAAAACCTGGAAATAACTGAGCATTTTAACACTATGAACTGTATCTACATTAACCCTAAGGCGAAAGTTCTGGGCGATAAAGCCATTCGTGAAGCGCTGATTCGCTCTGTGGACAGGGATCAGGTTTCCATTGTCCTTCCCTCTTATTATCAGGGGCCAGGCGGATTGGTGCCAAGGGCAATGCGGTTTGGCGAATCCTCTTACCGGCAGACAGCTGGCAGCGCCGTCCTGCCCACTTATCGGCCCGAACAGGCGAAAACCACGTTTCTGGACGCATTGCGGAAACAGGAGCTGGATTCCCTTCCCGAAACAACCCTATATTATCCCGAGACGGAGGATAATAAATTGATCGCCAGCTATATTGCCCAGTCCTGGCAGCGGAATTTGGGAGCGTATATTAATACAAAGGGCGTCAGCGCGCAGGAGCTTACCTCCCTTGTGCGAAACGGAACCGTCTCCTTGGCCTTGCTTCCTCTTACCAGCCAGGATGAAACGGCTTACAGCTTTTTATTTCAATTTACCGCGAATGGTTCCTTCCCCCTCGGCATAGAGAAATTTGACGCCCTACTGTCAGGGATCACGAGATACACGTGGGATGAAAAGGCGGCGAATACCCTGAAGCAGGCGGAGCAGATGGTTATAGATGAATGGGTGCTTTTGCCGGTGTTTTCCTCCCCTGTCTGCTATGCAGCATCACCGACGCTGACGGGAACCGACCTTTATTTCGGCACGAGCATTCCAATGTTTACGAATTTAGGCAAGAAAAGCTGAGGAATAGACGGCCTTGTCTTTCCATGCAGCCTTAACACATATGCAAAAAGCCAGCTCATGTAAAAGCGGCGAAAACCGGCCTTTCTATGGCCTTTTTTGGACGCCTACACCAGGCAGGACTGTATAGTCCCGGCAGCAGTACTGCGGACTGCATGCCGAAAAAAATTTTTCAAGCAAGATTTTGCAAATAGCGTCTCATATCAGCCAGCGGGCTTGGCGGTTGGCAATCATTTCCGATACTACAGGTTATAAAAATAAAGCTTTACAATATGAATTGGTTATGCTATAATAAGCATTGCTTCATGTGCCTTATTCTCAGCTTTGGGGCAACGCCCTTGTGTAGGGAATTCACCTGCCCATTGCTTGGATGTAGGAAATATATAAAGAGGTGAGGAAATTGTTAAAGGAACAAAAGGATCAAATTATTGCGGAATACCGGACGCATGAAGGCGATACCGGGTCTCCCGAGGTGCAGGTTGCCCTGCTGACCTTTCGGATCAACGAGCTGACCGAGCATCTTAAGGTGCATAAGAAGGATCATCATTCCCGCCGTGGGCTTCTGAAAATGGTCGGTCATCGCCGCAATTTGCTGGCTTACCTGATGAAAACCGACATTGAACGGTATCGCGCGATTATTGCAAAACTTGGCATCCGGAAATAAGTATTGTTTAAAAGAGGCTGTCGCCTGACCTTGGGCCGCAGCCTCTTTTCCTGGGCATCAATGGCAGCGGCAGGCTTTTAGCAGTGAACAGACTGCCCGTGCAGCAACGGGCCGCCTGTTTATTGCTAAACCTTGCAGCCGCCTTTGAAATATTAATATTTTGGAGGTAATACCTATGTTTGAAGACTACAAGGTTTTCAAAACCGACCTGGCGGGGCGTCCGCTGGTGATCGAAACCGGAAAAATGGCCCAGCTGGCCAGCGGCTCTGTGCTGGTTCGATACGGCGAGACCGCAGTGCTCTGCGCTGCTACTATGTCGGACAAGCCCCGCGACGGGATTGATTTTTTCCCCATGTCCGTGGACTTTGAGGAAAAGCTGTACTCCGTCGGCCGAATTCCAGGTTCCTTTACTCGTCGGGAGGGCCGCCCCACTGAGAAGGCGATCCTCGCTTCCCGGCTGATTGACCGGCCAATGCGTCCGCTGTTTCCCAAGGATATGCGCAACGATGTTTCCATTGTCTGCACCGTTATGTCCGTGGATCCCGACTGTTCTCCAGAAATTGCCGGTATGATCGGAGCCTCCTGCGCGGTGGCCATCTCCCCCATTCCGTGGGATGGTCCTATTGCCGGCTGCTCCGTTGGATTGGTGGACGGAGAAATTGTCATAAACCCCACAGCAGAACAGGCCGCAAAATCCAAGATGGAGGTCACTGTCGCCTCAACCGCCGATCTAGTCGCCATGATTGAGGCGGGCGCGGATCAGGTGTCGGATGAAGATATGTTTAACGGCATTATGAAAGGCCATGAGATCAATCAAAAGACAGTGGAATTCATTAATTCCATCGTGGCGGAGATTGGAAAGCCCAAAATTGACTTTCCGTCCAACGACCCATCCCCCGAACTGTTTGAGGCGGTTAAGGCTTACGCAATTGATGATGTCCGTGCCGCTATGGACACTGACGACAAGCGTATCCGCGATGAGCGGCTGAAGCCCGTTTACGAAGCGGTGCACGAGAAATTCGATGAGGAATTTCCCGAGGAAGCCGAAAAAATAGACGATTGCATGTATAAGCTACAGAAATTTGTTGTCCGCCGCTGGTTGCTGGACGATAATAAGCGCGTGGACGGCCGCGGCATTGACGAGATCCGTCCGTTGGCTGCGGAAGTCGGCCTGCTGCCTCGAGTTCACGGTTCCGGCCTGTTTACCCGGGGGCAGACCCAGGTGTTGACCATTGCAACTTTGGGCCAGGTGCGGGACGCGCAGATTCTCGACGGAATTGACGATGAGGAATCCAAGCGGTATATGCATCATTATAACTTTCCGTCCTATTCGGTGGGTGAAACCCGGCCTAGCCGCGGTCCCGGCCGCCGAGAAATCGGTCACGGCGCGCTGGCGGAGCGGGCTTTGCTGCCTGTTATCCCCAGCGAGGATGAGTTCCCCTACTCCTTCCGTTTGGTATCGGAGGTGTTGTCTTCCAACGGCTCAACCTCCCAAGGCTCCGTTTGTGGTTCTACCTTAGCGTTGATGGATGCGGGCGTTCCCATTAAAGCCCCTGTAGCGGGCATCTCCTGTGGCCTTGTTACCGAAGGCGACCGCTTTATGACCATGGTGGATATTCAGGGCGTGGAAGATTTCTTTGGGGATATGGACTTTAAGGTAGCAGGCACTCACACCGGCATTACCGCGATTCAGATGGATTTAAAAATTCACGGCTTGACCCCTGAAATTATTAAGGAAGCGCTGGAAAAAACCCACAAGGCACGGCTGTATATTCTAGACGAAATTATGCTGAAGGCCATTCCTGCGCCCAGGGCTGAATTGTCTAAATACGCCCCCAAGATGCTGACCACAAGAATTGATGTCGACAAAATTCGCGAGGTCATTGGCTCCGGCGGAAAAGTGATTCAGAAAATCTGCGCTGACTGCGACTGCAAGATCGACGTGGAAGAGGATGGACGGGTGTTTATTTCCGCTATCGATATTGAGAATGCTAAGCGCGCCCTGATGATTGTGGAAACCATTGCGATGGATCCTGAAATTGGCGCTATCTATAAGGGTAAGGTCACCCGGCTGATGAGCTTTGGCGCGTTTGTGGAAATCGCTCCCGGAAAGGAGGGCCTTGTCCACATCAGCCAGTTGGATGTCAAACGCGTGGAGAAGGTAGAAGACGTGGTGCAGGTAGGCGACGAAGTCATTGTTAAAGTCACGGAAATCGATGATCAGGGTCGGCTGAACCTTTCCCGGCGGGATGCGCTGATTGAAGTAGAAGGCGCAGTGCCGGAAAACGGCGATGCATCCCAGGGCCGCCGGTCGCCCCGCCCCTTTAACGGCAGCCGTCCGCGGCGGTAATTGCCGTAGAGTAGTTTGCGTCTCCAAGTTTCTAAAAAACCGCAAAAGAATTGCTCTTGTTTTTATTGCCTCTAGTTATGATTCGATTCCTCATAAGGATTAAAAAACGATCCCGGAACCACTTCTGGTTCTGGGATCGTTTTTTAATGGTTGAAATGAGGCCGTTTATACTTGCGGACTTCTCAATGAGATGTCACTTTTATAGCCATATAGCCCTAACAAAATATGCCGAAATAAAATGCGTTTTCCCGGCTTGGCCGAAGTCAATCATTTAGATCTAAGTGAACGAGTAAGTCGTCGATCGTTAGCGGTCAGCAAGCTATGTCATGCGAAAGTTGTCTCTTACCAATGATTGTCAAACATTTTCAATAATATCAACATTAATATTGCGAAAATTTTTCAATGGCGGATCAGACATTCTTTCATAATACTTTGTACTGCTGATCTTAAATTGCACCAGCACAGGATTTTGTTGCAGATCATCATTGTCTATTCCTATCAATGGGCAACTGGATTTCCAATATGCCAATCAATGTGTCTTTTCACGTCTATAGTTGATTTGTAAATCTTGCTCCGTTTCACTGCTATGGTTATGTAATAATATTTTTCGGAATTCCAGTTTTGTTTGCAGTTGATAATAATAAGCAACTGCTTTCCCATCGCTATCGTGTTTCGTATGCATTCCAACAATATAAGCCTTATCCATTCTTTTCCTCCTTGTTTAAATATACAGCTCATAAGTTTCTTTTGTCATGTGGAAATACGACATTACGGTTGCGAGCCTGCAAAAAAGCCGCCGACATAAACTGACAACCTACTAATCTGACAAAGGGTGAAAAAATGATTGAGTGGTTAGTGCGCTCACGTACTTCCAAAAGGTTAGGAAGGCCGCGGCATCATTCTAAGCGAATCTGCAACTAGACCGGATGACCCACGGCGTGACCGTTTGCAGAAGCGGAAAAGGAAAAGCAACAATGCGTCCACAACTAATAAAAATCGGAGCAAGTCAAGCTTGCTCCGACATGGTGCACCATCAGGGACTCGAACCCGGGACACCCTGATTAAGAGTCAGGTGCTCTACCAACTGAGCTAATGGTGCAAATGATAATTTTAATAACAGTTAAGCAACGCTGGACATCCTGCCATCCTCTCCAGCTTGTTTTTTCTGGTGACCCGTACGGGATTCGAACCCATGTTGCCGGCGTGAGAGGCCGGAGTCTTAGGCCACTTGACCAACGGGCCATATTCATTCCTGGGCTGTTGGTCAAAGGGTCTGCCACTCTGACCAACGGG
>CALWPT010000028.1 GCA_944383495.1 uncultured Clostridia bacterium | reverse complement strand
AGAAGAAATGCGGCAATAGCCGCATGGGAGAACCCCCGGCGAGGGTTCTCCCCCGCCAAACGTCCCACCGGGACGTTTGGCGCCTCTCCTGCGCTTTGTGAACGAGAAGGTGTTTCGCCCTCTGCGGGACGCGCCCAAAGGCTCTGCCTTTGGAATCCGCCGCCTTTTGAAAAAGGCGGACGAAAACTTTCGTTGGCTCTCCGTGGCCGTTTGCTGCAAGGAAAACAAAAAATAGAGCCCTCCTCCCCTTTCACAAAAGGGCAGGAGGGCTTTCCATCATTACTTAAAATACCGCTTCGCTATTCTGAATCCTGCTTTTGCTCATCGCTGCCGCTGTCTCCCGCATCCGGGCCGGGCAGCTCTGCGGCGTTCTTCTTTTTATAGTACACCACCGCCGCAGCCACGATTGCGGCTATTATAATTACCCCGGCAGCCACGCCCAAAATCACCGGCAGAGTGCCGCCGGAACCTCCATCGGGTTGGCCTGCCGTAGTGTCTGCCTGGGGCGTTTCCGGCTGTGTAGCCGTCGTTACCGTTTCGCTGTCGGTGGCGGGCGCGGTCGTTGCAACAGTGGTTTCTGCCGCGCCCGTGGACGTGGATGAACCCTCGGCGGCCGTGCCAGCCTGCTGCGCCTGCACGCTTCCCGGCGCCGCGATTGAAGTGGAGGTTTTGCTCACATTCTCCTGTTTATTGACCCACCGGTCACCGTCGCCCCGCTGCCAGTTGAAGTATACTTTTACATTGTAGAACCCGCCGGCCTTAGGGGTGACGGACTGCTCAAAGGAAGCGGCGCTGCCGCTGAAATTCCCCTTTTGCTCCACCTCGCCCCCGGAGGTGATCAGTTCCCATTTCACGGGGATAAAACGTTCGTTACCCTTGGTGGGGCTGCCGCCCTGGTTCATGCCGGAAACAGTGAACACAAACGAATCGCCGGCCTTGGCCACCGCGTCGGGAACCTTAAGCGTGGACAGGCTCAAGCCGGCGCTCAGCGTCATATTCCCCACGTTGAAAAAACTTTTGGATAGATATTCCTGCTGGGGCTGATCCACCCAGTTGCTCCCGTCGTATGCTTCCACAGGAAAGCTAACCCGCACTTCAAAAATACCAGGATCCATTAGGGATAGCTGGGCCTTGTTGGTATGGATCAGCTGTGTGCTCAAAACCTCTTGAGCGTCCTTATAAATTGACAGCATACCCTGCTTTTCCGTGTCCAGCCGCTTGTCGCCCTTTTTGGGATTGGTGATGCTGGTATACCCGTCGAACGCAACATATAGGGTTCCCTTGCTGCCGTTATAATTGGTGATGACGGTCAGCCCCTTTTCCGCAGCGGAAGCGGACAAGCCGCCCGCGCAGCAAAACGCGCCAAGCAAAAACAAAAGGCCTAGCAGGGCAAAACCGGTCTTTTTCATAGCTCTGGCTCCTTTTTCCATGGTTTCAATCTTATTCCGCATGGGCGCCGCCAGCCGCCAGGGTCACGCCCAGTGCAGCCGGGGGGAGCCCCCTGTCTCCTCCGCCAGGGCTGCCAGCGCGGCCTGCACCGGAGCCCGATCTTCTTTGTAGGTGACGCCAAACCATTTTTCCGGAGTGGGCAGCACCCGGACAAAGGCTCTGTCCGCCCGCAGCAGGCGGTCTACCGCCGCGGGAAGGTAGTATTCCGATTTCATCGGATCGTCCAACCGGCTGAGGAATTCGCCGAACCCGGATTCCAGCTCCGCCATGAAATCCGCTGGAAATCCCCAGCAGTTCATGGAAACAACGGTATCCTCCGGGAGGGGAATCCACGTCTTTCCCTCCCGGAACTTCACCCCGTCGGGGAAGGCTTGAATCTCCGTACGTTCGGTAATGCTTTCCAGATTGCCGGCTTTGTCGGTTTGACAAACCCCGCGGGAAACCGTTCCGTTTTCCGTCAGGGTGTTTTTCAGCGCAAACCCCGCCATGGCAATCCGCATCTTGGCCCCGGCCGCCGGTTGGCAAAGGAACTCCGCCATGGCGGTAAAAGTACGGGGTCCGTAATAATCATCGGCATTGACGACGCAGAAGGGGCCGTCCACATACGGCGCGGCGCAAAGCGCCGCATGCGCCGTTCCCCAGGGCTTGGTTCGGCCAGCGGGAACCCTGGCGCCCACTGGCAGCCGCTTTTCCAGATCCTGCGCCGCGTAAAAAACCTCCATATGCTTACAAGCGCGGTTTCCCGCGGTCTGCTCCACCAGCGGACGCATTTCCTCCCGCACTACGAAAACCGCCCGCCCAAACCCGGCGCGGGCCGCGTCGAACAGCGAATATTCCATAATGGATTCCCCGGCGGGGCCTAGTGCGTCAATCTGCTTTGCGCCGCCGTAGCGGCTGCCCAGCCCGGCGGCCATGATCACAAGCGTCGGTTTCATTTCAAAGCCTTCCTCTCAAACAGATTCGCGGCCAAACGACCGCCGCAAAGCCGCATACGGCCTGTAAACAGCCAAATATAAAGCGACCCCGCCGATCACCGCCACCAAAGCGTTGATCAAAGTGGAGGACTGTTCCAGCACCGCCAGCGTTCCCGCCGCGGGGACGGAATTGCCCAGCATCAAATAGTAAACAAACTTATACAAGGTTTCCCCCAGAAGGTTGACCGCCATGCCCGCGCACGCGGCAATATACGCCCAAGCCGCCCGGGCAGGCAGCCGCTTTCCCAAAAGAGCGAACACCAGAAACAGAAGAAACAAAACGCCGCAAACGGCCGCCAGCACCCCGCAGGTAAAAGTCAGACGCCCATACCACGCCAGGCTGAAGAGGAGAAGGCCCCCGCACAGGATCAAAAATACCGCCGCAATCGCCGCCAGGGTCTTGCGTGGAAAGCCCTTTTCATATTTTTGGTATAAACTGAACACTGCGCCCACCGTCAGCCCAATCAGCAGTTTCAGCACCAGGGTCTTAGGCGCGGAATCAGCGTGCCCGTTCAAAAGGTCGAACAGCCCCATGCCTACGGCGCCCGCAAGCCCGCCCTTAAAGCCCCCGATCAGAAGCGCCGCTGTGACCACAATTAAATTGCCCACATGGAAAAACATGGGGCCCACCGGAATGAACAAAACCATCAGCATCAAGTAACACAGCGCCGCAAACAGCGCGATCATAATAACGTCCACCAGCGTCAATGCATGCTTGCCCTTCATGAAAGTTCCCTCTCTCGAATGAATCTGATTTTGCTGCTTACCGCCGCTTCCGGCTTTTCCTTCGGGCTTCATCCTGTTCCTTTAAATCCGCAAAGAACGATTCGATCAGGCCGCTGTATTCCTCTTGGGACAAAAGGCCTTCCTTTCCGCTCTCCCGAACCAGTCTTTGCAGGGTGTAAGACAGCATTTCCTCCCGGTCCTTCCGGTCGCCCCGCTCGATCCGCCACAAAATAAACGTTCCCGCCGCCAGCAGCAAATAGCAGCACACCGCGACAATGGCGAACGCGTCGGTATTCTGTCCTTCGAAAGAAGCGCCGCGGGCCATTTGAAGAATCAGCCCGATCGTTACCGCCGCTCCCGACAGGGACGCGCACCAAAAGGCGGCCTTCAGCCTTCGAAAGGCCAGCAGAACGCCGCTTTCGTACATCGCCATGCCGCACGCGGCGATCAGGACGGATAATACCGCGTAGAACCCCATGCCCGCGTCCTGTAAAAATTCAAAAATGGAAAACACGCCTGCACAAAGCCAAATCAAAAGGGCTGCCATAACCCCTAGCCCCGCCCAGAACAGGACTTTAAACGCCCCCGTCTTTTTGCGCAGGAAAACCGCAAGTCCATAGGTCACAATGCAGATCAGGAAAAAAAAGAAAAAACAGGTAAATCCCGTTTCCCACATGGGCGCCGTTACGTTGCTTAGCGTATAATAATCCATATGCCGCAGACACATCAACGCGTACATAATCGTGATGACCAGTCCCAGCGCCAGCACAATGTAAGACCCGACCCGGCAGATGCCCCAGGCCTTGCCTCCCACGTGGCCCCAGGATTCCCGGGACAGCTCCCGCCGGCGCAGCTCCTCCCCCCAAAGGTACTCTTCCAAGCGTGCTATATTTCGGTTATATCGTTCCTGCGCTGCGGTGTTTTCCATAGCTTCACTCCCTTACAAAGCCTTATTATAAACGATTTTGCCACCCAGCGCAAGTGGGCAAAGCGAATCCCCCTTAAAAACAGAAAGACGGCCGCTCAGGGCCGCCCTTCTGCCTATCATAAGCATCCATTGCCTTTTCTGCTCGGCGCGCCGGGACAACGGCCGCCGGAAGCAGCCTGCGGCAAGGGCTCCCGTTTACAGCACCTTGGATAAAAAATCCTGTAACCGCGGGTTTTTCGGGTTGGCAAAAAATTCGGCGGGGGGCGCCTCCTCCAAAATTTTCCCCTCGTCCATGAACAAAACCTTGGTGGCGACTTCCCGCGCAAAGCCCATTTCGTGGGTGACGATCACCATGGTCATGCCCTGGTCGGCCAGCTCCCTGATCACCTCCAGCACCTCTCCCACCATTTCAGGGTCCAGAGCGGAGGTGGGTTCGTCGAACAGCATCACGTCGGGCTCCATGGCAAGCGCCCGGACAATGGCGATCCGCTGCTTCTGCCCGCCGGAAAGCATGGCGGGATATGTGTCTGCCCGGTCCTGCAATCCCACCCGGGCCAGCAGGTCCATGGCCTTTTCTTTCGCTTTTTCCTTGGTCAGCTTTCCTGTCTGCACCGGCGCTATGGTGATGTTCTGCAATACCGTCAAATGGGGAAACAGGTTGAAATGCTGGAACACCATGCCCATTTTCCACCGCACCTTGTCGATATCCACCTTCCGAACATTGATCTGGGTCCCCTCAAACCAGACTTCTCCCCCCGTCGGCTGTTCCAGGAGGTTTAAGCAGCGCAGAAAGGTGCTTTTGCCCGATCCGGACGGACCGACAATGACGATCTTTTCGCCTTTTTCCACCGTATAGTCGATTCCGCGGAGCACCTGATTGTCTCCAAAGCTTTTGGTTAGGTTCTTAACGGCGATCACTGCGGCGCAGCCTCCTTTCCACACGTCCCAAAATCCAGGTCAACCCCAGTACCAGCACCAAGTACACGCCCGCCACAAAGAACAGGGAGAAATAAGGATCCATGGTCTGCGCCCGGATCAGGTCTCCCGCCCGGGTGAGGTCTACCACCGTGATAAACCCGGCCACGGATGTTTCCTTCAAAAGGGCGATAAACTCGTTGCCCAAAGCCGGCAAAATGTTTTTAAACGCCTGGGGCAGAATGATCTTCCGCATGGTAACGCCGGCGCTCAGGCCCAAAGACCGTCCGGCCTCCGTTTGGCCCGGGTCAATGGCCATGATCCCCGCCCGGACAACCTCCGCCACGTAAGCCCCGGAGTTGATGCCAAAGCCGATGATCGCCACTAACAAAGCGTTATCCACGCTTTTGAAAACGATATAATAAAGGATCAGCAGCTGAACCAGGATCGGCGTTCCCCGGAACACCGCCAAATATACGTTCAGCAGCGCATTCAGCGGCCGGAGCCGCCCGGTTTGAGCGTTATACACCTTGGCAACCGCTACCAAAACGCCGATCACGCAGCCCAATAAACAGGCTGCAACGGCGATGAACAGCGTATTGCCGAAGCCCTCGATAAACAGCTTGTAGTTCTCATGCCGGATGAAGGTTCTGGTAAACCCATCGGCTATGGTGTCCCACATGCCGGCAAACCAGTCAGCAACCGGCTGGAAGGACAACGCGGCCGTCAGCATGGCATGACCTCCTTATGAAAATTCCCGGCAGGCAAACGTCTGCCTGCCGGGATCCTGAATGATCTATTTCCCCTCGGCGCCGCTGTTCTGAAAAGCATACCGGAAAATAAACAAAAGCGCCTTTCTCCACCGGCTTTGCCCGCTCCGGCAGATCGCCCGTTCGCGGTCAAAACCATTTTTATTTGCTGTGGTTGATCACAAACTCGTCGATTTTTCCTTCCGAAACCAAACGATCAATAGTTGCGTTAATTTTCTCCAACAGATCCTCCTGGCCCTTTTTGACCGCCACGCCGTATTCCTCTTCCACGGCGCTGCCGTCCGCATACACCAGCTTAATGGCCTTCAGACCGTCGGTATCCTCGGCGATGCTCTGGGCGACCAGCTCATCCATCACGACCGCGTCCAGCTTGCCGTTCAAAATATCCTGGCTTGCTTCAATGGCGCTTTTATAGGTTTTCAGGTTGGTGTCCGTGTCCTTCAACACGCCCTTTTCCATCTCGTCGGAAATGCGCAGCTGACCGGTGTATCCCACCGGGGCGCCCACCCGTTTGCCCGCTAAATCCTCCATTTTGGCAATGGTGGAAGCATCGGGAAGAATCAGGTATTGCACGGATTTAATGTAAGGCTTGGAAAAATCCACTTCTTCCATCCGGTCGGCTGTAATGGTAATGCCGGAAATCGCCATGTCCCCTTTACCGGATGCGATCGATGTGCAAAGCCCGTCAAAATCCGCGTTTTTAAAGGTAACTTCCTTTCCCAGATCCTTGGCGATTTCTCTCGCGATGTCCACATCGACGCCCTTGATCTCATTGCCCTCCATATACTCAAAGGGCGGGAAGTTCGCGTTTAGATAAACCTCTATGGTTTCATTATTGCTGTTGCAACCCGCCAGCAGCACGCACAACAGCGCCGCAGACAACAGCAAAGCCAGCGCTTTTTTCATGATCCTTCCTCCTCAATTCATATTTATACTTAACTTTAACATACTTTTCATAAAAATGCAATATTTCCTTGCATACGTAAAGCTTCGTTTTTCCTGTAAAGCTGCCAATACGCAATCAGGGGCGCTGAAACGGGTTCTTCCTTCAGCAAAGAAAACGCGATGCTTGATGCAGCCTCAATCCCGGGAGTTTTGCATGCGGAGCATTCAAAGCTCGTCAGGGGCGTCACAGACAACAGCAAAGAAGACGCGCTCCTGGCAGGCAGAAAACGCGCCTTCCAGCTTCATACTATTGTACCACACGGCAGAAGCCCGCCCCATAACAGCCGCAGGGCGTAGATTCGGCTCTTTCAAAGCCGGCCTTCTGCACTCTCAGTATATGTGCCAACGGCGATACTGTCCACTCCGTCTTATGACAGCTTATTGTAATATTCATTGGCCAGCTTAGCCAGCGCCTTGAAGAAATGCTTGTTCATGCGATACAGGCACCGTTTTCCCTTCATGGTGATCGCCACCGCCCCCGTATCCATAAACATCTGCATATGGTAATGGGTTGTATTGGGAGGAATATCCAGCGCGTTGGCAATTTGGGACATATACAGTTCATCCCTGCACAGCAGATCCACAATTTCGCATCGTTTGGGTTCAGAAAGCAGCTTGCCAATCTGGTTCAGATTGAGACGAAGAACCTGTTCCTTAGAGGCGTTCACCGCATTCTCCAGATCAAATCCAACGTCAAAATACAGCACGCCGTCAGCTGCCTGTGCCCGGACAAGGCTAGGATTCAGTAGGCTGGGCGCCAGCACAATATCCGTATCGCACGGGTCAGAGGGACACCACTTTGCCAGCCGCGCCCGGATAAAGTCCTCGTTTCCTAATTCCTCCAAACACTGGTTAAAAAAGCCGCTGAACTGCTTGTGGACATAATCTACCGCCTTGTCAATTTGAACAAAGATCCACCGAAAGGCGCCCAAATACCGCTGCTTATCAATGGAAAATAGTAACAGCGCAGCCTTGAGCGTATCGCTTACGCTCATATTGCTGATGTATTCGCCGTATACGGCGGGGGAGGAGGCAAGCCTCCGGTAATCATCCATTGTCTGTTTCATGCCATCAATATGGAACAAAAAACGAGCAAACAGCTCGTTCTCTTCCACCTCAAACACATCACGCAAAAAATCATCAAGATACCTGTATCGCTTGCAGTGAAACAGCTCAGTCCAAACCGTTCCGGTAAAGCTCATGCGAAGCTCGGGGGAGGAGAGCAGCGTCATCTCCTGGGGGGCCGGGCCAAGCTTCTTGAGAAGGCTTTTATGAAGCTCACTGGTCATCCGATGTACCTTATAGCCCGGCTGATTCATTTTATTATACCATCCGCTCCAAATGCAGACCGAGATCCGAATATCCTCCATTCTTCCCATATCCAGGTCAAGCTTTAGCATGTCTTCACCTCAAAATCTCCCGTCTTTTTTTGCATGATGGCCCGCAAACAGGCAAAATATCAAATATAATAGAAATAGGCAAAAAATTACAATTTCTACAATTTATAATAGCAAGGATCAAATTGCTTGTCAAGAGAATTTGTGGATCATTATCACTGTTTTTGCATTTTTATCTAAATTTAAATAATATGCCAGTATATTGACATTTTTCAATATATTTATCAATTATTTGGTTTTTATAGATTAAATATATATTATTTTTTTCTATTATTTATTCAAATTATAGATGACAGATGTCACGCATTTTTGCCCTTTACGGGGGCTTCCCTTCACTTATTAAGCATCCGTGCGCGGTATGCTTCACACCTTTTCGCCGCAAAAAAACAGCGCCCGCAAAGCCTTCGTCGCGGCTCGCGGGCGCTGTTTTGCAGGACATCCTTGTAAAGGGCACGGGCAAGGACTATTTGCTCCTTTGCCCGTCCTTCTGGCGCAGCTCCACTCGGCGGATTTTTCCGGAAATAGTTTTGGGCAGCTCCTTTACAAACTCCACCACCCGGGGATACTTGTAAGGGGCGGTCATTTTTTTCACGTGGTTCTGCAGCTCCTTTTTCAGCTCCTCAGAAGCAGTATACCCTCTGGCCAGCACAATCGTCGCCTTGACCACGGTGCCGCGGATCGGATCGGGCGTGCCGGTGACGGCGCACTCCAGCACGCTGGGATGCTCCATGAGCACGCTTTCAATCTCAAACGGCCCGATCCGGTAGCCAGAGGATTTGATAACGTCGTCCGTTCGGCCCACATACCAGAAGTATCCGTCCTCGTCCTTCCAGGCGGTATCGCCGGTGTGGTACCAGCCGTCGTGCCAGGCCTCGTCGGTCAGCTCCTGATTGCGGTAATAGCCCCTGAACAGGCCGTCGGGCATATGATCGGTGGTCTTGACGCAGATTTCCCCCGTCACGCCGGGGCCCACGGGCTTGCAGTCTTCGTCAACAATATCTACCTCGTACAAAGGAGTGGGCTTCCCCATAGATCCGGGCTTGGGTTCCATGCCCTTCAGGTTGGCAATGAGCAGGGTGGTTTCGGTCTGACCGAAGCCTTCCATCAGCTTAAGACCGGTGTGCCTGTAGAATTGATGAAATACCTCTGGATTCAGCGCCTCTCCGGCAATGGTCGCATATTGCAGCGAACGCAGATCGTATTTCCCCAGATCCTCTTTGATGAAAAACCGAAACATGGTGGGCGGCGCGCAGAAGGTGGTGATGCGATACCTTGCAAACAGCGGCAGCAGGTCGGCGGGGGTGAACCGGGTGTAATCATACACAAAAATAGCTGCTTCCATCAGCCACTGGCCGTACAGCTTGCCCCAGGCCGCCTTGCCCCACCCGGTGTCGGACAGGGTGAAATGCAGGCCGTCAGGATTCACATTGTGCCAATGCTTGGCGGTGAGGATGTGGGCCAGGGAGTAGGTCGCGTCGTGCATGACCATTTTGGGCATTCCCGTGGTGCCGGAGGTAAAATACAGCAGCATGTTGTCGTGAACGTGCATATTCTCCTTTTCCAGCTGATCGCTTGCCGCTTCCATTTCCGCGTCAAAATCGTCCCAGCCGGGGCGGGAACCGCGGGCCAACAGCTTAATTTGCAGCGTTGGAGCTTCCGGCAGCGCCGCCTCCACATGCTGGGCGACCTCTCCCTCGCCGGTGCAGACAATGGCCTTTACCGAGGCGGCGTTGAACCGGTAAACCAGGTCTTTTTGGGTCAGCTGGTCCGTGGCGGGAACCGCCACCGCCCCCAGTTTATGGCAGGCTATGATGGAAAACCAGAACTGATAGTGGCGGCGCAGTACCAGCATGACCGTGTCGCCCTTTTTCACACCCTTGGATCGCAGCAGATTGGCGGTTTTATCAGAATATTTCTTGATATCGGCAAAGGTGAACCGCCGCTCCTCTCCGTGATCGTTGGTCCACAGCATTGCCAGCTTATCCGGCTCTTTTTCTGCCAGAACGTCAATCACGTCATAACCAAAATTATACGTGTCGGGGTACTGAAGGCTATATTCGCACAGCACGCCGTTTTCATCGTAGCGCTCACGGACGTACTGAAGATGCAGATTTACCATTGTTCTCTTTCCTTTCCTTGCTTATTCTTTCATAGGCTCTTTCAGGATCACAGCCAGAAACTCGCAGTCCTCCCCGCCGGTGGCGATCATTCCATGGGGATGGCCCGAGTCGTACAGCACGCTGTCGCCGGCGTACAGAATTTCTACGTGATTGTCGGTCTGGAATTTCAGCGAACCCTTTAAAATATAATCGTACTCCTGTCCATCGTGTCGGTTCAGGGAGATCGGCCGCTCCTGGGCCTCTTTTGAATACGGCGCTGTCACAAGGAAGGGCTCGCACAGCTTTTCGGAAAAATTAGGGGCTAGGTGGTGATAGGTGAAGCCCTCCCGGCGCTTAATGGGAAGCCCGTGCCCCTTGCGAACAACGGCGTAGCTCTTCAGGTGCGGGTTTTCCCCGGTGAGCAGCTCGATCATATCCACCCCGAACTTTTCCGCGCAGCGGTAAAGAAAGGTAAAGGAAAAATCGTTGTTCCCCTGCTCCAGCGTCTGATACTCCTCCAAGGAAACGCCGGCGGCCTGCGCCATTTCCTCCTGGGAGAAGTCCATAATCTCCCGCAGCGCCTGAATGCGCTGGGCAATTTCATTGATTTTCGGTTCCATACATCGGTCATCCTTTCCTGTTTTGCTATAAACGCCGCCTCTTCCCAGAAAACCAGGCGGCTTTCATTCCTAAAGGCAAACAAAAAAGCCCGCCCCATCGCCTGGGACGAGCTGCAATAACCCGCGGTACCACCCAAATTGACGCGTTAAACCCGCGCCCTCTCAGCAGGGCTCCAACAAGCCCCTGGCTTTAACGCAGCCATACGTGGAGCTTTACTGAGCAATACCGCCGTTCAAGACCCAGCTCCGAAGGGATAAGTTTTCGCCGCTTTTACCTGCTCCCACCAGCCGCAGGCTCTCTGAAAAAAGGAATGGCTCAACCGTCTTCTTCAACGCCTTTGCGTGTTAGTATAATCCTTTTTCTTCCTTTTGTCAAGCGCTTAATAAAATTTTTTTATAGCGCGCAAGCCCGCGTCGCCAAAAGGCTCGCTTATCCCGGAAAACGCCGTTATCCGCCGGACGCTTTGCCCCCGGGAAAATTGTTTTTCTTGTCCCTTCGCCCGTTCCAGATCCAGATTCCGGCGACTGCCAGCATGACTATACCGCCGGCCATCGCCAGACTCCACCATACTGAGCCGGCGTTTCCCGCGTCCTGCCGCTCTCTCCCAGCCTCTGTATCGCCAGCTCCTCCCTGGGACGGGGAGGTCGTGTCCCCGGCGCTGCTTTCCTGCTGCGAGGCGGAGCCTCCTTCTACCGCCGCGGTTCCTTCGCCGGCAGCGCCTCCGCCCCCGGGCGGACTTGGATTCCCGGTGCTTTCCCCTGGCCGCGCGGCGGTGCCGCTTACAGAGCCGGCGCTTTGCGTCGGGCCGCCGGCGGCAGCTCCCACCGTCACAGTCACCCGGTCTCCCCCGGCGGGGATCGCCGTTCCAGCCTGATCATACAGCGCAAGCCCGACTACCGACACATCGGACTTGCCGTTTTTCACCGCTTCAAAGGTAATGGCCGCAATCTCCGTTTCCGACGCCTTGATGGGATAAGAAACCGTGGTTTCGTCATACCCGGCGTGAACATAATTGGGGCCGGGCCCGTAGCTGAAATCCCAATGGTCTTTGTTCTGGGTCGTTAAAACGGTGTCCCTGTGCCGCAAAACGCTTGCGTCGAAGGACAAGCGGAAATCCATGGCAAATATATCCCTGCCGCTTTGATTGTTAAAGCGCAGAAAAATGGTAATCTCGTCCCCTGCCTTTCCATATGCCCGCTCCGGCGACAAGCCGGCGGCCACGCCTCCCGCCGCCGACGCGGCGGACGCCGTGCCCAGCATAACAAACAGCAGTAAAAACTGCGCTGCGGCTTTTTTTATCATAATTGCCTTGTGATACAGCATGGGCATAAAGCGCCAGAAAAAACGGCTCTTTTTGTCCTGTATCGTTCCTTTCGTTTTATTTTTCATGGGATACCTCTCAGCCATTTACCGGGAAATAGCTTCGGCATCTTACCTTATCCGATACTCTACTTTATTTTCCCCATTTGCGCCGGTGTATACGTAACACCCCGATGCCGCCTTATAATAAAAGCCGTTTGCCTGGGCCCCCTCTACCGTTCCTTCCCCGGCGACCGTTATGATACTGCTCTCACTGTCCAGATCCTTGAGAAACAGCCCGTCCTTTGTTTGGTAAAACAGCATATTCTGCTCCACGGCAAACCGCTCCGCCTTACACAGCTCGGTGGCTTTAGAGGGCTCGGAATCCGCGGCGGAATACACCGTCCCCTGCTCCAAAAAGAAAATATGCCTGCCGTTCAGCATAAACCGCTCCATTTGCCGGTCTGCCAGCAGCCGGTTATCCTTTCCGTCCAGCGCGCAGTGGTAAAGCCGGCGGTCCCCGCCGAGATAGTAGATCCGCCCGTAGTAAACCGCGATCTGCCCGGGCGCCTCCACGCCCAGCCGGTATTCCTTTTCCTCTCCCAGCCGCTTTTTACAGATCGTTCCGTCCTTTCCCACGTAATAGGCCCAGCTCCCCACCACCTGCGGGCGCCGGGCGTACGCCGCCTCTACGCGTCCTTGCGTCCCGTCGATGGCGACGGAGTAAAGCGCGTGTTCCTCCGTTTCAAAATAATACCGGTTGCCAACCGCCTGCAGCATGGAGGCTTTTCCCTCATAGATCCGGGTGCGCTCCGTCCCGTTGGCCAGATAGCGGTAAACGCCGTCCTCCTCCGCAGCGACGAAAAATCCCTGGTCGGCCAGCACCGCGCCCCCGTTCATCAGGGAAGCCCCGTGGCTGCCTGGGGTAACCGCACCGACGTCCGCCGGGCCCGTGAGGATCACCGCGCCCAGCAGCACAGCGCATAGCCCCACATAAACAAAGAGCAGAACCGCCCATTGCTTCCCGTTTATTTTGCCTGTGTTCGCCTGTTGTCGCATCGCTTCGTCCAACCCTTCCTGTCCGTTTTCGCTGCCCTTTGCAACGGGCTTTTATTCCATGAACACACAGTGTGAATGGGATCATTGCACATGGCCAAAAGGCCCGTGCCTAAAATCCGGGGGTATCACGGCTGTCACACCACAATCGCATCGTGGATGACCTCCACGCCCTCTCGCCCTACTTCCTTTAGCGCCCGGCGGTACAACGGGTCAAGAGAAATATCGCACAGCGGGGCGAGCACAAACCCCCGCTCCAGCATGCGGGGATGGGGCAGCTTCAGCTCAGGGGTGTCCAGTTCGGCCCCCTCAAACGCCAGCAGATCCAAATCAATGACCCGGGGGCCGTTTTTGCGTCCTCGCACCCGGCCCATCGCGGCTTCAATCCCCAATAGCCCCCCCAGCAGCGCCTGGGGGGTCAGCGCGGTGGAAACCTTCACCGCGGCGTTGTAAAAATCGTCCTGCCCTGCAAAGCCCACCGGCTTGGTTTTATACACCCGGGAAACCTTCTTCACATGGGTGCGGGGCAGCAGTGTCAGGGCCCACGCGGCCCGGCGGAGATTGTCTACCGGGTCTCCCAGGTTGGAGCCCAGCGCCACGTAGGCCTGCTTTAGGTCCAGATCCTGGAGGGCGGGCTGCTTTTGCTTTTCCTGTTCCTCTGTCTCTTGCCGCGGGGCGGCGAAATCCTCCCGGCAAAAGGTCAAGCGCACCGCCATGTATTCAAAAACCCGTTTCATGGGGGCCTTGGGCTTTTTGACCGTCACCGTCAGCCGCTCCACAGGGGGAAATGCCTCCAGCACCGCTTTTGCGGCCGCCCCGGCCACCCGTTCAATCAAATCGAATTTTTCCGCTGTGACCGCCCGTTCCATCACCTTGGCCATGGCTGCGTAGCTCACCGTGTCCTCCAGCCGGTCGGACAGTGCCGCCCGCTTTAAGTCCACAGCCGCCTCCACGTCAAACACAAAGGGCTGCCCATCCTGTTTTTCCTCCGGATTGACCCCGTGATAAGCGAAAACCTCCAGCCCTTTTAAAAGAATCGTATCCATTTCTTTACGCTCCTTTGACCGCGTCCGCCACCCGGACGCTCTGTATCCCGGCCGCAGCGTCATGGGTCCGGATCACATCCGCCCCGCCCATAACCGCGATCACATGGGCGGCTATGGTTCCCGCCTCCCGGCGCTTGGGGGCCGGTTCGCCCGCCGCGGCGCCGATAAAGGATTTCCGGGAAAAGCCCGCTAAGTAGGGGTATCCCTCCGGGGCGCGGAAATCCCGAATGATCCGCAGGTTCTGCTCATAGGTTTTCCCAAACCCCGCGCCGGGATCCAGGCAGATTCCTTCCCGCAAAACGCCCATTTCTTCCGCCCGCTTCGCCGCTGAAAGCAGCCAGTCCGCAATTTCTGCGGGCTCCCCCGGGCCGTTGTGCATAATGACCCAGCCGGCGCCCCAGTCCCGCACCACCCGGGCCATCTCCGGGCTGACGGCGCCGGACACATCGTTAACCACCGCGGCGCCGCCTTCCAAAGCAAACGCCGCGGTTTCGGGATAAAACGTGTCCACCGAAACGGGAACCCTCACCGCCGCCGAAATCCGCCCCAGCACAGGGGACAGCCTTTGGATCTCTTCTGCGGGCGATACGGAAGCATGCCCCGGGCGGGTAGACTGGGGGCCGATATCAATCAGATCCGCTCCCTGCGCCTCCAGCTCCAGCGCGTGGGCAACGGCCGTTTCGGGATCCAGAAAATCCCCCCCGTCGGAAAAAGAGTCGGGCGTGATGTTGAGAATCCCCATAACATAGGTTCTTTCCCCCAGCAAAAGAGAAAACCGCTTACCCTGCCAGTACGCCATGAAAGCGCCTCCTTTACCGTTTTCCGCCGGACAGCAGCGCCATCACCTCAGCGCGGCTGCGAGCGTCGGACTTCATTAACCCCCGCAAAGCGCTGGTCTGGGTCTTAGCCCCGGCAGCCCGGGCGCCCCGCATGGTCATGCACAGGTGTTCCGCCTCCACCACCACCGCCACGCCCTGGGGGTTCAGCTCCCGATACAAAAAATCCGCCAGCTGAGAGGTCAGCCGCTCCTGCAATTGGGGCCGCCGCGCAAAGCAGTTGACGATCCGCGCCAGCTTGGAAAGGCCGATGACCTGGCCATCCCGGGCGATATAGGCGATGTGCGCCACCCCCACAAAGGGGATCAAATGGTGCTCGCAAACCGAATACAGCGGAATATCCCGCACAATCACCATCTCGTCGTTTTGCCCCTCGTGAAACACCTTCAAATGCGCCTTGGGATCCTCCCGCAGGCCGGAAAAAATCTCCTCGCACATATTCGCCACCCGAACGGGGGTCTCCCGCAGGCCCTCCCGGTCGGGATCCTCCCCGATGGCCAGCAAAAGCTCCCGCACGGCGGCTTGGATTCTGGGCTTGTCCATTTGGTTCCTCGCTTTCCGCCGGCCAGGGCCGGCTGGGGCAGCGTTCTTCCCGCTGCCTGATAATAAGACAGTATATCATAAAATCCTGTTCGCGTAAACCGCCAACTGGGGAAAAACATCCTTGCAATGGGGGGTAAAGCAGGGTATAATAGCTTTTAGTATCGTTAACTTTTCCCGTCTTTTTGGGAAAATCCTGCATTTAAGGGATGGATGAGAATGAACAACACGGAAAAAACCATGGATAAAATTGTCGCCCTGGCCAAGGCCCGGGGCTTTGTTTACCCCGGCTCTGAGATTTACGGCGGGCTTTCCAATTCCTGGGATTACGGGCCTTTGGGCGTGGAATTCAAAAGCAACGTCAAGCGCGCCTGGTGGCGGAAATTCGTGCAGGAAAGCCCTTATAACGTCGGGCTGGACAGCGCCATTCTCATGAACCCGGAGGTTTGGGTGGCCTCCGGGCACGTGGGCGGCTTTTCCGACCCGCTGATGGACTGCAAAAGCTGCAAGACCCGGCACCGGGCCGACCAGCTGATTGAAGCCGCCGGCGTCAACCCTGCGGGCTGGAGCTTTGAGGAAATGAGCCGCTTCATCAAGGAACATAACGTCGTCTGCCCGGAATGCGGCGCCTGCGATTTCACGGATATCCGCCAATTCAACCTGATGTTTAAAACCTTTCAGGGGGTAACGGAGGATTCCAAAAGCGAGCTGTACCTGCGGCCGGAGACTGCCCAGGGCATTTTTGTGAACTTTTTGAACATTCAGCGGACCACCCGGAAAAAGGTTCCTTTCGGCGTGGCGCAGATCGGCAAATCCTTCCGCAACGAGATTACCCCCGGCAATTTCATTTTCCGCATCCGGGAATTCGAGCAGATGGAACTGGAATTTTTCTGCCGTCCCGGGACGGATCTGGATTGGTTTGCTTATTGGAAAAACGCCTGCCACCAGTGGCTGCTGTCCCTGGGGCTGAAGGAGGAGAATTTGAAGCTGCGGGATCATGAGCAGGAGGAGCTGTCCCATTATTCCAAGGCCACCACGGACTTTGAATATCTTTTCCCCTTCGGCTGGGGCGAGCTGTGGGGCATTGCCGACCGGACGGATTTTGATTTGACCCAGCACCAGGAGCATTCCGGCAAATCGCTGGAGTATTTCGATCCCGAAACCAAGGAAAAATACCTGCCCTACGTCATCGAGCCCTCGCTGGGGGCGGATCGGGCGGCCCTGGCGTTCCTGTGCGACGCGTACGATGAGGAAACCGACGAAAAGGGAGACCTGCGGGTGGTGCTGCGGCTGCATCCGGCGCTTGCCCCCTTTAAGGCGGCGGTTCTGCCCTTGTCCAAAAAGCTGGCGGAGCCCGCGCGGGAGATCTACGCTTCTCTTGCCAAAAAGCTGATGGTGGACTACGACGACGCTGGTTCCATCGGCAAGCGGTACCGCCGGCAGGACGAGATCGGCACCCCCTACTGCATCACATGCGATTTTGATTCCGTGGAAACGGGCAAGGTCACCGTGCGGGATCGGGACACGATGGAGCAGGAGCATCTTTCCATTGACGAGCTGGAGGCCTTTTTAGAGCAAAAAATGGATTTTTAAATAGCAGGCGGATTGAAACGGACGAAATGTCCTGAAAGGATTCAATATCAATGGCAAATCCAAGCATCCCACAGGAGAATATTCGCAATTTCTGCATCATCGCCCACATTGACCACGGCAAAAGCACCCTGGCCGACCGGCTTTTGGAGCTGACCCAGTCGGTGGCACAGCGGGATATGGAGGAGCAGCTGCTGGACAGTATGGACCTGGAGCGGGAGCGGGGCATCACCATCAAGGCCCACGCCGTGACCCTCTATTACACCGCAAAGGACGGCCGGGAATATGAGCTTAATCTCATCGACACCCCCGGGCATGTGGACTTCCATTATGAGGTATCCCGGTCGCTGGCGGCCTGCGAGGGCGCGGTGCTGGTGGTGGACGCGTCTCAGGGCATCGAGGCGCAGACGCTGGCCAACACCTATCTGGCGGTAGACCACGGGCTGGAAATGCTGCCGGTCATCAACAAGATCGACCTGCCCGCCGCCGATCCCGACCGGGTGGTGAAAGAAATCGAGGATGTTATCGGCATCCCCGCCGAGGGCTGTCCCCAGGTTTCGGCCAAAAGCGGCCTTCATGTAGAGCAGGTGCTGGAACGGATCGTCACCGATATCCCCGCCCCGGTGGGGGACGAAAACGCGCCCTTAAAGGCCCTGGTCTTTGACTCTTATTATGATCCGTATAAAGGGGTGATCGTTTTCTTCCGGGTGGTGGAAGGGACGGTGACGGCCAGCACGGAAATCCTGATGATGGCCACCGGCGCGCGGTTTGGCGTGGTGGAGCTGGGGCGCAAGCGCGCTACCGACCTGGAGCCCTGCGGCCGCCTGCGGGCGGGGGAGGTGGGATACATTGCGGCCTCCATTAAAAACGTGGGGGACGCCCGGGTGGGCGACACCATCACCGATGCGGCCCGGCCGGCGGCCGAGCCCCTGCCGGGATACCGGGCGGTCAACCCTGTGGTGTTCTGCGGCATTTACCCCGCCGACGGAGCCAAATACCCCGATCTGCGGGAGGCGCTGGAGCGGCTTCAGCTGAACGACGCTTCCTTATTGTTTGAGCCGGAAACGTCCGTGGCGCTGGGATTTGGGTTCCGGTGCGGGTTTCTGGGTCTTCTGCACATGGAGATCATCGAAGAGCGGCTGGAACGGGAATACCATCTCGATTTAGTCACCACGGCGCCCAGCGTCGTTTACCGGCTGAACCTCACCTCAGGGGAGCAGATTGAAATCGACAACCCCACCAACTACCCCGACCCGTCTCTTATTGCCGCGGCAGAGGAGCCCTTCTGCGACGTGCACATTTTCAGCCCCAACGAGTTCGTGGGGACGATTATGGACCTGTGCCAGGACCGGCGGGGCGTGTTTCGGGACATGCAGTACTCCACCGCCGACCGGGTGGATATCCATTATGAGCTGCCCCTCAATGAAATTGTCTACGATTTTTTTGACGCGCTGAAATCCCGGACCCGGGGATACGCGTCCTATGATTATGAGCTGAAGGACTATCAAAAGTCCGATTTGGTCAAGCTGGATGTGCTGCTCAATGGGGAAATTGTGGACGCGCTTTCGTTTATTGTCCACACCGATAAAGCATACCCCCGGGCGCGGCGGATTGCGGAAAAGCTGAAGGAGCACATCCCCCGTCAGCTGTTCGAGGTGCCGATTCAGGTGGCGGTGGGGGGCAAGATTATTGCCCGGGAAACGGTCAAGGCCCTGCGCAAGGATGTGCTGGCGAAATGCTACGGCGGCGACATCACCCGAAAAAAGAAGCTTCTGGAAAAGCAGAAGGAGGGCAAAAAGCGCATGCGCCAGCTGGGATCAGTGGAGGTGCCGCAGGAGGCGTTCATGGCCGTGCTCAAGCTGGATGAATAGGCGTTTTCGCCTTGAATAGGATCGTTTGGTTCCGCAAATTTCAAAGAAACAGCGCGCTTTGGCTTTCGCCAAAGCGCGCTGTTTCTTTTAAGCGTTTCTTTTCATGATAAAACGCTTTTTTCATTTTGTTCGATGCGTTGAATGCCCAGCACGCCCCGTTTCATCGCCAACAGATCGGCCGAATTGATTCGGCTGCCCTGATTTCGGTCGGCGTCCGCCGCCTGCAAAAAGAGGCCATCCAGGGTTTTCGTTTGCAAAATATGCCGTTTGAGCATCAGAAGATCGGCGGAATCTACGGTTCCGTTGCCGGTAACGTCGCCGTATACCACGATCTGATAGCGGGCAAGCTGCGCGGCGCCGGTCAGCAGTGTGACCGTCATGCCGGTGCCCACACGCCCGCTGGTGACCGGGTTGCCCGCGTCGTCGGAAATCTGCATTTCCACGCCCTCGGCCATCTGAAAGGAGGCTTTGAAGGCTTCCACCGTGTTTTGCTCAACATCAAGGCCGGTGAGGATCCCCTCCTTCTCCGGATAGGGGTTCTCAAACGGTGCGGGAGGAACGGCCTCCTCGCTCATTTTCAGCTGAATTTCGTCCACAAGCACCGTTTCATTCTTTGGCAGGGAATGGAATGTGATTTGCAGCATGGTCATGGTTTGCAGCATTTCCGGGGTCACCGTTATATTTTCCCAATCCCCTATTTTTTCGCTGTACATCTGCCCTGACCATTCCACCTCCACCCAGCCGCCGCCGGCGGGAATCGTTTTGGTGACCTTCAGGTTCATACCGTCCGGGCCGATGAAGTTAAAGTCTACGGATTGTCGGCGGTCACCAGCGTTCGCCCACATGCGAATGCCGACGCCGTCCTCCAGCCAGCCCTTTTCCACATACAGCTCAATTTTGGCGTTGCCCGCGTCGGTAGAAACCCGATCCGCCACCACTGCCAACGCCTTGGCGCTTCCCACGCCGGGAGTGAGAGCGTCCGCCTGGCCGGTGATGTGGCAGGTGGACAGCCACGCGGTGGTGTTGCCGAAGCTGAGCCACCAGATGCGCTTCTGCGTGGATTCATATTTCGAGGGATCGTCAATAATATCGTTTTCCTCCCAGCTATACAGGGTCTTATATCGGTTCTCCCAATAGTGGGGCCGGCTGGAGTCCGCTACGCCGGCGCCGTTGTACGCGCCAATATTCGGCGCCTGCGTGGAGATAACCGGGTTGCCGAAGAAATCTTCGCCGCAATTGGTAAAGCCCGACGAAGAAACATCCACCGATTTTCCCGCGCCGATCAGCGGCGAATCGTTGTACAGCGCGTAGGCCCCGCACGAGTCTAAGCCCACGTCTGCGCCGCCGGGGTTGACCACCCGGGGATCGTCGGTGAGCTTATAGGGATCATCCGGCTCTGTGGAATGGTGCTTTCCAAAGAACGCGTTGTTTTCCCAAACGGTGTTGGTGGCTTCCAAAAATGTGTAAGCGCCGCCGGAATAGCTGTAAATCAAATTGTTGTAAAACCTGGTGTTATCCGGGTAACAGACGTTGTCCTTGGAATAGGTTGAGACAATATCGGAATTATAGCCCCAGGGTACATAAAGGGTATTATTGTACACGGTGGTATTTTTGATCTGGCCGGTCAGCTGAATCTGCGCGCCGTTGCCGCCGCCGTTATTTTGCCCGATGTTATACCGCACGACAATATTATCGTTATAAGCAAATTTACCATCCCAGGTGGTGGGCTCGCAGCAAATGAGGATAAATCCCCCGTCGTTATCATGGGCGTAATTATACTCGAACAGGGTGCCGGTGCACTGGTAGTCGCAGTCTAGGCCCTGCCCGTCAATGGCTGTTTTGGTTCCATAGGCCTCGTTGAAGCGGAAGGTCGCGTCTTCACAGCCAAAGGGCCAAAAGGCCACGCAGTGCTGGGTGCTCAGGTAGTGAGAATTGGAAACCACGTTGTATTCCACCAGCGGCGCAACGCACTCGATGGTAATGATGCCGTTGCCGCCGATGTCATGGAGGTAGTTGTTCAGGATCCGGTTCCCCGTTCCCGCCCCCGCCGGGCTGTGCCCGCTCATGTAGATCCCGCAGGAATCGGCGTTGGCAATTTCGTTGTTTTGAATCAGCACGTCGGAAAAGGAAGCGTACCAGTTTCGGGACCAGGTGATGATGGCCGCCATGCGGGCATGCTCGCCGTTCGTATGGTCGCTGGCTATGTCGTGAACATAGCAGTTTTCCACCGTCAGACCCCTGTAATTCACGTACCGTCCCGCTTTACCGTCGGTTTTTGCCTTTGCGTCAAAGTGAATCCCCATCCGGTCCGCCAGGGCTTCGGCGTCGTTGGTGACCTCCAGATTCCGCACGGTAATATACTCCTGGTCGCAGAAATAGACCGCGGCGTCCACATAGTTGCTGGGATCGCTGTCTTTATCGTAGCATACCCCCTGCCCGTCGATGATCGGACGGGAACCCTCGCCGTACGCGTCAATCACAATCGGGTTCCCTTCGGTTCCAGACCCCTTGGGCCAGAGAACGCCGTTGAAGGCGCAGCCCCGCTTGAGCAAAATCCGATCGCCCGGCGCAAAGGTGGTCGCCGAGACCTTCTCAAGGGTTTTCCACGCGCTGCCTGGGGAGGCGCCGTCGTTGGCGTCGTTCCCGTTAACCGCGTCAACATAATACGCGGGCCCTTCGCCAGCCTCCGCCGCTGCCGGAACCGCCGCCGCGCCCATCAGCGCCACAACCGCAAGCACAGCCGCCAGCGCCTTTTGCCGTACACGTTTATTCATTTTTGTCCCTTCTTCTTTGTCCCTTCTTCCTTTTCGCCGCCCGGCGCTAATATATGGATGTAAGCCCGTTTGGGCCCCTGATCCTTTTGGACAAAAGCAGGGTTTTTGTCTCATGTATGATCCCCCAACCTATCCTTTATTTCAGGACAGCAAGGCGTCTCCCATTGGCAATTCATTTGACACTTGCAGGCCAACTGTATCCCCGTTATGCAACCCTCACATGCTTCAGCGCTCCCGGAACGGCAGCCATGTCCGCCTGCTTTGTTTTCTCGTCGATCAGCCGCTGGTACGCGTCATCCCCATAATAGGCCCGCACCTCGTTGATATGCTGGTCAAACGACCGGTACCCGCCGCTTTCCCGGCTAACGCAGTATAAAAACGTATATTCCCCCTGGTGATTGAATACCTCCGACGTTTCCTTCGCCGGCAGTTCCTTTGCGTGCTGATAAGCCACCGGAGCGGATTTAGAGGCGCTGGATACCGTCTCTTTGTTGAGGGAGAGCGCGGTCACAATCAGGCCGGGAACCTTTTCCGCTTCCGTCCGCGCGGCTTCGCCTTCCCGCGCGACCCTCTCCCGCACCGGCTCCAGGGCTGTTCGTGCGTCCTCTTCCGTAACGGCGCCGCCCCCTTGGCCCCTGTAGGGAATAGAAAACGCCAGCAGCTCCACGTTATCAACCTGCTTAAAATATGGATCCTTGATCTGCTCATAATAGGCCCTCAGGGTCTCCTCGTCCGGTTCCAGCTCGCCGCCCGCTCCAAACAGCTTTTCATCCAGCCGGATCCGCCGGTTGCTCATTACATAATCCCAATAAGCCGAAGGAGTGTATTCCTCCGGGCCGTAAATCGCTTCCCCGTTCTGCTTGGCCTGCCGGCGCCGGGCGTTTTCCGCCTTCAGCTCTTTTAAAAAGCCCTCGTAGGTAATATCGTCCGCCATTCCGTACTCCTGCATCAAAAGCTGCTCGGCCTTCTCCCGTTTGACCGCATCCAAGGAAATCTTGATTAAATAATCCCGGGGCGTCACGCCGTCGAATGCGGTTGTCCAAAAATGCTTGTCTCCCGCGTCGGCCCCATAGCCCTCGGTAAAATGGGAAACCGCTTCCGCCCGTTTCCGGTCAAACTGCATTTTCAGTTCTCCCAGCGCCACGGGAGCGCCGTCCACCACCGCCACCGTCGCCATGGGATCCTCCCGGGTCAGCACCGCGTAAGCAGCGCACCAACCCGCCGCTCCAAGAGCGGCGGCCAACGCCACGGATAGAAGGATCCGCCTTATTAGGCGTTCCCGCTTTTTGTCCCTTTTCTTCATGCGAGCAACCAGTCCTCCCGGCCTTTACAAAACAAGCCGCGTCAGCGCGCCATTACGCCCGTTTCTTTATGCAACGTTCACGGCGATGGTGTTAAAATCATATCCATATTTTTCTGCCAGGCCCAACTGATCTGCCAAGGGATAGGACAGATGAATCTCCAGCGCGTCGCCCTTCTGGGCCGCAAAGGTATAGGTGAGTACGGTCAATAAACCGTCCTCCGTCTCTGAAGCTTCCACGCCGCTTGCCCCCGTCACCTTGCAGTGATAGGAGAGCTTGTCGTCACTGTCGCCCCCCAGGGTGCTGCCCAGGCCCGCCACCTCATAGGGAAAGCTGTTGGCCTTCTGGGTCTGCTTCAGCGAAACCGTTACCGTCCCAGCAGGAACGCTGACCCGATCCCCGGAAACGGCTGCGCCGTTGACCGTCAGCTCATAGTTCCAATACCGCCGCATATCGTATGTAAGATTTCCCAGCCCAAAAAGGGTTTTCATGGAAGCTATGACAAACTCGTCGTTCAGGCTGTCCATGTTATTTTGCAAGTCATATTCCTTCTTAATGATCTGCTGCCGCAAAGTCTGATTGCTTTCCTCCAGCGCCCGGTTATACAATCCCTGCGAAACTGCGCCGATGATGACGCCTGCGCAAAGCAAAAGCGGCAGGCCCAATAAAATCGCTTTTGCCGCGATCCTGCCCCCGCGGCCGGCGCTGAAATCATTTCCCTGCGGCGGGGCGCTTTCCATGAAAACCTCTTCCTGCGGCGCATTTTCCCGCTTTTTCCGGTTCATTCCTCCGCCTCCTCGCTGGCATTAAATATGATTTCTATATAAGGCTCCTCCAGCCCCAGTTTGGTGGCCAGCCACGTTTCAAAGCCTATGGTGACGACATCTCCCGCAGAGGCGGCCTCATAGGTGATGGTATACACGTATCCATCGCTTTTCTTTACCTTGGTTATTTTGGGCATTTCCCTCGTGGCGTCCACTGTCATGGCCTTGTTCATTTGGGAAATATCCGTGTCGCCTCCCCCGCGGAAATTGGAAGCGTCGTCGATCACCTCCTGGGGAAGCAGCCTTTGCCCCTCGTCGCTGACCGTTTCCTCTACCGTGACGACAATATTCCTGCTGGCTGAAAACATCGTCACACCGCTGGTCGGCGTGTTGTTTACCCGCACCGAGTAGGAGAAAAACCTTTGCGCGGCAGCTTTCAGGCCGGCGGGGGCGTCCTTATATTCCTTTTGCAGGATCTCATTGAAATAAGCGAGGTTTTGGCTCCTGATTTCCTGCTCCAGCCGGCGGTTTTGTGATAACAGCGTTTCTCCCTCTCCGGTAATCCGGCCGCGGGCAAAAAATCCCGCCGCCACCGCCCCGATCCCAGACAGGATCACAAGGCCGCAAATGATATAAAACAGGAGCAGCCGTTTTCCCGCGGATTGGATTAAGCAGGAAACGCCCTCCTTCAGGCCGGTCACCACCGGGTAGGCGAAGGAGGAAAATTCCTCCTTTTCTTCCTGGGGCTCCGGCTTCTCTGTTTCCTGTGCTTCCTTGATGTAATGCGAACGGGGCTCTTTTTTTGGTTTTTGCCTCATGCATGTCCCTCCAGGTCAGGCTTCTCGCTAAAACAGGTTTTTTCTTTATTTAATCATAAACTGTTCCACAATGCAAGTGTTTTTAGGAATTTTGCAGAAAATTGAACTGCTTTTCCCCAACCGATATGGTAAAAAATACTTGACAGGTACTAAATATGGTATTAAAATATTTCAGGATACAATGGTATGTGTCGAAGTGGGCTTTGGCGGGCCTGCCTTGCATATTTTTGTATGTTTTCGCCGGAGGGAGCTCCAGGCGCCGGGCGTACACGCGGCCTGTTATTGTCTTTTTCAAACAGCGGTTTATTATATAAGGAGGTGTCTTGATGGAACCCATTTATGTAGTGCTGATCGCGGCCGCATGCGCCGTTGTATTTGCCATAATCGGGTTTGCCGCGGGGATTCAGCGCCGCAAGCGAAAGGCGGAGGCGGCGATCGGATCCGCGGAAGACGAAGCAAAACGAATTTTAAATGAAGCAATTAAAACAGCAGAAGCCAAGAAACGGGAATCCATTTTAGAGGCGAAGGAGGAGATCCACTCCTTGCGTTCCGAATCGGATAGAGAGCTGCGGGAACGTCGGGCTGAGGTGCAGCGGCAGGAGCGCCGCATGCAGCAGAAGGAAGAATCTCTTGACAAAAAAATGGAAAATTATGAGGCCAAGGAGGAACGGCTTTCTCAAAAAGCAAAGGAGATCGACGCTAAAATTGAAGAAGCCGAACAATTGAAGACCGCGCAAAGGGACATGTTAACCAAGATTTCCGGCTTCACGCCCGAGCAGGCTAAGGCATACCTGTTGAAGGATGTGGAAAGCGAGCTGGCCCATGACAAGGCGGTCAAAATCATGGAATACGAGCAGCAGCTGAAGGAGGAAATGGATCAACGGGCGCGGGAATTGGTGTCTCAGGCGATCCAGCGCTGCGCGGCGGACCACAGCAGCGAAACGACCGTGTCGGTGGTGCCCCTGCCCAACGACGAGATGAAAGGACGAATCATCGGCCGGGAGGGGCGCAACATCAGCGCGCTGGAAACGGCCACCGGCGTTGATCTGATTATTGACGACACGCCCGAGGCCATCACCCTGTCCTGCTTTGATCCGGTTCGGCGGGAAATTGCCCGCATTGCATTGGAAAAGCTGATTGCCGACGGGCGAATCCATCCGGCCCGTATCGAGGAGATGGTGGAAAAGGCTAAGCGGGAGGTAGACCAAGCCATTAAAAGCGAAGGCGAGCGCGCGGTGCTGGAAACGGGAATCCGCAACCTGCATCCGGAGCTTGTCAAGCTCTTGGGCAAGCTAAAATACCGTACCAGCTATGGGCAAAACGTGCTCAATCATTCCCTGGAGGTCGCATACCTGACCGGCCTGATGGCCGCCGAACTGGGGGAAGACGTACAGCTGGCCCGCCGCGCAGGGCTGCTGCACGACATTGGCAAGGCGCTGGATCACGAGATGGAGGGCTCCCACATCCAACTGGGCGTGGAAGCCGCCAGAAAGTACAAGGAAAGCGAAGCGGTAATCCACGCCATCCACGCCCATCACGGTGATGTGGAAGCCAAAACGGTTATTGCCTGCCTGGTGCAGGCGGCCGACGCGATTTCCGCCGCCCGTCCGGGCGCGCGGCGCGAAAATCTCGAGAACTACATAAAGCGGCTGGAAAAGCTGGAGGAAATCGCCAACTCCTTTCAGGGCGTGGAGCGCTCTTACGCGATCCAGGCCGGCCGAGAAATCCGGATTTTGGTCAAGCCCGAAGCCGTGTCAGACGATCAGATGGTACTGGTGGCAAGGGAAATTGTCAAGCAGATCGAAAGCGAATTAGAGTATCCCGGCCAAATCAAGGTGAACCTGATCCGGGAAAGCCGGGCCATTGAATATGCGAAGTAATCAAGCTTTCGCAAGAGGAGCGGAGCCTTCCGCTCCTCTTTTCAACTGCGGGGCTGGCGCTGGAGGCAAGCTGGGAGCTGTGCTAAAGCGAGGCGCAGGGTCGTCTATCGCCAATTCCGCGGGGCGTTGCAAATGCGTGTGTGATCAGGAGGTATGAAATGAACAGAGTTCTGTGCGTTGGAAGCGTAAACATGGACTTAGTGATCTCGCTTAAGGAAAAAGCCCCTGCCGGCGGGGAAACGGTCTTTGCCAGTGAATACCGGTATGTTCCCGGCGGAAAGGGCGCCAACCAAGCGGTGGCCGCTGCGCGAATGGGCGGGGCGGTAACCTTTTTGGGCCGGATCGGGCGGGATGAAAACGGGAAAGCCCTGCGGAACGGTCTGGAGCGGGAGGGAATCGACACCCTTCTGCTGGAGGAATCCGACAGGCCGACAGGCCTGGCTGCGATCCAGGTGGAGCCCAGCGGTCAGAACCGTATTATCGTGATTTCCGGCGCCAATATGACGCTGACGGCGGCCGCTGTAACGGATGCGCTAAAGCACGGCGGCTATGACTGTGTGTTGGTGGGGCTAGAGGTTCCGCTGGAGGCGGTGCACGCCGCCTGTCGGGAAGGCGCGGCCCGGGGGATTCCTGTGGTGCTGGACGCGGGCCCCGCAATGAAGCTGGATCTGGAGCCTCTGCGGGGGCTTACCATTCTCAGCCCCAACGAATCAGAGGCCCAGGCCATTTGCGGGATTCCGGTAACGGATGCGGCAAGCGCACGCCGTGCCGCCGAGTGGATGGCGCAGCGATGCAGTCCGGCGTTTGTGGTCATTAAAATGGGGGGGAAGGGAGCCTTCGTGTTCGGAAAGGGCCTAGCGGAGATGATTCCGGCCTATCCCTGTGAGCCAGTGGATTCCACTGCGGCGGGGGACTGCTTTACCGCAGTTCTGGCGCTGGAATATATTGCTTCTGGGGACATGCGCGCCGCCGCTTCCTATGCCTGCGCCGCCGCGGCGCTCAGCGTGACCCGCCCAGGGGCTCAGCCCTCCCTTCCCACGCGAAAAGAGGTGGACGCCTGGCTGCGCCGCGGCGTCTGACGCTGTGGGGCGCTGCGGACTGGCTGCCTCAAAGGGCTCTGGCGTTCGACAAAATGAACCGCGCTTTGATATTATGTTAACAATATCCTTACCAAATGTTCAGAATTTGTTCACAGCGGCTTAACAAACTTTTTTGGCGTTTCAGCTATAATATAGCCATAGTCCGATGGACGGGAGCCGCAACCCGGCGTCGGACACTTACCCTCCTCTCGAAAAATACCCCTCTAAAAGGAAAAAGGAACCGTTTTTTCGGTTCCTTTTTCCTTTTTTATGTTAACAAGATAACCAAACCGGCCAACCCGTCAAGCGCCGGCCCCTCTCAAGCTTCTCTGATGGCAAGCCTTTAGGCGCGCTTTTCTACTGAACGCTTTCCCCCGCCAGAAAGGAAAAGGCCCGTTCCAGCGCATCCTGTGCGTCGGAGAGTTCCTTGTTCTCCCGCTTCTGGTAATCAAACCGATCGGTGAAACGGCGCACATCCTTTATCAGCAGCCTAAGGCGGGTTCCCGCCAAGGCATTCAGATCCTCATGAAATCCCTTTTGCGCCTTTTTGGGAAGGAAACGGGCTGCCGTGCGCGCCAGCCGTGCATAATGGGGAAGGCAAAGGTACTCCTGGCCCCGAAAAAGGGCCTTAAACTCCAGGCTGGCGTCGTACTGCCGGAAGAAGGTTGCCAGCAGGCGCTCCACGCCTTCGGCCAGCTCCCTGCATAAAAAGCAGCTTTCCAGCGCCTCTCCTCCAGCCCGGCCAGCCTTTTCAAGAGACGGAGTAAACAACCGCTTTTCCAGCTCCAGCAGCCGGGTTTCCAGCAGCAGCGCCGTTTGCAGCTTATTGCGCCGGGCCAGCATCTTTTCCAAATGGCGGGGGCAGAATCCCTCTTGATTGGTTCGTATGCGAATATCCGGCTCCATCATGGCCGGGCCTAGAATATACTCTAGCAGCCGTTCCTCCAGCATGCGCTCCATACGGCAAAAAGGACAGCCCCGCTTAGGCTCCAGAACCTCGCTCAGCGGAATGGTGCACAAATTCTGCTTCATTGGCGGCCCTCCTTTTTATAGCCCTGCCCCGGCGCTGTCCGCCGCGGCAGCCGGCCCCAGCCCGGTTAAATGCTCTCTCGAACCGCCTGTCCGGTCTCCCCCGAGCGAAAAACCGCTTCCATCAGTTTCATGACCCGGCGTATTTGACTGTGTGTCACGATGGGCTGCTCCTGCCCGGCCATGGCCCTCACAAAATTCCGGTAAAAATCCTTTACATCCGCGCATATTGCAGGAAGGGGGAACTCTTGTATGGTTTCAGCGGTGCGCGGCGCCATGGTCTTGGTCAGCCCCGCCGCCGTAGCAACCGGAACCGCGTCCCGATTTTTCCAGTCGGAAACCATAACAATTTTTCCCTTCACGCCCCAGTCAATCTGCGCGGTGCCGTTTTCTCCCTGCATATACCAGCGGGGGATCGATATAAAATTGCTGGTGCCCACCTCCGCCTGGGCAGTCAGTCCGTTTTCAAATTCCAAAAAGACCTTAAACCCATCGTCTACCTCCGTGTTGGTGACGTGGTACAGCTTTGCAAAGACCGACGTGACCCGCAGCCCTCCCGTGAGCATCAGAAGCTGGTCGAAAAGGTGCACGCCCCAGTCCAGCACCATCCCGCCGCCTTTTTCCTTTTGGTTGCGCCAGTCCCCGGGAATTCCACGGGATCCGTGTACCCGGGACTCAATATTGAAAACCCGGCCTAACGTGTTCTCCTCGTACAGCTTTTTAGCGGCAAGGTAATCCTCGTCCCACCGGCGGTTATGATGGACCGAGAACAATACCCCGTTTTGCTCCGCCGCGGCAATCATTTCCTCCAGCTCGCCGCTGCTCAGCGCCACTGGCTTCTCGCAGATGACGTGCTTTCCCGCCTGCAGCGCCCGCAGGCAAACTGGCTTGTGGACGTCGTTGGGAATGGCCACGGTGATGAAATCCACCGACGGGTCGGCCAAGAGCTGTTCTAAGCTTTCATACGCCGTCAGCCCATTTTTTTCCGCTGCAGCACTTTTGTGCGGGTCGATGTCATAAATGCCCCGCACATCAATCAGCTCCTTTAATTGCCGCACCTTTTCAATATGCCAGCCGCCGGCACCGCCGTATCCAATCAGGGCAAAGCCCGGCCTTTTTGTCTGTTCCATGCTGTAAATTCCTCCTGAACGCGCTTTTTTTCAGAATACCATAGACTGCGGGCTTTGACTATAACTTTTTTTCGATAAGTTATAACATTTCTTTGATCCTGCGCGTCCCGGCGCGATCCGGCCTGACGACGCCTGCCTTTATTTCCCGCCCGGCCCTTGACAAAGCGGTGAGATCTGTCGTATCATAAAACCAGCAGCGGCGGACGCGTTGGGGAAACGGGCCGCAAAGGGGCGGTGGGCCAAGGCGCGCCGTCCCTGTCAAAGCCCCGGCTTGCTTGTCTCTGCCGCGGGCCACAAGCCAAACTGACTGCCGCAGACAGCAAAGGAGGGGACGGCTTGAGCATTTTGATTTTAGTATGCGGGCATTTAGGCAGCACCCTGAAAGCCGGCAAACTGCTGGCGAGACAGTTGCCCGGGGAAGCCGCCATTGTGGACACAGAGCAGAATCCAGAAGTGGATTTTGCCGCTTTTGACTGCGTCGTATTTGGAACCAACGTGCGGATGCTTTGCCTCAACCGCCGGTTTAAGCGGTATGCCGCCCGGTGGAAACGGGCGAAAACCGGTAAGCCGGCTTTTTGCTATGTGGTTGCCGCCAGCGACGGCAATTTTCAAAGATACGAAGCGGCGGCCCGCAGGGCCCTGGGGCCGTCCTGCGCCGCGGTGGTCTACGCCGGGGGCGAGCTGGATTCCAGCCATGCAAAGGGATTTGCCAAAAAGGTGATTGAAGACGTGAAACAGCAGACCTTGGCTGAAGGCCGGGCGCTTCCTCAAATTCGGGAGGCCGCTCTCACCGCGCTGGCCCGGCAGATACATGAGACGGTGTGCTGAGGGGCCGGGCGGCGGATTCGCCACGGAGCTTTACTCCCCGGATCCGCTTTGTGGATTCACTGACAAAACAAAAAGCGGCGGAAATGAAAATCCAAGAATTGGGATTTTCATTTCCGCCGCAGCTGTTTAAAAAAATCCCGCAGGAGCTGGGCGCACTCCTCCTCCATGACGCCGCCCACCGCCTCCGGCTTATGATTATAGGGCAGCGAAAACAGGGAAACCACGCTGTCCACCGATCCCGCCTTGGGATCGTACGCGCCGAATACCACCCGGTCGACACGGGCGTTGACCGCGGCCCCGGCGCACATGGGGCAGGGCTCCAGCGTCACATACAGCTCGCATCCGGACAAGCGCCAGCCGCCTAAAACCCGGCTGGCTTCGTAAAGAGCCTCCAGCTCGGCGTGCCCCAGAGGGTTTTTATCCCTCTCCCGCCGGTTGCGGCCCCGGCCGATGATCCTTCCAGCCTTGACCACCACGGCCCCCACCGGCGCTTCTCCTTCTTTCGCCGCCAGCCGCGCCAGGGCCAATGCCTCCTCCATAAACGCCTGGTTCATGCCGCCACCATGTTGGTCGCCAGCCGGACGGCAATCAGCACCAGATAAACCACCATCACCGGAGAAGCCAGCACCCACAGGCCCCGCTGCACAGGAGTGTAATACCGGCGCCCCGCGCTCTCCCCGCTCCAGCCGGAGGGGGGAAAGGCGGGCAGAGACCAGCGGCGCATGCCATAAACAATGACAATCAGCGCCGACACTGCCACCACTGCCATTTGATACGACGCGTAAATAACACTGATCATCGACTCCGGCAGCAGGTTATAGGAAAAATCAATGCAGCAGGAAATAAAATTGACCAGAAAGTGGCCCGCCACCGGTACCCAGAAGCAGCCGGTCACCAGGTAGGCCAAGCCCAGACCCAGCCCGGTGATAAAGGCAAAGGGCGCTTGGGACAGGTTTCCGTGCATCACCGCGAACAGGAGAGAGGATACAATTAAAGCCGGGATATCCCCGATCCGCCGCAGGGCGGAAAGGGCCACCCCCCGGAAAGCGAATTCTTCAATCAGCGCAGGGGCGATTGCCGTCGCCAGCACGTTGACGGCAAACCCAAACCAGGAGGGCTGCGCGGAAAAATCCGGGTTGTAGGGGGTCACCCCCGCAGTGCTTTCCAAAAGGAACGACAGGTAGTAGGATAGGTAATTCCCCAGCACCGAAGCAGCCAGGACAAGCAGCAGGCAGGCCCCTGTTTCGGCCGCGGCCGGGCGGCGGAAGGCAAACAGGTCCGTGCAGGCGGTACGCATCACCCGAGCAGCCAGAATAAAGCCCGGGATAAACGTTAAAAGGGAATAAAGCACGTTCCACAGTTCCCCCGTTACAGGGCCGTTGAACAAAGGTTCCAGCACCTCGGCAGGAAGCTGAAGCCAGTAGACCGCGCCTGACAGAATCCGGTTGAGAAACCGGGGAACGAGTATGACCAGCAGCATGGCAAGCCCCAGGGCATTCCCCAGCCGAAGGCACCGGGAACGCTCCTCCCGCTTTTCCTTGAGTTGATATTGGTATTCGGCATGAATGGGCCGCATAATGTCACTCCTGTATCATCAAAATAGCCCCCGGGCTTTCGGGATAACCGGACGGCTGAAGCCTGCCCGAAAAGCAGTATTCCGGCGGCTCAGGGCCGCCGGTTTAAAAGACGCCCATAAAATTCCAGCAGCGCCTTTGCCACGGCGTCAGGACATACCAGTTTCCCAATTTCCCGGGAAATCCCCGGCCGGTCGTAGCGGTCGTTATGCTCCCGCAGGGCCCGCAGAACCTCCGCTTGGGCGGATACGTCCTGCGCAGGGGCCAGCAAGCCGTTTTTCGGCGTGATAAAAAACTCGGGACCGCCGGAATGGGCGGCGGCAACGGGGGTTCCGCAGGCCAAGGCCTCGGCAAAGGTAACCCCGAAGGTCTCCGACCGGGAAAACAGCGCAAAGCAGCCGCTGCTCCGGAAGGCCTCCGCTAGCACACGGCGGGGCTGGGGTCCGGGAAGAAGCAGCCGCCCTGAGAGCGCGGGGTCTGAAGCCATCTTCTCCAGCGCCGCACGCCGGGGCCCGCCGCCAAAAATTGTCAACGTCGCGCCCGTTTCCGGCGGAAACGCCAGGCGGAACGCTTTCACCAGGGATTCCATGTTTTTGTTGTCTGTCAGATTCCCGGCGCTGACCACGGAAAAGGGCCCGCCGGCCGCTTTTTTTCCCGCAGGGCCGGGGAAAAAGAGCCCCGTGTCTACCACGTTGGGGATCACCGCGGGCTCCACGCCGAAATGCCGCCGCAGGTTTTCTGCCAGCGCGGGGCTGACCGCCGCCACCCCCGCTGCGCCGCTGTAAGCTCGGTTTGCGGCCCGCCTCCAGGCGGGAGGGATGTCCTCCGCCCGCTTTTGGTTGAGCAAAGAGCCGTGCTCCGTGACCGCAAGAGGAACGCCGCAGTCCTTTAACGCTAGAGCGGCGATTTGGGCGGTGTCGGCAAAATGAGCGTGAAGGATATCGGGCACGCCGTGAATCGCGGTAATCTCCCGGTACAGGCGCAAAAGGGCCTCTTTAGCCGCCCGTAAAAACAGAGGCTCCGGCAGCCCCGACAAGGGCAGGCTGGCGGTAAAAACCGGGATTCCCTCCCGCAGCGCGCGGGAAAACCCCAACGCCCGGCGCCGGCGAAAGGAGCGCAGATCCAGCGCGGCAAAAACCACCCTGCAGCCCGCCCGGGTCAGCGCCCTGGCCTGGTCATATTCAAAAATCCCGTTGACGGGGTGCCTTTCGTCCGGCGCGCCCCGGGCTATTATTAAAACGTACACGCGGCCGGCCTCCCTTTTTTTGCATTTAATATTAGTATACCAAACAGTCCCCGCTCCGTCAACTTCGGGTTCGACTTGACGAAAAGGCGGAAAAATGGTAATATATACAGAAACGAGCTGACAGCATGGGAGCGCCTTGCCCTTGGCGGACGCGAATTTCAGGCGGCCGGGCGCCTGGTAGAAAGCAATTTCCCTGCATAAAAATGAATTAAGGATGTGTTGGAGTTGGACGATATTAGTCCTTGGTTATTTGTGGGACTAATTGTACTGGTGGCGTTCTCCGCCTATTTTTCCGCCAGTGAAACGGCGTTTTCCACCCTGAATAAGATCCGCATAAAAAATTACGCCAACAACGGGGACAAGCGGGCCAAAACCGCGCTTCGGATCGCCGAGGAGTACGACAGGACGATCAGCACCATACTCATCGGCAATAACGCGGTAAACACTGCGGCCGCGTCCATTGGCACTTTGATTTGCACCAGCTTATTCGGCGCAGGCGGCGTGGGCATTGCCACCCTGTGCATGACGGTGGTCATATTACTGTTTGGGGAGATTTCCCCCAAGAGCATCGCCAAGGACTACGCAGAGGGCTTTGCCTTGTCTACGGGTGGTTTTTTGCAGCTGCTGATCTGGATCCTGTGGCCGCTCAACATGCTGTTTCTAGGCTGGAAAAAGCTTCTCAGCCATGTGTTCAAAAAAAGCGGCCGGTCTCCGGCCATCACAGAGGATGAGCTAAAGGTCATTGTGGATGAAATTGAGAGCGAGGGCACTCTCAACAAACAGGAAAGCGAATTGATCCGCTCCGCGATCGAGTTTAACGATATTGCAGCCGACGATATTTTGACGCCCCGGGTAGACTGTGCCTTTGCGCCGGAGGATATTTCCTCCAAGGAACTCAAGGAACTGTTTCGCTCCACCGGCTTTTCCCGGATTCCCGTATACGGCGAGGATATTGACGATATTATCGGCATTGTGTATGAAAAGGATTTTTACAACAGCGACAATCAGGCTGAAGACTTTGCTGTCAAGACCTTGCTCAAGCAGCCGATTTTTGTGCCGTATAATATGAAGATCTCCCTTCTGCTCACCACCCTGCAAAAATCCAAGGCTCATATGGCGATCGTGGTGGATCAGTACGGAGGCAACATGGGCTTAGTCACCATGGAGGATGTGCTGGAGGAACTGGTGGGAGAAATCTGGGATGAATCCGATCAGGTGGTGTCCCCTGTGGAAAAGCAAAGCGACGGAACGTATTTGGCGCAAGGCGCGGCGCGGTTTGCCGACGTGCTGGAGGAACTGGGCCTGCCTTATGATGAGGACGCCTTCAAAAGCAATTCCATTGGCGGATATATGGCGGAGGCCCTGGGACGAATTCCCAAAGAAGGGGATCAAACGGTATATGGAGGCTGGACGTTGTCCGCGGTGAAGGTAGATGGCAAGAGGGTGCAAAAAATACGCCTTTCACCACCACCGGCGGGGGAGCAGCCATAACCGGCCAGAATCGCCAGCGCCGGCAAATTCATCTATTGGCCGCTTTGGGTCTGATGCTGGCGGCGGTGCTGGTGGCATACAACGCGTTTACTACGCCGCCTTTATCCGCCACTGCGCCGGCTGCGGTCACCGCGTCTTACCACGAAGGCAACCGGCTGCGGATCAACAAGGCGTCACTGGAAGAGCTGGAAGCCCTTCCCGGGATTGGGGAAGCGGGCGCACTTTCCATTGCGGCTTTTCGCAGTCAAATCGGCCGGTTCAGGGGGATGGACGATCTGCTTCGGGTACCCGGGGTGGAACAGGAGGCTTTGGCGGGTCTGGAGCCGTATATTACTTTTTCGTAGGCGCCTCTTGCAGGGCGTTGCCCCGCATGGGGAGGGGGTCCCTTGAAAATGAGGGGAAAATGTGTTATGGTATAGGGATCAAACGGATTGTCACGCGGTAATGAGAAAAGGCGGCGGCCGCGGGAAGGAAGCGGCGGCCAGTTAGGAGTATATGCTATGTCAGGACATTCCAAATGGAACAACATCAAGCGCAAAAAAGAGAAAACCGATGCGCAAAAGGCGAAAATTTTCACAAAGATCGGCCGTGAAATGGCCGTCGTCGTCCGGGAGGGCGGGCCGGATCCCGCGTCTAATTCCAAGCTGCGGGATTGTATCGCCAAGGCAAAGGCCAATAATGTCCCCAACGACAATATTGAACGGATTATCAAAAAGGCGGCCGGCGAGGGTGACGGCAAGCAGTATGAGGAAATCACCTATGAGGGATACGGTATTGGCGGCGTGGCCGTCATTGTGGAGGCGCTGACCGACAACCGCAACCGCACCGCGGGGGATATCCGCCATTATTTTGATAAGTTTGGCGGCAACCTGGGGCAGACGGGCTCGGTCTCCTTTTTGTTTCAGCGGCAGGGTGTGATCGTCATTGACGGTGCGGGTAAGGACGAGGATCAGGTCATGGAAGACGCGCTGGAGGCCGGCGCAGAGGACTTTAACGCAGCGGACGGGGTATTTGAAATTGTTACCAGCCCCAACGAATGCGGCACGGTGCGCGCCGCGCTGGAAGGAAAGGGCTACGACTTTTTATCCGCGGGGGTGGAGTACACGCCTGTGACCACCACCCGGCTGGAGGATCCCGAACAAATCACGAAGATGAACCGGCTGCTGGAAATGCTGGAGGACGACGATGACGTGCAGGAGGTTTTCCATAACTGGGAGAATCCGCCGGAAGAATAAGCCCTGAATCGTTACAATCTTGTAACCTACCTTTACTTAGAGGGGCGAATCGTGTATAATATCGGAAAAGTTGGGAAAATCCGGCGATTTGGGGGGCTGTTTTCGGTTCTGAACGGATTTTATCCAGCATATTCATTACGGGGCCCCTCTTACATTCTGCCAGGAGGGAAACGAAGGCGGCCTTAGAGCCGCGGAGGAGATGAACGCATGCAAAATCCTGACGCTTTGTGTCTTAATTGCCTGAAGGACACGGGCGGGGAGACCCCTTGCCCGCATTGCGGTTTTGATGAAAAGAAGGGAAATTCCACCCCTTTTCTGCCGCTGAAAACCGTGCTGTCCAACCGATATGTGGTGGGATGCGCGGTGCAGGCCAACGGAGAGGGCGCGACCTACACAGGCTGGGATAAAGAGCTGAAAGCGCCGGTGTATATTCGGGAATACCTGCCCGTGGGCCTGTTTGAGCGCCCCGCGGGAGACACACAGGTTACGCCGGTATCGGGCAGTGAGTATCCTTACAACACAGACCTAATGAAGTTTCTGGAATTGGCCCGGGGCTTAGCCCAGGTGCGGGAGTTGTCATCCCTTTTTCCGGTTTACGATATTTTTGAGGAAAATGGAACGGCGTACTATATCAGCGAGTATATGGAAAATATCACTCTGCGGGAGTTTTTGATTCGCAACGGGGGCGCGCTGACCTGGGAACAGGCTCGGCCGTTGTTTATGCCGGTGATCTCCACGCTGCACGCTCTGCACGGCGCTGGGATCATTCACCGGGGCATCTGTCCAGAAACGCTGGTGGTGACGATCGACGGCAGGCTGCGTCTCACCGGCTTCTGCGTGGCTGACGCCCGAACCGCCCGGACGCCCTTAAGCGCCGAACTGCCTAAGGGCTACGCCGCTATTGAGCAGTACGGGTTTGACGGAACGCCCGGCGCCTGGACGGATGTGTACGGGATAGCCGCCACGATTTTCCGCACGCTGGTGGGAAATACCCCGCCGGAGGCGACGGCCCGGGTCACCAACGACAAAATGATTATTCCCGCGGCTGTGGCGGAAAAAATGCCTACCTATCTGCTGCCCGCTCTGGCGGGGGCTTTGCAGATCCTTCCTGAAGACCGCACCCAGAACATGGATCAGTTCCGGGAAGAGATCTCCGGAGCGCCCAGCGTAACAGCCAAGGCCAGCCAGCGGGTAGAAAAGGCCGCAAAGCAGGCTGGGAAAAAGAAAAAAGGCGAAAAGCGGTATGCTGCTTTGGCCGCTATGATCACGATTATCACCATTTTGGTAGTAGCGCTTCTGGTGGTTCTGCTGGTGTTTGGAAAAAATCTTTTCAATGGGGATGCCACCAGCACGCTCAGCGACGCGCCCATGATCACCACGGAACCGCTGGATTCCGAGCTGTACACCACCCGGGCAGATGACGGAACCTCCATTTCCGCGCCAGCCTTGAAGGGGCTTGTATTTCAGGATTACCTCACCTCCACGGATCAAACGCTGATGTCCATCCGCGATCAGCTGAAGTTTACAATTGTTCGCAAGGAATACAACAGCGCCCGGGAAGGAACCGTGCTGGAGCAGTCTCCGGAGGCGGGAACGAAAGTCCAGCCCGGCGATACGATTCAGGTGGTGCTGAGCATGGGCAGCGAATCGGTTTCCATCCCCTCCACCCTTGTGGGAAAAACGAGGGACGAGGCGTATATCACCCTGCTGGAGCTGGGATTTCGGCCCGGTTCCATCGTATTCATGAACGCGAATGTGAGAAACATGCCTTATAATACGGTGAGCAACGTTGAGCCCAAGCCTGGGACTACCCTCAGCAGGGACAGCATTGTATTTGTTTACATCAATCAATACCAGCCGCCTACAACGCAGCCGACCACCACGCCGTCTGAAACAACGACGCAGCCGCCGGAAACGCCGGATTACTCCTGGTAATCCACTATTAGCCCCATCCATCAACCAACGGTTTTAAACCGCCTCAAAAAGACATGACGCTGGCCGGCCCCGAAGGTACTGAAAAAGGATCCGGCCCGCCGTTGGCTTTTCAGGCCGCCGCTTAGGCGGCCTGTTTTCGTTTGATTTCCCGTTTGTTTTATTGGCCGCTGGAGCTATATGCTTTTTGGCGTTCATGGACTGCATTGGCAATATTCCTGCCGCCACAAACCGTTCTTTTCGTTCGTACTGCATGCTGTGTGACACGCTTGGGCCTTGGGGCCAATATGCCCGCCGGCAGAGGTATGTGGGCGGTGTGCTTTTATTTTCTCCTACCCTTTGGCCACAAGCTTTGCAGGAGGCGGCCATCTAGGCTTTTTTCGTTTCACTGAAGCTTATTTGAATCGTCGGCGCGCTGCCGGGGACATATAAAAAACCGGCGCGGTTTTTACCGCGCCGGTTCCTCGATATAATCCTTGCTGTCCTATCTGCCTTTGTCAAATCAAGGGCTTTGGATTTTAATTGGTTCCATCATTTCTTTTCCGGCCCAGTACGATGATTACCGCGGCGGCCGCAATTGCCATTGCCCCGGCTGCAATAGGCAGGGCGGAGCCTGTATTGGGGTTCTCGGAATCAGAGTCCGAATCGCCGGCAGGGGTCTCCTGGGAGCCGCCCGGCTGCTCCGGGCCGGCATCACTAGACGGCGCCGCACCGTTTGTTTCATCGGAATCGGCCGCTATATCGGTAGCATCCGCAGCCGCGTCTGCCTCATCGGTCGTATCCGGTTCTGCGTCTATGGGCTTAGAGGTCGGCTGATCGCCCGTCGTTGCAGGCTCTTCCGTAGAGGTAGACTCTCCTGTAGAGGTAGACTCTCCTGTAGAGGTGGGTTCTCCTGTAGAGGTGGGTTCTCCCGTGGAGGTGGGTTCTCCCGTAGAGGTGGGCTCTCCCGTGGAGGTAGGCTCCGGATCAGACGGCGCCAACGTGATTGATTCAAGAATCATGCCAAGGCCTTGGCTGGCGCTGTTTTTTCCTGTCACCGTAAACCGGAGGGTAACCGCTCCGTCCTCTGTCACCGTCAATTGCCCAATGGAGAAATCCTTGTACACGGTTTCAGCGGAATAGAAATCAACTGTCCCAAGCTCATTTCCGCCGGCCGTCACACTGTACTGACCCCGCCCTTGCCAGGTCTTGGCAAAAACGGTCACATCATAGGTTCCCGCCTGGATAGCGGGTAAATTGAACTCCGCGTAGTCCCCCGCTCCAGTGGGATCAAATTTCGCAGTTTGGTACCCGCTATCTTCAAACGGGACGCATGTGCCTCCCGAAACGGCGCCGATTCCCGAACCGGCGCTGAACCTGCCGCCCGCAACGGCCGCCGGCGGCTCACTGGTGGGCTCTTGCGTGGGCTCAGGCCCGCTGGTGGTAGGTTCCGTATCAGGCTCATTGGTAGTGGGTTCCGAATCAGGCTCGCTGGTAGGCTCTTCCGTTGGCGCCGTGGTAGGATCTGTGGGATCACCGCCTTGCGCCGCAATCGTGTGGATTTCATCTACATAAAAGGTGGTGTTGGTTTGGCCGGGCCTAATAACCAGCCAGTTGCAATCCTCCAAAACGCCGGCCTTGTAATTGGCAGCGTCGGTATACAGAACCGTTACCCAAGCGCCGTCCGGCTGCGCCGGAATCTTGAAGTTTAAACCGGGATTCCAATTCTTTTGCAGCCGCAGTTCCATCTCCCGGGTGCTCTTGAGCCAAAACCGGAGGCCGTCCCCGTCAAACATGCCGGCCGAACCGGTGATTACGGAAAAATTGTCTCCCGTGTTGCTGCTGCTTGTTGTTCCCTTAAAGGAATGCAGGTTGTAGGCGTTATCCCCTTCGCTCCAGCCCTTAAAATGGCCGTTGTTGTCGGTGGCTTCTGTGGTGCGGTCGTCAAAGGTATTCAGCACGGTTTTGACCGCATACCCGTCTATCTGGGGATATTCCTTGACCTCGCCGAGATCAGCAGCGGTGGTTTCCTGCGTGGTTCCCATTGCCCCGATTCCCTGAGCCATTTCCACGTTGTCCAGGTACACCTTCACGCTTGCAGGAACCGTCAAAACCAAACGAATGCTCTCAATCGCCGCTATATCGTCTGCCGTGATATCCCGCGCCGCATAGTTGTTCCCGTCGTTGTAGTTGTTGTCCGACCACTTCCCCTGCGTGTTGTCCAGCG
>CALWPT010000027.1 GCA_944383495.1 uncultured Clostridia bacterium | reverse complement strand
CAGCCGGGGGACTATCTCATCAGCCGGACAGACAAACACGGGGTAAAACGGGAGATCATGTCCCTGAAAAACTGGATGACAAACAACCGGGGGAAGTTTACCGCGCCGAAGCGGACGGCCAGGGGCGGCGGGAAGCCCCGTGTGAAGAATATCACCTGGCACGGCCTGCGCCACTATTACGCGCAGCAGACCGCGCGGCTGCTGAAGGCGCGGGGCGTGAAGGATGTGAAAAGGCAGGTCAGCGAGCGCCTCGGTCATCACCGCGAGGAAGTCACCCGGATTTATCTCGACTATGAAACGAAGGAGGAATGAGAAACCATATCACAAAGGAGGAGCATGGTTTGAGGCCAAAAGCAACGCTGGAGGAGCTGCGGAAACGCTTTGAAGAGAAACCGTCAAGCAAAAGCGTGTATACCGTGGGCGGCATTGCCTATACCGTTGTGAGTCATTATACCGGTGAAAAGGACATTGACGAGGTGATCGGGAGATTGGCGGCAGAACAGGCGTATGCCGATCTGTCTTTTCCCAAAGCACAGCAAAGCTGAAAGCAGCAGGGCGGCTTGATTGCAGTATGCTGGATATGGTATAATGACAGCGTACAAAATCAGGCCGCTTTGACGGAATAGGAGTAAAAGAATGACGTCAAAGCAAAAATGGAATAAGAAGGCGGGAATCTATCTCAGGCTGTCAAAGGACGACGAGCGCGCGGGGGAATCCCTGTCGATTGAGAACCAGCGGCGGATTCTGGAAAAGTATGTGGCGGAGCAGGGCTTTGAACTGATCGACTGCTATATCGACGACGGCTACAGCGGCACGAGCTTTGATGAGGTAAGATAACGTAACCCTTTTCATAGAGGGCGTTAGTAAATCAATTTGTGCTTCATAGAACTTGTATCCGAGCTTGCGCGTGATAGTGTCGATCAGAAGCTCTTGGCCGTCTGGATGGAAGTGTCCCACAATCTCCTATCTGGTGTTGCTGTTTTTTTAAAAAAGTCCACTTTGTTTCTTTCTGCCATTCGTTTGCCCTCCTTACCGATTAGATGTAAAAAGTAATAGGTACCCGCAAATTTTGATTTGCTATTTTATCCTTTTGGGCTTATACTTAACCTATAAGAAAACAGAGCTTAACACTACAACATAAGGGACCAATCGCAATAAAAGATCAATTCCCAGTTATTCTTGGCCTGATGACTGAGCCTGCTTTCCCGTCGCAGTCTGCCCGTAATTAGACCCTGAATGCACGGGAAAGAAAAGCGGATTGATTGCCTGCACTATCAGATGCAGAAAAAGAATCCGGCAATTTCAATGATATTTATGAAACGGGGGTTTTTATATGAGAACCATTCAAAATCAAACCTTATAAGCTTTTTGAACAACAAAAAACGGTGAAAACGATTATGGCAGGTTCGCCAAAGCACCAAGTATATGTGCTGGCTGTCCCAGGAAGCCTTGCGGCTGCCTGCACAGTTGAACAATCCCTGCCATCTTGCCAAGGAGCGTGGGAAAATGTCTCCAATCTGACCGGAAATGCGTACGTTCGGCCCGCCCTGTATCTGAACCGCCCATTGGCGGGCTTAAGCTAGTCAGTTTAAAAAAATTTATTATAATTTTGACATTTTTCCGCAGCTTTTTGATTGTAGCAAGCTGGTAGAATCTATATAATAAAGGCAAGAAAAAGCTAGAAAGGGGAAGAAACCGTTGAATCATTTGCACTTTGTGGATCAGCACGGCAGCTTTACCATCGACAAACCGGAAAACACCAGCTATCTGTATTTTCCGCTTGCTTCTGAGACGGGGCTGAAAAGTGCCGTCACCCCCAACCTGGGCGGAGACGCAAAGATCGATCAGGAGGCGTTTCTGCTGGAGCCAGTCAGCGCCGAAAACCTGCACAACAACCGTGCGGTACGTAATTTCTGGCTGGTGTGTGAGGATGGTGCGGCGTTCTCTGCGGCAGGGGCCTCGGCCGGACAGGAAGCCGCCCGATTCACCGACGCGCAGGACGACAGCCGGATAACTGCAGGCTTAATGTGGCATACGCTGGAGCGTACCTCGAAAACGATGGAACTGCATACCAGCATCACTGCCTTTTGCCCTCGTCGGGACAATGTGGAGATCCTTGCGGTCACGGTGCGTAACCTGGCGAACCATGCCCGCCGGCTTACCCCGGTGGCGGCTATTCCACTGTATGGCCGCAGCGCAGACAATATTCGTGACCATCGCAACGTCACCTCCATGCTGCACCGCATCTGGACAACAACTAATGGGGTGATGGTGCGCCCCACCATGTCCTTTGATGAGCGCGGCCATCGACCCAACCGCAAGATCTATTATGCCTGCGGTTTTGGCGACGATGGGCAGCTGCCAAAGGCCTTTTACCCCACCGTGGAGGACTATTTGGGCGAGGGGGGCACCTATCTTCATCCCCGGTCCGTGTTTGAGCGGTATTCCGGCGTAGGACCTGGCAGCACGGCCGCAGGGCGGGAAGCCATGGGCGCCTTCCGCTTTCCGGCCATCACACTGGCTTCCGGCGAGGAGGCGCGCTATGTGCTGCTTTTAGGCGTCGAGGACAGTGAAGAGGACATTGATCAGGTGCTGCAGCGATACGGCGGCATAGATAAGGCGCAAGCCGCACTGGAGGCCACCCGCGCGGACTGGCGGCAGAAGGTTAATGTGGAGTGCCGCACCGGGAACCCTTCCTTTGACCACCTGATGAAGTGGGTCTGCTTCCAGCCGTTTCTGCGCCGGTTGTTTGGCTGTTCGTTTTTGCCGCACCATGACTACGGCCGCGGCGGCCGCGGCTGGCGTGACCTGTGGCAGGATTGCTTGTCCCTTTTGCTGATGGATCCCGGGGATGTGGGCCGGATGATTGAGAAGAACTTTGGCGGCGTACGCATAGACGGAACCAACGCCACTATCATCGGCGACGGCGATGGCAATTTTATCGCAGACCGCAACGGCATTGCGCGGGTGTGGATGGATCATGCCCTGTGGCCGCAGATGACCACAAAGCTGTACATCGATCAGACCGGCGACGTGGGTATCCTCAACAGGCAGGTTCCTTATTTCAAGGACGCCCAGGCGATGCGAGGCGCCGAGATTGACCCCCTTTACCGGGAGGAGCAAGGAGGCTGGCAGCTTAGCGGGCAAGGCGAAATTTATACCGGCAGTATTCTGGAGCATCTGTTGATTCAACAGCTGGCAGCCTTTTATGAGGTAGGTGCCCATAACATCTACCGCCTGCGCGGGGCAGACTGGAACGATGCATTGGATATGGCCGCGGAGCATGGGGAGAGCGTGGCCTTTACCTGCGCTTACGCTGGCAATTTGCGGGAGCTGGCCGGCCTCATCCGCCTGTTGGAGCGGGTTACCGGCGCCTGCGAGACCGATGTTCTGGAGGAACTGACGCTATTGCTTAACGACCAGCCGGAGGTTTTCAACAGCGTGGAAGCCAAACGCCAGCTGCTGGAACAGTATGCCCGCAGCTGTCAGCATCAGATCAGCGGTAACCGGGTGCGGGTGCGGCTGTGTGATCTGGCAGACAACCTGGAGCGCAAGGCCGTCTGGCTGACAGGCTGGCTGCAAAGCCATGAGTGGATCGACGCCGGCGCCCATGAGGGTTGGTTCAATAGCTATTACGACAACCACGGCCGCGCAGTGGAAGGCATCTTCTCCGATGGGGTGCGCATGATGCTGACGGGTCAGGTGTTTGCTATTATGGGCAATGTGGCCACCGATGCACAGATTCGCCGCATTACCGCTAGCGCTGATCACTACCTCTACCGCGGGGAAATCGGCGGCTATCGTTTAAATACCGATTTTCACGAGCTGAAGTTTGATCTGGGAAGAATGTTTGGCTTTGCCTATGGAGAGAAGGAAAACGGAGCCGTATTCTCCCATATGGCGGTTATGTATGCCAACGCCCTTTACCGCCGTGGTTTTGTCTCCCAGGGCTGGAAGGCGTTAAAGGCTCTGGCCGACACTGCTCTGAATTTTGAAATCAGCCGCATCTATCCCGGCATTCCCGAGTATTTCCGCTCCGATGGCCGGGGTATGTATCACTACCTGACCGGCGCCGCCAGCTGGTACATGATGACGATGATTACCCAGGTTTTTGGCGTGCGCGGCGAGGCGGGAGACCTGCTGCTGGATCCCAAACTGACCGCTGAACAGTTTGATGCGGAGGGCTGCGCCGTTGTCAGCGTCACCTTTGCGGGGCGCCGGCTGGAAATCTGTTATGAAAACCAGGCTGGCCTGGAGTACGGCCAGTACCAAATCAAGACGGCCCGCTGCGGCGGCGTCGAGCTGAGCGTTGACGGTACCGGCCGCGTGCTGGTGCCCCGCGCTCTGCTGGAAACGCTTCCGGCTGGCTCCACCCATCGCATTTCCGTCTCTTTAATCTGAATGAAGAGTCATTTTGCCGCAGAAATGCTGCACATCAGTACGAATTGTTGTCAGCGCCGCGGGACTCTTCCTGTGACCTTTTTCCATCAATACACTACGGGATGCAGCATCTGTAAAGGGCTGCATCCCGTAGTGTATTGATTTGGTATTTTCGTTTGGCTCTGCTGGCAGGTTCAGCCCTTTGCCCCTTCAATTTTTTTTGGGGGGGGCATCCGCTGCCTTAAATCAATGGCCTTGCGCAGGCTCCGCGTTCCATTCAACCATATAAGATGTGTATCGGTACTTTTTTAGGCGTCATGCCCACTACCTCCCGTAACTGCTGGATGAAATGGCATTGCAAGGAGAATGCAAGACGATCGGCGATGTCAATCATGGAATCGTTGCTGAAGCGCAGCAGATTTTTGACCATGTCAATCCTTCGGCTGTGAATGTAGGCGCCAACCGAGACGCCGGTCTTTTTTTTAAACAGACGGGATAAATAACTGGGCGAGACCCCCGGCGCATTGGCCCGGTCCTCGACGGTGATGCGCTCCTTAATGTGGGAGTAGATGTACGCTTTACAGGCATTGATGTGCCAAGAATTGGAGCTTCCGCGGTGATGTTTGCGCATCTTTTCGGCGTAGTCTATTACCATTTTGTCGTGCAGACGGCACACGTCCTGCTCGATGTGAAGACCGTTGAGCTTGCGGATGTAAAAATCATTTAGCCGGAACGCCTGTTCCGGCTCCATGCCATATTGCCGGCACACCCGTGTAATTATCGTCGTGGTGACAACAAAATGATACTTTAGATTTGTGACAGGATCCAAAGAAAGCACGCCCACTCCATGGGGATTCATAAACCGCGCCTGTTCACAGCTTTGGCGTACATCTTCCACATCACAAGCAAATATTTGGGAAGTTTTTAATTCTGGACAAAGCGCGAAGCATGGGGGCGCCGGCTTTTTTTATGCTGTTGCGACGACTCTTTATAAAAGAACATTGTTAACAAAAAAATGATATGGTATAATTTTTACAGTATCACAACGACGGCAGGCAATAAAATATAAAGCCTATGGGAAAAGAATGATTTAACTTGAAGGCAGAATAAAATACTTCATTTGGCAATGAAACTGGTGCAATAAACCAACGCCTTCGCGCATTATTTAAGTGAGAGGGGAAGTCCATCGTGACCTTTTTGTGTATGACGTCTACAGAAGAAGGACAGAATTTGCCGCTTTTAACAGATTCTCTGCTAACGGAAATTGGACAGGGAAACAAGGAGGCCTTTGCTGAGCTTTACAGGCGAACCAGTGCGGCGGTTTATGGATTTGCTCTTTCTATTTTGAAAAACCGTCAGGATGCGGAGGATATTATGCAGGAGACATATCTCCGGGTGCGAGGCGGAGCGGCGGAATACCGGTCTCAGGGAAAGCCATTGGCATGGATCCTGACAATTACCAAGCGTCTATCCCTCATGCGGCTGCGCAAAAAAACGGAGGAGCCGTTAGAAGATCACCAGGCTTGGAATCCCAGCCCACCGTCTGTGAGCGACGATGACAAGATGGTGTTGGAAGCGGCTATGAAGGCGCTGAATGATACGGAACGGCAAATTGTCATGCTGCACGCTGTAGCTGGTATGAAGCACCGGGAGATTGCTGCTTTGTTGGATCTGACGCTTCCGTCGGTTTTGTCAAAATACAGCCGGGCGCTCAAAAAGCTGGAGCGCAGGATCAAGGAGGAAAGCGCCTTATGAAACGGAAAAAAGAGATTGAAAAAGCGCTGGCACGGGCAGTTGCAAAGGAAACGCCCAAGTTGTCGGATCAGATCCTCCTTGCATCTGAAATCAAGGAAGGAGCGGTTATAAAAATGAATGAAACCACTGCTATTAAAAGCGTTAAAAGAAAATGGATCGTTGGAATTGTATCTGCTGCCGCAGGGTTGGTACTGGTGATCGGCGCATTGCTTGGGTATCAGTTTTACAATGGCGTGGAGGCAATCATCGGCATTGATGTGAATCCCAGTCTGGAACTATCCATCAGCCGCAGGGAAACCGTTCTGGAGGCTCAGGAGCTGAATGAAGACGCAAAAAAAATTTTGGATGGCATGGATTTGAAGGGCGCCAAGTTGGACGTTGCGATCAATGCAATCATCGGCTCTATGGTGAGAAACGGATATATCAGCAACCTGCATAATTCTATTCTGGTTACCGTGGAAAATCAAAATGCTGCAAAAGGCAAGCAGCTGCAAAACAGTTTATTGACGGAAATTAATCAGATTTTAAGCTCCGCGTCTGTTATGAGCCAGCAGGTTCAGGAAACCAGTCAGCTCCAGGAACTTGCTGCTCAAAACAACGTTTCCGTAGGCAAGGCTTCCTTCATTCAGAGTATATTGGATAAAGACCCAAGCCGTACCTTTGAGGCGCTTGCAAGGCTTTCCATCAATGACCTTAATATTCTGGCTGATTCCCTGCAAGTAAGCGACGCGAGTCTTACCGTTTCCGGCAACGCGAGCACCAGCGGATATATTGGGGAAAATAAGGCATGGGAAATCGTTTTGAATAAGCTTCCTGGCGGCACGAAAGAAACCATGCATTTGGATGCAGAGGACGGAATGATGGTTTATGAAGGCGTCGTACGGCTGGGAAGCAATCGTTATGAGTTTGCTGTTAACGCTAAAACCGGAGAAATCGTTGACTGGGATCAGGATCATGACGATGATTATATAGTTTCGGGCCAGCCTTCTATTGAACAGCCGTCCACGGTTCCATCAACCACATCAACCTCCGCTGGGGCCACAAGCGCTTTGATTGGAATGGATCGGGCCAGGGAAGTCATTAGCCAAAAAGCGCCTGGCGCCCAGGTTCATAAGATAGAGTTGGACCGGGAAAACAATAAATGGGTATACGAGGGCGAAGCGTTGTATCAAAACGCGGAATATGATTTTGAAGTTGACGCTGCAACCGGTGCCGTCTTGCAATGGAAACAGGATGATGATTACCGGCCAGCGGCGGCGCAGTCCACTACGGCAGCTGCTTCAGCGCTATTATCACAAAAACAGGCTGAAGAGATCGTTCTTGCCCAAGCTCCTGGATTTACAATCAAGGAAATTTCCTTGACCACAGAGGATGGAGTAAAATGCTACGAGGGCGAGCTAAGACAAGGCGGCAGGGAAATTGAATTTACAATTCACGCTGTCACAGGCAGGATCATTGAATGGGAGATAGATGATTAATTCTGCCAGTATAAAAAACGGCTGTTTTCCATGGAAAACAGCCGTTTTTTTCAACGTTTGGATGATGCAGCCATGCGTCTGCCTGTGCAGGAGACACCCCGAATTTCCTTGCCTTTCTCGCCGCGCGCCGATATAATATAATTATAACACTTACAAATTGGCTCTGAAATGGGAGGAGCAAAAAAATGCCGGAAATTAAGCTATCGGTGCGAGAACTGGTGGAATTCATTCTTCGCGAAGGGGACATTGATTACCGGTTTGGCGGAATGGAACGTGCGCAAGAGGGGGCGCGGATCCACCGGCGTCTGCAAAAGGCGGCTGGCCCGGAGTATAAGGCCGAAGTCCCATTTGTGTTTCGCCATGCGCTGGACGGCGTGGTTTTTACCGTGGAGGGCCGAGCGGACGGGATTATCAGCGAACCAACCGGGCCGGTGGTGGACGAGATCAAAACCACCTATATGCCCTTGGATCGGATCACAGAGGCTTCAAACGCCGTATTCTGGGCGCAGGCTCAGTGCTACGCGCATTTTTACTTAGAGCAAAATAACCTGCCGGAGATGGTGGTTCAGCTGACTTATTTTTATGTTCCCACCCAACAGATTTGCCGGTACCGCCGCCGTTTCAGCAGAGAGGAACTGTCAGAATTCTATGAATCGCTGCTGATGCAATACAAGGCTTGGAGCGATTGGAAAGAGGCTTGGGAAGCACAGCGAAATCGTTCGGCCGGCCAACTATCGTTCCCATTTTCTTTTTACCGGCCGGGGCAACGAGAGCTGGCGGCGGCCGTGTACCGGGCGGTACGGGATAAAGATCGGATTTTTTGCCAGGCGCCGACGGGGATTGGAAAAACCATTTCCACGTTGTTTCCCTCGGTCAAAGCGGTGGGGGAGGGTCTGGCGGAAAAAATATTTTACCTGACGGCGAAAACCGTGACCCGACAGGCAGCGGGAGATGCGCTGTCAATTATGGCGGGAAAAGGCCTGCGGCTCAAATCAATGTTTCTGACCGCAAAGGACAAGATCTGCTTTTTGGAGCAAAGGGACTGCAATCCTGACGCGTGCCCCTATGCCAAGGGGCATTACGACCGGATCAACGAAGCATTGTTCGGGCTGCTACAGTCAGGCGACCAATTCGGCCGGGAGGAAATTGAAGCGGCCGCGCGGACGCATATGGTCTGCCCTTATGAGTTGTCGCTTGATTTGTGCAATTGGTGCGACTGTGTGGTATGCGATTATAATTATTTGTTCGACCCGCAGACACGGCTGCGCCGTTTTTTTTCAGAGAAACAGCGGGGAGAATATGTGTTTTTAATTGACGAGGCGCATAATTTGGCTGATCGGGCGCGGGAAATGTTTTCCGCGCGGATCCGAAAGTCGGAGGTTTTGCACGTCATGCGGATAATCGGGGATCAAACGCTTAAAAAAAGCGCAAAGAAGGTTAACAGCTGCCTGCTGGCTTTGCGGAAGGAGTGCGGAGAAAAGGGCTGCATGGTCAGCGCTGGGCCGGTTCATTCACTGAATGCGTCTCTGGAAGAACTCGTGGAGGCCTGCAAGGAATGGATGGAGAACCACCGGGATGAGTCGACTCCAGAAGCGCTGTTGGAGCTATTTTTCGCCGCTGCCCGCTATCTTTTAATAGCTGATTTATACGGCGAGGATTTCGTGACACAGGTGCAAGCGGGCAAAAACGAGGTCGTCGTTGGGCAGCTTTGCCTAGATCCGGGGCGACTGATTGACGAAGGCTTAAAGACGGGGCGAGCAGCCGCGCTGTTTTCTGCGACCTTGACGCCCCTGGAATTTTATGTCGCTGTGTTGGGCGGGGGAAAGGATTGCCGACGGCTGCGGCTGCCCTCTCCATATAAAGAGGAGAATTTCTGCTTGCTGGCCTGCGACCAGATCAGTACCCGTTACCGGGTTCGGGAAACGAGCCTGCCACAGGTGGCAGCTTTGCTGAAAGAGCTGGTGCGATGGAAAAAAGGCAACTATATTGCATATTTTCCGTCCTATCAGTACATGGAACAGGTGCAAAAGGCCTTTGAAAGCCAGTGTCCGGCTATTAAAACCCTGACGCAGCACGGGGGAATGACTGAATTGGAGCGGGAGGCATTTTTGACCGCATTTGATCAAGAAAACGATGAAACCCTACTGGGCTTTTGCGTGCTTGGTGGGATGTTTGCCGAGGGGGTGGATTTAAAAGGGGACAGGCTGATCGGCACCGCGATTGTCGGCGTCGGACTGCCCCAGATCAACTGGGAGTTGGATCTTTTGCGGGAGTATTATCAAAGGCAAAACGGGAAGGGGTATCAGTTTGCATATATGTATCCCGGCATGAACAAGGTCTTACAGGCGGCAGGCCGGGTAATCCGTGGGGAATCTGACCGAGGAGTTGTTCTGCTGATCGACGACCGTTTGACCACCAAGGCCTACCGGGAGCTTTTTCCATACCACTGGCGGCACTGCAGGGTGATAAATGGGCCGGAAGATTTGGCATGCCGTCTACGGGCGTTTTGGAGCCAGAGTCATGATGACAGCCTAACATGAAGCGCTGGCTTATTCGTTTCATAGGGTAACAGAAAACCCGGCAGTCTAAAAATTGCCGGGTTTTCTGTTGTGATCAGATTTCATAATCGAGAGCCGCGCGGCTTTCTCGTACCGACTTGCAAAAAGCGGAAATTTCCATATGCGCCGGATGCGCTTGATAGATTGCAAGATCTGCAAGGGTTTCAAACTCTGCAATGAAAACAGCGTCATAGCAATCCGGGGAGGGATTGCAGCATAGCTTTACCCTGGCGCTTTTCAGCTGGGGAATCACGCCCATCAACCCCTCCAGCTTTTCCTTCATAGAAAGGGCGTTCCGGCGGCGTTCTGATTGGTCGCCCAGTAGTTTCCACATGACAATATGCCGAATCATAATTTACCATCCCGTTTCTTCCGGATTCCCGCTTTACTTTGCGGTGATGGTATTATATAATAAACAAAACAATTTAACAAGTACTATTTATCATCTGAATTTTGCTTTAACAGATCGGCAAGGAATGCGGCAATAAAGGTTAGCACTAGCGCCCGGGATGCTATGTTTCCCAGCGCTTGCGCGATTTCCATCATATAATATGGCTGTGCAAACAGGAATGCGCCGAAATTAAGCACGGCTGTTCCCAGAAACAGCGTGCAGCAAAGGATCCCGCCAATGGCGAGAATACGCACCGAAACGGTGGATAAAGAATTTATGAATTGCTTTAGATGCAGTTTCATATGTATTCCGCCTTTTTATTGCGTGATTCGTTACTTTAAGTGTAGCATTTAAGGCGTTTTTGCACAAGCGTTAATGCCTGGAAGGGGAGGAGAATTATGGCAGTGGGAATCTCAACCGCCTGTTTTTATCCTATGCTTACGGAAAACGCTTTGACACTATTGACTCAAGCAGGGATGAAAACTGTCGAAATATTCGTTAATGCGGCGCAGGAGACCACACCGCAATTTACCCAAAAGCTACGATCCATATGTGATCAAACGGGTACTGCTGTTTCCTCAATTCACCCCTTCAGTTCTGGATTAGAGCCGTTCATGCTGTTTTCAAAATACCTGCGGCGGTTTGAGGACAGCCTGCCTCTCTATCATTCCTACTGCCGTATGGCAGCGGAGCTGAACGCTAAGCTGATTGTGATTCACGGAGATCGACGCCCATTTCATATGGAGGAGCAGGAATATTTTGAAAGGTATGCGCGTTTAGCGGAAATCGGTAGGGAATACGGAATTTGGGTCGCGCAGGAAAACGTGGTCAATTGCTGCGGTGATACGCCGGAATTCTTTACCCGCATGACTTCCGCCTTGGGAGACGACGCACGTTTTGTTTTGGATATAAAGCAGTCGGTTCGCTGTAAAAAAACGCCTTATGATTTTCTTAAGGCAATGGGAAACCATTTGTGCCATATTCATCTCAGCGATCACACTTTAGAAAACACCTGTCTTTTACCAGGCCGGGGCGTTTTTGATTTTTCAAGGTTTTTTCGGGAAACAGAAGGGCTAAACTGCGATTATATTTTAGAAGTCTATCGAGAGGATTTTAAAACTGTGCAGGATCTATTGTCCGCCTATGAATTTTTAAAAAATACTACATCTTGTAGCTAAAATTTAAAAACACACAATTTTGGAAAAATTTTCTAAAAAATTACGTTACAACCCCTTGACAAAACGCAGTCGCCTTGGTAAACTGTGAAAGTATTTCACTGATCGAGGGGAGGTTTATCACAGGTATGATTTCAGACATTGAACTGGAATACAGCGTGGTGCGGTCTAAGCTTTTGTCGGAGGGATTATCCGGTGGAGATTCCTACGGCATGCGGATTTGGTGCCGGGTGAACGGTGCGGAAGAAACCTATGAGATTCACGATGTATCAGACAGCCGGGAAGAGATGTACAATATCTGCCGCAAATTCCAAAATTATGGAATTTTGCCCGTTTGTGTAAAGCGGGCGCTGGATTGCTATTTCGAAGACCGCGACGGCGCAGCCGGTATGCAGCATCGAAGATAGCGCGGACTGCTGACTGTAAAAGGTCTTTGCTGGAGGATTGACCTGCTTGTAGGCCATAGGACACAGAAACTAGCTTTGTATACTTACGAAATAACAAATGCTGTTGATGCGCTGTAAGGCACGAACGGATACAGCTTCATTCCGTGTCCGTTTGTACTCCTTAAAAAGCTATTTATATTGCCGGTGGTTTCACTTAAAAAACGTATGAAACATAAAAAGCAGGGGCTTTTGTCCCTGCTTTTTATGTTTGGGAGCATGTATGCCGGGCAAATGGCGTTTTTTCCGAATCCGCGCCGGCAGGCTCCGGAACCAATCGAACGGAACGCTTTACCGTTACGCCGTCGTAATGCTTTTTAAACCTGGCAATTAATTTGTATTTACGTTTGCAGCTGGGGCATTGGAATACGCCGGTAATCGCCTTGTTATAAGATCCCCAAGGGCCTTGGCGCGCAGTCTTTCGGTCGCAGCTGGGGCATTTTACTTCTAACAGCCGCTGATCTATTTCGGGATCCCCGGGATCGGTCAGCATGACCGGCCGAAAGGTCAGCCGCCGGAAAAATTCAGGATCCGCGGCATTCTGAATATACGGCTGAAAAGCGGTTTCATCGTAGGTTCTGCGCAGAAGCTCCGCACAGAGACGACTGTCTTCGTCAGCCCGATGAAGAGGAAGGGCTTCCACGTCAATTCCCAGCATGATCGCCGCATCGCTCAGGGAAATCTGCCGCCCTTTTTCCACCTGGAGAAAATCACCCGCATATCGCTGTAAATCCACATACCAGTGCAGACGGGGGAGACTGACGCCGCCTAAAAAGGAATAGCAGTTATCGGCCAGCGTATACAAATCCGTGTTGCTCCAAGTCAAAACAACACAGTCATCCGGCAGCCAATCATGAAATTCCCCCAGCGCCTTTTCAAAGCTTTTGCCGGACAGCATTTGTTCGTTGGTAATATTGGTCAGTTTGCGGACAAGGCCGTTTAACTCCTTGGTCAAAACCGACCGCACAAAGCACTGAAAGCGATCCGTTTCCCGGAGGGCCTTGTCCAGCCTAACCGCGCCGATTTCTATAATTTCATTAATATGTTTTCCGGTTTGGGGGATAACCCCAGTATTCCATTCCAAATCCAAGCAAACAAACTGCATGAGAAGCGTCACACCTTATAGGGACAGTCTATAAAGATCTTTTTGTTCATTATAACACACCTTTTTTGAAAAAGCACCTATTTTTGCGGATATGAAAAAGAGAAAGATTTCCGGTTCTATTCTCGTGGGATTGACCATATTGTTTGATAGAGAAAGGACAAGCGGAAAGGATGAGAAAAATGGAAAAGGGAAAGAACGCAAAAAGCTTTGAAAACGCGCTTTTTTGCCTGCCCAAGTCTTTAGGATCCCTACTGGCGCGGCTGCCGGTTCAGGTGAAAGAGGATTGCCACGAGATTCGCCTGCGGGCCGGACAACCTCTTATGCTGACGGTAGGCGGTTACCCGGTGTTCGTCACGGCGGCAGGCGGCGTCAGTCATTTGTGCAGGGCGGGGTTGGTGACTGTCAGCGCCAGCGATATCGCCCAATGCTTTCACTATATCTGCGATAACAGCGTTCATTCCCATACCGAGGAACTGGCCCAAGGATTTGTCACTATGCGGGGCGGCAACCGGGCGGGAATCTGTGGCCGGGCGGTTTTACAGAACGGCAGAATTACCGGCATACGGGATATTTCCTCTATTAATCTTCGGATTGCCCGGCAGATCAACGGCTGTGCCGATCCGCTGGTTCAGGTGCTGAGAAGGAAGTTTAAAGGGATGCTGGTGGTAGGGCCGCCGGGAAGCGGCAAAACCACTATGCTTCGGGATTTAGCCCGGCAAATGTCCACAGGCGCTTTTGAGGTTCCGTTGAAGGTAACGGTCGTGGATGAGCGAGGAGAGTTGGGAGCCGCTCACCATGGCCAGCCGCAAAACGACCTGGGCTACGCCTGCGACTGCCTGGACAGCTTTCCAAAGTCCGTGGGGATCCGCATGGCCCTCAGAACCTTATCTCCCGATGTGGTGTTGTTTGACGAAATCGGATCCATGGAAGAGCTGGAAAGCGTGGAAGAAAGTCTCAACGCGGGCGTTACGGTCATTTCATCCCTGCACAGCGGAAGCCTGCATGAGCTGGCACGGCGAAAATTAATTGGGCCGATTCTGGAATGCGGCGCGTTTCACCATTTCGTGTTGCTTTCCGGCGGACAGCTGCCCTGTAAAGTGGAGCGGGTTTTGACAAGGGAGGATGTGTATGATCAGATTCGCAGGAATCGCGCTGATTGCCCTGACGCCAGTGCTGGCCAGCTTTGCCTTGATGCGGCGGCTGAAAACCCGGCGGCGACAGTTGAACGCGCTTCTTAAAATGGTTTCCCGTATGAAGGCTATGATCCGCTACCAGGCCCTGCCTGTGGCTGACCTGATTCGGCAAGCGGCCGGTGGAGAGGATCTGGAATGCCTATCCTTTTTGCGTCCTGCGCCTAATGAGGAGGAAAACGCGGCGGAGGTCATCATCAACCGGCTATCAGGCTGCCTGTATCCTGACGATCTGCCCTTGGCTCAGGAGTTTTTTGCAGGCCTGGGCCGCACTGATGTGGAGGGCCAGACCGCCCACTGTGAATTGTATGAGACCCTGCTGCGGGAGCAGTATGATAAAACGGCGGAAATGGTAAAGGAAAAGGGAAAGCTGTACTACTCACTGGGCGGCCTGGGAGCGGCAATGTGTGTGATTCTGCTTTTATGAACCGGAAAGGATAGAAAACGAATATGGATGTGGATTTGATTTTTCGTATTGCCGCCGTGGGAATCATTGTCGCGGTACTCAATCAGGTGCTGATCCGATCGGGCCGGGAAGAACAGGCAATGATGACGACATTGGCTGGAATCATTGTGGTGCTTATGATGCTGGTGCAGCAGATCAGCATTTTATTTAATACCATAAAGTCCGTATTCGGGCTGTAGCGTCATGGAAATTACATCAATTATCGCGGCGGCTTTAGTGGCGGCGGCTTTGGTAGCCCTGCTGCGGCAAATCAAGCCGGAGATTGCCATAATAGCCGGAATAATTGCTTCAGCGGGTATTCTGATCGCGGTGATCGCCGTTTCCCTGCCGGTTGTGGATGTGCTTCATTCTCTGGTGGACAAAACTGGCATGGACGGAGAATACGGCGTCATCATGCTCAAGGCGCTGGGCATCTGCTTTATAACCCAGTTGGGCGCCGACGTTTGCCGCGACGCGGGCGAGAGCTCTCTTGCTTCAAAGATCGAGCTGGGCGGACGTATGTCCATCTTGGCGCTGTGCATTCCCATGATTACAAAGGTAGCGGGGCTGATCACCCAGCTAATGGAATGAGCATGTTGTGAAAATAGCCGGGATTCGGCACAGGAGAAAACAAAATGAAAAAGTTGCTTCCGATCTTGCTTTTCTGCGTTCTGTTTACCACGACCGCCGCAGCGCAGGATAAAAGTGAAATATTATACCAAGAGCAGTTTGAAGGCTCCGGAGCAGGCGAGCTGGAGAACAGCCTTCCGGATGAAACGAAAGAGTTCCTTTTTGAAATGGGATTGGATCCGGAAAACCCCGAGAGCCTGACTGATATTGGTATCGGCACATTTTTTACAAAGCTTTGGGAAACAGCAAAAGAGCAAATGGCCGCCCCCTTTAAAGCGATGCTGGCGCTGTTTGGCGTGATTCTTTTGGTAGCCCTAACCGAGGGGATCGGAGAAACCGGCCTGCAAAAGCCGTTACAGGGCGCGACAGGATACGCCGCTACTTTGGCGGCGGCGGTTATCGTAATCCTACCCCTTTGTTCCACTATCTTCAAAACGGCCCAAGCGGTTAAGCTCAGCGCTGGATTTATGCTGGCGCTAGTGCCGGTGCTGGCAGGTATTCTCGTTGCGGCGGGCCGCGTGGGGTCCTCCGCCGCATTTTCCGCTTCCCTGTACGGCGTTTCCCAGATCGTTTCGCAGACGCTGGCGGGACTGGTCACCCCCTTTGTGGGCATGTACCTTGCCTTGTGCGCGGCGGGAGGCGTTTCGGGCGGGCTGAAGCTGCGAGGTGTGACCGATACCATCAAAAAGGCGGTTGTTTGGACGCTGGGGATCAGTATGACGGTGTTTGTCGGCGTATTGACGCTGCAAAGCACCATCGGCGCAGCGGGAGACAGCGTTGGAATCCGGACGGCGAAGTTTTTTGCCGGAAGCTTTGTGCCCGTGGTTGGCAGCGCGTTGGGAGACGCGTTGGGATCCGTGCAAAGCTGCCTGGGACTTTTGCAGTCCAGCGTTGGTGTTTACGCGGTGATTGCGTTGGCGGTTTTGTTTTTGCCGGTGCTGCTGGAAATACTTCTGTGGATGCTGGCGCTTCATCTCTGCTGCGCAGCCGGCGAACTGTTCGCACTGGATCAGGTGACTGCCATGCTTCGCTCCATCGCTTCCGCGCTTTCTATCATGCTGGCGGTGGTTTTAAGCTGCGGATGCCTTTTTATCATATCAACTGCTATTGTGGTTAAGGCGGGAGGGAGCGTATGAGCACGGTACAAGGATGGATGCTGTCCCTATGCTTTGCTGCGGTGGCGGCGGGCGTCTTGACCATGATAATACCAAACGGCTCTGCCGCTCGGGTCATGCGGATCCTGCTGGCCTGCTTTGTGCTGTGCATCATCATTACGCCTTTCACGGGAAAGGTGTCTCTCGGTGTGGAGCTCCCTGAGATTTCCTCCCCGCCCACCGAAGCTTTCAGCCGGCTTAACGAGGTCTTATTCAACCAGATGGCGGAGAGCGCTGCCGATGCGCTCAAGCCCCAGTTGGAGCAGTGCGTGCGCCAATGCAACGTGGAAGAGGCGGAAATTAAGCTGATACTAAATCGGGGCGAAGACGGGCGGATTGAGGTGCAGGGCGTTCAAATTATGGTATCCAAAGAAGATATGGACAAAGCCGGGAGAATTCGCTCGTTTGTGAAAAGCCAGCTGGGACTGGACGCCACTGTCATGGAGGCAGAAGCATGAAAGATATAAAAACGGCCTTTTTATCCTTTTTTGGGCATAAAGGGAAGGGAAAAATCATATGTATCATTGGGATTGTTGGTATCCTTCTGATTTTCATTTCCTCCTTTTTTCCCCTTTCAAGGGACAAGGAGGAAACGGCAGAGGGGGATACGAGCGCCGCTTATGCCGCCCGGCTGGAAGAACAGCTGGAGGAAATGGCGGCCGATATCACCGGAGCCCGGCAGGTAAGGGCGCTGGTCACATTAAATTCAGGGGAGGAATATGTATACGCCAACGAGGAAAAAGCGGATTCCAATGAAAGCGACAGCCAGGACGGAGATGCAAAATCCCAGTCCTCTAAAAAGGATAGCAGCGAAAAATCCTTTGTTCTGATGAATGGGGATTCCGGGTCTCAGCAGCCGTTGGTGATTACCAAACTGCCGCCCACGGTGAAGGGCGTCGTTCTCGTATGCCAGTCGGCGGGAAGCCAGGAAATGCAGGAGGCGCTGGAAAACGCCGTCACCACAGCCCTGGATATTCCATCTACCAGGGTGTATGTCACCTTTACCGGCGCGTGATGAAACATATTATTTTGGAGGTAAGAATATGAAAAAGTCAATGATTATTGGAAAACGGCAGCTGATTCTGGCAGGACTCATCTGCGCGCTGGGCCTGGCGGTCTTTCTCAACTGGAAATTCGCCAGTACCGATCAGGAGCTGGATCTGACCGCTGCTTTAAACAGCTCAAAATACCTGGGCGACGCTCAGTATGTTAATAAATCTACCACCGTCGCGGCCAATAGCAGCGACCAAACGGATAACAGCGGCACGGAGGACTCCAGCTTTTTTGAACAATCCCGCAAGGATCGGGAAACTGCGCGGGAGAAGTCCCTTGCCAATTTGCAGGATATTATGAATGACGTTAAGGCAGACAGCGCTGCGAAAACCGCGGCGGCCTCCGAAGCGGCTAAAATAGCCAAAAACGTGGAGCTGGAGAACGCGGCGGAAACGCTGATTAAGGCAAAGGGCTTTTCCGATTGCGTTGTCATTATCGCTGACGATACGGCCAGCGTCATTGTGAAATCCGATGGATTGCTGGCCAGCGAGACGGTACAGATTAACGATATTATCACATCCCAGGCCAAGATTTCTTTAGAAAATATTAAGATTATCGAAGTAAAATAGTTGAGAAATTAAAATAATGTGGTATAATAACCGTAATAGGAATGAACGGAGGTTTCCGCTGTTCCCTGCGGCTGTTATACCACTTTATTTGTTCTGCGCCGGAAAGCCGCGCTTTGAAGCTTGCGGGTTTTTATGATTCTATCATGGTATTGCGGCGTTTTGGAAGCAACAGCAGCTTGATCCCGGTGCAATTTTCCCGGAAAGGAAAGGTAATGAACATGGATGAAATGCGTAATAAAAATGTAGGCGCACTGGTGATTTCCGAAGAGGTGGTCGCCCGGATTGCCAGCGTAGCCGCAATGGATATTGCGGGCGTCGCAAAGGTCACACCGCCGACGGTTAACCTAAAGGGCTTTATGAAACGGCAGGAATCTTCAAAGGCGGTTAAAATTACCAATACCGATGAGGAAACCGTCATCGATATCCACTTGGTGCTGGAATCTGGCGCAAAAATAAAGCCGACGGTTGAGGCGGTTCAGGCCAGCGTCAAGGAAGCGGTTCAGAATATGACGGGGCGCGTGGTGACAAAAGTCAACGTCCATGTGGAGGATCTGATTTTAAAGGCTTAAAAATCGGGCAAGAAGCCCTCTGCCGTGTGCGGCGGAGGGTATAGCCTTCTTTAAAGGGGAACAAAAAGCATATGACGCGGACCCAAGCAAGGAAAAATATTTTTTACCTTATTTTTGAGCAATGCTTTCATAAGGAAGACATGGGCGAAATTATCAGCGCCGCCGTTGAAGCGCGGGAACTAGAGGCTGACGATTATGTGAACCGAATCGCCCGGGGCGTCAGCGAACACCGGGAGGAGTTGGATCAAATCATCTCCCCCAATCTGGTGGGTTGGCGGCTGGACCGGCTGCCGAAGGTCTCCTTGTGTCTGATGCGGCTGGCGGTTTATGAAATGCGGTTTTGCAGCGATACCCCGGTCGGCGTTGCTATCAATGAGGCGGTGGAGTTGGCGAAGGAATTCGGGGGGGACGATGAACCTGCTTACATTAACGGCGTTTTGGGATCCATTGCCCGAAAAACGGAGGAGCCTGGTTCGTGACCGTCGTTTTGGGAATTGACACCAGTAATTATACCACTTCCGCCGCGTTATACGATCTTAAGACTGGAGAGCTTTGGCAGAAAAAGAAACTGCTGCCTGTGAAAGAGGGGGCGCTAGGTCTTCGCCAGAGCGATGCGGTGTTTGAACATATCCGGGCATTGCCTGGTATTTTGTCGGCGCTTTTTTTGGATTTTTCCGCCCGGATTTCTGCTGTCGGCGCGTCTGACCGGCCGCGGGGAGCGCCAGACTCTTATATGCCCTGCTTTTTAACCGGCGCGGGCACGGCAAAAAGCATAGGCGCAGCGGCTGGATTGCCGGTTTTTTATTGCTCTCATCAGGCGGGACACATTTTGGCGGCCCTTTATTCCGCTGGGTCGATGGAGCTTCTGAGCAAGCCGTTTATCGCGTTCCACTTATCTGGCGGCACCACTGAGGGAGTGCTGGTAACGCCGGCAAAAGGCGGTCTGTTTGACTGCCGGGTTATTGCAAAGAGCCTGGACCTGAAGGCGGGACAGGCGGTGGATCGGGTCGGCGCCGCGTTGGGCCTATCCTTTCCTGCGGGGAGCGAGTTGGAACGGCTGGCGGAAGGATGCTTCCAGAAGCTGTCTGTCAAAGCGTCTATGCAAGGGGCGGATTGCTCCTTGTCTGGGGTGGAAAACAGGTGCCTTGCCATGCTTGAAAGAGGCGAGCCGAGGGAATATGTTGCCGCTTACTGCATTGCCTCCATTTGCGCCGCGCTGGAAGAAATGACGGCAGCCGTGCTGGAACGATATGGAAATCTGCCGCTTTTATACGCGGGGGGCGTTATGTCCAACCGGAGGATTCGGGAGCGGCTGACCAGGCGGTACAACGGCAGGTTTGCCGATCCGGAGTTCTCTAGCGACAACGCGGCTGGAGTCGCCTTATACGCGGCAAAAATGTTGGAAAGGGAGGAAGCTTCAATTGCTGGAAGATAAACCTATGACCATCACCCAATTGAATCTTTATGTAAAATCCTTTCTTGATTCCAGCACGGTTCTGCAAAGCGTTTGGGTGGTGGGAGAGATTTCTAATTTTACGAACCACTATCGCAGCGGCCATTTGTACATGAGCCTGAAGGATGAAGGGGCCCTTGTGAAGGCGGTAATGTTTAAAAGCAGCGCCTCAAAGCTAAGGTTTGCGCCGGAGAACGGCATGCGCGTCGTCTGCCGCGGCCGGGTGTCCTTGTATGAAAGGGACGGACAATATCAGTTGTATCTGACGGATATGCAGCCGGATGGGGTCGGCGCATTGAGCGTAGCCTTTGAGCAGCTTTGCAAAAAGCTGCGGGAAGAGGGACTGTTTAACGAGGAGCATAAAAAGGAACTGCCGCCGTATCCGGAAACAATTGCGGTTATCACTTCGCCCACCGGAGCCGCGGTTCGGGACATAATGAATATTCTGGGCCGCCGGTACCCGCTGGCAAGAATTGTTTTTTGTCCGGTCCAGGTGCAAGGGGCGGCGGCCGTTCCCCAGTTAATTGACGCTTTACGGGAGGTCAACCGCCGCCAGGCGGCGGACGTCATTATAATCGGACGGGGCGGCGGCTCCATCGAGGAACTTTGGGCCTTTAACAGCGAGGAGCTGGCAAGGGAGGTATACTGTTCTTCTATCCCTGTGATCTCCGCCGTGGGCCATGAGACAGATTTTACCATTTGTGATTTTGCCGCCGATCTTCGCGCACCGACGCCTTCCGCCGCGGCGGAATTGGCTGTGCCCGATCAAAACGAACTGCTTGGCTCTATCCGGTCTTATAAAACCCGGCTTTCCTTGGCCTTACAGGGGACGATGGATCGGGCCTCTCACCAATTGGAGCAGGTGAAGCAGCGCCGGTACCTTCAGCATCCTGAAGCATTGCTGGATCGTCAACGCCAGGAGGCGGACAGTATGAGCCGCAGCCTGCTTCAGTCATTTACGCTCATGACGGAGCAGTGCAAGGGCCGGCTATCGGCCTTAAGCGCCAGGCTGGATGCGCTGAGCCCTCTGCGAGTTTTAGGCCGTGGGTACGCAGTCTTAAAAAAGGGAGATCGAATCGTTGACTCGGCGGCGGCCCTGTCGATGGGAGACAGGGTGACCCTCCGTCTGCAAGACGGAGAGGCGGATATGACGGTTACCAGCGTCAGAAAGGATGAAGCAGTCCATGGAGGAAATGACATTTGAGGCCGCGATGAAACGGCTGGAGGAGATCGCAGCGCTTCTGGAATCGGGCCGGCAGCCGCTGGATGAGGCGATGGCGCTGTTTGAGGAGGGCGTGAAGCTCACCGGTTATTGCACAAAGAAATTGGAACAGGCGCAGCAGAAAATTTTGAAGCTGACCTCGCAAGCCGAAAAAGGAGAGAACGAATGACTGCAAATGAAATGCTGAACAGCTACGCGCCTATGATCGAGGCCGGGCTGAAGGAAGCCTTGCCTTCCAAGCGCTGCTTGCAAAAAAACGTAGTGGAAGCGATGGAATATGCGCTTTTGGGCGGCGGAAAGCGGATCAGGCCTGCACTGGTGCTGGAATTCTACCGGCAGTGCGGCGGAAATATTTATGACGCGCTTCCCTTTGCCTGCGCGGTTGAGATGATACACACCTATTCGTTGATACATGATGACCTGCCTTGTATGGATAACGACGATATGCGTCGGGGACGGCCCTCCTGCCACATTGCGTTTTCAGAGGAAATTGCGCTGTTGGCAGGAGATGCGCTATTAAGCCTTGCCTTTGAAACAGCGGCGAAAACCTGCCATGATCACATGGAGCCGGAGCAAATTCTTAAGGCGATCGAGGCTTTGGGCCGCGCCAGCGGGGCGAAGGGCATGGTAGGCGGTCAGGTAATTGATTTGCAGTATGAGGATAAGGTCGTAACCTTGGATATTTTACAGAAAATGCACGAGGGGAAGACGGCGGCGATGATCCGGGTCTGCGGAGAGATTGGATGCCTGCTGGCCGGAGGAAAGCCAGAGCAGCTTCGGGCCGCCTTGGGCTATTGCGGCTGCATTGGGCTGACGTTTCAAATCGTGGATGATATTTTGGACGCGACCTCCACCAGTGAAATTTTGGGAAAGCCGGCGGGAAGCGACGCGGTTAACGGAAAAAACACCTATTATACGCTTTTGGGCCCGGAAAAGTGTCAAAGTGCGATCCGACAGCTGACGGAGCAGGCCCGGCAGGAGGCTTCGGCGTTTTTAGACAGCGAAACGCTGTGCCTGTTTGCCGAATACCTAGCGGAAAGAACGGCTTGAACAGCTCAAAATTACATGAAAACGAAACGATCCGCAGCGGCGCCTGGTATGTTGGCCTCCGCTTTGATCCGTGGGGAAGTAATGTGGGGGAGTGGTTATGTCGACAATCCAGAGTTTAATTGGAAATTACATGCTGGTCTGCGCGGTTATTGCGTGGGCGGCGGCGCAGTTGGCCAAATGTATTGTTAAATGGATAGCGACGCGGAAATTTGACCCGGAACGCCTGGTGGGAGCGGGCGGCATGCCAAGCGCTCATACAGCGATGGTTTGTTCCCTTGCTCTGGCCGCTGTGCGCTCAGTCGGCCCTGGTTCTCCCATTTTTGCAGTCTGTTTTATGTTTGCCTGCGTGGTGATTTATGACGCGATGGGCGTCCGCCGTGCGGCGGGCGAGCATGCCAAGCGCCTCAACCAAATGTCCGACGCCATAGAACTGGAGGAAGATGGAGAAGAGGTCGCTGAATTGCAGGAAAAGCTGGGCCATACGCCCCTGGAGGTTTTGGGCGGCGCGCTGCTGGGTATTCTGGTTCCTATGATTATTGTTTAAGAACGGAGCGACCATCATGTCGGATCTCATCCTTGACAATATAAAAACGCCGGAGGATATCCGGAACCTGTCTTTGGGAGAAATGGAGGCATTGTGCGCCGAAGTGCGTCAAATTTTGATCGGTACCGTTTCCAAGACAGGGGGGCATCTCGCCTCTAATTTAGGCGTAGTGGAGCTGACGGTGGCGCTTCATAAGGTGTTTTCCTCCCCTTTGGATAAAATTGTTTGGGATGTGGGCCATCAAAGCTATGCCCATAAAATTCTGACCGGACGAAAAGACAAGTTTTCCACCTTGCGAACCAAGGGGGGCATCGCCGGATTCCCGAAACCTTCTGAAAGCGAGCACGACGCATTTATCGCCGGCCATAGCAGCACCTCCATTTCCGCGGCGTTCGGGCTCAGCCAGGCCAAATCCCTGAAGGGGGAGCCGGGATATGTGATCGCCGTGATCGGAGACGGGGCGCTGACCGGCGGTATGGCTTACGAGGCCTTGAACAACGCCGGGCGCAGTCACGATAACCTCATTGTTGTTTTAAACGATAATAAGATGTCGATCTCCAAAAATGTTGGCTCTATCGCGCGATATCTGGCGGTTATCCGTTCGGAACCGACTTACTATAAGTTTAAAACGGGCGTAGAGCGGCTTGTCAAAAAAATTCCTTTGGTGGGGAACCATTTGCGGGATTTTTTGCTTCGGTCCAAATCAGCCATTAAAAACTCTTTATATCACAGCAACTGGTTTGAAGAAATGGGGTTTTCCTACCTGGGGCCGCTGGATGGACACGATTTACATAAATTAGTGTCTGTTTTGGAAACAGCGAAAAAAATGCGCCGTCCGGCGTTGGTGCATATCAACACAGTCAAGGGAAAAGGGTATGAATACGCTGAGAGGAACCCCAAGGATTTTCATGGCGTGCCCGGCTTTGATATCAGCACGGGAGAATATAACCAGTCTAAAAACAGCTTTAGTTACTTCTTTGGTGAAACGCTGACGGAACTGGCTGAGAAGGATAAGCGAATTTGCGCCATCACCGCCGCCATGACGGAGGGAACCGGCCTTACGGCCTTTCGAGAAAAATTTCGAAATCGGTTTTACGATGTGGGCATTGCCGAGCAGCACGCGGTAACGTTCGGCGCGGCGCTGGCCGTCAGCGGGCTGCTTCCGGTGTTTGCCGTTTATTCCTCGTTTCTCCAGCGCAGTGTGGATCAGGTGATTCATGACGCGGCGATCATGAATGTAAAGCTGGTGTTGGCGGTTGACCGGGCTGGCATTGTAGGGGAGGATGGGGAAACCCATCAAGGTGTGTTTGATGCGGCGTTTTTAAACTCTATCCCCAATATGACCATTTATTCCCCTGCGAGTTATGAACAGCTTCATAGGGATCTGTATACCGCGATTTATGAAGAAAAGGGGCTTGCGGCTGTCCGCTATCCCCGGGGCGCGCAGGGAAAAAGGCGAATTGATTTTCAAGGGCCGTATACCGTATTTGGCGAGGGGCCGTATGCCTTTGTTACCTATGGACGTATGATTCAGAATGTATTGGAAGCGCAAGAGGAACTGTTAAAGGAAGGCATCGGCTTTCGAACCGTTTGCCTGGATCGAATCAAGCCCATTGACTCCATGGCGGTTTCAGCCGTTTTGGATTGCCAGCAGGTTATTTTCGTGGAAGAAGGCGTACAGGCTGGCGGCATCGGCGAGCATTACGGTGCGCTGCTGGCGGAGGGCGGCTTTCGAGGTCAATACCGCATCCGTGCTGTAGGAGACGTCTTTTTAGGACAGGCTTCGGTTTGCGAAAGCTTTCAAGACTGCGGACTGGATGCGCTGTCCCTCTGCGGGCTGGCGAAAGAGGCGGTTCAAAATGGCTGAGGGAATTCGCCTTGACCAAGCGGTCGTGGAGCGCGGATTGGCTACCTCTCGGGAAAAGGCCAAAATCATGATTGCATCCGGAAGGGTAACGGTTGACGGAAAAGAAATCACAAAGCCGGGAGTGAAAATCCAACAGGAACAAAGGGTGGAAGCACGGGGGGAAGCGCTGCCATATGTTAGCCGCGGCGGCTGGAAGCTGGAAAAGGCGGTAAAGGCTTTTTCCCTTGATTTTTCAGGAATGATCTGCGCGGATATTGGCGCTTCGTCCGGCGGTTTTACCGATTGTATGCTGCAAAACGGCGCTGCATTGGTTTACGCTGTGGACGTCGGCCATGGGCAGTTGGATCCAACGCTGCGGGACGATCCCAGGGTGGTTAACCTGGAGGGGTTGAATTTCCGGCATGCTGCGAAAGCGCAGATTCCGCTGCCGCTGGATTTTGCCAGTGTAGACGTGTCCTTTATCTCCCTGCGGCTGATCCTGCCGGTTCTTGCGCGTTTTTTGAAACCGGATGGGCGGGCGGTCTGTCTGATCAAGCCCCAGTTTGAAGCGGGAAGGGAGCAAGTGGGGAAAAACGGCGTGGTACGAAGCCGGGAGGTTCACCGCCGGGTGGTGGAGGAAATGACGCAATTCGCCCTGCAAGCGGGTTATGCTGTTTTGGGCCTTACGTATTCGCCAATTAAAGGCCCTCAGGGTAATATTGAATACTTGCTGTACCTGCAAAGCTCCATACGGCCCGCAATGCGGCTGAAAACGGCGGCAGAACAAATCGTGGCTTGGTCTCACGAAGAACTGGACAGGGGAGGAAACGTATGATGAAGGCGGCAATTATCTGCAACCGGGAGCAGGATTGCAGCGGGTATGCGAACCAACTGACCGCTGCTCTAAGGCGGCTGGGAATTGACAGCGCACCTTTTCCAACCGCCCCCTGTGACGTCATCATCGCCATTGGCGGAGACGGAACATTGATTCATGCAGCCAAGCAAGCGGCCTTTTTGGGCGTTGGCGTTTTGGGCGTCAATACCGGTCGTTTGGGATACATGACCGGGTTGGAGATCGGCGAGCTTTCTGCGCTTTCCCGCCTGAAAACGGGCGCTTATTCGGTGGAAGAACGTATGCTGCTGCGGGTGACAGCTTGTTGTGGGGAAAGCCGGACAGACTATTATGCAATGAACGACGCGGTGCTTTCAAAGGGCGCTTTATCCCGTATGATCGACATTACCGTGAAAGTGAACGAGGCCGATGAACTGCAATACAGGGCGGATGGCCTGATCGCCGCCACGCCGACGGGCTCCACCGCGTATACCCTGTCCGCAGGCGGTCCGGTGCTGGATCCGTCCACCGATAATATTCTGATCACGCCCATTTGCCCCCATTCCCTGTTTGCAAGATCCATTGTTTTAGCGGGGGACACTCGGTTGGAGGTTTCGGCGGCGGCCCGACAGGGAAGCAAAGCCTTTCTGACAATTGACGGGGAAGAGGCCGTGGAACTGTCGCCGGATATAAAGGTGCAGATTTCAAAGGCCCCTGGCCTGCGGGCCCAGCTGATAAAAATTAAAGCGGATTCCTTTTTGCAGGTACTGAATCAGAAGCTGGTAGAACGGTAGGAGGAAATAAGCATGAAGAAAAAACGGCATGAGGTCATATTGTCCTTGATTGCGAACAACGCGATCTCAACCCAGGAGGAGCTTCTGCGCCGTTTAAAGCAGGAAGGGTACGACTTAACCCAAGCCACGGTATCTCGGGATATAAAAGAGCTGCGATTGGTGAAAGCGCAGGATCCCAATGGCGTCTACCGGTATGCGGCTGCGAAACAGCCGGATATGCCGCCCTCGCCAAAGTTTATCGCCATTTTGGAAAATGCGATGGTTCGTGTCGATTCTGCTATGAACGATATTGTAATCAAGTGCTATGCGGGCATGGCGCAGGCTGCGTGCGCCGCGCTGGACAGCATGGAACTTCCCGGCGTTGTAGGTACGCTGGCGGGAGACGATACCATTTTTGCCATTACCCGCAGCGAGACGGCGGCGGCGGAAATTGTTCGTCAGCTTCGTTCATTTATCCGGGAGTGAGGAGGTGCCGCTTTGCTTTCGACATTGCAGATTGAAAATATTGCCGTGATCGAACGGGCGGAAATCGAATTTGGTCCCGGCTTTAATGTTTTGACCGGGGAAACAGGCGCCGGTAAATCCATATTAATTGACGCCATCCATGCGGTTTTGGGAGAACGAACCTCCCGGGAACTGATCCGCACCGGCTGCCGGCAGGGAAGGGTTACGGCGGAGTTTACTGAGCTCCCGGCTTCTCTTTCAAAAACGCTGGAGGAAATGGGCCTTGCTTATGAGCCGGAAGACGCTCTTGTGATTCAGCGGACTTTGTCGTCGGATGGGAAAAGCACGGCGCGGATCAACGGCCAGGCGGCTACCGCCTCCATGCTCAAGGAGCTTGCGGGGACGCTTGTGAATATTCACGGCCAGCACGATAACCAAGGGCTTTTGCAGCCGGAGTGCCATTATTTATATATTGACCGCCAACTGCCCCCTTCTGTTTTTCAGGCGTATGCCGCCGCTTATGATAAAATGCGGGCGGCGGCCAAGGCATACAAGGCCTTGGATCTGGACGAAGGGGAAAAAACGCGGCAGGCGGAGCTTTTGTCCTTTCAGGTGAAAGAACTGGAGCAGGCGCAGCTGCGGCCGGGAGAACGGGAAGAGCTTACCGCCCGGCGAACAGCGCTGCGAAACAGTGAAAAGATTGCTGTGGCCGTACAGGGCGCATACCAATGCCTGCAAGGGGCGGACGAGCTTCCCGGCGCGGTATCCCTTGTGCAGGAGGCCGCGGAATATATCCGGGAAGGCGGACGGTATTTGGAGCCGCTGTCCGACCACGCCGGAAAGCTGGCGGAACTGTCTTATGAATTAGCGGACTTGGCTTCGGAAATCAACAGAGCGGGGGAGGAAGCGGAATGCAATCCCGCGGAACTGGAGCAAATTGAGGAACGGCTGGATCTTTTATACCGATTATCCCAGAAATATGGTGAAACGGAAGAGGATATGCTGGCGTATTTAGAAAAGGCGCAAAAGAAGCTGGAGGGGATCACGCTTTCTGAACAGCGGATGGCGGAACTGGGAAGGCAGCTGGAGGAAGCGTATCATCGGGTGATGAAAGAGGGCGCGGCGCTGTCCGCTGAGCGCAAACGCGCGGCCAAGCGGTTTGCCGAAGCGGTTTGCCGTGAGCTATCCTTCCTCAATATGCCCCATGTGGAGTTTTTGGTGGATTTTCAGGAAAAAAAGCCGGGGCGGACAGGCCTTGACCAAATAGAGTTTTTCATTTCAGCTAATCCTGGGGAACCTCCCAAGCCGCTGGCGAAAATTGCGTCCGGCGGCGAGCTGTCCCGCATCATGCTGGCAATCAAAAGCGTTCTTGCGTCCTATGACCCTGTAGGCACGATGATTTTTGACGAAATTGATACAGGCATCAGCGGCTCCGCCGCCCAAAAGGTGGGCGTGAAGCTCAGGCAAACGGCAAAATCCGCCCAGGTAATTTGCGTTACCCACCTGGCTCAGATCGCGGCCTTGGCCGACCGTCATCTGCTGATTGAAAAGCAGGTGAAAGCCGGGAGAACCTTTACTTCCGTGGAACCTTTGGATCATGAAGGAAGAAAATACGAGCTGGCCCGAATCATGGGGGCCGTTATTACAGAGAGCACCCTCCAAAGCGCGGAGGAGATGTTACATCAAACTATATAGTGTAAGGAGAAGATCGATGAAGGTATTTGACGAGCTGCAAGCGCGGGGCATGATTGCCCAGGCCACCAATGAAGAAAAAATCAAGGAGCTGCTGAATGAGGGAACAATCAAATTTTACATTGGTTTTGATCCCACGGCGGACAGCCTTCATGTAGGCCATTTTGTGCAGATTATGGTTATGAGCCACATGCAAAAAGCGGGGCATACGCCCATCGCCCTATTCGGCGGAGGCACCGGTATGGTAGGCGATCCTTCCGGCAAAACGGAAATGCGGAAAATGATGACCAGGGAAACCATCGACCACAATATCGCCTGCTTTCAGAAGCAGATGTCCAAGCTGGTTGATTTTTCAGATGGAAAAGCGCTGATGGTCAATAACGCCGACTGGCTGTTGAACCTGAACTATATCGAATTTTTGCGGGAAATCGGCGTGCATTTTTCGGTGAATCGCATGCTGGCGGCGGAATGCTACAAGCAAAGGCTGGAGCGGGGCTTGTCTTTTTTTGAGCTGAACTATATGATCATGCAAAGCTACGATTTTTTAATGCTGCACCGCACGCAGAATTGCGTCATGGAGCTGGGCGGCGACGACCAGTGGAGCAATATTATCGGCGGCGTGGAACTGGTCCGCCGTGCGGATGGGCAGGACGTTTACGGCATGACCTTCGCTTTGCTGCAAACCAGCGACGGCCGAAAAATGGGGAAAACCGAAAAAGGGGCTGTCTGGCTTGATCCGGAAAAAACGCCGCCCTACGACTTCTTCCAGTACTGGCGCAACGTGGATGACGCAGACGTGGTAAAATGCATGAAAATGCTGACCTTCCTGCCTTTGGAGGAGATCGGGGAGTATGAAAAGCTGGAGGGTGCGGCCCTCAACGCCGCTAAGGAGAAACTGGCATATGAAGTTACTTCGCTGATCCACGGGAAGGAAGAGGCCGACAAGGCGCTGAAGGCAGCTCGTTCAATTTTCACCGCCGGTACGGATGACGAGAATATGCCCGCCACGGAGATTGACCCTTCGGCGCTGACTGAAAATGGAATCGCTTTGGTTGATTTAATGGTTATGACCGGGCTTGCGCCTTCAAAAGGCGAGGCGCGCCGGCTCATTCAACAGGGCGGCGCTTCGGTGAATGGCGAGAAAATTGCAGACGCAATGTTTATAGTGTCGAGAGAACAACTGGAGGCAGGCGCGGTGATCAAAAAGGGAAAAAAGGTATACCATAAGGCGCTGTTGAAGCAATAGCTTTGGTTTAGTTTACGTGTCAAAGGGGATAGCTGTATGAAAAAGCTTTCGGTGAAACGGCTCGTGATTGTCATAGTTCTGGCACTTGTATGGATCTTCGGCTCCTTGTACTTTTCCATTCCGGAGATAAACGTTAAAAATTTAGGATTTGTGTTCTGGGCGGCGCTGACCGCTGTGATCATTTATCTGGCGATCCGCATTTTTGCTTTGCGGGACAGGGTGGTGGATGTGACTCACAATCATTCCCAAACCAGCCCATACAGCGTTCACTTTGCCGGCAGCGGAAAACGGATTTTTAAGCCGGCCATTATTGTGGCGGCGGCTGTTGCGGTTTACTTTCTGGCGGCCGCAGTCAGCAGCGCCATGATTCTGCGGGCTGGTTCGTATGCCCAGCAAATGCCGCTGGAAAAACTGGATGTGGAGGCCTTTGGCCAAAAAATAACGCCGGAATCCATCGGCACCACCAGCTCGCTGCCGATTATCGACAAGGAAATCTCCCAGCGCATGGCGGAGGGCAAGCTGTCCACTTACGGGTCTCAGTTCCGCCTGAGCGACAGCTTTACGCTGATTCACATCAAAGAAAACGGCGTGCAGAGGCTGGTACGGGTGGCGCCATTGGAATACAGCGGCTTTTTTGTCGCTTTAAATCGCTATCATGAGGGCAGCGTTGGATATGTGATGGTGGATGTGGTCAGCGAGGAGGCCAAGCTGGTTGAGGTGGAAGGCGGTATGCCTTACATGGAATCGGCCCTTCTCAACAAAAACCTGCACCGGTATATTTGGATGCATTATCCCACCGCCTTAATCGCCGATTACAATTTCGAGGTGGATGATAACGGCAATCCCTATTGGGTTGCGTCAGAGTATGACTACAGGGTGGGATTAACCGGAGGCGCTGACCCTGTGGGGGCCATTTTGGTCAATGCTTCCACGGGGGAAATTCATCGGTATACAATGGACGAGGTTCCGGAATGGGTCGATCGGGTGGTTCCGGTGAACATCGCCTATAACCAGGCTGACAACGCATTAACCTACCAAAACGGCTGGTTTAACGCTAAGATCGGCGAAAAGCGGGATGTATTTCAATTGACCAATGAGTACAATTTTATTTCCTTGGAGGATCGGACGTATCTATATTCCGGCGTAACCTCGGCCAACGGTACGGATCAAACCTCTGTGGGCTTTGTGCTGGTGGATTTAAAAACCAAGGAAGCGTCCATGTACAGCATCCAGGGAATTACCGAGAACCGCGCCAAGGAAATTGCCCAATCCCATCAAAAGGTGAAAGCGCAGAACCTGACTGCGACGGATCCCATTCTTATTAATATGGAAGGGGAACCCACGTACTTTTTAACCCTGAAAAACGGATATCAGCGGCAATGGTATGTTCTGATTCGCGTTTCGGACGGCACCATCGCCCTAAACGAGGATTTTAGCAGCGCCAAGACGGAATATATCTCCTTGATTTCGGGTGAGGTAAAGCCCGGCGAGGAAGAGGAAACGCTGGAAGTAACCGGTGTTGTCTCCCGTGTTCATTATAACCAGTCCAATGATATGGTGGAATTTATTCTGAAGGGCCAAAGGGATAAGCTCTATTCAGCGCCCATCACCCTTAGCACAAGCGTTCGCTTTTTGCAGCCTGACGATGAGGTGGCTATCCGCTATATCGAGTCGGGAGATGGGACGGCATTGGTGCGAAGCATTACCAATCAATCCATAGAATAAAGGGGGGATAGACCGTTATGAAGGGATTTTGGAAAAGGGCACTTCGTCAGCGCGTGGCCATTCCGGTCTGCGTGGTGGTTGCACTGCTGGCGCTGTCTCCTTTTGCGATTAACCAGGCGGTTGTCTCCTCTGCTAAGGATTTTATTGTGACCAAGGAGGAGACTGCCGGGCTGGATGCGGATTGTATTTTGGTTCTGGGATGCTTGGTGTACGATGCGGAGCATCCCAGCAGCATGGCTCCAGGATCGTCTGAACGTCGGGATTAGTCTGTATCAGGCTGGCGCGGCGCCCAAACTGCTGATGAGCGGAGATCACGGCAGAGTGGAATATGACGAAGTCAATACCATGAAGCTGTGGGCCATGAACCGAGGTATTCCCGCTGAGGATGTTTTCATGGATCACGCGGGCTTTTCCACCTATGAATCCATGTACCGTGCACGGGATGTGTTCCAGGCGCAAAGGATTATTATCGTCACCCAGGAATTCCATTTGTCCCGCGCGGTATACGTGGCGCGGGCCCTGGGGCTGGATGCATATGGAGCGGCCTCCAGCGAGCGGGTATACGGCACGGAAAAAGCAGACAATTCCAGGGAGTTTTTAGCGAGGGTAAAGGATTTCTTTACTGCTATTTTGAAGCCTGATCCTACCTATTTGGGAGATCCGATCCCGGTTTCCGGCAACGGGAATCTGACGAATGACAAGCCGCTGGCGGCTTCTTATCAAAAGCCTTAATCAACCGTCCTCTCCGCTGTATAGGGAGAGGACGGTTTTTTGGACGCGCAAGGCCGTTTCCTGAAAACGCCGGTGGCTTTGTCTTGATTTTTTACCATAAATCCCGTACAATATAATAAAAATTATCTTGTCTATAGGACGTCCAAAATAAAAGGTGGGGAAGTGAAGCCCATGGATGTATTGATGGATTTTCTTAATACCTATTACCTTCTGATTGCAAGGTTCTTGTTTGTCATTTTGGCCGCTGTGACGGTGCTTCATATTGGCCGGTGTATCCTTCGCCGTACCAAAACCGCGCATGTGCTGGCCGTTTTGGATATTGCCGACGGGGCCACGCGGCTGCCCATCACACATTATGAAACCACCATCGGACGTTCTAAATCCTGCGACGTGGTGATTCCCCTGATGATGGTTTCCCGCCAGCATGCGGTATTGTCTATGACAGAGGACGGGCGCTGGCGGATTGTAGATACTAAGTCTAGCGGGGGCATCTTTGTCAATGGACGGCCGTTGGAGAAGGACACGCTTATTAATATGGGGGATGAGATATCCTTGGCGGGCATGAAAATGGTGATCTGTCCGCCGATCGGTGCGCAGGAGCTGGAAAACGCCGGGAAAAAAAGCAAGAACGGCTGGGTACATCGGATGAAAGCCCGGCTTTCCCGTCGCCGTCCCAAACAGGGATCTATTGCCGCTGCGCTGGTGATGCTTAATTTGTTTCAGATTCTGGCCGGTGTCCAGCTCTGGCTGGTTTCAGATCCGAAATACTACATGGATATTTTCATTTCCTTTGGTTTTCTGCTGCTTGTTCCGTGGATTTATAAGGCGATTGCAGGCAAGCTGGGCGTTCACAATATGGCCGCGGAAACGGGGGCGTTTTTCTTAACGACGCTGGGAATCTGCACCACTGCCAGCGCCGCGCCCAGCGGGCTGTTAAAACAACTGGGGGCCGTTGCACTGGGGCTTGTCATTTTTTGCGTGATGTGCGTCATTTTGAAAAACCTTAAGCGGGTTATGCAGCTCCGGCCCTATGCGGCGGGCCTTTCCTTGCTGGTTCTGGCTGTAAACCTGGTGATCGGCACAACGGTCAACGGACAAAAGAACTGGATTAATCTGGGATTTATGACCATTCAGCCCTCTGAATTTGTGAAAATCCTGTTTATTTTCACAGGCGCCGCTACGCTGGAATGGCTGCTCACGGCGAAGAACCTGACAATGCTGACGGTTTATTCAGTAGGCTGCATCGGCCTTTTGTTCCTGATGGGGGACTTCGGTACGGCGCTGATTTTTTTCTTCACGTTTATTATTCTGATTTTTATGACCAGCGGAGATGTGAGGGCCATTGTTCTGACCGTTGTAACCGCGGCCATGGGCGGGCTGCTGATTCTTAGCTTCAAGCCATATATCATTGGCCGGTTTTCCACCTGGGGCAAGGTATGGCTGGATGTGGACGGCGCTGGATTCCAGCAGACCCGGGCGCTTATGTCCATTGCCAGCGGCGGCCTTTTGGGTCTGGGCGGCGGCAACGGCTTTTTAAAGGATCAAACTGTTTTTGCTGCCAGCACCGATTTGGTCTTTGGTGTTTTATGCGGGGAATGGGGCCTGCTCCTTGCGCTTTTGGCAGTGCTTTGTTACATTCTTTTTTTGTCGGGTGCCATCCGCTCCCATCGAACCACCCGTTCCTCCTACTATATTATTGCGGCGTGTGCGGCGGCAGCGCTGTTTTTATTCCAGGCCTCTCTCAACATCTTTGGCACCACCGACGTGCTTCCCATCACCGGTGTTACTCTGCCCTTTATCAGCAACGGCGGGTCCAGTATGGCGGCTAGCTGGGGGCTTCTCAGCTTTATCACTGCCGCGCTCAATTTTGAACGGCCAAGGGTTGACACAGCGTATACCTCCGGGCCGGAGCCTAAAAGAAAAAGGCGGAAAATGCCTTCGAGAAAGCCGGCCCGGGGCAGGTAGGAAAGAAAGGAATCGAATGCTATGAGACGAATTGGCCGCAGAGCAAAAATTTTAGCTGTCGTAATCGTTTATTTTCTGACCTGTTCCACTGTGTTTTTGGTACGGTACGCAAAGGATGGCAGCGGATGGGTGGTTCATCCCGCCAATCAAAACGTCTACGCAAACGGGGAGCTCAAGGAGGGCGGCACGATCCTGTCAGCCGACGGCACCGAGCTGTTTTCTTTGGAAAACGGTTACGCCGACGGTGAAACCCTCCGCAAAGCCACGCTGCATGCAGTGGGAGATAAAAGCGACAGCATTAATACCGGCGTCATCAAAACCAATAAAGCCAAGCTGATCGGCTATGACTTCATAAACGGCGTGTTCCAGCCCTTTGAAGGCGGGACGCAAATCACGCTGACACTGGACGCGGATACCTGCCGTGCGGCGTATAACGCCCTGGGCAGCCGAAAGGGCACTGTCGGGGTTTATAACTATAAAACCGGGGAAATTATTTGTATGGTGAGCAAGCCTTCCTTTGACCCGGAAAATGTGCCGGATTTGTCCGGCAAGGCATATGAAGGAGTTTATGTAAACCGATTGACGGGAGGCGTGTATACGCCGGGGTCGGTTTTTAAGCTTGTAACCGCCGCCGCGGCTATTGACACGATTCCGAACTTGTATTCTCGAACCTTCACTTGCAAGGGAGGGACAACCATCGGCGGCGAATGGATAAAATGCTCGGGAAATCATGGGAATGTCGATTTCGCAACAGCACTGGCTCATTCCTGCAATGCGGCGTTTGCTGAGCTTTCTGTGGAAATTGGGAAGGAAACGCTGGCGGAATACGCTGCGAAGTCCGGCGTGGGAAAGCAGTTTTCCATTAACGGGGTGGACACCTCCATGGGAAAATTTCGTGTAGAAAACGCCGCGGCCGCAGAGCTTGCCTGGGCGGGCATCGGGCAATATACGGATCTGGTCAATCCTATGGGGTATATGATTTATATGGGCGCGGTTGCCAACGGCGGCCGGGCTGTCACGCCTTATTATATCAAGGAAATTAAAACAGCTTACGGGCTTCCTCAGTATTTTCATTTTCCTTCGAAGGAAGGACGGATGCTGTCGGAAGAAACGGCTGCCTCCTTAAAGTCTCTGATGCGGAACGCCGTAAAGGTGGAATACGGTGAATCCGGCTTTTCCGGCATGGAGCTTTGCGCCAAAACCGGCACCGCCGAAGTGGACGACGGTGCTCCTCACGCCTGGTTCACTGGATTTCTGGATCGCGAGGATACGCCGCTGGCCTTTGTGGTGGTGGTAGAAAACGGCGGCAGCGGCAAGGGAACCGCCCTTCCGGTGGCCCGCACGGTTTTGCAGACTGCGTTGAAAGCCTTTGAATGACGGTTCTTGGCTTTTCCGTTTCTGAAAAAAGAACTGAACGAATTCTGCCTATTCATATAAATTGAAATAATATGGACATACGGCTGTGAGAGCAGATCCTTTTCCAATGAGGGGAATCCTAACGACAGAACCATTTACCGCTTGCGGGCATATCATGGAACAAAGCTTTGCAAGGGGAGGAGCCCTGATGCCTGTCATTTACCTGAGTCCATCTACCCAGGAATTCAACGCCTACATAAACGGCGGCACAGAAGAATATTATATGAACCTTGTGGCCGACGCAATGGAGCCATATCTGCGATCCAGCGGTATTGGCTTTGTGCGAAACACGCCTGAAATGACCGCCGCAAGCTCTATTGTTCAGTCCAATGCAGGCGCCTTTGACCTTCATGTGTCTCTCCACTCCAATGCCGCGCCGGAGTCCTTATCCGGACAGCTTACCGGCACGGAGGTATACTATAATCCGCAGAATATGGAAAGCCTGCGGGCAGCGGAAATTATCTCTCAAAATCTAAAAAATGTGTATTACAATCCGGATCGTGTCCGAACGCTGGCAGCCTCTGAACTGGGAGAGGTATTGCAGACCCGCGCGCCCGGCGTGCTGATTGAATACGCATACCATGATAACGAGACGGACGCAGCCTTTATTAAAGATAATATTGAATCTCTGGCGCGAGCCACTGTGATTGCTCTTACGGAGTATTTCGGCATTCCCTTTGTTGAAGCCATGGAACCGAAGGAAGGCGTTGTTTCCATCACCGCGGATTTTTTAAATATCCGGCAGTTTCCATCCATTTATGCTGATTCTCTTGCGAGAGCCTATAACGGAGATCCAATTACAATTTTAGGGCAATGGGAGGACTGGTACGTTGTTGATTATAACGGCGTGATCGGATATGTAATGACCATTTATGTCATGCCCGTGGAATAAAGTCTTGCTGTTGCAAGCCGCCGTGCGCTCCCAAGCAGGAGCGGCTTTACGTTTCTTTAGAGAACGAGAAAACAGTGGAAAATTCTTGCGGCAGTCCTCGCCTTAAGCTCGCCGGATCAGGAAAAAAATGGCCTTTACTTGACAAAACCACAAGATATCGTGTATGATAATGAAAAAGAAAAGCCGCTTGCGGCTTTTTTTGTGGTATTTAGAAAAGAAACATTCCGTTAAAGGAGAATTTCAATGGCAAAGAAAACCGCCTCATATGGCAATGAAAGTATCTCGTCCCTGAAGGGCGCAGATCGGGTTCGCAAACGCCCGGCGGTCATTTTTGGATCTGACGGGATCGATGGCTGCCAGCATTCTATTTTTGAAATTATCTCCAATTCCATTGACGAAGCCAGGGAAGGCTTTGGGAATAAAATTATCGTTACCCGGTATGCCGACCATTCAATTGAGGTGGAGGATTTTGGCCGCGGCTGTCCGGTGGACTGGAACGAGAAGGAGCAAAAATTTAACTGGGAACTGGTTTATTGCGAACTGTATGCAGGCGGAAAGTATAATAATCTGACGGGAGATAGCTACGAATATTCCCTGGGTCTCAACGGCCTCGGAGCCTGCGCCACCCAGTATGCCTCGGAATATATGGATGTGGAGGTTCGACGGGATGGCTTCCTTTATAAGCTGCATTTTGAAGCGGGGGAGAACCAGGGAGGATTGGTTAAGGAGCCCTATGCGGGCCGGCAGACGGGAACCAAAACCCGTTGGAAGCCTGATCTCAAGGTGTTTACGGATATTGATATCCCGCTGGAATATTTTCAGGATATGCTGAAACGCCAGGCTGTGGTCAATAACGGACTGCTTTTTGTCCTGCGGGATCAGAACGGGCGAGGGTTTGACACATATGAATATAAGTATGACCATGGAATTTCCGATTACGTTTTGGAGATTGTGGGGGAAGATGGATTAACGTCTGTCCAAAGCTGGCAGGCCGAGCGCATGGGCCGCGACCGGGAGGACAAGCCTGATTATAAGGTGAAAATGAACGTTGCCCTTTGCTTTTCCAATAAAACCCAGCGAAAGGAGTACTATCATAATTCCAGCTATCTGGAGTATGGCGGTGCGCCGGAAAAGGCCGCACGAAGCGCTTTTGTATCGCAGATTGACGCATACCTGCGGCAGAATAATAAATACAACAAAAATGAGTCAAAGGTATCATTCAGCGATATTGAGGAGTGTCTGGTGCTGGTGATTTCGTCCTTCTCCACGCAAACCTCCTACGAAAACCAGACCAAGAAATCCATCACCAATAAGTTTATTCAGGAGGCCATGACAGATTTTCTGCGGCATCAGCTTGAAATTTATTTTATTGAGAATAAGCAGGAGGCCGATAAAATCGCCGAGCAGGTACTGATTAACAAACGCTCGAGGGAACGTTCGGAAAAAGAACGGCTGAATTTGAAAAAAACCATGCAGTCGGGTACCGATATGGCCAGCCGGGTGCAGAAGTTCGTGGACTGCCGCAGCCGCAAGGTTGAGGAACGGGAACTTTTCATCGTGGAAGGCGATTCGGCCTTGGGCTCCTGTAAGCTGGCGCGAGATCCGGACTTTCAGGCGATTATTCCGGTGCGGGGCAAGATTTTGAACTGCTTGAAAGCAGAATACGATAAAATCTTTAAAAATGAGATTATTACGGATCTGGTCAAGGTGCTGGGCTGCGGCGTTGAAGTCAAAACAAAGGCCAATAAGGATCTTTCCACCTTCGAACTTGGCAATCTCCGTTGGAATAAGGTGATTATCTGTACCGATGCGGACGAGGATGGCTTTCAGATCCGCACGCTGATTCTCACCATGCTGTATCGCCTGACGCCAACCTTGATAGAGGAAGGGTATGTATATATTGCGGAAACGCCTTTATTTGAGATTAACACAAAGGATAAAACGTATTATGCCTACGACGAACGGGAAAAGACAGAGATCCTAGAAAGGATCGGGAATCAGAAATATACGCTTCAGCGCTCTAAAGGCTTGGGTGAAAACCAGCCGGAGATGATGAATCTAACCACCATGAACCCTGCCACCCGGAGGCTAGTCAAGGTTTTACCCACCGATGTGCTTCATACCGCTCAAATGTTTGACATATTGCTGGGCAACAATTTGGAAGGCCGCAAGGCGTTTATAGCAGAAAACGGCTATCGGTACCTGGAAATGGCTGATATTTCCTAAGTAGAAAGGCTTGACAGCTCATTTAAATTGGGAATTTGTGTCTTTCAGGTGAACGTCCCGAATTTCGCCGGAGGCGAAACCGCTCCAAGGCTTCCGGGTGATTGTGAAAGGAATGGTCGCAAAAATGGCAAGAAAGAAACAGCCGGAAAAGAAAATGATCATTAATCCCTCTGAGGTGAACGCATATATTGCGGGAGCGGGCACCGTGCAGGAGCAGCCCATAACCGAGACGCTGGAAACCAACTACATGCCCTACACCATGAGCGTTATCGTTTCCCGGGCGATCCCGGAGATTGACGGGTTTAAGCCTTCCCACCGTAAGCTGTTATACACCATGTACCAAATGGGTCTGTTGTCCGGCGCGCGTATCAAATCCGCAAACATCGCTGGCCAGACCATGCAACTCAACCCCCATGGCGATGCGGCGATTTATGATACCATGGTGCGCATGTCGGAAGGGTACGGGGCGTTGCTGCATCCCTATGTTGATTCCAAGGGAAATTTTGGCAAGGCATATTCCCGGGACATGCAGGCCGCCGCCTCCCGGTATACGGAGGCTAAGCTGACGCTCATTGCCGCAGAACTGTTTCGTGACATTGACAAGGAAACCGTAGACATGGTGGACAACTACGACGCCACCAAAAAGGAGCCGGTGCTGCTGCCGGTTACTTTTCCTACCGTTCTGGTTAACGCTAATATCGGAATTGCCGTTGGAATGGCCAGTTCCATTTGCCCTTTTAACCTACAGGAGGTTTGCGAAACCACCATCGCCTATCTGCGGGATGAAAATCATAATATTGCCGATACCTTAATCGCTCCTGATTTTCCCGGCGGCGGCTTGCTTTTATACAACCGGGAGGACCTGGAAAAAATCTATGCCACCGGCCGCGGCGGTGTTAAGGTCCGAGCGGTGTATGCGTACGACGCATCTGCCAACTGCATTGACATTACGCAAATTCCGCCCACTGCCACCGTGGAGGTGATCATTGAAAAGGTCATAGATTTAGTTAAGCAGAAAAAGATTCAGGAAATTAACGATATTCGAGATGAAACCGGTCTGAACGGCTTAAAAATTACCATTGACCTTAAGCGGGGCGCCGATCCAGACAGGCTGATGCAGAAGCTGTTTAAAATGACTCAACTGGAGGATACCTTTTCCTGCAACTTTAATGTTCTCATTGCAGGTGCGCCTCGGGTTATGGGCGTAAGCGAGCTTTTGAGCGAATGGACCGCATTTCGCATAGAATGTATTAAGCGGCGAGTGTACTTTAACCTGCAAAAGGCAAAGTCCCGGCTGCATTTGCTGCGGGGCCTTTCCAAAATTTTATTGGACATTGATAAGGCGATTAAAATTGTCCGCGAGACGGAGGAGGACAGTGAAGTCGTTCCCAATTTAATGATCGGGTTCGGCATTGACCAAATCCAGGCGGAGTTTGTGGCGGAAATTAAGCTGCGCCATTTAAATAAGGAATACATCCTAAACCGCCTGAAGGACATTGAAAATTTGGAAAAAGAAATCGCTGAGCAGGAGGGGATCCTGAGCAGCAGAACCAGGGTCAAGAATATTATTATTGATGAGCTGAAGCAGGTGATTAAAAAGTACGCGCAACCCCGTAGAACGGTGATTTACCATCCCAAGGCAGAGGATTTTGCGCCGATCAGGGCGGAAGTACCGGATTATCCGGTGACCTTGTTCTTTACCAAAGAGGGGTATTTCAAAAAAATAACGCCTCAGTCTTTGCGTATGAGCGCTGAACAAAAGCTAAAGGAAGGGGATGCGCTGCTGCTGATAGAAGAATCCAGCAACAAAAAGGAGCTTTTATTCTTCACGGATCAGTGTCAGGTCTATAAGTCCCGGGCTTCGGATTTTTCGGACACCAAAGCCAGTGTGCTGGGGGATTATATTCCGACCGCGCTTCAATTTGACAGCGGGGAAAAAGCTGTTTATATGGCGGTGACAGAGGATTATTCCGGTTATATGGTATTTATTTTTGAAAACGGAAAGGCTGCGAAGGTAGAAATGAAGGCCTATGAAACCAAAACCAACCGAAAAAAGCTGCTGAAGGCCTATAGCGGGAAATCGCCTCTTGTCGCGGCGTTTTATCTTCCTGAAGACAGAGAGCTGTTGCTGACCGCCTCCAGCGGCCGGATGCTCTTATTCCACACAGGGGCAATTGCAGCTAAATCAACTAAGGATACCCAGGGCGTACAGGTTATGACTTTGAAAAAGTCCCACCGTGTAATAGAGGCCCGTTTGTTCGAAGAAGGGATGCTGGCTAAGCCCCATCGTCACCGGATCCGGAGTTTGCCGGCAGCCGGCAGCATGCCTGCCGCTGAGGAAGCGGGAGATCAGTTGAGTCTATAAAAATGGCGATGTTTTGACTGAAATGGAATGCCGGGCGGCTTGTTGGGGCAGGATTAAACAGGCCGTACAAAAGGCAAAAGATATTTTATTCAAGTTGCATAAATGGGCGTGACAAAAAATGTCGTTGTTTGGAACGCTGGTAGAACTTTGCCCTAAAGCCCCGAAATGAGCCAGATTTTCATTGACCGCAACCTAAAATGTGATATAATAAGGACATGCTGACATGGAAATTTCATGATTTGAAAGAGGTTTTCAAGTATGTATGTGAAAGATGTCGTTGTTCAGAACCAGGTTGGTTTACATGCGCGGCCCGCAACTTTTTTTATTCAGAAAGCCAATGAGTTTAAGTCTTCTGTCTGGGTGGAAAAGGAAGAACGCCGGGTCAACGCAAAGAGCCTTCTGGGTGTTTTGTCGCTTGGCATTGTGGGAGGAACAACTATTCATATTATTGCCGACGGCGCGGATGAAACCGCGGCGGTAGACAGTCTGGTGAAACTGGTACAGTCCGGTTTTGCCGAGTAGGGAATCAATAGATCGAGTGGATCGGCCGCCGATATTTCGGCGGCCTTTTTACTTGCCGCTAAAACGGACATTTTACGCTTCTTAATTTGTATTTTGCCCTTATGCAAAGGTGTTTTATGATGCTTTGCGGTTTTATTTTATGAAAAGATGATATAGATATTGTTCTTTTGGCAAAATGTGTTATAATATTTTTACTGTTTAATGAACTGATCCATCTTGACTTGACTGCATTTTCTTTTGTTCCGCAGTGCCGCTGAAAGATCATTATGAAAGGGAGTCGTTTTTGTGTTGGTAATGGAGAGCGTGTCGATTACTGTTATTTTACTGGCGGTGGCTTTTTTATTTCTGCGGGCCAAACGCGCTCTTTATGCGAAATCAGTTTTGCCGTTAATGATTGTGCCGCTTGCGCACAGCGCCGGCCATCCCATCTCATATTTTCTGGCCAGCTTTTTTCCATTAGACCGCATTCAGGTTTTTCTGGTAGTAGATATATTGGCACTGATCGTTTCCTGTGTTCTATTGGGTGTGTTTGCCGGAAAATTTCACAATAAAACCTCTCGGTTGGTGTATCTTGTTTCAGGCTGCGCCTTTGTTTTGATTTTAAGCCTAGTATTTATTTTTCATGTCTTAACGCTGCCTTAAAACGCATGCGCCATAAAATAACGCAATAGAATTTGATGGATAGCAGACCGCTATTCCCACAAAGGCAATCGGTAAAGATTTCCGATTGCCTTTTGAATTTCTCCGAAAATTGATAAAGCTTTTCAGCAATTATTCATGGGCGCAAAGAAGCATTTGTTATGTTTTAGCAAATAGAAAAAGCCAGCGCTTAAAATACGCTGGCTTTCATGGAACGCTTAATTCAATGATAAATTACAAAGCACTTACAGCGGACGGACATTAACCGCGCGCAGCTTTTCGGGATTTTTGGGGTCAGGCTCTGTGTCAAATGTAACCTTTTGGCCTTCGTTCAGGGTCTTAAAACCATCCACCAAAATCGAGGAAAAATGCACAAAGACATCCTCGCCGCCATCGTCGTTGGAAATAAAGCCAAATCCTTTGTCTGCATTAAACCATTTTACCGTACCGTTCATTTTAATGGAACCTCCTAATAAAGTGTTTTCCGTACTCCGCACAATAAAAAAGCACGGGCACCACAGTCATCAAAAGGTCAATGACTGACGGAGAAACGTGCAATTCATCGATACTTTGAATACATATTCAGTATACGCCTTTCAAAGATTAATGTCAAGAGCTTTTTTTGATTTTTTCAATATTTTTCAACTCATTATTATTAACAATTTTAGAAAAAACCAGAAAGGCTTCAAAAGGGCTTTCTATATCTTCCGCTCTTAATTCCATAGGGCATCTGCCCGTTTTATCACGATTTTCAATATACTCTACCATTTCGCCATATGAAAAGGAAATTTCTGCCCGACGCAGCACCGCAACGGCCGGCCGGCTAATGACCCGGGTATAAAGCTCTTTTATGCCTCCGTGTACAAGCAATAAGGCGGCTGCCTTGCCAATCACCTTGTCCGCAACCACCGCATTCTTCAAAACACAGGGCGTTTCCTCCAGCCAGTGAACCAGAGGCGCTATTCCCCGATGATTGGAGACGTAATTTCTCTGTCCATTTCGCACTACGCAGGTATAGCCGCCTTCGTCCAATTCCCGAATCGCAAGATCTATGGGCGCTGTCCGACCTCGGCTTTCCCCCCACAAAATTCGGCGCAGACCGATCACCAGAATGGGGATGAGCAAAAGCTGTAAAATTAGACCCGGAATCCCTGTGACCGCTGCCGTTACAACGGAAAAAGCCTGGAAATCCTGAAATCCCATAAAAGCGCCCACCGCCAGAAGGCAAAGCGCATTGACCGCTCTTCCAGCAATCATGGCGGTAATCAAGCTTACATATATGGGAATTTTCCGGTTACGAGACATCACGCCAGACACAATCCCATAGGCCGCCAGCTCAAATAACATAAAGGGAAGTTTCACAGCAGAAGGCATTCCGGTGATTAAAGAGCTAGCAAGAGGAGCTAATACCCCGACGGCACAGCCTGAAACAGGGCCAAGCAAAAGCCCCGCTACTAAAACCGGAATATGCATCGGCAAAAAAACACCGCCCATAGCCGGCCCCCCCAACAAATGAAAAAGCTGAGGAAGCAAAATCCCAATCGCGACCAGCAGCCCAGTGCAGGTCATACCCTTAACAGGCATACGCTTTTGAAACAGCAATGCATAACAACCTTTCCCATATAAAATCCATATTAAAGCTTTTGAAACCAAACAAACCAGGCTTATTATTTTACAGCCAACGCTATTTTTCCCTCCCGGTGCGCTGCGGCTCACGACAAATGGACTCCTGCTCATCCTGAACTGGAATTTTCAAGCCCTTTTCCTTAAGCCGGCGTCCGATTGTTTCCCGCAGCAGGCAGTAGACCACGGAACAAAGGGGTACGCTTACCAGCATGCCCAGAATACCAAACAACCCTCCGCCTACCGTAACCGCCAATAGAACCCAAATGCTGGGCAGGCCCACCGAAACGCCTACTACCTTCGGATAGATTAGGTTTCCTTCGACCTGCTGAAGTACAATAAAGAAAATAATAAACCATAGAGCCTGCAATGGATGAACCATTAAGATTAAAAACGCGCCAACGAAAACGCCGATAAACGCGCCAAAGATAGGAATAAGCGCCGTGACGCAAACCAACATGCTAATGGCGGAGGCATAGGGGAGATTCATAATTTTCATGCCAATAAAACACAAGCTGCCTGTAATAACGGCCTCGGTAAACTGGCCGGTAACAAAACGGGAAAAGGTCTTGCCGGACAGTTGGCCCACGGAAAGAACACGGTCGGCTTTGGGCTTGGGGAAAAAGGCGTACAAAGCCCGCTGGAACTGGCGGCTCAGCTTTTCCTTTTGTAACAGCATGTAAACGGAAAAAAATAGGCCCACGATAAAATTGAAAACACCGCTGAAAATGGAGGTGGTAATTTGAAAGGTTGTGTCAAGCATAGAAGAGGAATATCGGTTAAGAAAATTCATGACCGACTGATTTAACCTATCCCAGTCGATATGAACGCCATCCAAGGATTGGCTGGATCCGGTAAAAAAGGCGACCACATCATCGGCAAAGCTTTGTAAATTATCTAAATAAGCCGGAAGATTTTCAATAAACATAGCAACCGTACGCTGCAACTCGGGAATCAGCAGAAACAACAAAACGCAGATTGCGCCAATAAAAACGCCGAAGGTTAAAATGAGGCAAAGGGGACGGCGAAGCTTGTTCCAGGTCTTAAAATTGCGTTTATTGAGAAAGGAAAAGACTTTTTCTTCAAACAGCTTGAGAGGCACGTTCATAATAAACGCCAGACAAAAACCGATTAGGAGCGGAGAAAAAAGCTTAAGTACAAATGCCGCTCCTTTAAGGACTGAAGTGAAATTTTGAATTCCAAGAAACGCCAAAATTGCAATGATAACGATACCAATAATTTTTTTTACATTGCTTTTATTTAACTCCATACGATTCATCCTTTATTTTGTTGCCAGCAGTTTTTTCAAGACGTAGTCAAGACGCCATTTTTCTATAAAAGAGATCGCTTTGTTAACGAGCATTTATTTTGCCAATCTTTCAATCGCCAAACCGCCGGTTGCATCAGCAGGATCATAAATAGACTTTCCATTTATTATATTATACCATGACGACTTATAAAAAACCAGTCTTTTCCAATAAAATGACATAGGCGTTCATGCAAAGGCTCCATCGGTATCGCCGGCAGAGCCCGTATCAGCGGCTAAACGCCTTCCAATTTTTCCTTTTTGTGGTACGCCGCCCGAATAATATCTTCAATTCTGGCTTCCTCCAGACGGAAATCTTTCATTTTACAAAAGCAGGATAAATCTTCAATCAGCTGCGCGGCCGTGACCTTCTTTTTATCAAATCGGTATACAGCTGCGGTGCCATCCTGTCTAATTTTTTCTGCCAGCGGATGGATCGGAAGCTCTGCTTCCTCGTACAGTTCCACATGGAGAATGCGGTACGGCGCAATCCGGTCTATTAAATCGCTGAGGGACCCGTCCTCAACAATGGTTCCTTCACTGATGATAATCAAACGGCTGCACAGCTCCTGTATATCGCCCAGATCATGGGTCGTGAGGATCACAGTGGTTTGTTTCAGACGGTTTATTTCCTTGACGAATTTTCGAATCGCTTGTTTTCCATCCACGTCGAGGCCAATGGTCGGCTCGTCCAGAAACAAAACCTGAGGAGAATGCAGCATCGCGGCGGCCAGGTCGCCCCGCATCCGCTGCCCCAGCGACAGCTGGCGAACAGGCGTGTGAATAAATTTATGGATTTCTAGAATGGCGTCCATCATGGCAAGATTCTCTTGATACTGCCTGTCATCAATACGATAAATCCGTTTTAATAGCTCGAAGCTTTCTCCCAGCCGCAGATCCCAATTGAGCTGGGAACGCTGTCCAAATACCACGCCCAGATTCTGCACAACCCGTTTTCGATCCTTTTGCGGAGATAGTCCGTCAATGAGAATCTCTCCCGAGGTGGGAGAAAGAATCCCAGAGAGCATTTTAACAGTAGTGCTTTTGCCTGCGCCATTGGGCCCGATGTAACCGACAATTTCCCCATGCTGAATCGAAAAGCTGATGTGATTTACTGCCCGAAGAATCTCTTTTTCTTTATGTAACAGGCTTTTTAAGGCGCCCTTCAGGCCTTTGCCTTTTTTAATGACAGTGTATTCCTTTACTAAATCATTTACCTTGATCAACGGCATTGTCGTTCTCCTTTCTGTGGGTTAAGACCCTGCGCTGTCGTATTTACGCAGTCCAGCACAGAACAACAGGCACGACAGCGTGAAAACGGCAATTCCAACCACCGGCGTGAACCAAATAATCCAGGAAGGGAACGAAAAGCCGTTGTCCATTCCTAAAAAAGCGCTTGCCGGAAAAAAGCTGATGAATCCAAAGGGCAGAACAAAAGTAAAAATCATTTGTATGATCCGGGGATACATGGTCAATGGATACATGGTGGTGCGATCCATAATATTAAGATTTATCCCTGAGAAGTCACTGTTGCTTTTCGTCCAAAACGCAATGGATCCAGTTGCCATGAACAATGCTCCCCGGATCAACGTCGCGCCAAATAGCACGGCCATGATTGCCAGGGTACTGTACAGCGTCCAGGAAAAACGCACCTGCATGCAGCCGTAGATAAAGATAATTACGCCCGGCAGCAGATCCGTCAATCCAATCAGGTTAAAATCCATAAATAAAAATTGAAATAAAACGTTCATGGGGCGAAGCAGAAAGCGGTCAAGCTCGCCTGCCAGCATAATGCCCCCAATATGCCAGGTCTGGATAAACAGGATAATGGAAAAGGCGTGGGAGAGCATGGCAAGACCATATAAAAAAGCAATTTGAGAATACGTCCATCCGTTCAGTGCGCCGAATTCCTGCACGACAAATTTGATGGTGGCAAATCCCACTAAAAACTGAAGCAGATTGGTTCCCAGCCATGCCGCTAGATTCATTGGATATTCCATCCACCCTAAAAGGGAAAGCTTTATATAATAAATTCCCATGCCCGCATAATAGCGAATGGTTTTTAGCATTGGCAGTCAACCTCCCTGCACCAATAGATGTCGGGTAACGCCTTTTTTAATTTCAAAAAACAAGCATCCCAAAAGCAGAATCCAAATAAACTGGATCCCCATCTGCGCCGCGGTTTCGCGGGGGGATAAAATGCCAATATAAACACTGAGAGGCAACTGATAAATATACCGAAAGGGCAGGAAACTGAGAACCGTTTGCAGCCATTGCGGAAAAAACCACAGCGGAATGACACTCCCAGATAAAAGGCGAATCATATGTCCCTTCATACATAAGAGGGGAAAGATCCTGACGATACGAAAGGACCACATCCCAAACAAGGCCGCGATTAGCCAATTAATCATATAACTAAACGCCGCGCTGAGAATAAACAGCAGAAAGTGAGCCGCCGACGCGGGAACAGGAGCAACAATAAATAAAGCTCCGATCAACAGCAGCGGAACGGCGTTTTGAAGAAAGGCAATGGCAACGCTGCCAATATCCTCCCACAGATAAATACCAAATATATTCACAGGCTTTAGAAGATCCAGTGCGACGGATCCTTTCTGGACGCTGGCTGCAATTCGGTTTTCCACATTCATGGTAAGCAGGCAGGCCAATGTGCTGGACATGACGGTATAGGTCAACATTTGATCCCGGGTGACGCCTAAGGCCGCCTGCTGGTTCCCATAGGCCGCAATCCAGAAAAAACAGGAGGCGATCACAGCCAGGCACTGGATAACGATTGACGATAAAACATCGAACCGGTATGCCAAAGCGGAGAGCATCCGCACCTTGGCAATATAAAGATATGGCCTCATCGCGTTTGCTCCTTCCAGAAAAACTGCTTATATTATACCATTTATTTTGTATTTTGCAACACAATTTTATGAAATGTATTATGCCTTATTGGTATCAGTACTGTATTGACAGCTGCAAGGACTAGGCGGGCCATGGGGAGCCTATCCTTGCATGCTCACCCGACCGCAGTTTATATTTGGCTGTTGGTATGGCGCGGAAAAAAGCCTTCCGGGGATCAAACAGCTTTGCTGTTTGATCCCCGGAAGGCAGGTTGCCGCTCTGGGGCAGGAGAGCCCGCAATCGCGCTGTGATAGACTGGGCATATTTTGATTCATGCCAAGGACTCGGACGCGCGGCTGGATAATGATTCGTATAGATAATATGTTCATAGCCAGGCAGCTGTAAAAAAAACGCTGCTTTCCGTGCCCGAGGGTACAAAAAACAGCGGGCACGATAAAGCTTGCAAACGCTGAATTTGTTTCGCTTTTTCCTGCCAAACTTAGTTTATCACTAAATAAGAAATTTATGAAAAAAACATAAGGTAAATACTACCATTTGCTTGACAGACAATCATATAGTTTGTTACAATAATTATCTAAAACAAATGATTGTGCGTTGTTAAAGGATGTGTGTTTCCATGCTGAAAAGCATGACGGGATATGGCCGGGCTCAAGCGTCTGTGGAGGGATCTATGGAGCTGACCTGCGAGATCCGGTCGGTTAACCATCGCTTTTTCGAATTTTCTGCCCGTGTCCCCAGGCAGTATTCGTTTCTGGAGGACAAGCTGAAAGGCTTAGTTCAATCTCGTGTTTTCCGGGGAAAGATTGATCTGTTTTTAACGGTCAACCAACTGAATATGCCTGGAACGGTTATAACTGTAAATCATACGGTGGCAAAAGGGTATATCAGCGCCCTGCGGGAAATCGGCGAGCAATACGGGCTGCCTCATACCGTGACAGCGGAACAGGTAGCCAGATATCCGGATGTATTGACGATATCCAAGGAGCCGGAGGATGAGGAAGCGCTATGGGAGCAGGTCGGCCGGGCAGCGACTGCGGCGTTGGAGCAATTTATTCACATGCGGGAAACAGAGGGGGCCCGCATGAAGGCGGATATTTTGAACCGGTGCGGCGTGTTGGAGGCCAAGGTCGCGTTTGTGGAGTCCCAGTCGCCGAAAACCGTGCAGGCTTATCGGGAACGGCTGGAGGAACGGGTGCGGGAGCTGCTGGACAGCGCGGAGGCGGACGAGCAGCGGCTGTTGACGGAGACGGCGGTTTTTGCTGATAAGATCGCCGTGGCGGAGGAAACGGTGCGACTGCGCAGCCACCTGTCCCAAATGCGGGAACTGCTGGACGCGCCCGAGCCGGTAGGCCGAAAGCTGGACTTTCTTGTACAGGAATGCAACCGGGAAACCAATACCATTGGCTCCAAGGCCCAGGATGTTGAAATTACCCGGGCGGTGCTGGATATGAAATCGGAAATTGAAAAAATTCGGGAACAAGTGCAAAATATTGAATAATATCACTGGAAAGGCTGGAACCTTTTTATGAAGCTGGTAAATATCGGGTTTGGCAACATGGTTAATTCCGCCCGGATCATTACGATCGTCAGCCCGGAGTCCGCTCCTATCAAACGGTTGATTCAGGAGGCCAAAGAGCAGGGGAGCCTGATTGACGCGACGCACGGCCGCCGTACCCGAGCGGTGATTTTTACGGATTCGGGGCATATTATCCTCACTTATCTCCAGTCGGAGACGGTGGCAGCCCGAGTAAACGATTATGATGAAATGGATGACGAGGAGCTGGAAGAGGATGCTTAAAAAGGGGCGTCTGTTCATTCTATCGGGCCCTTCCGGCTGCGGAAAGGATACGATTTTAAAGGAAGTGCTGACAGCAGATCCGCGGGTAAAGCTTTCCATTTCCACTATTACACGCGCTATGCGTGAGGGGGAACGGGAAGGGGAAAAATATCATTTTATTTCCCGGGGGGAATTTGAGCGCTTGCTGGCGCAAAACGCTTTTTTGGAGTATAATGAATACCTGGGCAATTACTATGGCACCCCCAAAAAGCCTATTGAGAATTGGCTGGCCGATGGATATGACGTTTTATTGGAAATTGACGTAAACGGGGCGCAGAAGGTGCGGAGCTTGCTTCCCCAAACCCCTTCTATTTTTATTTTGCCCCCTTCCATGGCGGTTTTACGCGAGCGTCTGAGTGGGCGGGGAACAGAAACCGCCGAGGTAGTGAAAAGGCGCTTGGCAGAAGCGGCACGGGAAATATCCCAGGCGGGCGTTTATGATTATCTGGTGGTCAACGACGAATTGGAAACAGCCGTCGGTGATATATTGGCAATTCTACGCGCTCATAAATGTACCAATCAAGAAATGGGCGAATTTATGAAAGAGGTGCAAAAAGATGCTGAATCCCGCAATTGGTAAATTGATCCGTGTGTACGGCAGCCGGTACCAGTTGGTTCTGGACGTCGCCAAGACAGCACGGACGATCGCTCAAAACGCAGAGGAAAACAAAACCGTGCTAGTGGAAAAACCGGTTAATGCGGCGATTAATTTATTGTGCAGCTACAAATGCCACGAATGACCGTTTTCCTGATGGGGTGAGAGGAGGCTTGTCGAGTGAATGCAGCCGGTATTGCAAAGGTCGTTGTCGAACAGGCTGCTTATCATTTCGACAAGCCTTTCGACTATCTTATTCCCCCTGACCTTCGGGGAAGGGCGCTGCCTGGATGTCGGGTTTTGGTTCCCTTTGGCAAGGGAAACCGCAAGCGTCAGGGAATGATTCTGGCGCTCGCCCATGAGGGGGAAATTGACCGTTTAAAACCGATTCATTCTCTTTTGGATGAGGAACCGCCTTTGTCGAAAGAAATGCTTCGGCTTGGCGTTTTCCTACGGGAACACACCTTTTGCACCTACTTCGAGGCCTTTCGCGCATTATTTCCAGCGGGCATTGGAATGCGGCTGGTTGCTTCGTACAGAGCCGCGGTGGAGGAAATTCCGGAGGGGCTGCAGGGAGAAGAGGCCCGGCTGCTTTCTATGCTGCTGCGCAGCCGCGCAACAGTGGAGCGAGGAAAACTGCTGGAACTCATGGGTTTAGACAAAGATAGTGATTTGCCGGATCAAATGGTTAAAAAGAAGCTTCTTTGCCGCGTTGACAGCGCGGTTCGCAGGTTGGGGGACGCGTCGGTTCGCATGGTCCGCCCTGTGCCGGATGCGGATCCCCCCGCGCGTTTAACCGCCAAGCAGGAGGCGGTAATGAACCTGCTTTCCGAGGTTGGCGCTGCTTCCATGAAGGAATTGTGTTACTTTACAGGAACTTCCGGCAGTGTAATTACGGGCCTAATTAAAAAAGGAATACTGGAGGACTTTGAGCAGGAGGTATACCGCAATCCATATGCGGATCGGCAAGCGGAATCGGAGCAAACAGTGATCTCCCTGACGCGTGAGCAGGAAAAGGCTTACACATCGCTTTTGCCCTATACAACGGCAAAGCAGGGCCAAACCGCCCTTTTATACGGTGTGACCGGCAGCGGAAAAACCCAGGTTTTTTTAAAACTGATCGACAGTGTCATACAATCAGGAAGATCTGTGATTGTCATGGTTCCGGAAATTGCCCTGACGCCGCAGACGCTGGATATTTTTCACAGGCGTTACGGCGGCAAGATCGCAGTGTTTCACAGCGCCATGGCCCTTGGTCAGCGGATGGATGAATGGAAACGGGTCAAGCGGGGCGAGGCCCGCATAGCCATTGGAACCCGTTCGGCTGTGTTTGCCCCCTTTGATGATTTGGGCCTTATCATTATGGACGAAGAGCAGGAGCACACTTATAAATCAGAGAATGCTCCTAAGTTTCACGCCCGGGATGTCGCCCGTTTTCGCGCCCGGTATCACGGCTGTCTTTTGGTTCTGGCTTCCGCTACCCCTTCGCTGGAAAGCTACAGCGCGGCTATGATGGGGAAATATGCGTTATGTACGCTGGAAAAGCGTTACGGAAACGCCACGCTGCCTGAGGTTGTCACGGTGGATATGTGCGGGGAGCAAATGGCGGGGAACACAGGCGTGCTTAGCCGGCGGCTGGCAGATGAGCTGCAAAGCAATCTGAACGCGGGCCGGCAGTCCATCCTGCTGCTGAACCGCAGGGGACGAAATACATACGTTTCCTGCGCCGCCTGCGGCTATGTGGAAAGCTGCCCGAACTGCTCTATCTCTTTGACCTATCATTCCGCAAATCACAGACTGCTGTGCCATTATTGCGGCCATTCCCGGGAATTTACCCAGCAGTGTCCACAATGCGGCAGGCCCGCTTTGCGATATGCCGGTGCCGGGACCCAAAAGGCTGAGGAGGAGCTGCGGGCCTTATTTCCCGGCGCGCGTATCCTGCGGATGGACGCGGATACCACCATGACCCGCAATGCCCATGAGGAGTTGCTGTCCGCCTTTGGAAACGGGGAATACGATATTCTGCTGGGAACCCAGATGGTCGCCAAGGGCTTGGATTTTTCCAACGTTACGCTGGTGGGCGTCATCGGCGCGGATAACACCTTATTTGGGGATGATTTCCGTGCCTCTGAGCGTACCTTTTCTCTTTTGACCCAGGTAGTGGGGCGATCGGGAAGAGGGGAGCAGGCGGGTATCGCGGTTGTGCAGACCATCGCACCGCAGAATGCGGTGATTCGGTTGGCCGCCGCTCAGGACTACAAGGCGTTTTACAGCGCCGAAATTCAAGCGAGAAGGCTTCTGGTTTACCCGCCATACTGCGATATTTGCGTCATCGGCTTTGTGGGGGAAGATAAAGACGAGGTCAAAGCCGGGGCTCAGGCATTTTTCGGCATGCTTAAGCGTAAAATAACAGGAGAATATGGGGATGTGAAGCTGATTGCGCTGGGCCCGGGTCCAGCTGCCGTTTCTAAAATAGCCGGGAAGTTCCGCTACCGAATTATTCTGAAATGCAAAAATAACCGCAGACTGCGGGAATTGATTTCCGTGTGTCTATCAGATTTTGGGCGGTCAGGCGTGTCTAAAACAATTACCGCTTTCGCTGATATGAACCCCGATTCCATTTTATAGCACAACGGCCAATGGTTGATCGGCGTGCAATCGCGTCCTTGGCTGGTTTAGCTAACGGGTAAATTCTTATTTCATACAATATACAAAAGGAATGATGTTGTTATGGCAATCCGTACCATTGTAAAGGAAGGTATGATCGGGGATGACATTCTGCATAAGGTCTGCCGTCCCGTTGAAGTCTTTGACGAAAAGCTTCACACACTTTTGGACGATATGCGGGAGACCCTGCACGCTGCCAACGGCTACGGCCTTGCCGCGCCTCAGGTGGGCATTATGCGCCGGGTCTGTGTGGTGGATGCCGAGGATGGATATTTAGAGCTGGTAAACCCGGTGTTTATTGAGAAAAAAGGCAAGGTGCAGGGCGTGGAGGGCTGTCTGTCCTTTCCGGGAATTGACGCGGTGGTTAACCGCCCGGCGAAGGTGGTTGTGGAAGCCTACGACCGGTATGGCAAAAAATTCACTGTAACCGGCGAGGGGCGCAAGGCGGTAGGCCTGTGCCATGAGATTGACCACCTGGACGGGATCACCGTTAAGGACGTGATGATCCGGGCGCTGACAGAGGACGAATATTGATGAGAATTGTATTTATGGGCACGCCGGATTTTGCCGTTCCCTGCTTGGAGGCTTTGGCGGATGGAGGGTATGATCTGGCTGCGGTTTACACACAGCCGGATAAGCCGAAAGGACGGGGGTATGCTATGACCCCGCCGCCGGTGAAGGAATTTGCCTTATCCCGCGGCATCCCGGTGTTTCAGCCGGAGCGGGTCCGGGATGAAGCAGAAATTTCCCGTCTGCGAAATTTGAATCCGGACTGCATTGTAGTGGTGGCCTATGGAAGAATCCTGCCGCAGGAAATCTTAGACATCCCGCCGCTGGGGTGTGTGAATATTCACGGATCCCTGTTGCCCAAATACCGGGGCGCGGCGCCGGTTCAATGGGCTGTACTGAATGGAGATTCGGTAACAGGCGTCACGTCCATGAAAATGGACGCGGGAATGGATACGGGCGAGATTCTTTTAGCTGCCGAGACCACAATCGGGGAAGAGGAAACCGCCGGAGAATTATTTGACCGGCTGAAGGCAATGAGCGGCCCCTTGCTGCTGAAGACCTTGCAAGGGCTGGAGGATGGCACCTTGACTCCCATCAAGCAGGAGGAAAAGAACGCTACACTGGCTCCCATGCTGACAAAGGAACTTTCTCCCATCAACTGGAGCCGTTCCGCCCGGGAAATCCACAATCAGATCCGGGGCCTGAATCCCTGGCCGGGTGCTCATACCCAATTGCGGGGAAAACGGCTTAAGGTCTATGCCTCCCGGGTTTTGCCGGAGCGAACAGAAGCCGCTTTTGGAACCGTTGTTGATACAAAGAGGCTGGCTGTCGCCTGCGGGGATGGGGCAGTTTTGCAGCTGACGGCGGTGCAACTGGAAGGCAAAAGGAGGATGGCGGCACAGGAGCTTTTGCGGGGCTTTCCGCTGGAAACAGGAGCACGGCTTTTGTGAATGCTGGGGCTTGTTCCAGGGCATACTAAGCAGAAATTATTTTTTAAGGGAGTATCAACCATGGGCGGATATTACGCGTATTTTGATCCATTGTACTGGCTGATGGTTTTGCCTCCGCTGGCTTTGATGATTTTGGCGCAGATTTCGGTGCGTTCCGCTTATTCCACATTCAGCCGCCGTCCTACTGGCAGCGGATTGACGGGGGCGCAGGCGGCCCGGATGATCCTGGCGGAGAACGGAATCATGGACGTGGGAGTGGAATGTATATCCGGCAGTTTAACCGACCATTACGATCCCCGCAAAAACGTGATTCGGCTGTCAGAAGAGGTTTACCATGGCGCGACGGTTGCGGCGGTGGGCATTGCGGCTCATGAAACGGGGCACGCGCTGCAATACGCCAAGGGGTATTTTCCCATCAGGATCCGCCAGTCCTTGGTTCCGTTGACACGGTTCGGCCCGTTGATCGGGCTGATCATGGCGTTTGTTGGGGCGTATCTTGCCAATACCACTTTGATCTGGGCGGGACTGGCATTGTTTGCATCGGTTTTTGTGTTTCAGGTCTGTACCCTTCCGGTGGAATTTAATGCAAGCCGGCGGGCTTTGGCCGCCATTCGAGAAGGGAACCTGCTCGGCCCGCAGGAGACCGAGGGCGCCCGGAGGGTGCTCACTGCCGCCGCCATGACCTACGTTGCAAGTATGCTGCAATCCTTGATGACGCTGCTATATTATATCATTCGCCTGACAGGAAACCGGCGGAACTAGGAAACGGAGCATTTTATGGCTAATGCGAGAAAAATTGCGGCAAGGGCGCTGCTTCGCGTCAACCAGGACCATGGGTATTCCAACATTGTTTGGGATCAGGCGTTGCATGCCGCGGGCTTGAATGAACGGGACAGCGCCCTTGCCGCCGCTTTGTTTTACGGGGTATTGGAACGCAGGAAAACATTGGATTACGTGATTTCCAAGCATTCCAAGCGCGGGCTGGATCAGATTGCCCCGTACACGCTGGAGTGCCTGCGCCTGGGCGCATATCAGCTTTTGTATATGGATAAAATTCCGCCCAGCGCCGCGGTCAATGAATCGGTTCGGCTTGTGAAGGAGTCGAAAGAACATAAGGCGTTTGGTTTTGTTAATGGTGTGCTTCGATCCGTGGAGCGGGGAGGAAGAGAGATTCCGCTGCCGAACGATCCCATGGACCGGCTTTGCGTGGAATATTCCTGCCCTCGCGCGTTGGCGGAGCATTTTATGGAAGACTATGGGAAAGATTTGGCAAAAGATATTCTCGCTTCGTTTCTGGAGCGGCAGCGTTTATATATTCGGGTCAATACCTGTAAAACGACTGCGGATGCCCTGCGGGAAAGACTGACCGCGGAGGGAATCAAGGTTCACGCTTGTGAAATAGAGAACTGTCTTTTGCTGGAAAACAGCGGTGATTTGCAGCGGCTGGCTTCTTTTCAGGAAGGGCTTTTTCATGTACAGGATATGGCGTCTCAGCTGTGTGTGAAGGCGTTAGGGCTTCGGCCGGGAGGACGGCTGTTGGATGTCTGCGCCGCGCCGGGCGGAAAAAGCTTTACCGCGGCGCAATTCATGGAAGACCGTGGAGAGGTGACGGCACTGGATCTGCATCCCCAGAGGGTGGGATTGATTCGGCAGGGCGCAAAGCGGCTTGGACTGTCGTCAATCTGTGCAAAAGAAGGGGATGCAGGAACGTTCGATCCTGCTTTAGGCTTCTTTGACTGGGTGCTTTGCGACTTGCCCTGTTCGGGCCTCGGCATTATCGGAAAAAAACCGGAAATCCGTTATTTGTATGAGTCTGCTGGTTACAATCTTGTAACAAACCTTGACAAGCTGGCCGCAAAGCAGTATTCTTTACTATGTATAAGCGCGCAGTATGTCAAGCCAGGCGGCGTTTTGCTTTTCTCCACCTGTACGTTGAATCGCTTGGAAAACGAAGGAAATGCCAACCGATTTTTGGACGAGCATGGGGATTTTGCTCCTCTGGAGATTTTGCCTTATATGGAAAGAGGGTATTCTCAGCCGGGACATATTCTGACCCTGCTTCCGCATATGCATCATACTGACGGGTTTTTTCTTGCCGCATTCGTGAAAAAGAGGTGACTCCTTGGAAGACCTAAAGGCAATGACCCGGAAAGAACTGGCGGCGCTGGCGAAGGAACTGGGGCAGCCGGCCTTTCGGGGAAACCAGTTGTTTGATTGGATGCTGAAAGGCGCGGAGGACTTTGAACAGCTTACCAATCTGCCTGTCGATTTTCGTAGGGCTCTATCCAATCGGGCCTATATCTCCTTTGCCCGGATTGAACGTAAGTTTATCTCACAAATTGACGGGACGGTCAAATATCTGTTTCGGCTGCGGGATGGGAAATATGTGGAGTCCGTTGTAATGGAATATAAACATGGCAGAAGCATTTGCATTTCCACCCAGGTGGGATGCCGGATGGGATGCGCCTTCTGCGCTTCCACCATCGGCGGCATGGAACGCTGCCTGACTGCTGGGGAAATGCTTTCTCAGATTTTTACCGCCTCCCGGGATTTAAACGTTCGCATTTCCAATGTGGTTTTGATGGGAATGGGGGAGCCGCTGGATAATTTTGACCAGACCATGCGATTTTTGAAATTGGTGGGCGAGGAAAAGGGACTCTCTATTGGCGCGCGGCATATTTCTCTTTCCACCTGTGGGCTTGTGGATCGAATCCGGGAGCTGGCGGCGGAAAAATCGCAAATCACCCTTTCGGTGTCGCTTCATGCGCCCAACGATGAAATTCGCAGCCGGATTATGCCTGTCAACCGAAAATGGCCGGTAGAGGAACTGCTTTCTGCTTGCCGGGAGTATACAAAAGAAACCGGGCGGCGGATTTCCTTTGAGTATGCTATGATCAACGGCCTCAATGATTCGGATGATTGCGCTCGAATGCTGGCAAATCAATTAAAGGGCATGCTGTGCCATGTGAACCTGATTCCGGCGAATTCGGTGAAAGAATCAGCTTTTTCCAGCAGCGGGAAACAACGCCTGCGCTGTTTTCAAAATATATTAAACAAGCACGGAGTTAATGCGACCGTCCGGCGGACATTGGGCGCAGATATTTCCGCCAGCTGCGGACAACTGCGGAAGGCTGTGAAGAACGAGCCCCCTTGTGAAAGAGGTGATGAAGGGGATGAAGATCGCCAGTGCGACCCATAAGGGCGTGGTGCGTGCCACCAACCAGGATGCATATGGGGCGGGGGAACTGCCCGGAGGCGTGATTTACGCCGTTGTGTGTGACGGCATGGGCGGCGCTAACGGAGGCAATATTGCCAGCGAGCTTTCTGTTAAGACCATTGTGGATCAAATCAACGCCAGCTACCGGATGGGAATGAGCTCCAATTCAGTCAGACGCATGATAGAAACGGCGGTTAACGCGGCTAATATTGTTGTGTTTGATATGGCAAACGCCAATGAAACGCTGGCCGGGATGGGAACGACCGTGGTTTGCGCAGTACTGAACTGCAATACGGCGCATATTTCGCATGCAGGCGACAGTCGAGCCTATTTGATACGGGAAGGTAAAATCCTACAAATCACGAAAGACCATTCTGTAGTTCAGTCTATGCTGGAAAACGGCCAGCTTACCCCTGATGAGGCTCGGTTTCATCCTCGAAAAAATGTCATTACCCGAGCGCTGGGCGTCAGCGAGAGCATTGAAGTGGATTATGATGAAATTGAGATGGAGCCGGATGATATTTTACTTCTGTGCACTGACGGATTAACCAATTTTGTGGATACGGAGGAAATTTTGTCAATTTCTTCCTCTGTGCCGTTGTATGAACTCCCCGATGCGCTTATCAACGCTGCCAACCGCAGCGGCGGGGGCGATAACATTACGGTGGTTACCATAGCCTTATAAGAAACTGGAGTGTTGAAAATGGATGATAGATTTGTCGGAAAGCGCCTGGACGGACGATATGAAATCCGGGAACTGATTGGCTCGGGCGGCATGGCTGTGGTTTATAAAGCCTATGACAGCTTGGATGACAGGATCGTAGCCATTAAAATTTTAAAAGAGGAATTTCTGGCCAATAAGGAGTTTCGGCGCCGGTTTCAGAATGAATCCAAGGCCATTGCGGTTCTGAATCATCCCAATATTGTCAAAGTGTACGACGTCAGCTTTGGCGATATTCTCCAATATATTGTTATGGAATATATTAACGGCATAACATTAAAGGAATACATTGCCCAGCAGTCTGTGATCCGGTGGAACGACGCGGTTTATTTTACCCGCCAGGTGCTCCAGGCGTTGCAGCATGCGCACAGCAAGGGGATCGTCCACCGGGATATTAAGCCGCAAAATATCATGCTTTTGGCTGACGGCACAATTAAGGTAACGGATTTCGGCATTGCCCGGTTTTCCCGCAGCGAACAGAAAACCATTACGGATAAAGCGATAGGCTCCGTTCATTACATTAGCCCGGAGCAGGCCCGCGGAGATTTTACAGATGAAAAAGCCGACATTTATTCAGTGGGCGTGCTTTTGTATGAAATGCTGACCGGGCGGTTGCCTTTTGAGGCGGACAGCGCCGTGTCGGTTGCCATCATGCAGCTCCAAAACAATCCAGTCATGCCCCGGGAATTGAACCCCTCGATCCCGAAAGGGCTGGAGGAAATCATCATTAAGGCGATGCAAAAGGATCCTGCCAATCGGTATGCCAGCGCGTCGGAAATGCTTGCTGACCTCGTCAAACTGGAGGAGAATCCCGAGATTGTATTTGGATACGATATGTTCATCGACGATGAGCCAACTAAATATATTCCCGATGTGGGCAAAACTAGTGGAGACGATGAGGAGGAAGATGCAGAGGGAAAATCGCCGGTTATTCCTGTTCTGGCTGGAATTGCCGGGGCATTCGTTTTGGTAATTGCAATTGTGGGGCTGTTTGTGGGCCTGTATTTCGGTGGGATATTTCCCTTTAACAACAAGGGCGAGCTACAGGTTCCAAATCTGATTGGCAAGGATTATGACGAGGTTAAGGCGGACCCGCAGTACAGCGCGTTTGAGATTTATAGGGAGAACTGGGAATACAGTTCTGAATATGAAAAAGGGCAAATTACGTATCAAAATCCAGATGACACCAAGACCGTGAAGAAGAATAATGCAACTATTCGTGTCCGAGTCAGTTTGGGCAAGCAAACCATCCGGCTGGAGCAGCTGGCCGATCAAAACGAAACGACTGCTATTCAGATCCTGGAGGGCCTTGGCCTGAAATATAAGATTGTGCAGCAGGCCCACAACAAGGTCGCGCAGGGGATTGTCATTGAAACCGATCCTCCCGCGGGCACCGATGTGGAGACCGGGCAGGAAATTACGCTGTATGTCAGCAGCGGCCCGGAAATTTTGTATGGCATTGTTCCCGATGTGACAACTCTTTCTAAGGATGACGCCAAAAAGCGGCTGGAACAGGAGGGCTTTAAACTGGGAACCGTGACAGAGACAGACGATTTATCGCCCAAAGACACCGTTCTGTCTCAGGATCCAAAAGAGGGAGAATTGTACGCTAAGGGAAACACGGTGAATCTAACTGTCAGCAGCGGCGTATCGCCGACTACTGCGCCGAAGGAATATTCCGTGTATATTGAAGTGAAGCTTCCTGTGGAACTCAACAAGGAGGTGACCAGTGAGGCCTGGCTCAGCGGACAAAGAATTGACCAACGGGTGGTTAATCCCAGTATTGCGGTCTCTTATAGCCTGACGGTAAAATCCACCAAGCGCACAGATAAACTGATCATCCGGCTGAATAAACAGGATTATATGGAGTTTGACATTGATTTTGTCAGCGGACAAACAACGGCTTACCCGCTGGACGACTGGAAAACCTTAATCGAGACGACAACTGCGGAAAGCACTGTGCCGCCCACATCTACGGATCAGCCAACTGTGCCTGTGGCCAATTGGGTCCCGAAAAAAATCTACGATTGATGGAAGGGCTTATTACGAAGCTCGTCGCCGGCGTCTACACGGTAGAGGCCGGCGGCTGCATACTGGAATGCAAGGCCAAGGGGACTTTTCGGAAATTGGGAATTTCTCCATTGGTGGGGGATCTGGCGCAAGTTTCGCTGCGGGAGACCGGATATCATTCAATTGATTCGCTGCTGCCTAGGCGAAACAGCCTGTGCCGGCCGCCATTGGCCAATTTGGATCAATTGTTTATCGTGGTGTCCGCGGCTGAACCCGCGCCGAATTTTCAGGTTATTGATCGTATGACTGCCGCGGCTGACGACCAAGAAATTACACCGGTTTTAGTGATTACAAAAACCGATCTTGCTCCCTATGAAGAAATTGTGAGAATCTATACACACGCGGGATTTGATGTTGTGATTACCAGCGCCGCTTCGGGTAAAGGCGTGATGGAGGTAAAAAAACGGTTGGCGGGGAAGATCAGCGCCTTTGCGGGTAATACTGGCGTAGGAAAATCCACGCTTCTCAACAGGCTGGATCCGGTTTTAGCGCTGCAAACGGGTGAGATCAGCCCAAAACTGGGGCGGGGCCGGCATACTACCCGGCATGTGGAATTATATGCCTGTGCCGGCGGTCATCTGGCGGATACGCCGGGCTTTTCTTCTTTTGACACAGCAGGCTGGGAAAAGATTCGGAAGGAAAACCTTCAGTTTGCTTTTCGGGAGTTGGCGCCATATATTGGGAAATGCCAGTTTACGGGCTGCTCCCATACGAAGGAAAAGGGCTGCGCGGTATTAAAGGCATTGGAAAAGGGTGAACTGGAGGAGGAGCGTATGCAAAGCTACCGTGCGATGTATGAGGAAGTGAAGCATATAAAGGATTGGCAGCTATGAGAGGAATTATTATCGGAGCGGCGCCGGGATTTGACCCAGAGCTCCTGAAAAGTCACGTCCGTCCCGAGGATTACGTAATCTGTGCCGACGGGGGATATGATTATGCCTTGCGGGCTGGCATAGTGCCGAATGTGTTTCTGGGTGACATGGATTCCGTTCATAGCCAAGACATTTCCGCCTCCCGTGTGATCCGTCTGAGTCCCCAAAAGGACGATACGGATTCCTATACTGCGGCGCGCGTGGGGCTGGAGGCAGGCTGCCGGGAATTTCTTTTATTTGCTGTGACTGGCGGGCGGTTGGATCATAGTCTTGCCAATTTATTTTTGCTGGATTTTTTGCAGGCTGCCGGCGCATGGGGGAGAATTGTAGAACCGGATATAGAATGCGAACTGCTGAGGCCCTTTATGACCCTTTGGCCCCGGAAAGGCTGGTTTTACTCTCTGATCGCTCTATCGGAGGAAATGGTGGTTTCAGAAAAGGGCTGCCAATATGAGTTGGATCACGCGACGATCCGGCAGAATTATCAGTACGGTATCAGCAATGAATTTTTAGATCAAGAGGTCGCCCTTACGCTGCACAGCGGAAAGGGCCTTATCATATTGGTAAAGCAGTCAGGTTAAATCGTTCCCCGAGGATAGGCGCGCACATTACATTTCCCATTTTTTATTATCTTTTTGAGAATTTGGGCCAAACGTTCTGCTCCCGCCAACCATTACCATACGGCAAAAAACTTTTCCGCAGATCGGACAAGGCTTTTCCTCTTTTCCGTAAACCTGTAAAAACGGCGCATTGCGGTAATTCTGTCCTTTAGTTTCCCAATATTCTTCCGTCGTCGTTTTGTTTTTCTCGATAAATAGGATATAGCCGATCTGGAAAGATTGCGGCAAGCCGTGCCCATTCTTCTCTGGTTTGACTATTTGCAGGCCGCACCGGATAGAGCGCCGCTGCAAACAAAATCTCGCCGGCTAAATATTGCCTATTTTAGCAATGATACTTTGCTTCAGCAGACATTTTTTAATTGCTTTTTTCGTTTTTTCAAACCGGCGTTTAGATATTCTGCGGAAAAAACAAGGTCAAACGGTTCTTTGCCTAGCTTTTCAAGCCCGGTGTATGGATCTTTCAGCAGCTAAAACCGCCCAAAACGGCGGGTATCGGAGAAGCGCAATTCCCTTTTCGTGGTTTCGCTGGAAAATAAGGTGCTTATGTTTTTCTTCGGGCAAGCTTACCAGGATTCGTAACAAGCGGCCCGTCATTCGCAAATGGATCATGAGCTGATCACCGCCGTCCAGAAGGATTAGAAAAAGCTTCCCCGGCGCGCCATGCTGGAAATGGATGGCTCCGCAGGTCGTCAGCAAAATTCGTCCTCGTTCGGATGTGCAATCACTTCCGTTCGCTTTGCTGTCACATTTTCTATCGTAAGCCCTTGTATCTGCGGTTCAAGTGCCCGATTTATGGCTTCCACTTCCGGCCATTCCAGCATCATTATCATCGTCTTTTCATGCAGATTTTTTAATTTTTTATGGTAAAAAATATTCACAATTACAGACGGCTCGTTAAAGGGCCGATTTATGCTGTCGTCGTATATTACATAGCCCAAACCGAATAATCGCTTCAAGGTGAACTTTCTTATCGGTCCATGCTCTGCTTGTTCGTCTTTTATTGATAACATCCTTCCATCTCCTTTCGGTATTCCTTCTTATAATTCAGGCATGGTAGAGTGATTCAGCTGCTCCTTTGCTAAAAAGCTTTTCTGCTCCCCTTGTATAATTGTATCCTCCGGCTTTACATGGCCTAACAGTAGCGGTGAGGCGGGGTCATGAAGCCTATAATTCTCCCGCGCTTTATGTGATTTGGTATTTGCATAACAATACTTGCAGCCATTTAAACAGGTATTATAAGCTCCGATATCCCTGCTTTCGATACAATGACAGCCCTGCCGCATACCCTTGTGCTTCAAATTCTTAAAAACAATTCCGTTTGCTTTCCCCAAAATATCAAGGGTCATGCAGCCAGAAGCGTGAATCCCGTAACGTGTAAAGTCTCCGTTAGTGCCGCAGGTTTGAATGAAAATACCGTATTGCTTGGCGAGCGTGCCCAACCCGTGCGCCAAAGTGTCCTTATCCTCTTCGGACAGAGGTCTTAGTTCGGGCATATTGGTTTCCAGTTTCTTATACATTTCTACAAAGCTGAAAATGCAACGGTCAATATGAGGGGCAAGAATCCTTGCCATTCGCTCAAAGGTTTCCACGTGACGTGAAATTGTATATTTTTCCGTAAGCAAAACAGGGTCATACCGCCACGCAATCCGCTGTCTGCCGACCTGCTTTGACAGTTTTATTAGCGTTTGAAGGCTTTCTTCGATAGAGGGTACACCCGGTTCAATATCTTGGCCATAAGCGGTAATGGTATAGTGAAAATACGTGTTGAAACGATCTGTAATCTCATGTAAGTACGGTAAGATCGGTTGATAGTTTTTCGAGCAGAAAACAACGCAGTCCACCTTGTCGGGGGTCAATTCATAGCGGCTGATCTTGCTCGGAAAAAGTGGATTACGGGTCAGCGCATAACCCTCTGAAAAGCGGCGCAGCAGCCATTTGGCGTAATATTGTACGGTATCTGTTCGCCCGCCTGTATTAATAATCATTCCTGCACCTCCATTATTTTGTCAAGCTTTTCTTTCATAAAATTCGAAAAAAGCGTTGATAGGCGCACCAGTTCAGCAATATCCTTATCAGACAATTCGCTCATGGCGTCTATTTCCGCATGAGCGGCGGGCGGTATAATCTTTTTTGTGTATTCCAAACCCGCGTTTGTAAAACGGACAATTTTGTTTCGGCGGTCTGTTTCAGACTCGGTTAATGATAGAAATCCCTGTTTCAAAAGCTTTTTAATAATGGCGCTCACCGTCTGTTTTGTTGCGGATAATCGTTCGCAAATTGCAGACTGCAAGCAACCGTTTGGTGAAAACCAAATGATATCCAGTACAAATAGCTCCTTTGCTGTCAAGCCGTGCTTTCTTGCATACATTTCATAAGCGGCATATTGAACATCTCGCAGTTTACAATATTGGTTAACATACGCTATTATTTTTTGACGCTCCATATATAGCCTCCGCCTCATGATTTTAGTCCAATATTTGACTTTATGATAGCGCAAATAGATGCTTTTTGCAAGAGGATTTCCCAGAATAAAAGAATGCGCCTTGCGGACACGGGAAAGATGCGGACGGTTTCGTCCAGGAACTGTGGGAAATGGTATGTCCATATGAGCAAAACAAAGCGGACTTTGACAGTTTCTTGGTAGTAATCCGTAAGTTGGGGGGATAAACGGAATGAATGCCCACCATTGTCAACGAGCTTATGAAGAGAATTATCGTCCATGCGCTGGACGAATTCAGCGGTCACCGCAGGCGGAAAATGGAGGTTGTTTGGAATTTATGGGGAAGCTGAAATAAGATGAGGACAAGCAGACCACTCCATGGCAAAGAAAAAGCGAGACAGCATGGCGTTTTGCTATGCTGTCTCGCGAATATCGATTTACTTCCTGATGGGTGACCGGCTATCCATTTTTCCTGTTTACTCGGTTCGCAAAGCCTCCACCGGGTCTTTTTTTGCCGCAATTCTCGCCGGAATCATGCCGCCGATGAGGGTGAGGATAATGCTGATGGTAACCAGCGCCAGCGCATGCAGCGGGTTTAGCTGGGCCACGCTGGACAATCCCGTCATCTGTTCCAGCACAATGTTGACAGGGATCGTCAGCAGATAAGCAATGACGATTCCAAGCAGCCCCGAACAAGCGCCGATAATAAAAGTTTCAGCATTGAACACACGGGTGATGTCCTTTTTCCGCGCTCCTAAAGCCCGCAGAACGCCAATTTCCCGCGTCCGCTCCAGCACGGAAATATAGGTGATAATTCCAATCATGATCAGAGATACGATCAGGGAGATAGAAGCAAAAGCCACCAACACCAGGGTAATGGCATCCATGATACCGCCGGTCATATCCGTCATGGTACTGGCAAGGTCGCTGTAAAGAATAGTATCTGCTTCCGCCTTACCGTTATTGTACGCGTCTAGATAGGAAAGCACCGCCTCTTTTGCTTCGAAATCCACCGGATAGATGTAAACCATAAAGGGCGTCGCGTCGCCTCCCAGGTGGGCTAGCATGGACTTTTTCCCGTCTTCATCCAGTTGTTCGGTGTTAATGACGTTATAATTAGCAGCCCGCTGCGCCTGAACGATTTGGGAATCCTTTTCCATTTCCAGAATTTTTTCGGTCAGCCCATCACTGTACGCAATCCCGTTACCAAGGAACCCCAGAGCCGTATCTTCCTTGATTCGCACGACGCCGGAAATTTTCAGCGTTAGAGCGTTTGGAGAATTGTACATGGATTCATAATCCGTATTAGGCAAAAAGTTTCCCTGGGGCGTTTGCTGGTAATATTCGTCGTTGGGAATCAGCTTAAGCTCCTTGCCGACGATTTCAGAAAACTTGATGCATTCTACCCCTTCGGTATCGTAGCCCAGATTTTGCAGAACCGTAAAATCCACCCGGTTATGGGAATCCACCACCAAAACAAGGTCGGTTATTTTAGAAGGAAGGGAGCCTGCCAACACATCATAATTTTTTGATAGGTAGGACTCCTCCCCCGGCTGAAGAGGCTCCGGATAAGACGCCAACCCCGCGCCGCTCATGCTGGACATGCTGGCCATACTCGCCGTGTCGGCGCTATTGCCTCCACCCATGTTGATCCCTACAGCCACAGAAGCAGGCTGCGCCTTACCGTCGGCTTTGCAAAGCAGATTCATACCAACAAGGCGGGTATAGCCGATGCTTCGGCAAATAGCGGGGTCGATATCCTCCAAATAGGTTAAATAGTCTTCTGTAATATTGTTTTCATGCACGATGGCGCTTTCAGTGGAATCATATAGATAAACCGCATCCCCCTCTGGGAAGGCGGGATTATCTTCCATATTGCCCCGCAGTTCCGCCATGGAGTCCGCGTCAATTTTCATTGCGGATTGGGAAACCGTTATGGGAAACTCGGCTAAGGCATCCGACTGAAACTGGTCAATTTGTATTTGAAAACCGGAGGACAGGCTCAGAATCAGCGCAATGCCAATGATGCCGATGCTTGCCGCAAAAGAGGTGAGGGCGGTGCGCCATTTTTTGGTTGCGATATTCCGCCCGGATAAATTCAATGCAGTGAAAAAGCTCATAGAGGTTTTTTTCAGGCTGTATTCCGCATCCTCACCGGTTTGCTCGCAAGGGCTGCTGTCGCTCATCACCTTACCGTCTTTGAACCGGACGATACGGTCGGCATATTTTTCCGCCAGCTCGGGGTTGTGGGTGACCATGATGACCAGCTTGCCTGCGGAAATCTCTTTGATCAAATCCATGATCTGTTCGCTGGTGACGGAATCCAACGCGCCTGTAGGCTCGTCGGCCAAAATAATATCCGGGTCATTGGCCAATGCCCTGGCAATGGCCACTCGCTGCATTTGTCCGCCGGAGAGTTGATTGGGCTTTTTGTGGATATGATCCCGCAAGCCTACTCGTTCCAAAACCTCCATAGCCTTTTTATGCTTGGCCTTCGAGGAGACGCCGCTGAGAGTCATTCCCATTTCCACATTGTCCACAATGCTGAGATGGGAAATCAAATTGTAATTTTGAAAAATAAATCCCACGCTGTTATTGCGGTAGGCGTCCCATTCCTTGTCCTTATAATTTTTGGTTGAGGTTCCGTTGAAAATTAGATCGCCGCTGTCATAATGATCCAATCCGCCAATGACATTCAAACAGGTGGTTTTGCCCGATCCACTTTGTCCCAAAATCGCGACAAATTCGCTTTTGCGAAATTGCAGGCTGACATGATCCAATGCCAACTGTGTAAACCCGCCGGTGGTATAGCTTTTTGTAATATCCTTGAGCTGTAGCATGAAAGCGCCTCCCAAAAATTATATAACCAGCCCGCCGTTGGGACTGAGCACCTGTCCTGTGATAAATGCCGCGGCAGGGGAAGCGAGGAAAAAAATAACGTCGGCAATTTCCGCCGGCCTCCCAATGCGGCCAAGGGGCGTTTCCTCCGCCAGCGCCGTCCGATCCCTGCCCGTTAACGCTGCGTTCATATCCGTGTCCACCACGCCGGGAGCCACACAATTAACCCGAATATGAGAAGGCCCGAGTTCCTTTGCCATGGCTTTGGTAAAAGCAATTAACGCCCCCTTGGAGGCGGAGTAGGCCGCCTCGCAGGAAGCGCCCGTAATGCCCCACACAGAGGATAGGTTAATAATGCAGCCTTGCTGCCGCCGAAGCATATCGGGCAGCACCGCCTGCGTGCAAAGAAAGGTTCCCTTGCAGTTGACGGTGAACATTTCGTCCCATTCCTCTTCCGTTTGATGTGTAAACAGGCCTGGCAGCGCAACCCCGGCGTTATTGACCAGAATGGAAATGGCTCCTAACTGCTCCTGAACAGCCGTTATCATTGCCAAAGTCGAAACACGGCTGCGAATGTCGGCCTGTACGGGAAAAATATAAGGGTTTGTTTTTCGCAGTTCCCTTGTCAGCTCCAACGCAGGCGCTTCACCGGTATAGTAATGCAAGGCAACCCGGTATCCCTCCCGGGCGAACCGGCGGGCCGCCGCGGCGCCGATTCCCCGGGAAGCGCCGGTGATTAAAACCGTTTCAGCCATGCTATTCTCCCAGCTTTTTGGTGCAGGTGACGGCCAGCGCCCCCGCGCCAATATGACAGGAGACGCTGAGGGACAGCGGCGCGCAATACACGTCCTTATCCGGAAACGCCGTTTGAACCATTTCCTGCCAGGCCTTGCCGTTTTCAGGCGCGCCTGTATAGGCGGCGTGGATATACACTTTTTTTCCCGCAAATCGCTGCTCCATATCGCTGCGGGCCGCATCCAGCATGATTTTGCGCGCCTGGTTCATGCCCAGGGACTTTTTGAACGTATCCAGCCGTTCCCCCTGGATTTGCAAAATCGGCTTAATTTTCAGAACCGTCCCCAGCGCTGCCACGGCGGGGGTAACCCTTCCGCCTTTCAGGAGGTACTTCAAGGTGTTGACAGCAATATAGATGCTGGCCTGTAGTCCTTCTCGTTCCAGGATTTCCTTGATCTCACCAGCCGTCTTGCCCTGCCTCACCAGTTCCAGAGCGTCTAAAACAGACTGGCGCTGGGTAACGGAGATCCGCTGGTTGTCCACCACAAAGACCCGGTCGGGAAAATGCTCCCGTGCCAGCATATCCGCCGTGTGACAGGATGCGCTGAGGCCGCTGGACATAGGGATATACACCACTGCATCATAGCTTTCCAATAAATTTTCCCAAAATTCCAGCACCGCCCCGGGAGAAGGCTGAGAGGTGGAAATATCGGCATCCTGTACCAAACGCTCATAAAATTCCTCTTGCGTCAGGGAGATTCCTTCAAAAAACAGCTTTCCGTCAATATAAAAAGGCATGGGCAAAACAGCAACGCCTAAAGTCTCGGCCTCTCGTGCGTTAATTCCGCTGTTGCTGTCGGTTGCGACTGCGATTCTTTCCATTGTGTCTCCTCCTGATTGTTTTGTAAATAAGTAAGCAGCGCTACAAATCGGTCTTTTGCCTCCCGGTATCCGGCGGCGTAAGCCGCGCGCAGCTTATCCTTACGTTTTTCCACCCGGCCGATCCCTAGGGATTCCTGCGGCTGAAGAACAAAAACACGACTGGCCGATTCCATGGCATATAAAAAGTCCAGGGTATCGTTATAACGTATATGCCGGTTCTGCATAGCCTGTACCAAGGCAGGGTATTTCCTGTATTTTATCTTTAGCAGCGGGAGCAGCCGGTTGGGGCCTTTTCGGTATTCCCGGGGCTGCGTGAGAACCGCTACATGCCGACGGCCGCCCGAGTGCATAGCGTACCGAATGGGAATGGAATCGGCGACGCCGCCATCCAAATATAACCCGCCTTGAAGAGAAACCATCCGGGCCAGCAGGGGCAGAGAACTGGAGGCCCGTATCCAGCCGATATCTTTATGCAAATCGTGAATTTCCGGATACTCGGCACGTCCTGTGCGGCAATTGGTCACCACCGCTTGAAAAATGGTGGAATTTTGTAAAAAAGCGTCGTTGTCAATGGGATACAGTTCCCTTGGAATAATATCATACAGCATTTCTGCACCAAATAGGTCTCCGGTGGTGATCAGGCTGTGCAGGCTGCAATAGCGTTTGTCATCCAAATAATCCACCGCTGTGGCAAAGGCGCGGCCTTTTTGCTCGGCGACATAGCTGCAAGCATGACAAGCCCCTGCGGATACGCCAATCACCCGGTCAAAGGCAAGCCCCTGTTCCAGAAAATAATCGAGAACGCCCGCGGTAAAAACGCCCCGCATCCCGCCGCCCTCTAATATTAAATTGCTTTGTAGCATAGAGCTTCCTTTCCATTAAATGAGTTAAATATACTATTGGCGGCATGCTGGAAGGCACGCCTGTCACATCAGACAATATAAAACCATGATATCCTTTAACCCGTCGGCAATTTCCTCCCTGGAAAAACCGCAAAATTCCAGTTCTTCCTCATTCATACGCTGCAACGTGGAATAAAAAGAACAGCCGACATTGATATAAGCGTTTTTGGTTTCTTCTTCCATCAGAGCAAATAACTTATTTTCCGCCTCGTTTATCTCGCCATCCTCTACCATTTTTAGAAGAATTTCCGTGTAAAAATTTTCCTCGGCCTGCTCCCATTCCTGGTAAAATTCGTTGTATAGCTCCCGCAGTGCCGCCAGCCGCTCTTCAATCAAAGCGTTCCAATCCATGGCAGGGCCATCCTTTCTTATTAGCATACACGTTCATTTAGCTTAATACCCGCTCGGCGCACTTGATTCCGTCAATCGCCGCAGACATGATTCCGCCGGCATACCCGGCGCCCTCACCACATGGGTATAAGCCTAAAACGGAAGACTGCATCCCCTTATCCCGCGTGAGCCTGATAGGAGAGGAACTGCGCGTTTCCGGGCCGGTCAGCACGCCTTGAGCGAAGCCGGGCATAATTTTGTCAAACTGCCGCAGGCCTTCCCGCAGGCTTTGGGTGACATAATCCGGAAACAGCAATCCCAGGTCTGTGGGAACAACACCGGGACGATAGCTCGGCGTAACCCCGCTCAAGGAAACGGATGCGCGGCCGGATAGAAAGTCCGCGCCATTTTGCGCGGGAGCGCGGTAGCCGTCACATAAGCTGTACGCCGCTGTTTCAATCCTCCGCTGAAACGCAACGCCGGACAGCGGTTCATCCCCAAAATCAACGGGAGACACTCCAACAAGCAAAGCGCTGTTGGCATTGGGCTCGCTTCGGGCAAACAGGCTCATGCCGTTTGTGACCACACCGTCTGTTTCACTGGCAGCGGCAACCACACGCCCACCGGGACACATACAAAAGGTGTAAACACCGCGTCCGCTCGCAAGATGGCAGGCCAGCTTATAGTCGGCGGCCGGCAATGCAGGATGCCCTGCAAAGCGGCCGTACTGGCACTGGTCAACCCATGCCTGGGGATGCTCAATGCGGACGCCCACGGAAAAGGCCTTTGCTTCCATGGGGATGTTTCTTTTATGCAGCATAAAAAAGGTGTCCCGCGCGCTGTGGCCAACGGCGAGGATCAGCTTGTCCGCCGGAAATTCCCTATTTCCATCCGGGCTGGAGACCTGTGCCGCCCGCAGGCGGGAACCATCCATTACCAGCCCGGATAAGGTGTGTTGAAACAGGACTTCACCACCAAGAGCCAAAATTTCCTCCCGTATTCCCTTTACAATGACCGACAGGCGATCTGTGCCCAAATGGGGTTTGGCTGCGTATAAAATCTCTGGTGAGCCGCCATGTCGAACAAAGGTCTCCAGCACCAGCTGAGAGCGGGGATCCTTGACTCCAGTGGTCAGCTTCCCGTCAGAAAAAGCTCCGGCGCCGCCTTCCCCGAACTGGACGTTTGAATCAGGGTTCAGCGGCCCGCCGTTCCAAAATTTTTCCACATCCTTTTGCCGGTCCTCCACCGGCTTTCCGCGCTCCAGCACCAACGGGCAGGCGCCGCCTCTGGCCAAAGTCAGTGCAGCGAACATTCCGGCAGGGCCCATGCCAACGACAATGGGGCGGGGTGGAGGCAAAGGCACGCGAACCGCGGGAAAAGAAACCGTCGACGGGATAACCACACGACAAAAGGAATGTCTTTTGCAAAGCGCCTCCTCATTGCCATTCACTTCTGTGTCGATCGTGCAGACAAAATGAACATCCGCTTTTCGACGGGCGTCTACGGATTTTTTGGATAACCGGCAGCTTGCGATACGGCTGAACTCGACTCCTAAAAGCCCGGCGGTTTTTGCCGCCAGGCAGGAAAAGTCAAAATCGAGAGGCAGGCGAATATTGCTCAGCCGAATCAAGGAACATTCTCCTTACTGTTTATACGTAATAAAGCCGTTTTACGGTTCCAGCAGCCATTCCGCAGCGGAAAGCCCGGCTCTGTAACCAGAAGAAAAGGCCCATTGAAGATTAAACCCCCCGCAGTCCCCATCCACATCCAGCACTTCTCCCGCGGCGAACAGCCCGGGTTGCCGGCGGGACATCAGGGTTTCGGGATTAAAGCCTCTGGTGGAAACGCCGCCGGCGGTTACCTGTGCGTTTTTAAAATCCATTACTCCAGTCACAGGGAAGGCGACGCATTTAAGATGCTGCGCCATTTTTTGGCAGTCATCCTGCGATAAAGAAGCAGCGGAACGCTTCAAGTCATATCCCGCGGATTTCAGGGCCACCTGGCCTAGGCGTTTAGGTAGGAAACCGCTTAAAAATTCCATTAGCAGGCGGGAAGAAAGGGTTTCTTTTCTATGCTCCAGCAAGAGCCTAAGCTCCCTTTCAGAAAATGCCGGCAATAGATCAAGGCAAATTTTACACCGGTCGCCGAATTCCCCTGCCGTTCGGGAGAGTTGAAGCACCGGCGGCCCGGAAAGGCCGTAGGAAGTAAACAGCACCTCCCCCATTTCCATCCGCAGCACCGCGCCATCCACCACTGCGGCAGCAGCGCATTCCCATTTCACGCCCGCTAGCTGTTTCGTCAGCGTATTTTCCGTTTTGACCTGCACAATAGCGGGAAACAGAAAGGTGGTTTTATGCCCAAAGGCTTCTAAAAGACGGTACCCGCTTCCATTGGAGCCCAAATGAGGGCTGGCCCGGCCGCCAGCGGTAACAATAACCGCCCCCGCTTCATAACGGCTGTTGCCCTCCAGTAAAAACCGGCTGTTGTTCACAGAAAGCCGCTGGATTTCCTCGCCGCATATCGTTCGCACTCCACGCGCTTCACAAGCAAACCGAAGTGCATCCACAACCGATCCCGCTTGGTTGGAATAGGGATACACCTTTCCATCTCCCTCAATTCTGGTTAAAACGCCTTGCGCTTCAAAAAAGCGAAGCACCTCTTTCGGTGGAAGCGCTCGCAGGGCAGCGAGCGGAAACGCGGGGTCTTTACCATGGTACCGCTCCGGCGTGCATTCCAGATTGGTCAGATTACAGCGGCCGTTCCCGGTAGCCAGCAGCTTCTTTCCCACCCGGTCCAGCCTTTCCAATACCCATACCCGTCCGGCTCCAAGACGGGAAGCGGCGGCGACAGCCGAGAAAAGACCCGCCGCCCCGCCGCCAATAATTACTAGGTTATCCCTCATTACTGTTTAATATATCGTCGATACGGGTCAGCTCATCCTCAGAAAATTCCAGATTCTGAACCGTCGCCACATTTTCCTCAATCTGCTCTACCCGGGACGCGCCGATCAAAGCGGTAGTGACGCGGCCGCCCCGCAGCACCCAGGCTAACGCCATCTGCGCCATGGTCTGCCCACGTTCGGCAGCAATCATGCTCAGTCTGCGAACCTTAGAAAGCACTGCCTCTGTTATGGATTCCGGCCGCAAAAAACCGCCAGGCACCGTTGCCCGGGAATCGGCGGGAATGCCAGACAAGTACCGGCTGGTGAGCACCCCCTGGGATAACGGAGAAAAGGCGATGGAGCCCACGCCTTCCTCCTCCAGCAAATCCAAAAGCCCATCCTCTACCCAGCGGTTAAGCATGGAGTAACTGGGCTGGTGGATCAAACAGGGAACCCCCATTTCCCGCAGCAGGCGAAAAGCCTCCTTTGCCTGCTCGGGTGCGTAATTGGAAATGCCAGCATATAGCGCCTTACCGCTTTTGACGATGTCCGCCAGCGCTCCCATTGTCTCCTCCAAGGGCGTTTCCGGATCCGCGCGGTGGTGATAAAATATATCCACATACTCTAGGCCCATGCGTTTGAGGCTTTGCTCCAGAGAAGCAATTAAATGTTTACGGGAACCGTTGTCTCCGTAAGGGCCGCTCCACATCCAATACCCCGCCTTGGTGGAAATAATCAGTTCATCCCGGTAAGGCATCAGATCTTCCTTTAAAATATGGCCGAAGCATTCCTCAGCCGATCCGGCAGGAGGACCGTAATTGTTGGCAAGATCAAAATGGGTGATTCCTAAATCAAACGCTTTCCTAGCCATGCTTCGGGCGCTTTCGTAGGATTTCGTGTATCCAAAATTGTGCCATAGGCCAAGGGACAAGACGGGTAGCTTCAGCCCTGATTTCCCGCAGCGCCGGTAAAGCATGGAATCGTACCGGTTGTCATTTGCCATATACATGGAAAAGTCCTCCGTTTCCGAAGCGAAATAACTAAATCGCGGCGCATTTGCGCTGTTGCTTTGTGAACGCTAAAACAAATGTGCCATAACACCCAATTAAAAGGTATTATAGCACACCGTTGTCCTTTATGCAAGTGGGCCGTCTACGCCAGCAGAGGCTGGAGCTGCTCCCCCTTCAGGGCGGCCTGGGCCGCGTTTATAGTTTGATCAAACTTTGCCACCAGTGATGTGGGCTTCTTAATAGGATCGTCCTGCCCCATAGGTACAAAATAAATGTTTTTCATATTCAGCAGAAGTCCGATATTTTTTGCAGACGCGGAAAGCGCGTCGTTGGTGGAAACGGCGATCAGCACGGGCCGGCCGTTACGCAAATGCGCTTTGGCTGCCATGGTGACCGGCGTGTCGGTAATACCGCCGGCCAGCTTGCCAAGAGTGTTGCCGGTGCATGGCTCAATGATCAGGAGATCCAGCAGCTTTTTGGGACCGATCGGCTCTGCTTCCTTAATACTGTCGATAGCCGGCTTGCCGCACATCGTTTCAATCCGGTTACGGAAATCCTTTGCTTTTCCAAAACGGGTGTCCAACGCCGCGGCAGTAGGGGAGAGGATCGGATATAAATCAGCACCGGCGCAGGCCAATGCTTCCATTTGCGGAATAACCTGTGCAAAGGTGCAGAACGATCCGCACAGAGCGAATCCAATCCTGACATTTTTCATAACACGTATCATGCCTTTCTGCGCAAAGAGGTTGGATTTATGTTTTTTCCTCTTTGATAATGTTGAAGATTGTACTTAAAATAATTTGCGCGGCGGAATAGGGCGCGACTTTGCCCGGAAGGGACAGTGCCTGTACCGCCGTGACGCCCTTTTTCCAGGCCGCTTCAAAATCCACGCCGCCAGGCGCCGATGCAAGATCAATGAGGACAGCATCCTCCCGCAGCTTGCTGATGACTTCCGCCGGAAATACCATGGCGGGAACAGTGTTAATAAGGATGTCAAAGCCGCCCGCTATGTTCTTGAGCGTATTGAAATGATGGGGAGTGTAGCCATAGGCTTCAATGAAAGCCAGATCTGCCTGCTTTCGGGCGGCGATATGCAGATCCGCACCCAACGCGGCAAAGCGAGGCGCAAGCAGCTTGGATAACCGTCCGAATCCAGTGACCAAAATCCGGGAGCCGTAAATCGTCCGGTTGGTTTCATCCATTGCGATGGCGATGGCGCCCTCAGCCGTGGGGATAGCGTTTAAAATGCTCAGTTCCTCCCGCTGAAAGTAATCAAGCAATGTAATGCTGCGGTCCCTCAGGCTGGCCTGAAGTTTTTTGTTGACTTTTCCTCCTAAAAAAAGCTGATCGGTGACCGAGCTGTTAAACACATCGGACAGATAGATGGGCGTCTTGGCAAAGGGCGCGTTAACGGTTCTTCCATCCTGGGTAACGGGCAGCGGCAGTATCACAACATCGCTCCCGGCGACGACCGCTTTCATTTCCTCGTCCTCATATTCTATGCCGGGAACCCCGCAGGCGGTGACTGGAAATCCCTGTTCGCCCAGCAGCTTATATAAGTAGCTCTGACGTTGATCGCCGCCAATTACCGCGAAACGAAGTTGATTCAAAATATTCCCTCCTAAATGACAAACGGCGGTTTCCGCCGTCCTGAACTTAGATGCCGTAAAGAGACGGGGGCTTCATGCAGAAACGACGCTTTTGTTTTGTTAAATGAATGGGCTTGCTTCCGCGGTCCGCACGCAGTCCCGCCCCTGCTCCATTATATGAACAAAATCGGGACTTGCCAGTAAATCGCAAAGAAAAGGCTTGACAAATAAACAGAAAACCGGTATACTCAAAGCAGTAAAGTAAAAAAACTTTACAGGAGGATCCGGATATGGCAAAGGATTTAACCGTTTCTCTCCTGCTGGATTGCTACGGCGAGCTTTTAACGGAGCGCCAAAGGGCGTTGTCCGAGCTGTATTATAACGATGACTTGTCCTTGATGGAAATTGCGGAGCTGCAAGGGATCACCCGGCAGGGCGCGTTGGATGGGATCAGCCGTGCCCGGCAGCAGCTTTATGAGTTTGAAAAGGCACTGGGGCTTCTGGATTTGCGCCGACGTGTAGAGAAAGCGGCCCGGTTGGCTGATGCGTTGTCTGCCCACGTTCCTGAAGCGGCGCAGATTCGGGAACTGTTGGAGCGTAAGGAGGCGTAAACTTTTGGCGTTTGAAGCACTTGCCGATAAGCTGTCCGCCGCGTTTAAGCGGATGCGTAATAAGGGAAAATTAAATGAAGCCGATGTAAAGGAAGCCATGCGGGAGGTGCGCCTGGCTCTGTTGGAAGCGGATGTCAACTATAAAGTCGCCAAGGATTTTACCGCGAAGGTCTCTGAGCGCTGTGTGGGCGAAAAGGTGATGGAAAGCCTGACCCCCGGGCAAATGGTGGTGAAAATCGTCAACGAGGAATTGACGGCCCTCATGGGCGGGGAGCAGGCGCGGATCAAAACGGCCTCTAAGGGCCCCACGGTTGTTATGATGTGCGGCTTACAGGGTGCGGGTAAAACGACCCATGCGGCCAAGCTTTCGAAAATGCTGAAATCCAAGGGGCACCGGCCGCTGCTGGTGGCGTGCGATATTTATCGTCCTGCCGCCATCAATCAGCTTCAGGTAGTTGGGGAAAAGGCCGGGGTTCCCGTGTTTGAAATGGGGCAGCAGAGGGTGGAAAAAATCGCCCGGGAGGCTTTGCGGCACGCAAGGGATTACGGACATGATTTTGTCATTGTCGACACAGCTGGCCGGCTGCATATCGACGAGGAGCTGATGGACGAGCTTAAGCGCCTGAAAAAGGAGATCGAGCCGCAGGAAATTATGCTGGTAGTCGATTCCATGACCGGACAGGATGCGGTCAACGTCGCGAAATCTTTTGACGACGCGCTGGGAATCGACAGCGTTTTGCTCACTAAGCTGGACGGCGATACCCGCGGCGGCGCGGCTTTGTCGGTCCGGGCGGTGACGGGCAAGCCTATTAAGTTTGCCGGTACTGGCGAGAAGCTGGATGATCTAGAGGAATTCCATCCCGCCAGGATGGCGTCCAGAATTTTGGGAATGGGGGATGTGCTGTCCCTCATTGAAAAGGCCGAACAGCAGCTGGACGAAAAAGAGGCCGAGAGAGTCGCCAAAAAGCTGCAGACCAATCAATTTGACTTAAACGATCTGCTTTCCCAGTTTCAGCAAGTGAAGAAAATGGGTCCGCTCAAGCAGGTGCTATCCATGATTCCCGGCGTGGGCAAGCAATTGAAGGATGTGGAGGTAGACGACCGGCAACTCGTGCGCGTGGAATCCATTATTTATTCCATGACGCCAAAGGAGCGGGAGAAGCCAGAAATTATTAACGCTTCCAGAAAAAAGCGCATTGCCGCCGGCAGCGGAATGCAGGTGGAGGACGTGAATCGCTTATTGAAGCAATACGAGCAAATGAAAAAAATGTTTAAGCAAATGGGTTCGGGTAAGGGAAAACGCATGCGCGGCGGCATGGGCCTGCCTCCCGGATTTGGAATATAAGCTTTCCTCACAATTATTGTGTTGAAGATAGGATTATGAGTGGGAGGTGACAAGAATGGCAGTGAAAATGAGACTGCGCCGCATGGGTGCGAAAAAGGCTCCCTTTTATCGTATTGTGGTGGCGGATTCCCGGTTTCCCCGGGATGGCCGTTCCATTGAAGAGCTTGGATATTATAACCCCATGCAGGACCCCCCTGTGCTACAGATCAACGGGGAAAAAGCGAAGGAATGGATCGCCAAGGGCGCTCAGCCTACTGATACGGTCCGGGATTTGCTGAAAAAGAACGGAATCCTTTAAGGGAAAGGAGGCAGTGGCCAAATGGAGAAGCTCTTGAAGGTCATCGCCCAGGGCTTGGTCAATGAACCGGAAGAGGTCAGCGTCGTTGTGGATGAACCCAATGAGGAAGGCGTAATCGTCTATCATCTGCATGTGGCGCCGGACGACATGGGCCGGGTAATCGGCAAACAGGGCCGGATTGCAAAAGCGATTCGTACTGTCATGCGCGCTACCGCGAACCGCCGGGATGAAAAAATTGCGGTGGAGATTGACTGACCCCCTCGTTTCGGGATCAAGGGCCGTCCGGATTCCGGACGGCCCTTGATCCATTCTGTTTAAGTTCACAGCCATTCCAGAATAGAAGAAAAGGCGGTAACACTATGAAGAAAGAATACTTGGCGGCGGGACAAGCCGTGGGCACCCATGGCGTCCGGGGAGAAATACGAGTGCAGCCCTGGTGTGATTCTCCTGAATTTCTGGCAAGAATCCGGCCTTTATTTCTTCGGGAAGGAGCGCAGAAGCTGGAAATTCAGTCCGCCCGGGCTCATGGACGGATAGTGCTGTTGAAAATAGAGGGAATTGACAGTATTGAGCAAGCGGAGCGTCTGCGAGGAAAGACCTTATATCTGAAACGTGACACGGTCAGGCTGCCCGAAGGCAGTCATTTTATTGAGGATTTGCTGGGCTGCCGAGTGACAGATGCCGACACCGGCAAGGAACTGGGGATCTTGACAGACGTAAGCGCCACCGGCGCTAACGATGTTTGGCACGTTTCCCATGAAGGTAAAGAATACCTGGTTCCCGCAATCCGGGATGTGGTGGTTTCGGTGCATGTGGACGAGGGAAAAATTCTCATCCGCCCTTTAAAGGGGATTTTTGATGACTAAAAGGGAGGAACACCGCTGTGCGGTTTGATATATTGACCCTGTTTCCCCAATTGTGCGATACCATTGCGGGGGAAAGCATCATCGGCCGGGGAATCAAAAACGGGTATTTGCAGGTCTGCTGCCATAATATCCGAGATTATACGCTCAGCAAGCAAGCCCGGGTGGACGACGCGCCCTACGGCGGCGGCAGGGGAATGGTGCTGCAATGCCAGCCCATTGATGATTGCTTTGCCGCTGTTGTGCGGGAAACCGGCAGCCGGCCGCATTTCATCTACATGTCTCCAAAGGGAAAAACCCTGACCCAGCAGCGGGTGCGTGAACTGTCCCGCATGGAGCACATTGCGATTTTATGCGGGCATTACGAGGGTGTAGACCAGCGGGTGCTGGATAAGCTGGTGGACGAGGAAATTTCCGTTGGAGATTACGTTCTGACCGGCGGGGAACTTCCCGCTATGACGCTGGTAGACGCAGTGGGACGGCTGATCCCAGGCGTTCTTTCGGAGGATGCGTGTTTTGAGGAGGAAAGCCATTTCAAGGGAATGCTGGAATATCCTCAGTATACCCGCCCGGCGGCATGGCAGGGCAGGGAGGTGCCGGAGGTTCTTTTGACCGGGCATCACGACAATATTGCCCGCTGGCGGCTGGAGGAGTCGCTGAGGCTCACGCTGGAGCGCCGGCCGGATATGCTGAAAGCGTTATTGCTGCGAGATGAGGAACGTAAGATCTTGGAAGGCCTGAAAGAAACAAAATAGTTTAGCTGCACAGTTTTTCGGGAAAGTGGAGGTGAGCTAATGAATACAGCTATGTTTTTACAAACGATGCTTGAGGTACTGAAATATGACAGCAAGTTCAAAGATAAAAAGAGTGGTTTACTGCCTATTTTGCGTAGAGCTAAAATAAACAACCTGCCTCAATGGGAGTTTGTGAGAGGTGGTCGCTCAGGCCAAAGATATGAAAATGTTGAACTGCGTGTTCCTGTACCACTTTTAGATGAAGCTAATGCGGCTTTTGATGACTTATATGAATTAATCGAGTATGTGTATGAGGAAAGCGATGATTACGGATTGGGTGGCGTTTCGATTTGTCCGCAGATTTTGAGTCCAGATCAAGTCGAATACAAGGAGCATGATGTCGTTTTTACAGAAATACAAGAAACGATCATTCAAGGTATCCGAGATGCGAAATATACAATTTGGGCTGCAGTAGCGTGGTTAAGCAATCAAGCGATCATTGATGAATTGCTTGCTAAAAAGAAACAGGGAGTGCATGTTAGGTTAATAATCTCCGAAGAAAGCAGCAACAGGCCGTTCTATCAGCAACTTTCCGAGAACTTTGACCTAATGCTTATTCCACATCATGGATGGGATGACTGGAATAGGATGCATGATAAATTCTGCATTATTGATTTTGAATATGTAATGCACGGCTCCTATAATTGGACTAAGGCCGCAAATTATAACGATGAAACCTTAGCTACAGCACTTGACCGTGATTTTGTTAAAAAGTTTTCAGATGAATTTATACGCTTATATGGAATGGGCCGTCGAGTATAGTTTTGGTTTCTGAATGGAGGTGTCATCGTGAGACAATATACATGGGATGAATATTACGAGAAATTCTATGATTGGGCCGAAAGCACTCAGGTCCGTAATCTGTCTGCGTTGACTTCTCTCGGTACAGCGGATGAGGTTGGTGAAATCATCATCGAGCTGCAGGTCAATGTACCGGCGGCAAACCGTCTTCTGCGCAAAGCGGTCGAGGCTAAACTGGCCTTTTCAGGCTCTGATCTGGTCGAGTTTGCCTGTATCAATGATAAGACGCTGGCGATAGCAGCAGTGCGCAATTCAGCGGAGCGATTAACAGCCGAGGATATGGAATATCTGTATGGCGAGATTGATGATGAGGTTATCATCGAAATCTGCAAGCAGCGGAATATTCTATTGCCGGAAGATTTGCGTGAAGAGGAAGAATACGAAGATGAGGAACCAGAGGAAATCGAAGAAGATGAACCTCTGGAAGAGGTCGATATATATGTGGACGATTACTGTCCACCACCGAAACGGCCCGGTTTCTTTGCTACTTTGTTTGGCGTGATTGTCGGTATCGACATGGCCAGCGGTTCCAATCAACACCGGCATAACGGTCGTTGTAACGGAGACTGTGCTCATTGCCCACCTCACTACGGATATCGTTATGGACGTTGGTACTATGGCCACGACCATATACACGGGTGTGAGTTTGGCGGCAACAGAGGCAGCGGTAGCATGGATTAACGGAGGTCGGTCATGTTCGGTAGAAAAAAGAAGGCTCCAGAGCCTGTTTATGATGTTACCCAGAAGATAGCGAAAACTTGGTGGGGTGGCACAAAGCTGGTTCCTACAACAAAATCGGAACAAAAGAAGATGAAGGCTGAAATCCTGAAAAGAAATCCGAATGCAACAGTTCTTGATAGTAAGGCCAAAAAGCAAAAGGAACTGGAATGGATTGATCGCATTGAGGAATTTGACGCATTTATGAATGATTGATAGGAGGTGTATCGCAGTGGCAGACATGAAGCAAATCCACGAATTTGCCGTCAAGTGGTATGACAAATTCATGGATAAGAAAATCAACTATATCGAACTTGTAGACCACTATATGGCCGATGACTGTAAGGCTCTTGGCTTTGTAATGGACTGCGGTCACGCTTTTTCCGAGAAATATGGCAATGCGGCAAATAATTTTGAGGCATTGGAGCGCATCGTTGGAGAGATAACCGATATTCCGTTGCTCGGTTCGGCTATTTATTCTCAATGGCGGTATTTCAATCATTGGGCGTATTCCGGTGCGGAAATTTTGGAACCGCAGAACCGTGCTTGGTTTGCGATAGCTTTGTCCCGTCTGGGTGAACTGGCAGAATATCAGTTGAATCGGTTCAAAGGCACTCCGCAGAAAGTGCGCATCGTTTCCAATAACATCTGTTATGGTCCAGCACCAGAACCGGATGACGAGGTCGAACAACACATCACCATCAACACGGATGGCCGTGTGTGGTTCTCGGCCTACAATTTTGGATCTGGATACAGTGGCCACGAAAAGTCCAGAAGTAAGATTTATAAAATTGAAAAGAACACTGCTGCTAAGGTGTTGAATAGCATCACACAATATTTCAGCACCGAGTACATTGAGGTGTTTGCTACCGACATTGGCGAGTGGGAGATGGAGATTACCAACACCGATGGCGAAGTCTATAAGTACCGTGGTTCGTTAATTGCGGACTTTGAAGTAGATGGTGTTGACCTGTCGGATATGGTGCGAGAGGCTCTCGGAATGGATGACCTCTATGTATTTGACGGCAATAATAAGCCAGATAGAGTTGACCGCATTACCATTGATTATCACCGCATTACCAAAATAAAGCCGAAGCAGCTAGTCTCTGAAACCGTTGAATACGTGACGTGGGACTACAGCGAGAGATTGGTGCTTGACCGTGAAAGCGAGACCTTAGAGCATATTCAGAAGATCGGCAGCGGTTGTGTAGTGTCCAGAAAATACTATGTTCAGGGTGGCATTGAAGAGTTGCTCAATGACATTGATGCGGATGACCTGTTTGGCGAAATTGAGGGCAATCCTGATGATGTGGTGGACAACCCGCTTGAAACCAAGGATTATACCATCACAGTGGACTTCAAAAAAGGACCGCAGCGTGTCCTTCAGGGAACATATGATAAGAAGGCGCTTCCAGAGTACTGGAGCGATTTTGCCGAGTCTGTATGGCAGTTTATGCGTTTCTACGGAATGGGCGAAATACTCGACCCTGCGGTCTATGAGAAAGTCAAGCGCCGCAGAACCGATTACATCTACTGTAGCGTGGAATTCGACGAGGGCTACAAAAGCTATTATTACATTGCCGATGAGGACAATATTTCCGTTGGCGATTACGTGATTGTACCCGTGGGCAAAGATAACCACCATTCTGCTGCAGAAGTAGTAAAGGTGGAGTATTTCGCAGAGGAGGATGTTCCTCTGCCGCTTGACCGCACTAAGCATATCATTCGTAAATGCACGGATGAGGATTTTGACCCGCCGGAGGAATAATTACACTTTTTAATTTTGGCATACTTTTTAATTTTACCTTTTTCGGGTCTGTCGGAATGACCTCCGACGGCATCCGGACCGGGTGAAAAACACTGACAATAGAATAATCGCTGGGCTTCCACAGACAGCGCATACCGTGGAAGTCCAGCAAAATCAAGCCTTTTTCGGTATTTACACACCGGAGAAGGCTTTTTTCTTTGTATCAAACATAGCGTCTTGATAGACCCTGCCGGTGGGACGACGGAGCCTTGTTTCCTCCAAATACCTATTGGCGTTTCTCTCCGCGGTGGCGGGAACGGCCGTGGCTTTCCTTGCAGATTTGGCCGGAAGAGCCGCCCACGGAGGATTT
>CALWPT010000026.1 GCA_944383495.1 uncultured Clostridia bacterium | reverse complement strand
TGAATGCTGTGGTATCAAAGCGGTTGGAAACGACTTTCTTCCAACGAATTTTATATTCGCCGGTAATAAGTTCGTCTGTTTCCCTTGCGGTCATCTCTGCCTTGATGCTATCCTCAATAGCAGTGATTTCAGCGGCAAGTTCTTCTGCCATCATTTTCAGTTCCTTCAGTTCTTTTACCTTGCTTGTTAATTCGATAGTTGACATTGTATTTACCTCACTTTAATTTATTGGGGTTGTTCTCTCAACCTCTGACTATAGTATACACAATTATCTGTGTAATTTCAATAGGCAAACTACACAAATATCAGTGTAAATAATTGTGCAGGTTCTACATTGATTTCTGTGTAGTTTTGTGCTATAATATGTATAATGGAAAAGTGGGCAAAATAAAACCCGCTCCCAATTAGATGAAAGCAGGTGAAAGAAATGCCAGTTATTTATAAAATTGATGTCATTTCAGCATTGAAAGAAAAAGGTTATAACACCAATGCGCTTCGTAAAGAAAAATTACTTGCTGAAGGTGTTATTCAGGCATTAAGAGAAAAGAAACCTATTTCTTGGGCAAATATTGAAAAACTTTGCAAACTGCTGAACTGTCAGCCGGGTGACTTGATGGAATATGTAGAAGAAGGTGAAGCCAATGAATGACAGAATCATCACCGTGAAGGGTATCGGCAATGTGACGGCAAAGCCTGACTTGATTATCATAACAATGGTGCTTGAAAACACCGATTATTCATACAGCGGTGCAATGCAGCTTGCATCCGGTGCGATTGATTCAATCAGAACAGCCCTTATTTCCGTTGGCTATGTGAAGGACTGTTTGAAAACAACTGACTTCAATATCAATACCGATTATGAAAGCTACAAAGACACCAAAGGGAATTGGAAGCAAAAATTCAACGGTTATAAGTGCATCCACAAGTTGAAACTTGAATTTGATTTCGATATGGAGCGGCTTAATGAAACCCTATCGGCTATCGCTTCAAGTGGTGCAAACCCTGAATTTGAAATCAACTTTTCTATCAAAGACAAAAACGCCGTATCGGAAGAACTTCTTCAAAATGCAATTAAAAATGCTTCTGAAAAGGCTGCCATTCTTGCTAAAGCCGCCGGTATTTCTCTTGGTGCTATACAACGGATTGATTATAGTTGGGGTGAATTACGCTTATACTCTGACACTAAAATGATTGAGCCGCTCTGCTGTGCATCAGATGCCGCTCCTGCTATAGATATTGAACCGGAAGATATAAAGGTCAATGATACCGTAACGGTTGTATGGACTATTGATTGACCTGATGAAACCTGAAGTTTAATCCGATATGCAAAAATATCCCTCTCCGCTGTTCTTGGTGGAGAGGGTTTATTCATTGCTAACAAATGCTAACATATCACTATGTTTAGTGTATGTCCTTGTAACGCTCTACAATGCCCCTTATTTGCGTTTTGGTTCTTTAGTAGTCTTTAATACTATGAATCAATTAAAACGCCATACAGGACATTTTAGAAGGCGTATGGTCGATTGTATCACTATATATTGATTTATTATTGAAAATCAAAACAATATGTGGTATAATTACTACATAAAGATTTGGATTTCTTATGACCAAAGGGGGAAGTGTGTGCTAAATTCAAAACAGATGGAAGCCAAGCAATATTTACAGCAGATTTATAGATGCAATGAACTCATTCAAGCGAATCTTGAAGAAATAGAAAACCTTCGCTCTAAGTCAACAAGCATTGGTTCATTTGCTTTAGATGAAGAGCGGGTTAGCCATTCCCCTTCACGGGAAGCGCCATTTGTCAAGACGGTCAATAAACTTGTAGACCTTGAAAAAGAAGTCAGCATTGAAATGGAACACTTCCTCGATTTGCGGAAAGAAATTCGGGATACCATAAATCAGTTAAAGAATATCAATCGGGTGCTTGTACTCCGATACCGGCACATTGAATTCATGACTTGGGAAAGCATTGCCGAACAAATGAATTATACCGTTGAGCATCTTCACAGAATCTATTCTGCAGCTTTAACAGATGTTGCCGATATACTTGCCACTAAAGGAAGGGCAGCTTAAAAATTGAACTTCTAACAAGTAACTAACAAAAGAGCCGAAAAAGCCTTATTTTAAGCCATTGTCCGGACACCGCAGCCAACCCCGCCAGTCCTTGGAATACAAGGGCCGGCGGGGTTTTCTATGCTTTGGAACAGGGGAGGGAAACCCGCCGTTGTCCGCGTTTTATCTGGTAGCTGTTATATGAGAGCCCTTTTGAAAGCAAGTATTAAAAGAAAAGCAACGGCGAAAAGAATAAATTCTCTTGTTACCGTATTTCAGGTGGCAATCGGCACCGGGCGAATTGTCAGCGCTTATTAATAGTTATATTTTTGACAGCGCCAAAGCAGTTACATAATAAGGCATAAATAGGAAGGTATATAAAATATTGGCGTAAACACAATATATCTGTCAGTATACTATATCGGTACTTGCGCAACACTATCACAGAAGCTGGAGCAGAAGCTTAAGAATAAAACGCCCCACAGGATTAAAGCCGCGTCTGGAAGACCGCGCGGCGCCGCTGCGCGACTGATTGCATTTATAGTTAAAAAGACGCTACAAAAATAAGCTTTAAAATAAAATATCTTATAAAACTATTTTTTTCGATTGCATTTATGCCGAAATATGGTATTATGTTCATAGCGCATATCTTTGTGGGCAAATTATATCTGGATGGTGATTTTATTGCAGCTCTCGAATAAAACAAAGGTGGTTTATCTGGTTATACTTACAATTTTGATCTGCGCTATGGCAGGCGGCGTAGCTTATTTCGGCGTACAGGCAAATTACAGATCCTCGGAAATAGATTCTATTAAAAAAGCCTTGGAAAATGCGGGTTTGTCTGCTGACCATGATCTTTCCAAGCTACAGGAGCAGGTGGAGGCGCAGGGAGAGCAAAAAGCCAGCATGGAACAGCAACTGAAGGATAATCAATCGAAAATTCAGTCTATGGAACAGGTGATAAGCGGGTTGAACAGCCGGCTGGAAAACGGTGGAAAGCCCTCAGCGATTCCGGTTTATGGTAAGGTCTGTTATCTGACGTTTGACGACGGCCCGTCTGCTAATACGCTGAATATATTAGATATTTTAAAAAAGGAAAACGTGCCTGCGACATTTTTTGTAATACATTCCTCTCATAAGGATTATCTAAAAAAAATAGCCGATGGCGGCCACGCCATTGGCCTTCATACCTATTCCCATGATTATGCAAAGATTTATCAGTCGGATCAGGCTTATTATGAGGATCTGCAAAAAATCAGCGACGAGGTTGAGAGCGTTGTAGGATATGCGCCCAAAATTATGCGGTTTCCGGGTGGCGCTAGCAATACCATTAGCAAAAAATATAATAAGGGTATCATGAGCCGGATTACACAGGGCGTTGAAGATCGGGGTTATGTTTACTTTGACTGGAATTGTAATTCCGGTGATGCTGATAAAAATAATGTACCTGCTTCCAGTCTGGTGGAGTCAGTAAAAAAGTCGGCTGGAAGCCAGCGTGTTCTCAACCTTCTGATGCACGATTCTCCCGCAAAGAGCACCACCGTGCAGGCGTTGCCTCAGATTATATCTTATCTGAAATCCCAGGGATACCGGTTTGAAAAGCTGACGATTGAGACCCCTCCGGTACATCAAAAGGTGGGGAATTGAATAAATCCTTTTCCAATTTAAAAAGGAAGCAAGACTTCGGCCATGTGATTGAAAATGCAATGCAGTTTCGCAGAATGAACGAATTTCAATCGTCCGGCAAATGAGAATTTGCGGTTAACGCAATTCATTAAATAGATTTCGGATGGTATCCTTTTCCGTGATGGGGCGAATAATATGCGCCGGAACACCCGCTGCAAAAGAATTTGACGGAACATTTCTATTGACAACGCTGCCCGCACCAATTACACAATTTTCTCCAATGGTTACTCCCGGGCATATGACAACGTTTGCACCAAACCAACAATCGTTGCCAATCGTGACAGGCTTTGCATAGCATACAAATCGCTTGACGCCATCACTGCATACGATGCCCCGACGTTCATCAGGTAACATTGGATGCAAAGGCGTGACAATGGTAACATTGGATGCAAAGGCGTGACAATGGTAACATTCGGACCGAAATTGCAGTGGTTGCCAATCCTGACCTGTGCATCATCCTGTACGGTAAAGTTGAAGTTCATGAAGCAATGATTGCCAATTTTAGTATGACAACCGTAATGAAAACGAATGGGGCCAAGCATTATTGTTCCTTCCCCGATATCTTCCAGGAGCTTTTGTAATATGCTTTGCCTGGCTTCGATGTCTTCTTCGAAAAGATCATTGAATTCTTGGCTTAACCGGTGTGCCTTTAATTTTTTTGCGACCAATTCGGGCTCTTCTGAAGCAAAAAGTTTACCACTGAAAATTCGTTCTTCCTCTGTCATGGGAACGACCTCACCTCTTTTTTGGTCAACAAAAATTAATGGTCTCACGCTTTAGCCGAACAAAGTATAACATAAAAATATACAAAATTCGACCATCGACACAAAGGAAGGCCCGAATCGTTTAAAAATCTTTCGGGCCTTCCTTTGTGTATTTAAATAAATGCGTTCTCGCGTAAATGCTGACTGGGCCAACAGGCACCATATAAAGGGCAACCCATATAGGTTAATACTATTTTACGGCTGCCAGCCTGTTCCGAGAGTCTGCTTTATATAGAGATCAACCAGCTTCGCTCTAAATGGTTTAACTAGGTTTCTGCTATTAGCAAATCAGGTAATTTTTTACCAATGCTTGTAAAAGCTCGTCACGGTCAATTTTTCGGATAAGGCTGCGTGCGCCCATATGCGTGGTGATATAGGTCGGATCCTCTGACAAAATATATCCAACAATTTGATTAATGGGGTTATATCCCTTCTCCCGCAGCGCGTCGTACACCTGCGTCAAAATCATGCGCATTTCCTGTTCCCGCTCGTCGCCTAAAGAAAAGGTCATCGTCTTATCCTGCATCGTAACAGCCCTCCCGCCTATTTGTTCTTTACTATTATAGTACAGTATCCCTTATAAAAATGCAAGAAATTTTTGATTCTTACTGACGAAGCTGGGCGCCGATCTGAGACAGCGCCTTTAAGATCTTTTCCACCGTCTGGTCGGCCTCGGTGTCGGTCAATGTCCGGTCGGCGCCCCGCAGGGTCATGCTGTAGGCCACGCTTTTCTTGTTTTCGCCCACCTGCTCCCCTTCATAAACGTCGAACAGCGTCACAGACTCCAGCAGCTTGCCCGCGGCGCGGCGGATGGCCTTTTCCAAGGTCAGCACCGGCGTTGCCTGATCGCACACAATGGCCAAATCCCGGGTAACAGCGGGGAATTTAGGCGCAGGCTTAAACTCGATTTTCGCCTTTGCGCTGCCATACAACGCCTCCAGCGGCAGCAGGGCAACATAAGCCTTCATGCCCAGCCCATAATTCTCCAGCACCTGAGGGTGAATTTCTCCCATAATGCCCAGCGGCGTTTCGCCGGACGACAAAGCCGCGCAGCGGCCGGGATGGAATTCCGGCCGATTCTTGACCGCCTCCACATTCACATCAGCCACGTGGAATTCCCGCAGCAACGCCTCCACAGCGCCCTTCACGGTGAAGAAATCCACGCCGGCGCCATAAGCGCCCAGCACCAGAACCTTCTTTTCTTTGGGCAGCTGGTCGTCGGTCGTGGGCAGGTACACGGTGGCCAACTCAAACAGCTTGGCGGAGAGGTTGCGGTTGTTGTAGTTCCGCGCCAGCGTTTCCAGCATAGAGGGCAGGGCGGTGGTGCGCATAACGCTGGTATCCTCTCCTAAGGGATTGCGAATGGTCACCGACCGGCGCAGCACGCTGTCGGGCGCCAGCCGAATTTTATCATAGTATTTGGGGCTGATAAAGGAATAGGTGACGATTTCATAGTATCCCATGGAAAGCGCAGTACCGGCGATTTTTGCCTCAAACGCCTGCTCCGGCGTTTTGGCTGCGGCGGCGTACCCCTTAAACACCGTAGCGGGAATGTTGTCGTACCCGTAAAATCGGGCGATTTCCTCCGCCACGTCTGCCTTTTGCTCTACGTCTCCCCGAAAGGAGGGAACGATAACCTCCCCGTTTTCCACCTGGAAATCCAACCGGGTCAAAATCTCCACCATGGCCTGCCGGGACAGCTCGATGCCCAAAAAGCGGTTGATCCCTTCTACATCTAAGGGAATGCGGCGCAGAGGCGCTTCCTCATATCCCTCGTCGATGACGCCATCCACCACGTCGCCGGCGCCCAGCAGTTCCACCAGTTCGCAGGCCCGCTCCAGGGCTGCCGGGCAGGCAGCGGGATCGAGTCCCTTCTCAAACCGGGAGGAGGAGTCGGTGCGCATCCCCAGATCCCGGGCCGTAGTGCGGACGCTGGGCCCGTCAAAGCAGGCGGATTCAAACACCACCGTTTCGGTATCGTCCATAATCCCGGAAAATTCACCGCCCATGACCCCGGCCACCGCCATGGGCACCTCGCTGTCGGCGATGACCAGCATATCGGCTTGCAGCGCCCGTTCCACGCCGTCCAGGGTGGTGATGGTCTCGCCCGCTTTTGCCATGCGGACGTTGATTTTCCCGTCCTTGACGTATTTGTAATCAAACGCGTGCATGGGCTGGCCGTATTCCAGCATTACATAGTTGGTAATATCCACGATATTATTGATGGGGCGCAGGCCGCAGGCCCGCAGCCGTTCCCGCAGCCACAGGGGCGACGGTGCGATCCGAATGTTTTTCACCACCCGGTTCATATACCGCTTGCAGTCTGACGCCTGGACACAAACGGTCAAATAGTCCTTCACGCTGCCGCCCGTTCCCTTGACCTTGGGGGCGTGCAGCTTCAGCGGCTTTTGGAAGGTGGCGGCCGTTTCCCGGGCCAGGCCGATCATGGATAAGCAGTCCGGCCGGTTGGGGGTGATCTCGAACTCCACCGAAACGTCGTTGAGACCCAGCGCCTCCCGGATGTCCTGGCCGGGACGCACCTCCTCATCAATGACAAAAATGCCGTCCTCAATGGCATGGGGGAAATCGTTTTTAGTTAGGCTCAGCTCCGACAGGGAGCAAAGCATACCGTTGCTTTCTATCCCCCGCAGTTTTCCACGTTTGATCTTGACGCCGCCGGGCAGGGTGGACCCGTGAAGCGCAGCGGGGACCAAATCGCCTTCCTTTAAATTCTGCGCGCCGGTGACGATTTGCAGGACTTCGCTTCCCACATCCACCTGGCAAACCCACAGATGATCAGAATCCGGATGCCGCTCAAGGGACAACACCCGGCCCACCACCACGCCTGTGATTTCCTCCCCTTCCACGGTATAGCCTTCCACCTTGGAGCCGCTCATGGTCATTTGATCAGCGTATTCCTTGGGAGAACAGTCCAGATCGACAAACTCCCGCAGCCATTTCATGGATAAATTCATGTTTCTCGCTCCTCCCAATTATAAGCTTTGCAGGAATTTCAGGTCGTTCTCAAAGAACAGCCGCATGTCGTTGATATTGTACTTCCGCATGGCGATGCGCTCGAGACCAATGCCGAAGGCAAAGCCGCTGTATTCCTCCGGGTCAATTCCGCAGTTGCGCAGCACGTTGGGATGCACCATGCCGCAGCCTAAAATTTCGATCCAGCCCTCGCCCTTGCACATTCGGCAGCCCTTGCCGCCGCAGCCGAAGCACATGATGTCCATTTCCGCCGAGGGCTCGGTGAAATTGAAGTGATGGGGGCGGAAGCGCACCTGCACCTCGTCGCCGTACAGCCGTTTGGCAAAGACCTCCAGCGTGCCCTTTAAATCCCCCATGGTGACGCCCTTGTCCACCAGCAGTCCCTCGATTTGATGGAAGAGAGGAGAATGGGTTGCGTCCACCTCGTCGGACCGGTAAACCCGGCCGGGGGCGATGATGCGGATGGGCGGCTTTTGCTGCTCCATGGTGCGCACCTGCACCGGAGAGGTCTGGCTGCGCAAAAGAATATTGTCGTTAATATAAAAGGTATCCTGGGTGTCCCGGGCTGGATGATTTTTGGGGATGTTCAGCGCCTCAAAGTTATAGTAATCGTACTCCACCTCAGGGCCCTCCACCGTGGAAAAGCCCATGCCGAAAAAGATTTCCTTGACCTCCTCCAGCACCCGGGTGAGGGGGTGGATCTTGCCAATTTCCTGGAGTTGGCCGGGCATAGTGACGTCGATGGTCTCCTTTTGCAGACGCAGCTCCTGGGCCGCTGCCTTTAATGCAGCCCGTTTTTCCTCAATGGCGGCCTCCACCGCGGCCCGCACCTCGTTGGCCAATTGGCCCACCACAGGCCGCTCCTCCTTGGACAAGGATCCCAGTTGCTTCAAAATCCCCGTCAGTTCGCCTTTTTTGCCCAAAACTCTGACCCGCAGTTCCTCCAGCTCCTGCTCAGCGTTCAGGGCTTGCAGCTTTTCCAGCGCGTTTGCGCGGATTTGCTCCAGTTGCGCTTTCATGTGTTTCCTTCCTTTCAAGCTAAATTCGGGGCAAAACAAAAGCCTTCGCCCCTTGTGCAACAAAGGGACGAAGGCAAAAATTCCTCCGCGGTACCACCCTGGTTCCCGCCTGCGCAAAAAGCAGACAGACACTTTCCCGCTCTTGGTTTATCATAAAACGGGCTTGCCGGTAACGGAGCAAAGCCGTCGCAGCCTACTGCAAAAAGGTTCAGCTGCGCCGCTCCGGAGGGAACTTGGGCGGATGGCTTCCACGGGCGGCTTCCAGCAAACTGCCGCCCTCTCTGGGGGGATCCAGATCCGCTTACTTTTCTCCATCACAGCGTTATATTGACAATATTATACCATATTATTAAAAATTTACAAGAGGCTGCCGTAATTTTTTTAGCCAAGCTTTGTAGAAAGGCAGGAATAAAGCGTCAAAAACCGGCCGGCAAGGAGCGGGACCACAGGCATTAGGTGAAATTTGTAGCCGCTCCCGCGCAAGCAGAAACGGCTACAGGTTATTTACAATTTAGCATCCGCAGTCATTGCGATTGCTGCGATAGTCGCTGTACGATGCAGTCTGCTGGCGGCCGCAGGAATTGGAATGGATTGATGCAGCGGCGGCTTCGGCGCAATCCGCGCACGCCTGCGCTTCCCGCGCATGGCAGGCAGCCGCTCTGGCGGCTCTGTTAGCAATTCTGGCGGCGTTGCAGTCACAGTTGCAGCTACAGCAATTGTTGAAGAAAAACATTTTTTTCACCTCCTGCTTTTTCGGGACGTCCCTTTACACTATATGTCCAGGTAAGAAAAAGGTGACTGCAACAGCCTTGTGAAACGGGAGAATGAAATCTTCCAAAAAGGTATTGACAGAAAAGAGGATGTTGGGTATAATGAGTAAGTCATCTTGGCATGGAAACGGCGGTCGCCCCAGTGTCAGCGGGCTACAGCAAAGAATATATGGCCCGGTAGTTCAGATGGTTAGAACGCTAGCCTGTCACGCTAGAGGTCGAGGGTTCGAGTCCCTTCCGGGTCGCCAGCCTGACGACGGCAGGTTAGCAGGGCAGAGCCTTTTTTAAAAGCTGTCCTGATTATAGAAAAAATATGCTGTTATAGCTCAGTAGGCAGAGCACTTCCTTGGTAAGGAAGAGGTCACGCGTTCGAATCGCGTTAACAGCTCCAGCGGCTGGCTGCCGCTTCCAAGAAACGCACTTCACTTTGTGAGGTGCGTTTTTTGTGGCGTAAAACGACTGGCTGGGCCAGTGGCTCGGAAAAGCCTAGGGCGATAAGTAAGAGAGAAGAGCTCCCTTAGCTATTGTATAAGTGCAGTCTGTCAACTGCACAAGAAATAACAAAGGGAGGACGTTCAGATGAGCCTGCACTCGGCGTCGAGCTTCATGGGATACCCGAAGGAAAAGAGCGGCACAATGTTGTGCAAACAATTTACGAACTAAAATACTAGCACAGTAGCCGAAATGCATAAGAAATATCCCCGGCTTAGCCGGGGATATTTATTGTGCTCACGATAGTGTATATTTTTCTCACATGAAATCAATCAATTGGCCTGTTTTGGTCAGGTTAAAACGGACAAAAACAG
>CALWPT010000025.1 GCA_944383495.1 uncultured Clostridia bacterium | reverse complement strand
TAATATGCAGAGCCAATATCCCCTATTTTTTTAAAGCTGCGTATGCAGCTTGCTGCGTTGGAACATCATAATAATCAAACAGATGGACGGCCCAAAGCGAATGCATATCGTCTGTGACGCATAAAGGCACAAGCATAGGTATATCTGATTATAATTCGACATCATATCATCCAATATTTGTATAAATTCTTTCTTACGCGCCCAAAGTGCGTCCCAGTTTCCGCTATGCCAAGCATCTGTTCCAAATAAAGCGCAATTTTCCTAAGGCGCGATATTCCAGGCTTTTATACGTCAGCCGAAGAAAATAATCATATTCAACCGTATGATAAGTATCATCTTCACCGCGCGGGCGCCTCTCCGCCCGCCAACGCCGCAGGCAGGAAAAAATGAAGGTTGGATTTTGGGCGCTTGCCCGGCGCATTGCGCTGCCTGCGGCATACGGCCGGGGGTAAATTGGACAGAATAAGGGAACCGAAACTGCCGCAAAATCAGCCGTAAAAAAATGGGGATGACAAATTTTAGATTTTATGTTATAATAAATCGAATTTGTCTGCCTGTAGATTTCTTGGCGGGGCGGATGAAGGGACGTTAATAAAGAGGCGATCGTGTGGAAACCCCTTTTCTCAGTATCATCATGCCGGTTTATAAAGCGGAAAAATACCTTTCCCGATCGGTTCATTCCATTTTGGGACAGGCTTTTTCCGATTTTGAGCTTATTTTAATTGACGACGGTTCCCCAGACCGCTGCGGCGAGCTGTGCGACGCGTTTGCCGCAGCGGATCCGCGAGTCGCCGTCATTCATTTTGCGAAGAACGCCGGGGTAATCGCAACCCGGAACCGGGCGCTGGAGCAGGCTCGAGGCGAGTATATTACTTTTGTGGATGCGGATGACGAAATTGACCCTGAAACCTACCAAAAAGTGATTGATCAAATGGGAGACCGGCGTCCCGACGCGGTCGTTTTCGGCGTGGAGGAGCGGTACTATAACCAAAAGCAGGAGCTGAAAAGCAAAAAGGTGATTACTCTTCCCACCCGGTATTTCAGCGACCAGACGCAAGCGCGGAAATATGTGATTGAGCTAGAAAAATCCACGCTCTACGGATATTTGTGGAATAAGCTTTACCGGGCGGAGTTGATTCGGGAGCGTTCCTTACGAATCCGCCCCTACCCCATCGCGTCGGATTTCTTTTTCAACTGCGATTTTTTTATGGAGATTTCCTCCCTGTTTGTGTTGGACATGGCGCCGTATGTGTACAACCGGCGGGTGGATGAAGGCCTGACCTCTAAATTTTTCCCCAATTTTTTTGAAATTCAGGAGGATCGGGTTTCCTCCGTTTTGTCCCAGTTTGAGGGCTGGGGGCTGTGCTCGCCGGAAATCGAACGGGATTTAGCCAATATATATGTGCGGTATGTTTTCGCCGGCTTGCAGCGGCAGTTCGATCCGCGGGCCGAAAAAACGGGGAAAGGCAGAAAAAAATGGCTGCGGGGGGTCTTTTCCTCGGAGCTGTTTGGGCGGCTGATTCCCCGTGCCCGATCAGATAATTTCGTGCTGCGGGTGATGATCTGGCTTTTGAAGGGGCGGCACGGCGCGTTGACCCGCCTGGCGGGGCGGGTTATGTATGTATCCCGCCGCAGGCTTCCGCTGCTGTTTGCAAGGTGGAAGCAAAACCGTTGACGGAAAGCGGATAACGGGAAAAGGAGTTTTTTGATGAAGCTTTTGTCGGTTGCGGTTCCCTGCTATAATGTTGAGCCGTATTTGGAGAAATGCCTATCTTCGTTTTGCGGGGAGGGGCTTGAGGACGCCCTGGAGGTTTTGATCGTCGACGACGGCTCTCAGGACAAAACCGCCGAGATTGCAAGAGGGTTTGTAGCACAGCATCCCGAAATTTTTCGTTTGATCGAAAAGGAAAACGGCGGACATGGCTCGGCGGTTAACGCCGGCATTGACGCCGCGGCGGGAAAGTACTTTCGCATTGTGGATGGCGACGACTGGGTGGACACCGGTGCATTGGGGGATTTTCTGCGCCGTTTGGCGGATACGGATACCGATCTAGTCGTGGATCAAAAAACCCGGGTAGATATGGTTACGGGGACAAAACGGTTTATTTCCCTGCCGGCGGAAATCCCCTTTGGAAAACCGGTTTCTTTTTTGGATTACAGCGGGGACGCTCTTTGTCACTTTTATTCCCTCCACACTGTAACGGTTCGGACGTCTCTTTTAAAGGAACACGATATTCGGCTGCAAGAGCATTGCTTTTATGTGGACAATGAATACCTGCTGAAAGCCATGGCCTACAGCAGCTATGTAACCTTTTATAATTTAGACGTGTACCGCTATCTAGTGGGGAACCAGAACCAGAGCGTGAGCCATCAAAGCTATGTAAAACGATACGGCCAGCATGAGCGGGTCATCAAGGAGTGTCTTCGATTTGCCGCCAGGGAGGAATGGCCGCCCGCGCTGCGGGCGTATATGCGGCGGCGGATTCTTCCCCTTCTCCGTACGCATTTTCTCATCGCCCTAGTTTACAATGAAAACCGGGCGCAGGGAGAGCAGAACGCCAAGGCTTTTTGGACGTTTTTGCAAAGGGATTATCCAAGCTATGCGCGGGCGGTGGCCCGCCGCCGCCGTTTAAGCTGGCTGCTTCACAGGCTGGGATTCAACGATGAACGGCTGGAACGGCTGAAGAAGCGGCTGCACTACTCCAAAAGCTATTAAAGGAGAGATTCGATGCCGGAAATATCCCTGATCGTTCCGGTTTATAATTGTGCGCCTTATTTGGAGCAGGGCGTCCGGTCTATGCTGAACCAGACCTTTTCGGATTTTGAGCTGATTTTGGTAGACGACGGCTCAACGGACGGCAGCGAAAAGCTATGCGACCGGCTGGCAAAGGAGGATTCCCGGATCCGTGTGGCGCACAAGGAAAACGGCGGCGCAGGAAGCGCCCGGAACGCCGGAATGGAACTGGCGTCTGGAGAATACCTGTATTTTCCAGACGCGGACGATCAAATGGAGCCTCAAATGCTGGAGCTTATGCTAAAGACGGCGAAGGCCTGCCGAGCCGACGTGGTGGTCTGCGGCTTTGTAAGCGGCTATTCGTTTCAGCCGGCAGAAGCCTGGAAGCGGGAGGCGCCCGCTGCCGGGGTATGGGAAACCGAAGCAGATGTGCGGCGCTTTTTCGTTTCCTATTATCCGGATGGAATGGCTGGTTATTTATGGAACAAACTATATAGAGCCAGCTGTATTGTCGAGGCCGGCGTGCGGTTTGCCGATATGCGGCGGTACCAGGATGGACTGTTCAATATGCAGCTGTTCGGATCCCTGCGGCGGGGCGCCGCGCTGGAGGACTGCCTTTACCATTATAAGCTCAACGACGTGGGCGAGGGCTTTGCTAAGGCGCCGCGGGATAAGTTTGCGCTTTTATCCCGTTTGGTGACGGAATATGAGGCTCAGCTTTCCGCTTGGGGAATAGACGGAAAGGAACCCAAGGAACGGATCCGATCTTTTTTTCTGCGGGGCACGGTTGCCTGCTTAGAAAGCATGTTCAGTCCCTCCTGGGGCTTTGACCAAGGGCAAAAGCGCGCGTATATGGAAGCAATCGCCGCCGACCCCTTGTTTGTGCGGCAGGCGGCAGAGAGAGGAGGCTACGGTAAATTTACCGACCGAGTCCTTTCCCTGCTGGAAAAGAGAAAGTATTCGTCTATTTTGCGGTTGTTTTGGCTTAAGCTGTTTTGTAAAAAACACTGCAAAGCGCTGTTTCAGACGCTTAAGCAAAGGGGAGGGGCAAATTAAACATGCAGGTCGTAAAAAAACTCACGAATGTTGTATGGAGCCGAGAAGGCTGTATTGGATTGTTTCTGCTGCTGATGCTGCTATCCTCTTCTCCGCTTCTGCAAATGTACGTTGGACCTTTTACGAAAGTCGCGCTGTTGTGGGGCGGGGTCATCCTGATTAAAGACCTATTCTGCGGCAGGGCGCTGTACAAAAATCGGTTTTCCTGGATCCTGGCCTTGTTTTGTTGTTCCTACGGCATTTCTATTTTATTGGCAGGCAGCGGGTATTTGCCTGCCAACGCAACCCAGTTTTGTTACATGATTCTAATTTTCTTTCTGCTTTTTTCCAATCCCCTGCAGGACAGCGTCAGCAAAAAAAAGGATGAGGTGTGGCAGCTGACCAATCTGATGATTGCGGGCATGGCTTTTATGACCCTTAGCAGCTTGATCCTGTACCTTTTCATGATTGACTATGTCTACATAACCCCTGCGGGCGAGGTAATGCATACGGGAATTCAATTTGACCGGCTCTGGGGGCTATATAATCCCAATACTGGTTCCACGCTTTGCGTGCTGTCCATTATTCTCTCTATCATGCAGATACAGCTGCGTCCCTGCGGGAAGCTTTTAAAAACAATATATGCCGCCAACATGGTTTTGCAGTATATTTACCTGCTGCTGTCCCAAAGCCGAACCGCACGGTATGCTTTATACATCGTTTTGGCTGTGCTGATATTCCTGATTTTGGCCTTGCGCCTTAAAAACAAAGGTTGGCATTGGTTGCGGACCGCCATTGTTTCCGTGCTGTGTCCTTTTGTGGTCGTCGCCCTGCTGTATGCCACCCAGCCCTATATCATAAAGGGGCTTGCGGTCATTCCCACCGCCATGCAGCAGCAAACCATATTCAAGCCAGGCGGCACGCCGCAGAAAGGCCCCGTGCTTAGCGAACGGGAGGATATCGTAAAAGAAGACGGAGACGTCACCAATGGGCGCACGGATATTTGGAAGGCGGGCTATCGAACCTTTAAGAAATATCCGGTGTTCGGTGTATCACGGGAGGCGCTTTCAGACCAGACTGCCAAGTATCTGGACGAGGACCGTCAGCCCAACCTGGTTCGGGGCGGACTTCATAATATTTATTTATCGGTTCTGGTTTGTTCAGGGGCGGCAGGGTTTGTTATTTTGGGCTTTTTCGCACTGAAGGCCGCATGGCTGCTGTTTATCAAGGGCCATCCAAAATTACATTGCGGGCGTTTATGGCAATGGACGCTTGTGGCGATTCCCGTATATTTTGCTATTGTGGAAATGTTTGAAGCCCGTATTCTATTCAAAGCCAGCATTTTTTCCGCAATGTTCTGGCTATACTTGGGATACGCGGTGTTCTTCGCGGAAAAGGACTTGGAAAAACAGGGCAAGGGAATTGTGGGAGATGGGTTGCTCGCCCAGAGCGACTGGCTCTCCCGGCTGGAACGAAGGCTACTCCAAAAGAAAGCCTGGAAAACAAAGGAGCGTATGGAGCATGTATAAGATTGCAATTGCGGGCACTGGGTATGTAGGATTGGTTACGGCGGTCTGCCTGGCCAGCAAGGGCTTTTCCGTCACCTGCGTAGATGTAGACGCTGATAAGGTGAAGGCAATGGCGGCTGGCCATTGCCCAATCTACGAGGAAGGCCTTCCCGAGCTGATGAAGGAACACCGAAATAACCTGACCTATACCACCGATTACCGCTCCGCATATAAGGATGCAGATGTGGTTTACATTGGTGTGGGCACGCCTGAAAAAAAGGATGGCTCTGCCAATTTAGATTATGTACGCACGGTGGCTGAACAAATTGCCGAGTCAGCGGAAAAGGACTGCGTCGTTGTCATTAAATCCACCGTTCCCATCGGCACCAATCAAAGCATTTTGGCGTTGCTGCAAGAAAAGGCTGCTAAAGGAGTCACCTTCGAAATTGCGTCCAATCCGGAGTTTTTATCCCAGGGCACTGCCGTTAAGGATACCCTGCACGCTTCTCGAATCGTCATTGGCACCCAAACGCCCCACGCTCGAAAAGTGTTAACGGATATCTACGAAGCCTTTGGCCAGCCGATCGTCAACACCGATATCAAAAGCGCCGAAATGATAAAATACGCCAGCAACGATTTCCTGGCGCTAAAAATTTCCTATATGAACGAGATTGCCAATCTCTGTGAGATTACTGGCGCCGACGTGCAGGATGTGGCCCGGGGTATGGGCTATGATCCCCGCATCGGCAATAAATTTCTCGCCGCGGGCATCGGGTATGGCGGTTCCTGCTTTCCGAAGGACACAAAAGCCCTTCATTGGCTGGCCAATTTTAATGATTATGAGTTAAAAACCATTAAGGCCGCCATTGAGGTAAATGAAAACCAAAAGCTAAAACTGCTGAAGAAATCACGGAAATACTGCAGCAGCCTTCAGGGGAAAAGAATTGCGGTGTTGGGCCTGACCTTCAAGCCAGGAACCGACGACCTTCGGGACGCGCCATCCCTGCAAAATATCCCATATTTGCTGGAAAGCGGCGCTGAGGTGTTCGCGTGGGATCCTGTGGGGATTCCCAACTTTAAAAAGCTCTATCCCAATGAGCTTCAGTACTGCGAAACCATTGAGGAGGCTCTGCACGGCGCCGAGCTTTGCTTTATTTTTACAGAATGGCCCCAGGTAAAAGCCCTGGATCCGGCTGTTTTTGTACGGCAGATGGCGTCGCCAGTTATATTGGACGGGCGCAACTGCTTTGATTTGAAGGCTATGGAGGCCCTGCCGGTCGTTTACGATTCCATTGGCCGCCGTGCGATTAGGAACCTGGCAAAATGAGCAAATTCGACAGTTTGAAAAACGGCGGCTGGAAAAGCATTTTGAAAAACGGAAGGGTCTTTTTTTTCAACACCGGCTGGCTGGTATTCGACCGGGTATTTCACATGCTTCTGTCCTTGGTCATTTCCTCTTTAACCGCGCGCTACCTCGGGCCTGACCAATACGGCCTTTTGGGATATGGTCTTGCCTACATTAATATTTTCACTGTGGTCTGTAAACTGGGCACGGAAGGCATTATCGTCAATGAAATAATAAAGAAAAAGCATAACCCCGGGTCTATTCTCGGTACCACCATCGGCCTGCGGATGCTGTCGGGCCTTCTATCGGTTGGCGTCATCGCACTGGCGGTCATGGTGCTGAAGCCGGGTGACACGGTGGTGCTGGCGATAACCGCCATTCAATCCATTTCCCTTTTGTTCGTGGCGTTTGATTCCATTGATTTTTGGTTTCAATCCCGGCTGTGGTCAAAATACTCTTCCATTGCCAAGTCAATTTCGTATATTCTGGTCTGCGGCTGGAAGGGCGCGCTCCTGATTCTGAAGGCCGACGTAACCAGTTTCGCCGTGGCCACAATTATTGACGCGTTGGCCATCGCCGTACTGCTGCTGATTTTCTACATTCGGGCAAAGGGGGAACGACTGCGGTTTTCTCTTTCCACCGCAAAATACCTCATGGCCCGCAGTCATCCGTTTATTATTTCCAGCCTGCTCATTACAATTTATACGCAAATGGACCGGATCATGCTGGGATCCATGAGCACAGACGCGGCAGTGGGTATTTACACGGCGGCAATGAACATTGGAAATATGTGGGTGTTTATTCCCAATGCGCTGATCAATTCCGCGCGGCCGATCATTTTAAAGCATAAGTCGGAAGGCCGGGAGGAGGCTTATCAAAAGCGCATGACCCAGCTTTATTCCGCCGTTATTTGGATCAGCGCGGCGGCGGGCGCATTTTTTAGTCTGTTTGGGCGTTTTGTAATCTGGATTTTATACGGCGAGGCTTACGCCCAGTCCGGGCTGGTGCTGTCTATTACCATTTGGTCCCGGCTGTTTTCCCTCATCGGCACGACTCGGGGAATTTGGGTCGTTTGCGAGGGCCGTGAAAAGTATGTCAAATACTTTGTGGGTGCGGGCGCACTCATTAATTTGATTCTGAATTTTTGCCTTATCCCCTTATGGGGCGCATTTGGCGCCGCGGCAGCGACCTTGGTAACGGAAATTGTGTCATCTGTTGTGATGCTGGCTTGGTTTAAGAAAACGCGCCCTCTTTTAAAAATTCTGAAAAACGCTCTTCTGCTTCGATTTTAGCAGGACTAAACTCCTGCCGGATTAAAACAAGGCCATCCCTTTTAGGGGTGGCCTTGACAATGTGCATTTGGAAATGTGATACGGACTTTGGTTCCAATACCAAGCTTGCTTTCCATCTGAAGTTCGGCTCCATGAAGCTGCGCCCCATGGCGGACGATAGACAGTCCTAAGCCCGTCCCGCCTGTTTCCTTAGAATGGCTTTTGTCCACCCGGTAAAACCGCTCAAACACCCGATTCCGGTCCTTCTCAGGAATGCCGATGCCGGTATCGGCAACGATGAGCTTGGCGCCGCCTTCCGTGGTTTTCTCCACAATGACCTGAACCGATCCCCCGGTTTTATTATATTTTACGGCGTTGTCTACTAGATTTGTAATCATTTCATCCAACACCTGGCGTACCCCCAGAACCGCCGCCTTATTGCCGGAAACGGTCAGCTCCACCTCCCGTTCCGCCGCCCGTTCCCGAAGGCGGGCACAGACCTCCTCTGCCAGCGACAGAAGCTCGACTTCCTCGGTCTGAGGGCCTGGGTTTCCTTCATCCAGCTGGGACAGCCGAATAATATCCTCTACCATGGCGATCAGACGCTGCGCCTCTTTATAGATCCGGCCCGCAAGTTCGGGCACGTCCCCCGCCTTGACGATGCCGCCTGCCATGATTTCCGCGTACCCGGAAATGGACGTGAGGGGGGTTTTCAGTTCATGGGACACATTGGCGGAAAATTCCCGCCGCAGCTTTTCCCGGGAAAGCTTTTCCGTCCCGTCCACCAGCAGCACCACCGCGCCCCGAACTTCCTCCCGCTCCAGCACAGGATTAGCCGTTACCAGATAGGATCGTCCGGCCCGCTTCAAAACGGTTTCGGCCTGCTCGCCCTTCAGCGCTTTTCCCACCACTGCTAAAAAATCTTTATTCCGGCAGTAGCAAATGATGTTTTTGCCCTGCGCGTCTTCATCCAGGCCTAAGATCCAGTCCGCGCTGCGGTTGTGGGACAACACCGCCGACTGGCCGTTGAGGATCAGGAAGCCTTCGCTCATGTGGTTGGTAATGGCGGAAAATTCCGCCTGCATCCGCCGCAGGCTCTCCACATGCCCTTTAATATCCTTTTGCTGCCGTTCAATGCGGGTCAGCAGCGGAGACAGCTCCGAATAGGCAACGGCTTCCTCCGGATGCTCCAGATCCATATTGTTAATGGGCGAAACGATTCGCTTGGTCTGCCAGAATGACAGCAGAACACACACCCCTAATACCACCGCCATCAAAAGCGCCACCACCGGCAGGCTCCGAAGCAGGGTTCGGTACAGGCTTTCCGTATCTTCCGATACCCGAAGCACCGACCCGTCAGACAGACGGAGCGCGTAATAATAGCTTTGCTCCTGCAACGTGGAGGAAAGCCGGGTATCCTCTCCCCGGCCGGTCTCCACTGCGGCCTGGAATTCCTTGCGGCCGCTGTGGTTCTCCATTTCCCCGGGAGCGCTTTGGCTGTCAAACAGAACGGCTCCGTCAGCCGCAATCCAGGTTACCCGGCTGGGGGTGACCTTCGCCGCCGTCTGCAAGTAGGGAATCGGGTCATCCCCCATGGAAACGGAAATGTATTCGGCCTCTGTTTTGATAGAGTCCTTCAATTCATCATAAGTACGGTTGTACAGCACCAGAGAGGTGAACAAAGCGGTCAGCAGCACTGCCGCCAGAGAAACAAGGCACATGCTGAATAAAATCTTTTTTTTCATTTCCGCAATCCTTCCTTAGAACAACGGGGGCGGTATCGTCTTATTTTCCGTCCCTCATGCGATAGCCCACGCCCCGGATGGTCTCAATCAGGTCCCCGCACTCCCCCAGTTTCTGACGCAGGGTGCGCACATGCACGTCTACCGTGCGGGTCTCCCCGTCAAAATCATAGCCCCAGATGTTGGAAAGCAGCGCGTCCCGGGTCAGCACCCGCCCGTGGTGCTCCATCAGCATTTGCAAAAGCTCAAATTCCTTATAAGTAAGCGCCACAGTCTCCCCCTTGGCTGTCACCTGGCGCCGATTGGGATTGAGCAGAATCTCCCCCGCCCGCAAGGGCTGATCTGCCCCGGCTCTTACCCGCCGCAGCAGCGCTTTGATCCGGGATACCAGCTCCATCATGCCGAAGGGCTTAGTGACGTAATCATCGGCCCCGCTGTCAAGCCCCAGTACCTTATCGTATTCCGCGCCTTTAGCAGTCACGAGAATCACAGGAAGCTCCCGATGCGCCCCCTCCCGAATTTTTCGCAGGATGGATATGCCGTTTTCCCCCGGCAGCATAATGTCCAGCAGCACAAGCTCGGGGGTCTCCCGTTCCATTGCTGCCCAAAAGGGTTCGCCCCGGTCAAAGCCCTCGGCCTCAAAGCCGGTGCTGCGCAGGGTATAAATAATCAGTTCCCGGATGCTCGCATCGTCCTCAACCACATAGATCATAGCGGCTCTCCTTTGTGCTTTCCGGTAATGGAATATTCCACCCATTCGGCAATATTGGTGGCGTGGTCGCCGATCCGCTCAAAATACTTGGCGATCATTAACAGATCCAGGCAGTATTCCCCGTTTTCACTGTCTTCGCTGATCAGGGCGATCAACTCGTTCTTGACCGTGACAAACAGAGCGTCCACTGTGTCGTCCGCCGCCATGACCGCGCGCGCCAGCTTTAAATCCTCCTTAACGAAGGAATCGATGCTGTCGGTCACCATGCGCATGGTTGCGCGGGCCATATCCCCAATGGAAATATGTCCCCAGGTGCGCCCTTCCTGAATGCACCTGGTGATTTCAGCAATATCCGATGCCTGATCGCCGATCCTCTCCATATCGGAAACCATTTTTAAAGCGGAGGAAATAACCCGTAAATCCCGAGCCACCGGCTGCTGCTGCAAAAGCAGCCGCATACAAAGGGATTCGATCTCCCGCTCTTTTCGATCAATTTCCCCGTCGGTATGAAAAACCTCCCGCGCAAGGGCTTCGTCCCCATCCAGCAGCGCCTTGGCCGCGGCGGCAATCGCCTGCTCGCACAGGCCGCCCATCGTGATCAGCTCTACGTGCAGCTGCTGTAATTGCTCGTCGAATTTGCTGCGCATCAGCCAAACCTCCCTGTGATATAATCTTCCGTGCGTTTATCCTTGGGCATGGAGAAAAGCGCCTCTGATTCCCCATATTCTACCACCTCGCCCAGAAGGAAAAATGCCGTCCGGTCTGAAATGCGTACCGCCTGCTGCATATTATGCGTCACGATAATGATAGTATACTCCTTTTTCAGCTCCACGGCAAGGTCTTCAATCTTAGAAGTGGAAATTGGATCCAGCGCCGAGGTGGGTTCATCCATCAGCAGCACATCCGGTTTGACAGCCAGCGCCCGGGCAATGCACAGCCGCTGCTGCTGACCGCCCGAAAGACCCAGTGCGCTTTTTTTCAGCCGATCCTTCACTTCATCCCAAATAGCCGCGCCCCGCAGGGATTCCTCCACGATATCGTCCAGCTTGACCTTGGATCGCACACCGTGGGTTCGGGGGCCGAAAGCGATGTTATCGTAGACGCTCATCGGAAAGGGATTGGGCTTTTGAAACACCATTCCAACCCGACGGCGCAGGTGGTTGACGTCCATGCTCCCATAGATATCTTCTCCGTCCAGCAGAACCTGGCCGGTAATTTTGCAGCCCTCTACCAAATCGTTCATGCGGTTAAGGCTTTTCAACAGGGTGGATTTCCCGCAGCCGGAGGGACCGATGAACGCGGTTATTTCGTTGGCGGGAATTTCCAGCTCCACGTTTTTCAGGGCATGAAAATCCCCGTAATATAAATTCAGATCCTGAATGGAAAATTTCATATGGCTTACCACGCCTTTCTCCCGTTATACCTTCGCAATTCGCTTGGCGATTGCTCCCGACACAGCATTGATGCCCACCACGATAATCAGTAATATGACCGCTGTTGCATAGGATTCCTCGATGTGCAGGCCCTCGCTGGCCAGAGTGTACATATGTACCGACAGGGTGCGCCCAGAGGCCATGAGATTCGGGGCGACCTCCGCCACGGTTCCCGCGGTGAACATCAGTGCCGCAGTTTCTCCGACCACTCTTCCCACAGAGAGAATAATACCCGCTAAAATTCCCGGCACCGCCGACGGCAGGACAATGCGGAACACCGTCCGCAGCTTACCCGCGCCTAAGCCAAAGCTGCCTTCCCGGTAGGTATCCGGAACGCTGCGCAATGCTTCCTCCGTGGTTCGCATAATCAAAGGCAGGATCATGATGGCCAGCGTCAGTCCCCCCGCCAGCATGGAATACCCCCATTTCAGCGCAATGACAAAAAATAGAAATCCAAACAAGCCGTAAACAATGGAAGGAATACCGGAAAGGGTTTCAGCGGTGATCCGAACCAGACCCACCAGTTTGTTGCCACGTTTGGCGTACTCCACCAGATATACGGCGGCAAAAATTCCCAAAGGCGCCGCCACCAGCAGGGATAAAAGCGTCATCATAATGGTGTTGATGATGGCGGGGGTGAGGGAAACGTTTTCCGTCGTATAATGCCATGCGAAAAGGCTGGGGGAAATGCTTGGAATTCCCTTGATCAATATATAGATGATCAGGAAAAACAATACCGCCACGGTGATAACAGCCGACACGCTCACCGCCGCAAACAGAAAAAGGGACAAGGGATGCTTACGGTAAGAGCGCAGCCGCTGCCGGAAGGTTACACAGTTGATATTCTGCATTTCATTTTTTTTCATGGTATCGACCAATCCTTTAACAGAAATCAGAGGCCTAGGCCTTCTTTTTCCGGTTCAGAAGAGAAAAGGCCAGGTTGATGATCAGGATAAAAACAAACAGCACCACCGCCGTGGCGATCAGGGCTTCCCGGTGCAGATCGGCGGCATACCCCATTTCCATTACGATGTTGGTGGTGAGGGTCCGTACGCCCTTTAATAAACCGGTGGGCATCCTGGGCTGGTTGCCGGCAACCATCATGACCGCCATGGTTTCGCCGATGGCCCGTCCCACGCCTAAAATTACCCCGGCAAAAATGCCTGATTTCGCCGCGGGCAGCACCGCGAAAAACACGCTGCGCTCATGGGTCGCCCCCAGCGCCAGAGCCCCTTCGTAATAGCTGTCCGGCACGGCGCGGATCGCTGATTCTGACACGCCGATGATGGTGGGCAGGATCATCATGCCCAGCAATATAGACGCGGTGAGAATGCTGTTGCCGTCGCCCCCAAAGGTTTCCCGCACAAAGGGCACGAGCACAACAATACCAAAAAAGCCGTACACCACCGACGGAATGCCCGCCAACAGATCCACCGCCGGCTTTAGCACCTTATAAATCCGCCGGGGACAGAACTTTGCCAAAAATACCGCGGTGAGAATCCCGATGGGAACCCCTAAGATAATAGCCCCCGCCGTAACGTACAGACTGCCCACGATCATAGGCAGAATGCCATAAATATCGTTGGAGGGGCGCCACTGCGTGCCCAGTAAGAACTTAAGCGGCCCTATTTCGCCAATGGCAGGCAGGCCGTTGGCAAATAAAAACAGGCAGATCAGCAGCACAGCCAGAATCGATGTGGTAGCAGCCAGCAAAAACACGACGCCCATGAGCGTTTCTTTCCAGTTTATCCGTTTTCTCTGTTTTTTCGCCTTCATATCGGTTTCTCCCATTATGGCAAAAAGGCCCTGTTACGGGCCTTTGCCGTATTTCATTTTGATGGGTTACTCCGCCTTGAACCCTTCCCAGGTGGTGGCCGCGCCGGTGAAGATCTCTTTGACCTGGGCGCTGGTCAGCGTATCCAGGGGATTGTCGTTGTGGACGATGACCGCAATACCGTCAGTAGCGATGACAGTGGGGGTCAGCCCAGCGGAGAGCTCGCTGTCCTTCAACTCCCGGGAAGCCATGCCAATGTCGCAGGCGCCTTCGATGGCGGAGGTCATGCCGGAACTGGAATCGGTTTGCTGAACCTCAATTTCCGCGCCAGAATTGATTGCCTGATATGCTTCCTTCAGTTTTTCCATCACCGGGGTAACGGAGGAAGAACCGGCGACCACAACCTTGCCGGAGGGCTTGCTGCCCGCGTAAGGCTGCGCGTCGTCCGCGCCGATATAGCCTGCGTCCGCAATAACCTGCTGGCCCTCAGTGCTCATGATGAAGTCAATAAAGTCCTGTGCGACCTCGCTGACGTCAGCTTTGGTGGCAATGTTGAAGGGCCGGGAGACTTTATAAGCGCCTGATTTAATGTTTTCCACCGTGGCGTCGGCGCCGTCAATTTTCAGCCCTTTCACAGTATCGTTGAGAGATCCTAAGGAAATGTACCCAATGGCGTATTCGTTGCCGGAAACGGTGGTCATCATGACCGCGGTGCTGTTGGTTTGAATCGCTTCGGCTGTGGTTTTGTCCACAGTTTCACCGTTCGCGTCCTCTTCCTCGATGCCGAACAGCTCGACGAAGGCGCCGCGGGTGCCGGAGCCTTCCTCGCGGGCAATCACGGAAATGTCATGGCTCCAATCAAAGCCAGCGGCAGCGGTAGAACCCTGGCTGCTGGAATCCTGATTGCCGCAGCCGGTGAAAAGCGTTGCCGCCATGCCTGCCATCAGCAGGCAGGAAATTACCTTTTTCATCTTGAATAACCCCTTTAACAAAATATGTTTTTGTCCTTGTGACGACTTTATCTTATCGGCTTATTGTAAAATGTAAAATCAAAGTTTTGTTAAATCTGTGTAAAATCAGGAGACGGCGGTATTTTGGGCGGCAGGGCTTCTGTTATATGCTCCAGTCATGGGGCTATAGGGAACCAAAATCCGGCGAAAACCGCAGTAAGGGGCTGTTAACGGCGGGAACAAAGCATCCCGATGGAAATGGGCACGCGCCCATTTCCATCGGGATGCTTTTTCGCCTCATGCACAGCCTCATTTAACCAGCAGCGCGGCGGCCTCCTGGGTGCTTTCCCGGCTGCCGAAGGCCGTCAGCCGAAAAAAGCCCTCGCCGTTCTCTCCGAACCCAGAGCCGGGGGTGCCAACAATCCCCTTTTCTTGCAGCAGCGCATCGAAGTAGTCCCACGACGACATGCCGCCCGGACACTGGAGCCACAGATATGGGGAATGCTCTCCCCCCACGAACCATACGCCCATCTGTCGCAGCGCCTGTGCCAGAATCCGGGCATTTTCCTTATAATACGCCACGGCTTCCCCGGTCTGCTTGCGTCCCTGGGACGTAAACACCGCTGCGGCGCCCCGCTGAACGATATAAGGAACCCCGTTGAACTTGGTGGTCTGCCGCCGCAGCCACATGCGGTTGACGCTGTCCCCGCCAAACCGGAGGGCGTTGGGCACAATGGTGTACCCGCAGCGGGTACCGGTGAATCCAGCGGTTTTGGACAGGGAACAAAGCTCAATGGCGCAGCGCTCTGCGCCCGGTATTTCAAAAATGCTCCGGGGCAGGCCAGGGTCGGATACAAAGGCCTCGTACGCCGCGTCAAATAAAATCACCGCTTTTTGATCCAGCGCGTATGCAACCCATTTTGACAGCCCTTCCCGGTCATATACCGCACCGGTAGGGTTGTTAGGGGAGCAAAGATAAATCAGATCAGCCTTGATCTGCGGATCAGGCAGGGGCAGAAAGCCGTTTTCCCGGATGCAGCTGAGAAACCGGATCCGCCGGCCCGCCATGCGGTTTGTATCAACGTACACCGGGTATACTGGGTCGGGAATCAGCACGATGTTGTCCTGATCGAATAAATCTAGGATATTTCCAAGGTCGCTTTTGGCCCCGTCGCTGATAAAAATCTCCTCCGGCGAGAGCGTCACACCCCGTTCGCCGTAATACGCGGCAATTGCCTCCTTCAAAAAGGAGTATCCCTGTTCGGGGCCGTATCCATGAAAGGTGTCCGCCTTTCCCATCTCCCGGACGGCAGCCTCCATAGCCTCTACCACCACAGGGCACAGGGGCAAAGTCACGTCCCCGATCCCCAGCCGAATGATTTTCCTATGCGGATTCGCCGCCTGAAACGCAGCCACCTTTTGAGAGATCCTGGAAAATAGGTAGCTATCCTCCAAAGAATGATAATGTTCGTTTAGTTTCATTGACGTGGATCCTTTCTGTCATTCTTCCGGATAGACCGGGGGCAGCTTCCGCTTATGACCGCTGCGGCCGTGATATTTCTGGATTCTTCTGAGGTCGCCGGGCTCAGCCTCGCCGGTCAGCAGATACCGGTCGATGGCCGCGTAGGTCACGCCCATTTCGCTTTCGTCGGTCTGCCCTTCAAACAGCCCGGCGGAAGGAGCTTTTTCAATAATGCTGGCCGGCGCGCCCAAAAACCGCAGAAATTCATAAATTTCCGTGACGGTCAAGTCGCCGATGGGGTTGAAATCGCAGGCCCCGTCTCCCCATTTGGTGAAATAGCCCATATACCGTTCGCTGCGGTTGCCGGTTCCCGCAACCAGGCAGTTTCGGTCCTGGGCTATTGCGTACAGCGCCGTCATACGCAGACGGGGGTTCACATTGGCCATGGCCATGGGCGCAAGCGTTCCCAGTTGCTGAACAAGGGCCTCCTTGGCCTGCGTCAAATCAACGGTCATGATGGCGATATCAAACTGTTTCGCCACAGCAAGCCCGTCGGTCATATCCTCCTCATAATTCCGTTTGGACTGGCAGGGCATCAGAATCCCCGTGGTATTGGCGCAGGCCTTTTTGCATAAAATGCCGACAAGCGCGCTGTCCTTTCCGCCGCTGTTGCCGAACACAATACCCTTCGCGCCGGCTTCCTGCAACCGCGCCTGAATAAACGCGATTCTGCCCTTTAGTTCCTTTGCGTAATCCCGCATATTCATTCTCCCTTTCCCCGATATTTCATGGCCGCGCTGATAAAGCTCTTAAACAGCGGATGCGCCCGGTTGGGCCGGCTTTTAAATTCCGGATGGTACTGCACCCCCACAAAGAAGGGATGCGAAGGCAGCTCCACCGCCTCCACCAGCCGCCCGTCGGGGGACAAACCGGCAATTTTCAACCCGGCGGCTTCGATATCCTCCCGGTAGACATTATTGAACTCATACCGGTGGCGGTGCCGCTCTGCAATTCGGTCCTTTCCGTAAGCGGCGGCCAGCCTTGTGCCCGGCTGTACGTTGCAGGGATAAGCCCCCAGCCGCATCGTGCCGCCTTTGGGCAGGTTCCCCTGCTGGTCGGGCATCAAGTCAATGACCGGGTGGGAAACACTGGCGAATTCGCTGGAGTGGGCGTCGTTCCACCCCAATGCTTTCCGGGCAAAGGCAATCACCCCGATTTGCATGCCCAGGCAGATGCCGAAATAGGGGATGCTCCCCCCCATGGCGTAGGCGGCCGCGGTTACCATCCCCTCGATCCCCCGTTTGCCAAACCCGCCGGGAACAATCAAGCCGTCGCAGCCGGACAACAGAGCCTCGGCCGTTTCCGGGGTGATTTCTTCCGCGTCCACCCACTGGATTTCCACCGCCGCGCCGGTTTCATACCCCGCGTGCTTTAACGCCTCGGCGACGGACAGGTACGCGTCGTGAAGCTTGACATACTTCCCGATCAGGGCAATTCGCACCGGCAGCTTTGAGCTGCTGATCCGGTTCAGCATCGCCTGCCATTCCGATAAATCCGGCTTTTTACAGGGCAGCGACAATTCCCGGCACACAATGGTTCCCAACCCCGCCTGTTCCAGCATCATAGGCGCTTCATACAGAACCGGCAGGGTGCGGTTTTCGATGACGCAGTCGGGCTTGACATTGCAAAATAAGGCGATTTTATCCTTAATTCCCTGTTCCAGCGGCTCGTCGCACCGGGCCACGATAATATCCGGCATGATCCCAAAGGACTGAAGCTCCTTGACCGAATGCTGGGTGGGCTTGGATTTGTGTTCGCCGGAGCTTTGAATATATGGCACCAGCGTCACATGGATAAACAGGCAGTTATCCCGCCCCGCTTCCAGCGACACCTGCCGGATCGCCTCCAAAAAGGGCTGGCTTTCAATATCGCCAGTGGTGCCCCCGATTTCAGTGATGACTACGTCAGCCCCGGTTTTTTCCCCCACTTTATAAATAAAATCCTTGATGGCGTTGGTCACATGGGGAATAACCTGTACCGTCTGGCCCAGATACGCTCCCGCCCGCTCCTTGGTGAGCACATCCCAATAGACCTTGCCGGTGGTCAGGTTGGAAAAGCGGTTGAGATTCTCGTCGATAAACCGTTCGTAATGCCCCAGGTCCAGATCGGTTTCGGCGCCGTCGTCGGTAACGAATACCTCTCCATGCTGATAGGGGCTCATGGTTCCGGGGTCGACGTTGATGTAAGGATCCAGCTTCTGCGCCGCGATTTTGAACCCCCGCGCCTTTAAAAGCCTTCCCAGGGACGCGGCCGTAATGCCCTTGCCCAGGCCTGATACCACGCCGCCCGTCACAAAAATGTATTTGCTCATGGGTTATCATCTCCCTCTTCCCAGTTGCATTCTCCTGCGAACACCCATTCCGCCGGGCCGGTGAGGTAAACCGTCTCCCCGGTATACCGCACGGTCAAATCCCCGCCGGGCAGGGAGACGACGATATCCGTATCCCGCTGGCAGAACCCGTTCAGCACGGCGGCCACAGCCACAGCGCACGCCCCCGTCCCGCAGGCCAGGGTTTCCCCGCTGCCCCGCTCCCAAACCCGCATTCGCAGCGCCGTGGGCGACAGCACCTGCGCAAATTCCGCGTTGACGCCCTCAGGAAAAAAGGCAGACCGTTCCAACGCGCCCCCCAAGACCGGCAGATCCAACCCGCCGGGGTCGCCGCCGAACGAGACGCAGTGGGGGTTTCCCATGGAGACGCAGGTCAGCCGGTATTCTCTTCCTTCCACCGTTACCGGGCGGTCGATGATGGAGTCTCCCGGCAGCGCCGCTGGCAGCTGCGCAGGGGACAGCCGGGGCGGACCCATGTCCACCCGGGCTGCGACCATTTTGCCATCCCGAACGGTCAGATCAAGAATTTTAACGCCGCTTTTGGTGTCGATCCGAATGCGGTTTTTGGGGACTTTCCCCGTATCAAACAGGTACTTTGCCACGCAGCGGATCGCGTTGCCGCACATATTCCCCTCGCTGCCATCGGCGTTGAACATGCGCATTTGCGCGTCGGCCCTGTCGGATGGGCAGATGAGCACCAGCCCGTCGCCCCCCACGCCGAAATGCCGGTCGGACAGCTGTTGGCTGACCGCTTCTTTTTTGCCGGGCGCAGAAAAGAAACCCTCATATTGCCCGGATAAGCAGTCGATATAAATATAATCGTTGCCGCAGCCATGCATTTTTACAAACTTCAGCGTCATGCTTCCACCCTGCCTTTTTAAAAAGAAAGCTATCCCTCGTAGGTTTTTAAAATAGAAACCGCTATGTCCCGGCGGGCGCACCGCTGGTCCATGGCTTGTTTTTCAATATACTTGTGAGCTTCGTTTTCTGTAAAATTTAAATACTGGATCAGTGCGCATTTGGCCCGGTCAACCAATCGGATTTCCTCAATTTTTCGCTGCAAAAGCTGGTTTTCGTTTTGCAGCCCCGCCATGCGCTTGTGGGATACCGCCGCCAGCTTCACCGAACGGTAAAAAAGCTGCCGGCTTAAGGGACGGGGCACTACCAGCACTCCGAAATCCTCCACCTTTTCGGCTACCTCGTCGGCCATTTCCATTTTCACCACCAGCAGGATGCCTGCCGCGGTGGTCTGGGAGGCGCTCATGGCCAGCTCGTGGCCGAATTCATCCGGCAGCGGGGTGTTAATCACCACAAGCTCATACTCATTTTCCAGCAGCATGCGGCGGGCCTCCCCGCCGTTGGCGGCAAAGGTGGGCCGGTCGAAGGCGCAGTCCCGCAGAAGGCCGCAGAGAAGCTCTCTGCCCTTTTGTGAGCCCGCGGCAATCAGCACGTTGCCCATATCTGTAAACCACGCCCTTCCCAGCCTTGCCCGAATTTTTGGTGAGCACCCATTATACCTTTCGGAAATATAGCCCCTGTTCAAATGCGGCCTGATCCTCTGCGGCGGCGTATGCCTTCCACTCGTCCAGCTTGCGGGAAACGTACCGCTCCAGCGTTTTTTCCGGAATGATCCGCCGCACCAGCTCGCTGTCGCACGCCAGACGCAGAGCCAGCGCCAGATTGCGGGGAAGCTCCTCCACTTCCCCCTCCGGCGGCTCGCGGTACAGATCGCGATTGACCGGCGCCGGCAAAGGCGCGCCTTTTTCAATGCCATCCAACCCCGCGTGCAGGAGCAGAGCAAAGGCTAAGTGGGGATGGCAGGCGGGATCGGGTGAACGCAGTTCCATGCGGACGCTCGTCTCGTCCCCTGCGGGAATGCGAACCAGCTGAGAGCGATTCTCATGAGACCACGTGACATACCGCGGCGCTTCAAAGCCGCCGAACCGTTGATAGGAATTGGTCAGAGGATTGAGAAACGCCGTGATCTCCCGCACGCGGGACAAAACCCCGGCAATAAAGCTTTCGGCTTCCGCCGAATGCTCCGCCGGCCCTCGTTTAAAGATATTTTCTCCGTTTTTCAATAGGGATAAATTCATATGCAGGCCGCTGCCGCTTTCCTCCGGCAGCGGTTTCGGCATAAAAGAGGCGTACAGCCCGTTGCCCGCGGCAATGGACTTCACCGCCGCTTTGAAGGCTATGAGATTATCGGCGGTTTCCAGCGCGCCGCTGTGCTGAAAGTCGATCTCGTTTTGCCCCGGGCCCTGCTCGTGATGGGAGCTTTCAGGCTTCATGCCCATTTGCTCCAGCGTCAGGCAGATTTCCCGCCGGACGTTTTCCCCCTTATCCAAAGGCGCAATGTCGCAGTATCCCGCCCGGTCATGAGGGATCAGGAGGGGATCGCCCTTTTCGTCGGTTTCAAACAAATAAAACTCGCATTCCGCGCCGGCTTCGCAGACGTATCCCATCGCAGCGGCGCGCTCCACCGCCAGCTCCAGCACCCGGCGGCCGTCCCCTTCAAAATAGCTGCCGTCTGGCCGTTTGATGTTGCAGAACAGCCGCACCACCCGGCCATGAGAAGGCCGCCAGGGCAGGACAGAAAGCGTCGACGGATCAGGAACCAAAAACAAATCGGATTCCTCCACGTTCAAAAAACCCCGCACGGCGGACGCATCAAAAGAAATTCCCTTTTGAAAAGCCCGTTCCAACTGATCGGGCATGATGGAAATGTTTTTCTGCCGCCCAAAAATATCACAGAAGGCCAGACGGATAAATTTCACGTCGTTCTCCTTCACGAATTGCAGAATCTCCGATACGGTGTAATTCATAGCCATTCGCCTTTCCCCGCCGGCAGAATGATTGCGCGATTCGGCCCGCCCCCGGCGGCAGCGGCCGTTATTTGCTTCTTATTATACACGATTTAATAAGAAGTATAAAGCCTTTTGTAAGGATTTGCCGCATTGGGGGTCAGCCGGTAAAAGGGGCCTTTCAGGATTTCGCCGGCATCCTGACCAAACAACTGGCAGAATTCCTCCAGCAGCGGCCGGATTCGCATAAAATCCGCTTCCTTTAGCGGCTGGGCCGACACCTGCGGCGGCAAATCCTGGGGCGGCTCCCCACAGCGCAGGATCATTTCCCCGCCGTGCATTCCCGTGCCGCAGAAGGGGTCTACCGGCGGCTTGCCGCCGCTGCTCAGACCCAGCACAACAATGGTGCCGCCCGCCTGATATTCCCCTAAGAAGCAACCGGCGCGTCCGCCGATTACCAGGACAGGCTTTTTATCGCCATATTCCTTCATGTGAATGCCCGCGCGGGTGCCGGTATCCCCTAAAACAAAAATTTTTCCGCCCCGCATACCGTAGCCGGTGGCGTCCCCGGCGTTCCCATGGATAACGATCTCCCCGTCGTTCATGGTATCCCCCGTGGCTTCCTGAACGTTGCCGAACACTGTCACCGTGCTGCCGTCCATATAGGCTCCCAGCGCGTTGCCGGGGATGCCCTCCACAGTAATTCGCTTTCCTTTGCAGCCGCTAGCGATGTAACGCTGGCCAAGGCAGCCTACAATGGTCACGTCCCGGTCGGGGGTTGCCCGAACCGCGTCGTTTAAATCCTTGAAATGCATGGATCCCGCCGTGATTTTCATATGATCCTTCCTTTCGCAGATGCGTTCAGTGCGCCGCAGCAAGCTGTTTTTTCCGCTCTTGCCTGTCAAAAGCCAGCAGCTGGGGCTTTTCCCGCAGCAGTTGGAAATCCACCGTTGACACGGGCGTTTGCTCTCGAATCATGGCGGTGTAAATTCCCGCGCGAGCGATGCTGCCCACCAGGATAAAGCCCCGAAGCAGCCCGTCCTTTACCACCAACTTCTTATATTCGCCGGGGCCGCGGCTGACGATGGCTTCGCCGTCGCCGTCTCCCGCGGTGAGGATATGCAGCCCAAAGAATCCCACGGCGTTCATGGCCATGCCCCGGTCGAACACCGCGTTTTGTCCCGCCATACTTTTTCCTGCGCATTCCCCCTGCAAATACGCTCCCGGCAGAATTGCCAGCACCTTTTGCTCTCCGGTGAGCGCGTCAATCCCTTCCGCGCAGTCCCCGGCGGCGTAAAGATCCGGCACGCTGGTCTCGCAGTGCCGCCCGATCCGGACGCCGCGGCCTATTTTGCAGCCCGCCTCCTTTGCCAGAGACACGCAGGGGCGCACCCCCGCGGCCATAACCAGGATGTCAAAGGGGATCCGTCTGCCGCTTTGCAGCTCGGCTTCCTGCTCCCGGAAGCGGACAGCGCTGTCCTCTAAAATTATCTCCACCCCATGAGCTTCAATATGTCTTTGCACCATGCGGGAGGCTTCTTCGTCGAGAACGCTGGGAAGGATCCGGTTCGCCAGATCCACCACGGTGATATGACCCGCCTTTTGATGGATCCCCTCGGCACATTTCAAGCCGATGAGCCCCGCGCCGACGATTAACACCCGGCAGCCGGGGAACAGGGCCGCGTCCAGGGCCTCGGCGTCGTCCAGAGACTGGAAGGTGAACTGCCGCTCTACCCCATTAAGTCCCTCTATTGGCGGAACTAAAGGAACCGAACCTGTGGCAATCAGCAGCTTATCGTAGGGAATCCTCCCCCCGTCCTCCAAAACCACGTTTTTTTCGTCCGGGTCAATTTCCTTTGCGGTGCGTCCCAGCATGGCTGTGACCCGGTTTTTTTCATAAAAATCCGCCGGACGGTACCGCATGCTTTCCCTCGTCGCCTTTCCTTCCAGCAGATAGGAAATCAGGGGGCGGGAATAGGTATGATACGGCTCCGATGCGATCAGGGTGATCTCTCCCTCCCGGTCGGCTGTGCGGATGCCCTCCACACACCCCACCGCCGCAGTGGAATTGCCGATAATGACATATTTCATTTCTCTCACCGTTCCTCGTATACAATCGCGCCGTTGGGACAGCCCGACACACAGGCAGGCTGCCCGCAAGCATTCTGTAAGCACAGCTCGCATTTCAGCGCCGCGCCCTCCGCCGAGGGAGCCACCGCTCCGTAAGGGCAGACCAGCACGCAGGTGCAGCAGCCCACGCATTTGTCCCGGTCGATGCAGACCGCGCCGTCCTCTCCCCGGTAAATGGCGCCGGCGATGCAGGCTTTCATGCACAAAGGCTCCTCACAATGGCGGCAGGACACGGCAAAATGAATATTCCCCCGTTCCTCCACCTGTACCCGGGGCGATATCTCACGATCCTTCAGCGCCTTGACCATATCCTTTTCCCCGGAATTGGCAAAGGCGCAGTTGTATTCGCACAAATGGCAGCCCAGGCACCATTCTTCATTAACGTAGATCCGTTTCATTGGGCAAGCCTCCCTTCGGGGTTAAATTCCTTCCATGTCGATGTACGCTTCCCGGCCCGGCCCCACCGAAACATATCGCACGGGGCATTCCACCGCCTGCTCTAAATACCGAATATAATCCAGCGCCTCCTTGGGCAGGTCGATCTGCCGGCGGCAGCTACTGATATCGCAGTTCCAGCCGGGAAGATATTCCACCACCGGCTTTGCCCGGTTCAGCCGCGGGCCAGAGGGAAAGTCCCGCACCCGTTCCCCGTCAATCTCATACGCGACGCAGACCGGGATTTTTGAAAAGCCGGACAAAATATCCAGCTTGGTTAGCGCCAGCTCATTTGCCCCCTGCACTCGCACGCCGTAGCGGGAGGCAACCACATCGAAGGGACCTACCCGGCGAGGGCGGCCGGTGGCAGCGCCGAATTCGTTCCCTGCCTGCCGCAAAGCATTCGCCTCGTCTCCAAACAGCTCGCAGGTGAAGGGTCCCTCTCCCACACAGCTGGAATACGCCTTCATGATACCGATGGTGCGATCCAGCTTCCGGCCGGGGATCCCTGCGCCGATGGGAGCGTAGGCTGCGATGGTGGAGCTGGAGGATGTGTAGGGGTAAATGCCGAAGTCAATATCCCGCAGGGCGCCCAGCTGGGCCTCGAACATTATGTTTTTCCCTTCCTGCGCCGCCCTTTCCAGAAACAAGCCCGCGTCGCACACATAGGGCTTCAGCGGTTCGCCATAGCGCTCCAGCCAGTCCATAATCTGTGCCGGTTCCTCCGGCGCTTCGCGGTAAACGCCCTCCAACGTCAGATTTTTCCACTCCACAATGCGGGAAACCTCCTCCCGCAAGGCCTCCGTATCAAACAAATCTCCCATGCGGATAGCTTTTTTCATGTACTTGTCGCCGTATACATAAGCGATGCCGCGGCGGGTGGAGCCGTATTTCGCGTCACCCAGACGCTGCTCCTCCAGGCAGTCCTGCCGCACATGGTAGGGCAGGCAGACAACAGCCTTATCGCTGATTTTCAGATTCGCGGGGGATACTCTCACGCCTTTATCCCGCAGGCGGGCAATTTCCCCGCACAGGTGCTCCAGATCAATCACCATGCCGCTGCCCATAACGCAGGTGACCTCCGGGCGCAGAATGCCTGAAGGCAGCAGGTTGAGGATAAACTCTCCCAGATGGTTGACAACGGTATGCCCTGCGTTGTTTCCGCCCTGGTAGCGCACTACTATATCCTGAGACGCGGACAAAAGGTCTACCATACGGCCCTTTCCCTCGTCTCCCCAATTAACGCCCACGATTGCCGTTAACATTAGACCACGCCTTTCGATAAAAATCTGCCGGGCCGCTTACTCGCCCGCATGTTTGATGCCTAAAATCCCGAGCTCTCGATCGGTGAGCCCCACGCCCCGGAGCATAAGCCGGTTGCCCTTTAACGCTTCAATGGAATTGACGCCCATGCCGCCCATCATTTCCTTAATCTCATGATCCCACCCGGTCACAAGATTGACAAGCCGCCGGTACCCGATATCCGGATTGAGCCGCTTCACCAGCTCCGGGTCCTGCGTGGCGATGCCCCAGTTGCATTTTCCCGCATGGCAGCTGCGGCAGAGATGGCAGCCCAGGGAAAGCAGCGCGGCAGTGGCAATATACACCGCGTCCGCTCCCAACGCGATGGCCTTGACCACATCGGCGCTGTTGCGCACAGAGCCCCCCGCTATGATGGAGACCCGGTTCCGGATGCCCTCGTCCCGGAGCCGCTGGTCGACGCTGGCCAGCGCCAGCTCGATGGGAATCCCCACGTTGTCCCGGATCCGGGTGGGAGCGGCTCCCGTGCCGCCGCGGAATCCGTCAATGGCGATGATATCCGCGCCCGAACGGGCCACGCCGCTGGCGATGGCGGCGACATTGTGCACCGCCGCAATTTTCACAATTACCGGCTTTGTATAGCTTGTTGCTTCCTTTAGGGAATACACCAGCTGCCGCAAATCCTCAATAGAATAAATATCGTGATGGGGCGCGGGGGATATGGCGTCCGATCCTTCGGGAATCATACGGGTGCGGGACACATCCCCGACAATCTTGGTTCCTGGCAGGTGCCCGCCGATGCCGGGCTTGGCGCCCTGCCCCATTTTAATCTCAATGGCCGCGCCGGCGGACAAGTACCCGCTGTGCACCCCGAACCGTCCCGACGCCACCTGCACAATCGTGTGGGGCCCGTACTGGTAAAAATCCTCATGCAGTCCGCCCTCGCCGGTGTTATAATAGGTGCCCAGCGCCTGCGCCGCCCGCGCCAAGGACGCATGGGCGTTATAACTGATGGAGCCGTAGGACATGGCGGAAAACAGAATGGGGACGTTCAGCTCCAAATGAGGCGGAAGGTTGTTTTTGAGTTGGCCGTTTTCATCCCGTTCAATCCCTTCCGGGCGGCCTCCCAAAGTCACCCTGGTTTCCATGGGCTCCCGCAGGGGGTCAATGGAGGGGTTGGTCACCTGAGACGCGTTAATCAGGATCTTATCCCAATAGACCGGCAGCGGGCGCGGGTTGCCCATAGAGGACAGCAGCACCCCGCCGCTTTCCGCCTGGCGATAGACCTCGGTGATGGATTCCCCCGTCCAGTTGGCGTTGTCCCGGAAGGTATGGTCGGTTTTGGTGATTTTCAGCGCACGGGTGGGGCACAGGGCCACGCAGCGGTGGCAGCAGACGCATTTTGCGCTGTCGCTTTGCATCAGCTTCCGTTCTCCGTCGTAGGAATGCACCTGATTTGCGCACTGTCGCTCGCACACCCGGCAGGCAATACAGCGGGAGGGGTCGCGGACGACTTCAAATTCCGGATAAAGATATTCGATTCCCATTTTGGTTCCCGCCTTTCGTCATGGATTTGTGTGCAGCCGCACGATAACCGGTTCGCCTCCACGGGGAGACCAGATGCGATCCACTTCTGGCTCAATCACCCGAATGGCGCATTCTTCACTGGCTGCATAGACCCGCTCGCCCTTTTCCGCAATGACCATCGAACGCAGCTTTAAACGGTCGTTGAGGGCCATCATGCCCCCGTCAAACCCCAAAAGGATGGAGAAGGGCCCCGTCACCAGCAGGCTGGCGTACATTTGCCGCAGGTAGGTCAGCCTCGCCCGCTCCTTGGGCGGCCGCTGTTCAATCGCCGTCCAAAAGGGGGCGGCAATCACGTCGGCCGCTTCCTCCAAGGTCAATCCCTGGCGGCGGTGGAGATAATCAATGATATATGTAATGACCTCGGTGTCGGTCAACAGGTTGCATTGATAGCCAAACATTTCGATAAACCGCCGATTGGCGTCGTAGGACGAAATTTCGCCGTTGTGCACCACCGAGTAGTCCAGCATGGCAAAGGGATGGGCCCCGCCCCACCAGCCGGGGGTGTTGGTGGGATACCGGCCGTGGGCCGTCCAGCAATACCCGGCGTAGTCCTCCAGCCGGTAAAACCTTCCTATGTCCTCAGGAAAACCCACGCCCTTAAACACGCCCATGTTTTTCCCGCTGGAAAAGATATACGCCCCGTGGATCCGCGTGTTGACCCGCATGACGCAGCGGGCGGTATACTCCCGTTCGGTCAGCTGGCTTTCCTTGAGCTTTGTAGGCAGCGGCGTGACAAAATACCGCCAGATCAAGGGTTCGTCGGTGATCTCCGGCAGCTTGCGGGTAGGAATTTTGGAGAGGTTGACCACGTCGAAATGCCGGTCAAGAAATTTTTCGCACCCTTCCCGCGCATCCACGTCGTCGTAAAACACATGGAACGCATAAAGCTCCTTGTATTCCGGATAAATGCCGTATCCGGCGAACCCGCCGCCCAAGCCGTTGCTTCGGTCGTGCATAGCGGCAATGGAGGTGATGATGTCCTCCCCGGTCATGCGTTCCCCGTCCTTGGCGAACACGCCGGAAATGGCGCAGCCCGACGGAATTCTGATCTGCCCTTCCCGCTGCATGATGCATCCGCCCTTTCTTTTAAGGAAATCAAAAAAGGCGTTCACGGCAAAAGGATAAAATCCCTTGCCGTGAACGCCCTTGTTCACTTTATCTATTATACTCCGCCGCTTATATTTGTCAAGTGACTTTCGCGCATTTTTTCCCTTTTTGACACATTGCCCAACCTATCGGCTTTTTTCCGTTTGTCGATTTGTGAAAATTATAACAATCTGCCCCATCGGGCAAAGTTTTTTCGCAAAAGGGGTTGACAAAATATTTTTTCAGCGATATACTGGGCCTAGAAAGCAGCAAAGGCGCTGCGGGCTTGCATTGCCCGCAGCGCTTTTTTTGTTGCCCAGGAAAGGATTGAGGGTTATGAGTAAAACGGTCATTCCAAAAGGGTACGCGCCGGCGTTGAGCGAACGGGAAACCCAGGCTGCCATCGATTTCATCAAACGGACGTTTTCCGAAGCGCTGTGCAAAGCGCTGACGCTGAGCCGGGTGTCCGCCCCCCTTTTCGTGGATCCCGCCACCGGACTGAACGACGATCTTAACGGCGTGGAACGCCCCGTAGCATTCGATATCGCCGCCACAGGCAAGGAGGCGCAGATCGTCCATTCCCTGGCCAAATGGAAGCGGCAGGCGCTGTATCGGTACGGCTTTGCCAAAGGCACCGGACTATACACCGACATGAACGCCATCCGCCGGGACGAGATCCCGGATAACCTTCATTCCGTCTACGTTGACCAGTGGGACTGGGAAAAGATCCTGCCCGATGGCTGCCGCAATGAAGCTTATTTAAAGGAAACGGTGGAGGCCATTGTCCAAGCGATCTGCAAAACGGCGGAAGCGGTAAACCACGCGTTTCCCACTGTTGCCTGTCCGCTGTCTTCCACGGTCAGCTTTATCACCACCCAGGAGCTGGAAGACCGGTATCCCGCGCTGTCTCCCAAGCAGCGGGAGGATGCATTCCTGAAAATCCATAAAACCGCTTTCATTATGCAGATTGGCGGCAAGCTGCGTTCCGGGCAGAAACATGACGGACGCGCTCCCGACTACGACGATTGGTCGTTAAACGGAGACATCGTGTTCTGGAACGACTTACTGGGTTGTGCGTTTGAGGTTTCCTCTATGGGCATCCGGGTGGACGCCTCCTCCCTTGCCTCCCAGCTGAAGGAGGCCGGATGCGAGGACAGGGCCGGCCTGCCGTTCCATAAAGCGATCGCGGACGGAACCCTGCCTCTAACCATCGGCGGCGGTATTGGGCAATCGCGGCTTTGCATGCTGCTGCTGCAAAAGGCGCATATCGGGGAAGTGCAGGTTTCTTTATGGGATGAGGAGACCAAGCAGGAATGCCAGGCGGCAGGGGTACCCCTGCTGTAAGGGAAAGGAAGGATAAGCTATGAAAAACATACCAAATGTGTTCGGCAGCATGGTGTTTAACGATGCGGTTATGAAGGAACGGCTGCCGAAGGAAACCTGGGCCGCGCTGAAGCGCACCATGAAAAGCGGCCGCAGCTTGGATAAATCCATTGCCGGCGTGGTGGCAAACGCCATGAAGGACTGGGCGATTGAAAAGGGCGCAACGCATTTTACCCATTGGTTCCAGCCCATGACCGGCGTCACCGCCGAAAAGCACGATAGCTTCATCTCGCCCACTGGGGACGGCGCGGTCATCATGGAATTTTCCGGCAAAGAGCTGGTCAAGGGCGAACCGGACGCCAGCTCCTTCCCCTCCGGCGGCTTGCGGGCTACCTTCGAGGCCCGCGGCTACACCGCTTGGGATCCCACGGCATACGCCTTCATCAAGGACAACACCTTATGCATTCCCACTGTGTTCTGCTCCTATGGCGGAGAGGCGCTGGACAAAAAAACGCCGTTGCTGCGATCCATGGAGGCCATCAACCGGCAGGCGCTTCGGATTTTGAAGCTGTTCGGGACCGAAGCGGGCCGGGTGACCACCACCGTTGGCCCCGAGCAGGAGTATTTCCTCATCGACCGGGAGCTGTACAAACAGCGGGAAGATCTGGTTCTGTGCGGGCGGACGCTGTTTGGCGCCAAGCCCCCCAAGGGGCAGGAGATGGAGGATCACTATTTTGGGGCCATTAAGCCGCGGGTTTCGGCCTTCATGCAGGATCTCAACGAGGAGCTTTGGAAGCTGGGAATCCTGGCCAAAACCGAGCACAACGAGGTGGCTCCCGCCCAGCATGAGCTTGCGCCAATTTTTACAAACACCAATACAGCCACCGATCACAACCAGCTGACGATGGAGATCATGAAGCGGACCGCGCAAAAGCACGGACTTGCCTGTTTATTGCATGAAAAGCCCTTTGCTGGGGTAAACGGCAGCGGGAAGCACAACAACTGGTCTATCTCCACCGATACCGGGATCAATTTGCTGGAGCCGGGAGATTCTCCCCGAGAAAACGCCCAGTTCCTGCTATTTCTCACCGCGGTTATCAAAGCGGTGGACGAGTATCAAGATTTGCTGCGGGTATCCGTCGCCAACGCGGGCAACGACCACCGGCTGGGCGCAAACGAAGCGCCGCCCGCCATTGTTTCCATGTTTTTGGGAGACGAGTTGACTGAAATTCTAGCGGCGATCGAAAACGATCGTCCCTACAGCCAAAAGGACAAGGAGGAAATGAAGGTAGGGGTTCACACCCTGCCGCGGTTCCCCAAGGATTCCACCGATCGGAACCGCACCTCTCCCTTTGCCTTTACCGGCAACAAGTTCGAGTTCCGCATGCTGGGCTCAACCTTCAGTATTTCCGGGCCTAATATTATTTTGAATACCATTGTCGCCGAGGAACTGTCCCAGTTTGCCGATGCGTTGGAAAGTGCTGAGGATTTCAACAGCGCCCTTCACGCCCTAATTCAAAAGACCATCCGGGAACATAAGCGTATTATTTTCAACGGCAATAACTATTCCCCTGAATGGGTGGAAGAAGCAGGCAAGCGAGGGCTTTTGAACCTGAGAACCACTGCCGACGCGCTGCCCGCTTTCATTGCAGATAAAAATATTGCGCTTTTCACAAAACATAAAATATTTACTGCAACGGAAATGCACTCCCGGTACGAGATCCTGCTGGAAAATTACTGCAAGACGCTCAACATTGAAGCGCAGACTATGACCGACATGATTCGCAAAAAAATTCTTCCAGCAGTCTCGGCATATGAGCGGGAGTTGTGTGAAACGGCTTTGCGGAAAAAAGATCTGGCGCTTCCCGCCGGGCAGGAAACCAAAACCGCCGCCGCCATTTCCAAATTCGCCGATTGCCTCTATGAGCAGACCGAACGGCTGGAGGAAGCCCTATTGAAAGCGAAGGAACTGGACGACACCAAGGCCCAGGCGGATTATTACCGAGACAGCATTCTGCCCTTAATGGCGGAAGCCCGCTCCAGCGCCGATATGCTGGAACTCAGGACAGGCGAAAAATATTGGCCTTTCCCCACCTATGAAAAGCTGTTGTTTTATGTCTAATATGGCATCGTACAAAAACGCGTGCATACCGCTTTCGGGCGGTACCCACGCGTTTTTTTATGAAGTAATGCTATTTTTTAGCTCCGTACAGCTTATATTCCTATGGTAGATACAGCGTTCCTATGATCTGCGAAGCTTTGGATAGTAAAATCGAAACAGATTGTTCTTAGTTTTGTTTAAGAATTTTGCCGCTTCTTTCAAAATGGCCCGGAAATACTCATTTCAGAATGATTTTGGTCTCTCCCTTTGCTATGATCAGGGCTCCCTCTTCGGCATGACTTCCCTTAACTTATAACAAGTCCTGCTCCCTCATTTCGGAAGCAGGGGGATTTTCCTCTTGTCATATCGGAGGAAAAATCCTTTCTTAGATTTTGGAGTAGAAAGTTTTTCAGGACTGTAAATCATATGTGATGAACAATTTTTTTCGGGTTCCACCCCGCTTTTACCGTCAGACTGACTTCTTTACCCCCTCCCCGCACCCCTCTTTTAGATAAAAATGTCCATCACGAATCCTA
>CALWPT010000024.1 GCA_944383495.1 uncultured Clostridia bacterium | reverse complement strand
AACAGGGATAAATGTTGATGTTGCCGTTGGCCAGGAAGGCCGTCTGTGTGTCCATGCGGACGTCTTCTATAAAGATATTTTTATTCATTGTTTCCTGAGTTTTGTGAGAGAAGGGAAGCAAGAAACGCGGCCGCATTGCTCTCCAGGAGATTCCTTCACCTCGCTCCACTCAGTTAGTAAATTGAGAATTGAGAATTAAAATTCTTCATTCATCATTCTTCATTCTTCATTTTATTAGTTCTTCATTTTAATAAGTTCCACCGCCAGAATGTCCTGAAACATCTGCCCGTTGTACTCGCGCGTCTGGAAGCGGAGGACGGCATACACCAGCTCGCCCGCATAGAATTTGCACGAGGCCAGCTGCCCCAGCATGGCTGCCACGTACGTGTCCTCGTACTTGCCGCCCAACTCCTGCAACACGATGTTGCACTTCATCACCTGTCCGCTTTCGGCCTTCTGGCTCTGCACGGCGAAGGGTTCGCCTTGCATCACTACTTTCATTAATTTCTTCATTTTCTCCTAAATTTTAAATGAAACAAAAAACTCCCGCAACCATCTGTTTTTCCGATGATTGCAGGAGCAAAGTTAGGGGATAAAAAAGCCCCTGCCGAGAAAAACATCGACAGGGGAATAATCAGGGGAATATGGGAATATTCGGGGGAATGTTATTGGGCTTCCAACAAGCTCATGAATTTCAAAGCTACCATAATCTGCCTGCGGGGAGCACCTTCAGCAGACTGGAGATAACTTTTCCAAAGAGTCACTTTGCTGGTTTCAAGCATAGAGGGTAACTGGACTTTTTTCAGCGATTCGTAACTGATGGGCGGGTCGACCGTTTCCATTCCCATCTCTGCCATAACCATACAAAAAGCTTTCCGCTGACTCGGATAATCTTCCAATTGGCTCAACACCTTATATATCGCATACCATTGTGCCTTCTCTGTAAAAATCCGTCCACCATTCGTGTCAGTAGCGGCCAGCAGCTGCTCAATGGCTCTCTTTACTCTTCGTTCATTGTTATTAAAAGGCGGTCCTTCCGATTCACGGGAATATACATGCTTGTGCGTCACAAACTCTACCCCCGTAAATGTTCCTCCCGTTATTACGGGACCTCCTTCTGTATGGATTTCTATTTTATTTTCACTCATTGTCCTACTTCCTTCAAATTATTGAACTCCACTCCTTCGGAAAAGCTGCCTCCCATGACGGCTGGTCCTCCGCCTGTATTGATAATATATTTTGTTATACCACGGCCAGGTTCCTTCTCGCAAACGACCGCCTCCATCGCCTCATGGATTTCATCGGTCAGATATGAATCTCCTCTCCAGTAGCGGTTCATTCGCACCCGAAGCCCATCTTCACCCATACGGAAAACCAGCGTACCGATCCACTGTTGCCATGAAGTGATTTCCGACTGCCGGGCATGATTGTCCAACTCCATCATCAGTCCCATCGCCAGAGTACGGCATGCAGCCGCATCCACCAGCGCCAAGCATACAATGAGCGTCATCATCACTCCTTGCACGTACATTTCCATTTCGTCATCGGGCACATCAATGCCCGCGCCGCGGATTTCATAGGCCAGCATGTCCCATGTCGTCTGACACAAGTAATGTTTCCGGTCGGGTTCCTCCTTCATGCCATCCAGCACGTCGGACAGCTCCAGCAGCACTTCTTCGGGAGTCAGACGCAACACGTGTGCACGGCTTGCACAGTGACGGGTGACGTCCGCCACTAGCCGATAAAGCATGTCACCGTCAAACCGCTCTCTTATACTTTCTCTTTCTTTTATGTTCAATCTTCGTTGCATCGTTATAATCTTTTGTATATTCGCGTACATCGTCCAGCCAACTCACCAGCGCATAGGTCGGTTCGCCGTCGGCGTTTCCATTCATAGCGCGCTGCCCATTGACGAAGTTGAGTAACTGTTCCTTCTCAATGTCGAACATAGCCTTTTCACAATCTCCGTTATGAAAGACGCCAAAATGCTTGAAATGTACGGCAATCCGGTAACCGTTGTTGCAGCAAAGCCCTACCATCTGTGCCAAGTCTTCATGCGCACGATCCAGACGAAGTGTACCCTCCCGTTTAGCTTCCAGTTTGTACTGACTTTTCACCGCACCTGTCAGCTGCGAAAGGTTATTTAAGAATCTAAGATGCTCTATCACAGACGGAGGCGCATCAATGGGTTCTGATTTGTCAGGGTCGGAAAAATCAAAAATCACCCGCCTTACCCTTTCGTCCCTGCGGCGCATCTGTTCCTCGACCGTTTCCCAGAAATCCATCACACGCACCTTGGCACGTATCTCAATGGTCAGCCCTACATCGGCCAGCTGAGCATGGAGCGATTCTTGCAGGATATCCCGCACCTTATCCGATTCTCCATCGAAAGCTCCCGACTGTTCGATGGCCATCTGCCCCACACCAGGACGGTTGTCTATCAACACGTGGCAATAGGGATTCGACTCCAATTTGTGTTCCTTGTAGTCCTGCACCAGCGTGAGGTGCTTCACGTTGCACACGCGCATCAACGCCACTCCGTCCCGCGTCTTCAGTACCGTATTTGGATAGAGAGTCGGTTCGCCCGTCTTGGCCGATGTGCGAAAAAGGTTGAGTTGCTTAACAGAAAGCAATTTGTCCAGATAGTCCTGTCCGGTTGTCCCGTCCATATTTCCCTGCTTGAAAAGCGACTGTTCGCCTGTCTTTACGAGCTCGTATTTGTAGATTGTGAATTTCATGTTTTTCTCGTCCTGTTTTGGTTAATCATAGCAAATTGTACGCTCCCCGCTGCGTCAGTTTTGTACGTACTCCAAGCGTGTTTCTCACATTTGCAAAGGTAACATATTTTCCAAATAATCCACGAAAAAAACACAAAAAAGAAAAACATCCTCCCCCCTCTCAGAAAGGTAGTTCATAACCCCAACTTTCATCCTCGCCCGGGTGAGCGACGTCAGTCTGTTCTGCAAAAGCGATATCCTTTATCTTGCCGCGATATTTGGCAAAGGTCTTTATGTTTTCTATTTCTTGCCTGCGGTTCTGGCTCAGGTAGAGGTATTCCTCTTCCTTGTCGATACCCAGGAAACGGCGTCCCAGCAGGTTGGCGGCGATGCCCGTCGTACTGCTTCCCGCAAAGGGGTCGAGCACCCACGCACCCGGACGTGTCGAAGCCAGAATGATGCGCGACAAGACGGCCAGCGGCTTTTGGCAGGGATGCTTGCCGCACGATTTCTCCCACGGAGCAATGGCAGGCAGGCGCCACACATCGCCCATCTGCTTGCCGTCGTTGATGCGCTTCATCAGCTCGTAATTGTAATAATGGGGTACTTTGGCTGACTTCCTTGCCCAGACGATGTACTCGGCCGAATGGGTGAAGTAGCGGCACGAAATGTTGGGTGGCGGGTTGGTCTTGGCCCACGTAACAACGTTCAGAATTTTAAATCCCAGCTCCGTCAGGCGGC
>CALWPT010000023.1 GCA_944383495.1 uncultured Clostridia bacterium | reverse complement strand
AAAGGCAAACTGTCAGAAATGGCAGGACGCAAAATCATGGGCCTAAGGCTGTTGACGTAGGGTTTCCCGTTGGAAAAGCAGCTATGGTCGCCAGACTGCTCCTTTATCTAAGCGCAGCTTTTGCAAGTGCAACTTTAGAGAGGAGTTTTTTTTATGAAATTAAAAAAATTGTCGGTACCGTTTTTTACGGTGATGTTCATGCTTACCTGCATTTTTTCATCTGTCCTCGCTTTTGCGCAAAACAACACTTGGGTACAGGTTCATATCCGCAATGATGGTAATCCCATACCCTATGCGGACGCCGAAAACGCTGGCGATGAATATTTCTATGTAACACAGGGATATATTAAGATTGCCGAAGAATGTTATGATTTACAGGGCGTTGAAGACCATCTTGTCAGAAAACCTGGCGTACTTGTCCCGGAAGGGCAGACGGTTCTCTGGTACGAAATTGTAAAAGACCGCAATACATGGCGACTGCATGGCGTTTACAGCCCGGCTTACACTTTGATATATGATGCCAATGCAGACGATGCGGTAGGCACAACCGCCGACAACACTAAATACCATAAGGGCAGCGCCGTAACAATCAAAGAAAATGGTTATTCTCGCGAGGGTTATGAATTTACCGGCTGGACAACGAATCCGGACGGTTCTGGACAAAGATTTTCACCTGACAACCAAGTAACTGTTTCACAGCTTTTTTCTAACGAGTCTTCAAATGCTATAACTCTGTACGCAGAGTGGAAGAAAAACGCTGGCACGGAAGAAACCGGCGGCAAGACCACTCTTGGCATTGTAACGCCTCAAAAGATGTCTGTGCGGTTTGAAGACGGTAAAATTTACAACAACGGGGATTCGCTGGAAATAGAGATTGGTAAAACCTACCGTTTTCAGATGTGCTCTAACAGCTGGGAAACCGGCGTTTACGATGACAACGGCAACGGCTTATGCGGGACGGTCGTATACAGCGTGAAGGTTTCAAACAGATATAACGAACGCAGTTACGATGAAGCTACTAAGACGTTTGTTCTTCCTAAGGGAGACCCGGTGCTTCGCACAGACGTCAATTCCTGCTTTATGGCATATCGCTATCACTTTACTAAGGGTGATTACAATAAGCAGACCGGCATTAAAAATGTTGTTGACACTCCCCTTGAAAGTCTTTCCGTGAACCTGCCGCTTGGCTCCACCGTTACATGCGACGCGTATAAAGCCCTAAAGCAAATAGACACAGCAAATGTGTTTATTGAGCGCGGCGAGGATTTAGCATTGTCATACACCGATTACCATTGGGAGCATTGACGCCCTGCAAGGCTTGCGGATGCTCCAAAAGAGAAATAGCGTTATTGTGTGTTTGCAGCGTATTGTTCTGCCCCGCAGCCATTTATAAACGGCTGCGGGGCAGAAATTTTATTGCGGGAGTAAAACCCGAGTCTCTTCAGAAAGGTTAAACAGCCTGTATAGGAAGAAAAGCAAGAGAAAATGGCGTATTATCTCTTGAAGATACTTGAAAGCACGACGAAAACATGCTAAAATATAACAAATAAAAGTAATAATCCTTTGAGGCTAGAATTCGATTTATTCGTATAACAAAGGGGAACATAAATGCAACAAAATATGCGCATGCGCAGAATTACAAAGCATGATATTATAAGTATGCCTATCTTCCCTGCCAAGAAACCGGAGGACTAAGCTATGGGGAAAAAAGCGGCAGGGAGCGGCGGCTTCAGCTCCAGAGTCAGCAACTTTTGGTATTATCATAAATGGAAGGTGTTTACCGCGGTTTTTGCGGCTGTGATCCTTGCGGTAGCGTTTCTGCAATGGTCTACAAGGCCGAGAGCTGATGTTTCTTTGATTCTGGATATGAACGCCTCTGCAAGCCCTCTTCTGGTGGAGGATATGGAGGAAATTATTTCCGCATACTGCAAGGATAATAACGATGATCAAAGGTGCGTGGTCCAGATCATTGATGTAAGCTTTCCCGATGGGAGCAATCAGCTGGGGGCTTCACAGACAACCAAACTGCAAGGGGAAATGCAGCGGGGGAAAACGAGGATTTACATCTGCGACGAGGATCGGTTTCAAAAGCTGGATGAGATGGGAGTGCCGGGACAGCATACCTTTTTTCCGGATCTAGACGGTAAGGCATTGAATCTGAAGGATACTTCTATCATGCATCAAATCAGACAGCGGGGGCACGAGGTACCCGACCTGTATTTGGTGCTGATGGAGTCCCCTGAAAATGAAAGCCTAATGGAAGTTCAAAAGCAGGCGGAGGCGTTAGTCAAGACACTGATTGATAATTGATACGCTGCCTATTGCTGTTTTCTTTGGGACGACGTTAAAAACTATAAAATTGGCAGCATATGGAATGGCTTGCAAGAAACAACCGCTGGCTCTGTTGGCGGTTGTCTCTTTTGACCGCAGCAGGTATGGCAATGCACATGATTGAGCAAGAGAGTGGTGCTGAGGAGAAAGCGCGGTCTTGAAATTGTTAAATCCTTTTCAGGTCTTGCAAATTAATTGTTATTTGTTTATACTGAAAAAAACCGTTAAACGGCCTTATGTGCGTATATTGAATTGGCCGGCCTTTTTCGCTGTTTTTTAACAATGGAATGAATATAAACAGCTGCAATATAAGGAGGCTATAGAGTATCCGTCGAATTTTATTGGAACACCAGCGCTTTCCAGCTGCATGACTCGGACCGATGAACCATGCCGTCAGCGGCGGAAGCGGCGGAAACTCAAGTGGATCAAGCCCACAGGCCAGGATTGAAAAACAAAAGGAGTTAAAAACCCGTGAAGCTGCTGCACACCGCCGACTGGCATTTGGGAAAAAGCATTTATGGGCGGTCTTTGCTGGAAGACCAAGCCCATTTTATTTATCACAGCTACCTGCCCGCGCTGGATACATTCCGGCCCGACGGGGTACTGCTGTGCGGGGATGTGTTTGACAGGGCGGTAGCGCCGCCCGAGGCGCTGCGGTTGTTTGATCAAGCTGCAACGGAAACATGCCAAACGAGGGGGATTCCCTTGTTCGTTATTGCCGGGAATCATGACGGCCCCGACCGTATGGCGGTGGGAGGCGCTCTTTTGCGCAAAAGCGGCCTTTATCTATCCGTTCGGATTGAAGGAGGCGTGGAGCAGGCGGTGCTGGAAGCAGGAGGGGAAAAGGCGGTCATGACGCTGCTGCCCTATTTTGATCCGGCGGCGGCGCGAGAATCCACCGGCGATTCTAATTTGCGAGGCTTTGCCGACAGCTTCGAGGCAGTTCTGGCGCCAATTCGTGAGAGGCTGGATTCGTCCTGCTACAATGTTTTGCTTTCTCACTGCTTTGTGGCCGGCGGGAAAGCCAGCGACAGTGAAGCCGCCTTGTACGTGGGCGGCAGCGGAGAGGTAGGGGCGGATTCGTTCAAAGGCTTTGATTACGTTGCCTTGGGGCATCTGCACGCGCCTCAAAAATCGGGGGGACGAGGGCGGTACGCCGGTTCGCCGCTGAAATACAGCTTTGATGAGGAGCGCCAGAATAAATCCATGACAATGGTCACGCTGGGCCCTGCGGGAATTGAGGCGGAACCAATACCGATCCAGCCCCTTCGAGACCTGCGCACCATGACCGGAACAATGGAAGCTTTGCTGAAGCTGCCTGCATCACAGGATTACTTGTTCGCCAATTTGGAAGGGCCGCCTGTGTTTGAGCCGATGGAAAAGCTGCGGCCCCGCTTCCCCAACCTGCTGGGGCTGCGGTATGTTGACCGGGAGGCGGCGGGGGAACCCCGCCGGGATGCCCTGCGGGGAGAACTGCGGCAGGGCCGGGTGGATGATATGACCGTGGCGGCGGAATTTTTCAAGCAGCTGTGCGGCGAGGAAATGACGGACGACGATCGCTCCGTTTTTGCCGCTTTTTTGGGAGGGGATGCGATATGAAGCCTGTGAAGGTGACTATGCAGGCCTTTGGTCCGTATCTAACCCGGACGGCGTGCGATTTTTCGCTCTTACGAGACAACCGACTGTTTCTTATTTCCGGGCCCACGGGGGGTGGGAAAACCGCTATTCTGGACGCCATATCCTTTGCCTTATACGGTACGGCTACCGGCTCTCTGCGGGATTTTCGGGATATGCGGAGCCTTTCGGCGCCGCTGGAGCTGGATACAGCGGTAGAATACGAGTTCACTCTGCGGGATCAGCGGTATCGGTTTACCCGAACGCTGCACCTTCATCAAAAGCGCACCGGCGGCATCGACGAGCAGATGGACGCAGTCGCCGAGCGATGGGACAAGGGAAGCTGGAGCTTGCTGGAATCAGGTTCCCGGGAGGTGCCCCGGCTGGCCCAGGAGCTGATCGGCTTTACCGGCCCGCAATTTTCCCAAGTGGTGGTGCTGCCCCAGGGGGAATTCCGCAAGCTTTTGGTGGCCAATTCCACGGAGAAAATGCGGCTGCTGCAGGTGCTGTTTGGAACAGGACGGTGGCAGAAGCTGACCGAACGGATGGGCGCTCGTGTCAAGACGCTGGAAGGAGAGCTGAAAGAGGCGGGCGCCCGCCGCGCAGCCCTGTTGGGGCAGGCGGGCTGCGAAACGGCGGAGCAGCTTTCGGCGTTGCTGGCAGAATGGAGGGAAAAGGAAATAGAGGCCCGAAATAGGGCCGGGGAGCAAAACGCTAAGGCGCGGGCGCTGTCGGAGCAATTTGGCGCTGCCCAGCGGTTGGCGGCGGATTTTGACGCTCTTACAAAAGCGAAAGAGCAAAAACAAGAACTGGAGGAGCAGGCGGCGGTTCAAGAACAAAGAAAACGGGAATTGGCGCGGCTTTCGGCGGCGGCAGGGCTTTTGCCCTATCACCGGGCGCTGCGGGAGGCGGCGGAAAACGCGGTATCCTGCCGGGAGAAAAAGGAAGCCTCTGAAAAGGCGTTTGCTCTGGCACAGGAGCGGCTTTTGAAGGCGGAGGCGATGAAAAAGGAGATGCCTGCCCTGGAGGAATCGGCCGCAAGGCTGGAGGAGCGGCTTCAGGAAATCAAGGTGCTGCTCCCCATGGCACGGGAGCGGGCGCAGACGCGGGAAAAGCTGGAAGCGGTGAAAAAGCTGGAAGCGGACGCTTTGCAGGAACAAACGGATTTGGAAGCAAAAATTCAAGGGCTGGAAGCCCGGGTCGAGACAGGGAAAAAATGGCTGAAAAACGAGTATGAAACCGTCATTGTTCATCTGCCGGAATGGACGGCCCAGTCCCAGGCATCTCAGCAAAAGCTGGCGGCGCTGGAAGGCCTGCGGGAAGCAGAGAAAAAGCAAAAGGCCCTTTGCGCTGCCTATGAGAATCTGCAAAAGGAGGAAACAGCGGCGCGGGAAGAGCTGTCCGCCGCCCAGGAACAGCTGCAACGGGTGGAGGAGATTTTATCGCAAAACACTGCGGCGGCCCTTGCCGGCAACCTGCGGGATGGCGAGCCCTGCCCTGTCTGCGGGTCGCCGGCGCATCCCAGTCCAGCCCGGCCTGGCCCGGATGCGCCAAAGGAGGCCGGCGCCTGCCGCCGTTTTGTTGAGGAATGCCGTGAGGCGCGGGAGGCGGCGCGAACCCGGCTGGCGGCCTTGGCGGAAAAACTGAAGAGCGCCGGGCTGGAGGTGGAACGGTTCCAGTCGGAGCTGGGAGAGGAGGACCCGGAAGGATTGCCGGCGAAGGCAGCCTCGCTTGCCCGGCAAGCGGCGGAAGGGCAAAAACGCAGCGAAAAATACGGACGCGGAAGAACCGAGCTGGAACGGCTGCAGGGGGATCTGTCCGCCGCTCGAAGGGAAGCGGAGGAAGCCCAAAAACGCCTGAACGGGCTGCGGGAAGAGCGGGCAGGCCTTGCATCCCTCCTGGCGCGGACTGGCAGCGAGGATCTGGATGCCGCTCAATTGCAGGACGAGCAAACAGCCTTGTTGCAAAAGCAGAAGGAAAACAAGGCCAAGCGGGAAAAGGCAGCACAGGAATGGCAAGCCGTCTCCCGGGATCACGCGGGCGCACAAGCCGCCCTTTTTAGCGCCCAAGACGCTTTTGCCGCCGCTGCCCAGCGGGAAACGACCGCTCGGGCTGCATTTGATGCCGCCAGGCAAGAAGGGAAGCTGCCCGAGGGAGATGCGCTGAAGGCCCTTTTTTCCCGGTTAGAGGAGAAAGATGAGCTGGAACGGCAAAGCAGGGCTTATGAGGATGCCTTAGCCGCGGCGACGGAGCAAATTGCCCTTTTGTCCCACCAGACGAGAGACAAGGAACGGCCAGACCTAGACGCCCTTCGCACGTTGCTGGAAACGCAGAATGCTGAAGCGGATCAATGCGCACTGGAATGGGGCGCGTTGAAGCAGCGGGTGAAGGATCTCACTAAAACGGCAGCAATGATTCAAACGGAAATTGCCGACATCGCGCAAACCGAAGCGGAATACGGAAAGCTGGCCCGGATTTACCGATACTGCGCGGGAAATAATCCTGCCAAAACGCCGCTGTCTAATTTTGTGCTGGGTCTGCTATTGGACGACGTGATGGAGGAGGCTTCCCGGTATCTGTCCCGCTTGAGCGGCGACCGGTACGCTCTGGTGCGGGTGGACGCAGCGGGAGGCAATGCCTACCGCGGGCTGGATATTGAGGTCATGGATGCGTATAAGGGCGGCAGGCGCAAGGTGGGCACTCTTTCGGGCGGAGAGCTGTTTTTGGCCTCTTTATCCCTTGCGTTTGGGCTGGCCCAAGTAGTGCAAAGCTACGCGGGCGGCATTCAGCTGGATTCCCTGTTTATTGACGAGGGCTTCGGAACCCTGGACGGGGACACCCTGGACGCAGCCATGGCCGCATTGGGGGAAATAGAAAAAAGCGGCCGGATGGTAGGGCTGATTTCCCATGTGGGAGAGTTGAAAACTCGCATTTTTGCCCGAATCGAGGTGTACCCCGGAGAAAATGGGGCAAAATTAAAGGTGATTGGTTGATATTGGAAGAAAAAAACGATATAATATAGTAAGCTGCGAACAAAAGGGATGGCGGCAATGCCATCCCTATTTTATGCGGGGAGCTGATGGGTATGGAAGCGGCTGTCAGCCGGTTTTGGAAGGAAATCAAAGGGAAAAAAGTGGCGTTTATTGGTCTGGGGGTCAGCCACCTCCCGCTTCTGCGCCAGTTTTCCGATCATGGCGCGCGGGTGATTGCATGTGACAAGCGGGATCGCGCTGCCCTTTCTCAGGCATTGGCGGGAATTGATCTGTCCGGTATTGAACTGCGGCTGGGGCCAGAGTACCTGACCGGGCTGAAGGCCGACGTGGTGTTCCGCACGCCGGGGTTTTACTTCAACCGCGCTGAGATCACCATGCTGCGGGAGCAGGATATGATTGTCACCTCGGAAATGGAGGTGTTTTTCGACCTGTGCCCTTGCAAGATCATTGCCGTCACCGGATCGGATGGAAAATCCACCACCACCTCTGTTATAGCGGAAATGCTGAAGGCGGCGGGAAAACGGGTCTTTTTGGGCGGAAATCTTGGATTTCCGCTTTTGCCCCGCATTGATGAAATCCAGCCGGAGGATTTTGCCGTGGTAGAGTTATCCTCCTTCCAGCTGATTTCCATGCGGAAAAGCCCGGATATTGGTGTGATTACCAATGTGTCGCCCAACCATTTGGATGTTCACGGCACCATGGAGGAATATATTGACGCCAAGCTGAACCTGCTGCGGCACCAAACCGCTTTCGGCGTGGCGGTGCTGAACCGGGACAACGACGTTACGAGGTCGTTTGCGCCCACCGTCCGGGGTAGGCTGCGGGAATTTTCCCGCCTGTCCCAGCCGCGGCGGGGATGTTTTCTGCGGGAGGACGGAATGCTCTGCCATGTTATGGACGAGAGGGTGACGCCCATCATGAAGGCCTCCAGCATCAAGTTGCCCGGCGATCATAACGTGGAAAATTATCTGGCGGCTATGACGGCAGTTTGGGGCATTGTCACGCCAGAGCAAATCGTGCAGGTTGCTGAGACCTTCGGTGGGGTAGAGCACCGGATCGAATTTGTTCGGGAGCTTTCCGGCGTGCGGTATTACAACGACTCCATCGCCACCAGCCCCACGCGGGTCATGGCAGGCCTGCGGGCTTTTCGGGAGCCCATGGTCGTCATCATGGGGGGGTATGATAAAAAAATTCCCTTTTCCCCGATGGCGGAGCTGGTGAACGACCGGGTGCGGGTGCTGATTTTAATGGGAGCGACGGCAGATGCAATTGAGGCTGCCGTTAAACAGGCAAAAAATTATCATACAAGCCGGCTGGAGATTGTACGGGCAGGCTCCATGCAGGAAGCGGTTCAGCTAGCCAGGGAGAAGGCCCGGCCGGGAGATGTGGTAACCTTGAGTCCCGCCTGCGCCAGCTTTGACAAATATCCCAACTTTGAGGCGCGGGGGCGGCATTTTAAAAAAATAGTGCAGGAGCTGTCGTAAAAAAGCTGCGGCAGGCGGAAACGTTGAAAAATTAGGCTGCAATTGCCGCTCTGGGAGCGTTTTGATCGCTTTGCATTTGCCGAAGACAGTAGCGAAGACAGCGAAAGGCGGGCGGGGAGCATCCGTCAAAGAGTCTTTGATAAACAGCAGAAAAGGAATGGTCAAATCAATGAAGGAGCTTTTATTTGCCCTATCCCGGGCGGATGGGGTTGCGGGGCAGCGGGGGGCGGCAAAGGTCATTCTCGGCCTGCTTCCCGCTTGCGCGAGAGGAGAAATAGACCCGCTGGGCGGCGTGCGCGCCGTTATGGGCGAAGGAGAAACAACCATTTTGCTGGCCGCCCATCTGGACCAGGTGGGGTTAACCGTTACCCATATTACCAAGGAGGGCTTTTTGCAGGCGGCGAAAACCGGCAGCCCGGATGTGCGGGCTCTGCCGGGAAATTTACTGACGGTTCACGGAAAGCGGGCAGTTCCGGCTGTGGTGTGCGCCACGCCGCCCCATTTGAGCAAAAAGGACGAGCCTTTTCCCTCGTTTGATCAGCTGTACCTGGACACGGGCCTGCCGGCAGAAGAGGTGAAACAGCTGATCTTTCCTGGTGACCGGGTCACATACGACATGGATCCGGCCGAGCTGGAAAACGGACTGTGCACCGGCCGATCCTTTGACGACCGGGCCGGATGCGCGGTGCTGTTGGAAACGGCTAAGCGGCTGGCAAACGAGAAGCTTCCCTGCCGTGTGGTGTTTGCTTTCACCGCCATGGAGGAACTGGGATGCCAAGGGGCAAAAATTGCCGGCTTTGCAGAGCAGCCTGACCAAGCGCTGGCTGTCGACGTATCCTTTGGAGATTATGAGGGAGTGCCGGCCCACCAATGTGGTAAGCTGGGAGAGGGGCCGATGATCGGCGTGGCTCCTGTGCTGGATCGGGGGATAACCCAGCGTCTGATCGCCCTTGCAAAACGGGAGAAGCTTCCCTATCAGCTGGAGGGAATGGGGGGCAAAACCTCCACTGACGCGGACGCTATTACCGTCGCAGGACGGGGCGTGCCGTCGGGACTTGTGTCCATCCCGCTGCGGAATATGCATTCCCCGGTGGAGGTTTTGGACGAAAAAGACCTGGAAAGCTGCTGCCGGCTTTTTTGCGCGTATTTGCTGGAAGGAGGAAGGCGCTGTGATTGACCGGATCGAGGCACTGTGCGCCTTGCCCGGCGTTTCGGGCCGGGAGGACGCGGTACGGGCGTTTATTGAACAAGAAATCGCTTCTCATTGTGAGGTGAAAACCGATCCGCTGGGGAACCTGATCGCTTTTAAAAAGGGCGCGGCCCGTCCCCGCCGTCGTGTGCTGTTGGATGCGCACATGGACGAAGTCGGCCTGTTTATCACCGGTGTGACGGACAGCGGTCTGCTGCGGTTTGCCACAGCGGGGGGGATTGATCCGAAGGTGCTTCACGGCAGAAGGGTAAAGGTGGGAAACCGATACGGGGTCATCGGCGTTAAGCCGGTGCATTTAATGGATGAAGAGGAGCGCCGCAAGCCTAGTTCGGCTGCCGGCTTGTTAATCGACATAGGAGCAAAAGACAAAGAAGAAGCGCTGAATTGGAATTTAATAGGAGAAACGGCGGTTTTCGACAGTCGTTTCCTGCGTTTAGGTGATAAAATAACAGGAAAAGCGTTGGATGATCGGATTGGCTGTGCTTTGCTGATGGAGATGATTGGGAAAGAGCAGCCTTATGATCTGTGGTTTTCCTTTTCCGTGCAGGAGGAACTGGGTACCCGGGGTGCGAAAACCGCGGCATTTTCAGTGGATCCGGACTGTGCGGTGGTAGTGGAAACCACCACGGCGGCAGATATTCCCGGCGTGGAGGAGGGAAAGCGCGTCTGTTTGCTGGGAAACGGCCCTGCGGTATCCTTTCTGGACGGTGGGACCTGCTACGACAGAGAGCTTTACAGCCTATGCTTTGCAGAAGCGGAAAAGGCGGGGATTCCCGTCCAGCCCAAGGCGGCGGCAACCGGCGGCAACAACGCCCAGGCGATTCACGTGAACAAAGGCGGGGTGCGGACGCTGGCGCTGTCCATACCTTGCCGGTACCTCCACGGGCCCTATGGCATGGCCGATGTGCGGGACATCGCGGCTCTGTCCTCGCTGCTCCCCGTAATGGCGGCCCGCATGGCGGAATGATCCGGCTGCTGACCCGGTGGGATGAGGCGCTGGACCGGCTTTGCGAGCAGTCGCTTTTTGGAACCCGGATTGCGGGCCATGTGCGGGCTTATGGATTGAATCGCGCTTTTTTTCAGGTTTGGCAGGCGGGAGAGGCCTGTTTATTATCCCGGCTGGATGGAGAACTGACCCTTCTGGGCACGCCGCAGGATCCGAACGAACTGCTTTTATTTTTGTCTTATATAGAAGGACAAACCCTACTATGCGGGGAAGGGCTGGCCCTTCCCATGGCGGAGGAGGGAACGGTTCTGTCCTTGGAAACCGCGCCGAAAATCCATTCTTTGGATGCTCCAGCCCTTCCCTGCGGGGCTCGGGAAGCGTATGAAGTGCTTGTCCAGTGCGGCGGGGTTGTCTTGCCGCCCGACTGGGAAAGCTTTTATCTGGATACAAGCCACAGGCTTCGGCATGGATGCGGCAGGATCCGGGGCGTGCAGGCCGGCGGCCGTTGGGCTGCCGTGGCGCTGACGGGGGCGGAGATTCCCGGTGCGGCGGTGGTCTCCGGGGTTGCTGTACTGCCTGGGTACCGCGGGAAGGGACTGGGACAAGCTCTCGTTTCCCACTTGGTGAGAGAACTGGCGGTGGAAGGGAAAAGGGTCTATCTTTTATGCAGCGACAGGCTTGCGGTATTTTACCGGCGGATAGGCTTTCAGGATGCAGGCCGCTTTTACCGGCTGGCAATGAAAAGAGCGCAAAACGATTTCGATTAACAGAAAGGCATGACCACCATGGATTTTTTCAATATTCCGGAAAAGCTGGCATCGGCGGCGGATCGGGCGACTCAAAAGGCCATCCCCGTCTTTGCGCAATTGGATAAAATCATCGAATACAACCAGCAAAAAGTTCTATCGGCGTTTATTGAAAACCGGGTCAGCGAAGCCCATTTCGCTCCTACGACCGGCTATGGCTACGGCGACCGGGGCAGGGAAACGCTGGAAACGGTGTTTGCCGGTATCTGCGGCGCGCAGGCGGCTTTGTTCCGGCACAATTTTGTCTGCGGCACCCACGCCATCGCCGTGGCGCTGTTCGGCGTTTTGCGTCCAGGGGATACCATGCTTTGCGTCACCGGCCAGCCATACGACACGCTGCTGGGAGTGATCAGCGGCCCCGGTGGATCGCTGGCGGAATGGGGCGTGCGGTATAAGCAGGTTGACCTAGATGCTCAGGGCAGGGTGCGCAAGGAACTTCTGCCCATGGCAATCCTCAATTCCAATGCTAAAATGCTGTACATACAGCGCTCCCGAGGCTATTCGCTGCGCCCATCCCTATCAGTGGCGGAGATCGGGGAAATTGCCGAGATTGCAAAATCCGTGGACCCGAAAATCATTGTTATGGTGGATAATTGCTACGGGGAATTCGTGGAAAAAAACGAGCCGACCCAGGTGGGAGCCGATTTAATGGCGGGATCTCTGATCAAGAATCCCGGCGGCGGCATCGCCCCAACGGGGGGATACATTGCCGGGCGGGCGGATTTGGTGGAACAGTGCGCCTGCCGGATGACCGTGCCGGGCATCGGTGGGGAAGTGGGCGCCACTCTAGGCCACAGCCGGGAGTTGTTTATGGGCCTTTTTAACGCCCCTCATGTGACGGGAGAGGCATTGAAAACCGCCGTGTTTGCCGCGGCGCTGTTCAGTGACCTGGGATACGCGGTGCACCCCGTCTTCGATAGCTATAGGTCTGATATTATTCAATCGGTGACCCTAGGCAGTGAGGAAGCGCTGGTGGCTTTCTGCCAGGGAATGCAGAAAGGCGCCCCGGTGGACGCCTTTGTAACCCCCCAGCCGTGGTTTATGCCAGGGTATGATAATAAGATCATTATGGCGGCGGGGGCCTTTACCATGGGGGCTTCAATCGAGCTGTCGGCTGATGCGCCCATTCGGGAGCCTTTTGCGGCGTATTTGCAGGGGGGGCTTAATTTTCATTCTGGAAAAATGGGCATTTTGTTGGGAGCTAAGTCCATGCTGGAAAGTGGACAGCTTGTCATATAGGCGGTTTGATAGCATGCGGTAATACAATAATGAAGCAAAAAGGCCGGGCGATATGCCCGGCCTTTTGCCGTATTCAGGTGGATGGCTCTGTAGCCGACGATGGCTGAATAACCGGCTGTGTGGTAGGTTCTGTCGGAGGCTCCGTTGTCGTTATTGGCGCCGTGGTGACAGGCTCTGTCCGCTGTGTGGTAGCCGCCGAGGTTCTTGTTGTCTCGGTTGTTCCCGCGGCAGCAGGAGCGGTCGTCTTAGGCGCCGAGGTGGTTTTGGTGGCGGCTGCGGTTGGTTTTTTGCCGTCATCGTCGTCTCTGTTCGTTGTAGGCTCTGTATATCCCACCGGCTTCGGCTTATCCAGGGGATCCAGCTTTTTGCCGCCATGCGTGGTACAGGCAAGGTTGGATGTTTTGAACCAGCCGATTTTGGTGTTGGAGCAGTTCGCAGTTGCCGGCATTCCGGAATCTGTGCAGTACCGCATATACAGGCAGTTATCGCTCCGTGGGAAATCCTTTAGCTCCAGATCCTCATGAATTTCCTGCATAATGGGTCTCCAAACCCGCATAGCCGGGTTGCCGCTTACATACATGGGCTTCGGATTTTCAAAGCCAAACCAGCATGCCGCTATATAATAGGGCGTACCGCCGATGAACCAGCGATCTTTTTCATCCGTGGTGGTGCCGGTTTTAGCATAGACCGGCATATCGCCCATGTCAATCCCCCGACCGGTGCCGCCGCTCCCCACAACGGATTGCAGCAGTTCGTTCATGATATTAGCAGTTTCCTCCGCCATAGCAATTTCCGGCGTTTCCGTTTGCTGCAACACAATTTCGTTGTTTTTCTCCACCTTGGAATATGTCAGAGGCTTATAATATTTTCCGAGATTGCCAAAGGTAGCATAGGCCCCGGCCATGTCCCGCACCGTAACGCCATATGTTGTGCCGCCCAAAGCCAACGCCGACAGATTTTTATCCGACAGCACCTTACCGTCCTTGGTGGTCTGCGATTCCACCAAGGTGCTCAGGCCCAAGCGCTGGGTGGCGAATTCAAAGGATCTGTCGATTCCCAGCTTGTTGACCAAATAAGCAGGGATGGTGTTGAGGGACCGGCTGACCGCATATTCCATGCTCACCCTTCCATAAGAGTAGCTTCGGCTATAATTGCGGGGCCAATCAGATCCGTCTACCTTGAAATAGGGCTTATCCACTATCGTGGATCCCCAAGTAATTAGATTATATTCCAGGGCTGGCGCATAGGCTCCGATGGGCTTCATACTCGAACCAGGCTGCCGTTTGGCCATCGTTGCAAAGTTGAAAGACCGGTTTTGCGTCTTTTCCCCGCGGCCGCCCATCATTCCTACAATGTGGCCCTCGTAATCCATGATCACCATAGCCGCCTGAGGCTGGGTTTCTCCTGACCCCACCTTCATAAAGTTGGATTCGTCGGCTACAAAGTCATCAATTATTTTTTGAATGTCCGCGTCCATGGTGGAATAGATTTGATAGCCGCCCTTGTAAATCATATCCTCGGCATAATCGTACGTATAGCCCTCTTCCTCCATGAGGCCTTGGATCACGTCCTCAATGATCGCGTCTTCAAAGTAGGTATTGACGCTGCTGTCCGTTTCACCATCCTCGTCGTCATCCTTTTTCGCGTTGGGATCCACCAGCCCAAGGTCGTCTGTCAGGGCATAGTTGTATTCATCCTCGGAGATATATCCGTTGTTCAGCATCTCTTTGAGAATAAATTCCCTTCGCTCCTTGTTATTTTCCGGATGACTGTAAGGATTAAATTCCCCGTCCGGCGCTTTGATAACAGCTGCGATGCAGGCGCACTGGATCAAGGATAGCTCGCTTACGTCCTTGTCAAACATGGAATTGGCCGCTACCTGCACCCCATCCCGCCCGGGACCAAGATGGATGGTATTGAGATAGCATTCCAGAATGGTCTCTTTCGTGAATTTCCCTTCTAAATACCGGGCGCGCATAATTTCCTTAATTTTTCGGGGAATAGTCACGTCGTCATCCCCGGTCAAGTTCTTGACCAGCTGCTGGGTGATGGTGGAAGCGCCCTGCTTCGTATCGTAAAAATGGAAAAACAGATTGGCAAAGGCGGAAAAGGTTCGTTTCCAGTCCACCCCGTCGTGTTCAAAAAACCGTTTGTCCTCCACTGATACCACCGCGTTTTGCAAATCCTTGGGGATCTGGGACAACGATACCCAGATGCGGTTCTCTTCGCCATGGAGACGCTTTGCTTCCTCGTACTCGCCGGTTTCCTTATTTTTCACGAAAATAATGGAAGTATAGTTTAAATCCAAGTTATTGAGATCCACATCCATAGTTCCGTCGATAAACGCAAAAACATAAACCATAAACGCGCCGGCCACCAGACAGGTAGTGATCACGCCAATCAGAAATATAGACAGCACCACCCGGCCAACATAGGCGGCCCCTTTATGTTGCTTTTTCTTTTTATGGTGATTCAGGCTGCTGACGGCGCTCTGATCAAAAAGGTTGATCCCTTCCGCCGGGATCGGCTCGGGTTCCGCGTCAGATTCCTTGGAAAACACAACCTTTGGCTGCTCTTCCTTTTCCTTCTTTTTAAAAAAGATCGAATCAATTTTACTGCTGACCCGCTGAGACCAGCTTCTTTTCCTTCTTTTGGAACTCATTCGTGTGGAGTCGCTCCTTTCGCACGATGTATATTCGGCGCCAGCCAAGCTGGCTGAGCCCTTAAAATCTTTTTACAGGTTCTTTTATTATACCACGAAATTATGAAATTGGAACTACCTTTTTGCCAAAATAACATTACAATATTGTAACACTTCTTACAAAAAAATAGAGATTTTTGGCCGCTTTCACCCTTTTTGACAATTTGCATATCCTGGTGGAAACTGGCAATACTATTTCTATCTCTTAGGAAAGGGAAAATGTGGAATGACTGCAAAGGATAAGAAACAGATGCTTCATGGCGTTCTCCTTACCATTATGGCGGCGGGACTGATTGCCGCGGCGGGGCTGATCACAGCAGGGCTTCCCGCCCAGCGTCAGCTTCCCGGTTCAAGCCCTGCGCCAACCTATGTTCTGAAGGATTACGGCGGAAATCTTGCGATATTTCCTTATAACAGCAATATTCCTCAAAAAGTACTACAGGTGAAGATAGATTCCTTGCCAGTATACGACGCCCAAGAGCTGAAAACAGGCGTGTACGCCACAGATAAGGAGGAACTCAACCGACTGCTGGAGGATTACGATGCATAATAACCGATTACGCAAAAGGGAGGCGCGTGGTATCTGCGCCTCCCTCTGTGTATTTACCTATGTGAACCTCAGTCCATTACTTTGGCAGCTGAGTCTTGATGCTGGATCGGCCAACCAGATACTCCAGATTGACACGATAAAAATCCGCCAGCTTACACAGGGCCTCCAACGGAATATGAATCCTCCCTGTTTCATAATCGGAATAGGTCGACTGGTTCACGTTTAATAACGCTGCGATTTCCATTTGCGTCAGATCCTTGTCAATACGCAGGTCTTTGATTCTTAATTCCATGGTCATCACTCCTTTTCAAGAATTATAGAATATCGACCTAAACCATATATGCTTTTATGAGTAAATCCCATAGAAACTTATCAAAAAAAGTCTAATTTGATAAATTTACCATTTAATTATTGGTTGTAAACATAATGGCCTTTCTATATTGCATAAAACCTGTTCTTTGACCACACAGCCTCCAATAGCATATATAGTGCCCGGCAGTGTCTAATTTTGTGGCTTATCGGGACGTTAATGAGAAATGATAACGGAAAAAGTCCTGGAACAGATTCTGTTCCAGGACTTTTTCCGTTATGGATGCCTGCAAAAGGACTTTAAGGCCACCGCCTTATGGCTTTTCCAAAAACGCCGTTACCGGCGATAAATCTATGCCTTTACAAGCCTGTAGATACCCATACAATGCGCCAACTATTTTCTTCATTCCGCCAGACACGTCGCTTTCAGCATTCAGCGGCAAGATTGGATCGTGAACACTCATCCGCAGAAGGAACCATCCGTCTCCCTCTCCTGTCCCGAAGGAGACCCGCAGGCCCTCTCGGTTATCATCCGCCACAGCCCAGCAGTGATCGCGGGCATATTGCTCCAGTCCCGCGATAATTCGTTCACCGGCGGCTTGAAAATCCGTCTCCGTGATCGGTAGCCGCAGTTCGGTTTCTTCCGCCGGCTCCGGCAGAGCGCGGATTAGATCGGAAAGTGCCCTGCCCTCGCGCTTCAGCATGGCGGCTTTGATAATAAGCCGGGTGGCGAGGTAAGCGCCGTCATCCAAAAAATAATGGCACGCAAACGCGGCATGCCCGGAGGTTTCAATGGCCAGCGGTGCAGGGCTCCCGGCGTTATTTAGGCGCACCGCCTCATCTATAACATTTTTATATCCCCGCTTGAACCGGTAATGCTTGCCGCCCAGAGTATTCTCAATATAAGCTTTTAGCCCGGCAGAGGTAACCGAATCGGTCACGATGGTGCCCCCGGGACAATCCTCCAACGCAATGGCGGCGGCCAGCGCCACCAGCCGGTTGCGGTTGATCTCCTTCCCATCCCTGTCTACGCAGCCGGCGCGATCCACATCCGTGTCGAAGATAACCCCCAGGTCAGCCCCTGCCTCCACCACCGCGCGAGAAACGCTGTTCATGGCCTCCTGATTTTCAGGGTTGGGGATGTGGTTAGGAAACCGGCCGTCCGGCTCCAAGAATTGAGATCCGCTGATGTCGGCGCCCAAAGGGGCAAGCACCTGCGTAGCGTAAAACCCACCCGCGCCGTTGCCCGCGTCCACCACGATGTGAAAGCCCTGTAAGGGCTTGTCCCCCGCGTGAATTCCTTCTATTATTTGGCAGCGCAGGCTTTGAGCATACCGGGCCAAAAAGTCGATAAGCTCCACGTTTCCTTGGCCCTGGACCGGACAGGCGCCCTCTTCCGCTAATGCTAAAATTGCTAAAATATCCTCCCCGGACAAGCCGCCCTCTTTTGTAAAAAATTTCAGTCCGTTGCGATGAAAGGGGTGATGGGACGCAGTAATTTGCACCGACCCGTCGCAGTTTAATTCTCTCGTGGTCATAAACATGGCAGGCGTGGTGCATAGCCCGCAGTCTAGCACGCGGACGCCGCTGTCCCTCAACCGCCGGATGACAACGGATGAAATCCGACCAGCGGAAAGCCGGGAATCATGACCGACGGAAACAGAAAGCCTTCCGCAGTCCCTTCCCGTTTTTCGGGACAGCCACAGGCAAAAAGCCGATGAAAACCGATCAATGTTTTCATCGGTAAGGTTGATAGGCTCCTCCGGCACGCCCTCACTGGCGACGCCGCGAATATCGGTTCCGCTTATGAACTGGCGAAATGCAGGGGACAGCATCGACATTCCTCCTTTTCATGGCTCATGCCGAAAAGCGCCGCGCAGCCGGCCGGAGCCCCGCCCAAGGGCGCTGCCAATCAGTCTGCTCCGCCTCAACGTATAAAACCAATTTTTTTCATGGCCTTAGCCAGGGTGCGTCCAGCGAGGCGGGCCGCCCGCGCCGCTCCCGTCTTCCAGCAAGCTTCCAAATATCCTTTGTCGGCGATCAGCCGGTCGAACTCCTGCTGAATGGGCCGCAGCAGATCCACTACCGCTTCACCCACGGCCGATTTAAAAACGCCGTAGCCTTCTCCTTCAAATTCCCGTTGGATTTCATCCATAGTTTTACCGGTGACGCTGGCGTAGATCCCCATCAAGTTGTTTACGCCGTCCTTCCCATCGGCGTATTTGACCTCCGATTCGGAATCGGTCACCGCTCGCTTGAACTTGCGGATAATATCGTCCGGCTTGTCCAGCAGGCTGACAAAGGCGTTATGATTCTCATCGGATTTCGACATTTTTTTGCGGGGATCCTGTAGGGACATGACCCGCGCCCCCACTTTTGGAATATAAGGCTCCGGCACAGTGAATACCGGGCCGTACAGCCCGTTAAACCGCTCCGCTACCGTGCGGGACAACTCCAGATGCTGCTTTTGATCCGCCCCCACCGGCACAAGCTCCGCCTGATACAGCAGAATATCCCCCGCCATTAAAGAGGGGTAGGTAAACAGCCCAGCGTTAACATTGCTGCTGTACCGGGCCGATTTATCCTTAAATTGGGTCATGCGGGACAACTCGCCAAACTGCGTATAGCAATCCAGCAGCCAGGCCATTTCCGCATGGGCAGAAACATGGCTCTGTAAAAACAAAATGCTTTTTTCGGGGCTGATCCCTACAGCCAGCAAAATAGCGTAGGTTTCCAGAATCTGCCGGCGAAAGGCCGCCGGCTCCTGCCGGATGGTAATGGCATGTAAATCCGCCACAGAAAAAATGCAGTCGAATTCATCTTGCATGGGAACCCAATTACGCAGTGCTCCCAAGTAATTCCCCAGCGTCAGCATTCCGCTTGGCTGAATGCCGCTGAACACTCTTTTTTTCGCGCCTTCCATGGTATTTCTCCTTTCCGCAAACGCAATTAAAGCTTAGCAATCAATTCTCCTAAAATTTCCATCCCTTGCTCCAGTTGTTGGTCGGTGGGAGTGGAGTAGTTGACGCGGAAGGATTGGCAGGGATCGCTTTCCTCCATCAGAAACGCGTTGCCCGGCACCAGCGCCACCTTGTTCTGCACCGCCGTTTGACAGAAGGCAGGCATGTCCACCCCTGCCGGCAGCGTGCACCATAGGAACAGCCCGCCCTGCACCCGATGATAGGTCATCTTGGGGGCCGCGAATCGATCCATCAGCCCCATCATCAGGCCAGCCTTATGCCGGTAAATTTCGCGGATGCGACGCAGGTGCGCCTCAAAATCGCATTCCCGCATGAACCGATCCGCGATCATCTGGCTCAGGATTGTGGTATGAACGTCCTGGGTCTGCTTACAGACGATGAGTTTTGCGCAAACCGGCGCCGGGGCAATCGCATACCCAACCCGCAGGCCCGGAGACAAAACCTTGGAAAAGGATCCGGCGTAAATCACCATTCCGTCCTCATCTAAACTCTTAATCGCTGGAACGTCTTCTCCTTCAAAACGTATCTCACCGTAGGGGTTGTCCTCCAGGATCATGACGCCGTATCGCTTTGCCAGCGCATACAGCGCCTTTCGTTTTTCCAAGGACATGGTGATCCCTGTAGGATTTTGAAAATTGGGGATCGTATAGATAAAACGGGCCCGCTTTTCGGTTTTCAGGGCGTCCTCCAGCGCATTCAGGTTCATTCCATCCTCTTCCATGGGAACGCCGGCAAGCCGCACGCCCCCCGCCCGGAAAGCGTTGAGGGAACCGATAAAGCTGGGGCATTCGCAAATAACCACGTCCCCCGGATCGCACAGCGCTGCCGTGGTAAGGTTCATAACCTGCTGCGCCCCAGAGGTGATGATGAGTGCGTCCGTGTTTCTTCCCACACCGTGCTTTTCCTTCATGTACCGAGTCAGGCCCTCCCGCAGGGAGGGGTGCCCTTCCGTGATAGAATATTGCAGCGCCTCCACAGGACACTCGCGCATGATGTCGGCTGTAATACGGGCCACGTCCTCCGCCGGAAACGCCTCCGGCGCGGGATTTCCCGCCGCGAAAGAAATCACGCCGGGAGCAGATGTAAACTTTAGAATTTCTCGAATTGCCGAGGGCGCAAGATCGGCAACGCCTTTGGAAAAGGTATAATCCATGTATGAAAGCCTCCTATGGCTGGATTTCGGTTGAAACAAAGGAAAATGAGAACCCAAATCCACAATTTTGGTTCTATTCTACCATACTCCGCTTTTTTTTAAAAGGCCAAAATTCCCTTTTACAGGAATTCTTTTGTTTCCGGTCTCGCTGCCGAAGGCAATGCGCTTTTTTTATTTATACTCGCCGAACCACCCTCATGAAACATTTTCGAGCCAGCGGATTCCTGATCTCCATTTTGCCTGTGCTGTAGCATTGCATCCGTTCCGCCTTCCCGGGGCGGGAAGGTGCGCAATACAATCCCCGGCAGTCTTGATCACATTAGCTCACGGCGTGAGGACGACGGGCATAAAGCTAAATCAAAACAGCAAAGCTTTCTTAAACTTTTCCACGGATGATTGCATTCGCTGGCTGAAGCCATTATAATAAAAACACGAAGGCGGTTATAGAGCTTAATCGTTTGGACGGCGTTATAAAATTTTCCGGCTGAAGGGAAGACGCCGCTCTTTACGGTTACGCACTTGTTGCCGCCATGATGAAATGACCGATTGGCACACAGCCCGGAACGGAAAGGGCAGAATGAAACAAACATAAATCGTAGAAAGCGATGGATTGCATGAAACGTCAACAAATGGGGCGTCATAGCCTGCATCGGTTGGAAACCACGCCGGAAACGGGGCTGACAGAGGCGCAGGCCCGGCAGCGGCTGGAGGCGGGCTTGGATAATCGTTCCAACGCTGCGCCAACCAAAACCGCAGGCCGGATTATCGCGGAAAATACCTGCACCCTTTTTAATTTTGTCAACGCGATGCTGGCCGCTGCTATAATTGCCGTTGGTTCCTATAAAAACCTGCTGTTTATGGGAGTCATCCTTTGCAATACTGCGATCGGTATTATTCAGGAACTGCGGGCTAAGCGGACGGTGGATAAGCTGTCGCTGATTGCTTCGGCGAAAGCGCGGGTGGTGCGGGAAGGAAAGATCCGTTCTCTTCCTTTGGAGGAAGTGGTGCTCGGCGATCTATTGGATTTGTCCTCCGGCAGCCAGGTCGCGGCCGATTCTCTGCTTTTAACTGGGGAGTGCGATGTGAGCGAAGCGTTTGTTACCGGCGAATCGGATGCGGTTCATAAGCAGCCGGGAGATTTTCTGCTTGCAGGGAGCTTTCTAGTCAGCGGAGCCTGTCGCGCCCGGGCGGAAAAGGTGGGATTGGATACCTATATTGCTTCAATCTCCAAGGGAGCCAAGCAACTGAAGGGCGCCGCGTCGGAAATCATGGGAACGCTGAAAAAAATTATTCAGGTAATTTCCATTGTAATTATTCCGGTTGGAGCGCTGCTGTTGTACAATCAGGCTTCCACAGGCGGCAATGCCTTTCACGAGGCCGTGGTGCAGACTGCGGCGGCTTTGATCGGCATGATTCCGGAAGGGCTGATGCTGCTGACCAGCACAGTGCTGGCCGTCGGTGTGGTCCGATTGTCTTACCGGCGGGTGCTGGTGCAGGATTTATATTGCATTGAGGCGCTGGCCCGGGTCGATACCCTTTGTTTGGATAAAACTGGAACCATTACCCAGGGGTCTATGGAAGTTACTCGGGTGATTCCTTTAGAGGGAAACACAGAGGTTATGATATCAGAGGCGCTGGCAGCGCTCTTTGCCGCTTTGCCGGATCGAAATGCCACCGCCAATGCTTTGGCCGAGAGCTTTCCACAGGATCCTGGCTGGAGCCTTATTAAAGCCGTGCCCTTTTCTTCCCAAGCAAAATGGTCTGGCGCTTCTTTTAGAGGTAAAGGGACGTTTGTGCTCGGCGCGCCATTTTTTGTTTGCCCCAAGCTGAAGCCTGAACAGGAACAGCAGATTAAGGGGCTGGAGGCTGATTACCGTGTGCTTTTGCTGGCCCGGTCGTCCGATTCCTTTGCCGGCCGCTGTCTGCCGGAAAGCTTGCTCCCCATGGCGTTGGTGTTGGTACGGGATAAAATCCGGCCGCAAGCCGTGGAGACTCTGCAATATTTTGCTGAGCAGGGGGTAGATCTGAAGGTGATTTCGGGAGACAGCCCCATAACCGTTTCCGGTATCGCTAAGCGGGCGGGGATTGCCGGATACGGCAGTTATGTGGACGCCTCGGCTCTGAAAACGAATGAGGAATTAGCCAGCGCAGCGGAGAAATATACGGTTTTCGGCCGTGTGCTTCCCGGGCAGAAAAAGCAGCTGATTGCCGCACTTCAGCAGCGGGGCCATACCGTTGCCATGACGGGAGACGGGGTCAACGACGTGCTGGCCCTCAAGCAGGCGGATTGCAGCATCGCTATGGCCGCAGGCAGCGATGCTGCGCGGAACGTATCGCAGCTGGTGCTGCTGGATTCCAGCTTTGACGCGATGCCTCAGGTCGTGGCGGAGGGGCGGAGATCCATTAACAATATTCAGCGGTCGGCGACTCTTTTTCTGGTCAAAACCATGTATTCCGCTTTTCTGGCCCTCTTGTTTTTGTTTCTGCGGATCCCTTATCCCTTTATGCCCATACAGCTGACGCTGATCAGCGTGTGTACCATCGGCATTCCATCCTTTATTTTGGCGCTGGAGCCTAATAAGGAAAGGATTAAGGGACGGTTTTTGCAAAATATCCTGGCACGGTCGGTGCCGGGGGCGCTGTCAATCATCACGGGGATTGTGCTTTGCATCCTTGCCTTGCAGATTTTTGGATTCACGCAGGAGCAATACACCTCCATGTGCGTGATATCCACAGGCTTTTGCGGGCTTGTACTGCTTTTGAGGCTGTGCCTGCCCTTGAATTGGATTCGGGGAATCCTGTGGCTCGGCATGTGCCTGCTGTTTGCGGGGGCGCTCTTGTTTCTGCGCCCGCTGTTTTCTCTTGTGCTTTTGCCCTGGTCCGCCGTTTGCTGTCTGTTGGTTATTTTAGCGGTCTGCGCTGCGGTGTTCTGCATTAGCTATCGCTTGTGCAGAATGCACCTGTTTCGCGATTGAGAATAAAGGGGTTCAAATTCATGTATTACGGATTTAGCTATGGAACGCCCTGTGGCGTTTTTGCCATTGTCAAGGACGGCCCCGGCGTGACTCATCTGTATCTTGCCAGCAGGACAGCGGCGTTTCCTTCTGCGGGAAAGGAACACCGCTGCTCAGCCGGGCGGCTCTGGAACTGAAGTAGTATCTCTCCGCTCTCGAAGAAATTTTTACCTGCCGCTGCAACAGTATGACAGGCCGTTCAAAGCGCAATACGGGCCACGATCGTAGCCCGCATTGAGCTTTGCATATGTTGAGGAAGCTGCAATTGCATGATTATAATCGCACCCAATAATGCATTTTATCCCATACCGCCGTTCTGCGACTGATACTTTTTCCGAGTTGCCATGCCACCCCGGATATGCCGCTCCGATTTATTGACCTGAAGAACCTGCCGCACCTCCATGTAAAGGGCGGGATCGACCGCTTTCAGCCGTTCAGAAACGTCTTTATGTACAGTTGATGAAATCCTGAACGTTTCTGTCATGACCGGTGTGAAAACCGCCTTGCAGATATATGTCCAGCCGACCTTCTTCATCCACTTCTATTCGATCAATCAACTGCCTTAGCTGAGCGTTGGTAAGCCGCTCTATCTGAATCGCGCTTTTTAGGCTGTTCGCCGGAAAGGGCGGCGGGGGAGACGCTGCAGCGAGCTCTCCTTCCAGACGCAGAAGCGCGGCCTTGCTTGCCGTCAGCTTTTCTTTTAATTCCTCCATAGAGATTAATTCACTGAGCTGTAGTTCAATGTACTTCTCCCGTTCCTTCAGCAACTGCCGACGTTTCGCCTGCAAGGAGTGCACACGTGCCCTGCGCTCCGTGAAGCCGCCTTCAAACGCCCTTTTTATTTCATCCCAAGCGCCCGGCCTTTTTTCCAACAGGGACAAAAAGTAATCGTTCATCTCCTTGATAAGCGCCGGCTCGCTTATCACAGTACGGTTGCGGCAAGCGCCCGTTCCCTGTTCGTTCCTGCCGCCGCATACCCAGGTGACATAGGTGTTTTTATATGTGCGGGTCAGCCTTCTGAAAGACCGGCCGCAGCATTGGCACCGCAGAATGGTGCTGAACAGGTGCTTTTCACTGCGGCGTCCTGGGAAACGAGAACTGCCTTTGGCGTTCATTAGCGCTTCGGCAGCGTTAAAGCATTCCTGTTCCACGATTTGCAGGGAGGGATTCTCCCTCACAAGCCAGTCCTTTTGTTCTCTTTTGACACGGGTCCCTGTTAGAAAGTCCTGAATCTCCTCCCGGCCGTTGACCACTCGTCCGATATAAATGGGATTGCGCAGGATGCGGGCGATACCTGTTTGCGTCCAGCGGCAGCCCCGCTTGGTTACGATTCCTTCCGCATTCAGGATTGCGGCGATTCGGCCTTGGCCTTGCCGTTCCTCTGTATAAAGGCGAAAAATCCGGCGGACCACCGCCGCTTCCCGTTCATTGATAGCCAGCTGGAAAAACTCTCCCGGCGTTTTATCATATCCGTAAACCAGGTTGGGAACCCGCCCCTTTTCCGCGTTGAGCCGTTTGCTGAATTTAACGCGCTTGGAGGTGTTGGCGCTTTCCTCCTGGGCTACTAGCGCCAGGGTTCCTAAGATCATTTCGCTGTCCTGGGAGGTCAGGCTGGCGTTGACGAAATTGCACGCAATCCCTTTGTGCTTTAAATATCGAATGCCCTGCAAAAAATCCACTGCATTCCGCGCAAACCGGGAAATATCCTTGACTGCCACCATTTCAAACAGGCCGCTGTCCGCGTCCTCCATCAGTTGCTGGAACGCATGGCGTTTTTTCAACTGGGTGCCGGTGATTCCCTCGTCAGCGTAGATATGAACCAGGCGATACCCATATTTTTCTGCATATTCCTCAAAAAACCGCTTTTGGGTCTCCAGGCTGTTGAGCTGGTCGTTTTTGTCGGTAGAAACCCGGCAGTAAGCGGCAATATTCATACTCTATTTTCCTCTTCTCCTGCTGCGTTGGTTTGGCAGCTGGCAGTCCAAAGCGCCGCGGCGAACAGCCGGATGAGAAGCATAGAAATGTCTGCTTCGCTGCCGCATTGGTGGAAACGAAACGTCAGTTTTTGCTGTTTCAGCTTAACCGCCTCCTTTGTTTCCAATATATGCAGGGCTTGTCCGCTTCATACACAGGATATTGTGTTCAGGGCTTTTCTTCACACCCGGACACGGACGGTGAAATTTAAAAAGGCGGTTTTGCGCTCATCAAAGAGAGTTGGCTGAAAATGGCTTGATTGCCAAAAAAAAGAAGGGCGGCCCGTCAAACGGGCCGCCCGAGCATAAATGCCTGGGGTGAGTTCTAACTGGGAAATCCTGCCTTGCAATATTATAATTTACCGAATATCAAAGCCAAATATATGGGATGCTTCGCAGCCGTATCCCTCCAAGGGAATCAGCCGCAGGCAGGTTCCCGTTTCGCCGCAGGGAATCCGAACCAGCCGCTGGCAGTTATCGGTGATTTCCTTGGCCCACAAAAGTCCGTCCTCTCCATATAGCTCAAGACGAAAAGCGCGTGTCATCGTTTTGGGGAAGGGAAAAGGCGGATACCCGATGGGCCGGTTGCAGAGCATAGGACGCCGTGCGTCAAGAGGGCGCTGGGGTCCTTGAACGGACTGCTCTCGGTTTAGGTCGCTGTCAAATACGATTCGAATTTCCTCAACTCTACTTGGCTCATCCCACGCATATTCTACCCATCCTCCAAAAGGAAGAAGCAGGCCGTTGTCCTTTTCGCCTATCGGACGGTCAACACCATTGCGAAGAACCTCCGGATCCCCTTCACTGGAGGAAATGCGGGCGTTATTCGTCAATTCCGGCATTTCCCGGGTATGCCAGGGTAAATAGCAGTCGTCTTCCATCAGCGCCTGCTGTAGCCTGCCGACTCCCCGCTGATATAGTTCCCGGGGTAAAATATTATTCTCTAAACACAAGGCCGCGGCCGTACCTGCCGCCTGCCCCAAAATCGCGCAAGTCGCCATAACGCGGCAGGAACTCATCGCAGCGTGTGTCACGCTGATATTTCGGCCTGCGCAGAACAGGTTTTCCAGGCTCCGAGAATAAAGGCAGCGGTAAGGGATACCAAAAGGCGAGGGCGCTTGGTGGTAAATGGTGGGCTCACCCCGGTAGTAAAATCCCGCGGGATGGTGATCGTCCATGCTCCAACCGCCGTAAGCGATGAGGTCTTCAAACCTACCTTCGGCCCGCACGTCGTTCTGGGTCAGGATATGATCACCTTCATATCGGCGGCTTTCCCGCTTGCCGGGGAGGAAGCCGACAAACTCCAGCTCCCAGTTGTCCGCGCCATGATTCCCCCGGTTCTTAATATGATCCCATACGCCTAAGGCGATTTTCAGCAGTTCCTCCCGGGCTGCTTCCGCGCCGGCGATGGCATCGTCTTCGCCGCCGATTTCAATCCACCAGAAATTCTGATCCTCCAAGGAATGGTTCCGGTGCGCCAGGTCTTCTTCCGTGTATTGATATGCAAAAGCAGGCGGTACAAATTCTACCTTATGATCCAGCTCCCGCGCTTGCAGCAAGCAGGAAAGGCCCATGGTTTTTTTGTCCGCCTGCTCGGGGGCAATATCCTCCCCGAATTCCTGCCGGCTTTCCCTTCCCATGCGGAAGGCGGCGCCGGTCAAAGGGGCCAGCACGCTGTCCCCCGAGCAATCGGCAAACAGCTTGGCGGCCACGTTGTGAAATGTATAAGTCGTTAACTGCCAGCCGGTTACGGACAAAACCCTGCTGTCGTTCGTTTCCGCCTGCATACAGGTGCAGTTAAGCAGCAGCGTGATATTGGGCTCGCAGACCACCTTTTCGTATAAAATAGTATCCCATATGGCATAAGAGCGCTCCGGGTTGCGGCGCATATTCTCCAACAGAATTTCTTCCAGGATGCCCGTCTCCCGGTTGTTGTTCCCATGGGCGCCCAGGGCCCACATACGAATTTCGCTGCTGCAATTACCGCCCAGCATCGGGCGATCCTGCATTAAAACGACAGAAACACCCCTGCGGGCCGCGGCAATCGCCGTCAGCATACCCGCCAGGCCGCCCCCCACGACGCATAGGTCTGCATGATGAGAAATGATAGGAGATACCTTTTGATCCAACGTATGCTCACTCCTTTTATAAATACGTTCGGGATCCTCACTGGATAAAATCAGCCCTATCCTCTGTGCGCTCCGTGCCTTTCATCGTATTAGGTGCAGGCGATCAGGAAATGTTATTGTATTTTCTCACGCTGGGCGAAACGCCGTTTAAAGCAAACAGTTCGGAAACCGTGACAAACGCAAAGCCTTCCTTGGCTAGAATATCCATCATGATCTCGGTTGCGTCCACTGTGCTTTGCTGAATTGCGTGCAGCAGGAATATATCGCCGTTTTGAATTTTCAGGTTTCCCTTGTCGTCGTACAACAGCTTATCAACCATATTGTTGACATCCTGGGGGTTCCAGTCCTCGATACCGGAATACAGGTTGCAGCCGTGAATAATTGGCATGTGAATGGCATCCAGTACGGCAGGTGTGGAATCCAGCAAGGGGTCCCGGTACACAACCGGACGATGTTGATCGCCAATCAGTTCCGCAATCCGGTCCGAGCACCTTTGCACATCCAAGACGCCAAGGGAGGGATCGCTGGCAAAAGCGGTGCCCGCGCCCATCCGCTGATGGCTAAAGGAATGATTGCCCAACTCGCAGCCTAGATTCACTGTCCGCTGAAGAATATTTTTATGGCTGTCTTGAATATAGCTTCCCACCAGAAAGAAGGTGAAATGGGCGCCTTTGTTTTCAGCCAGGTCGAGTAGTCTAACGTATGCGCCGGTATTTGGACCGTCGTCAAAGGTAAAGGCAACGTATTTTCTCACCTTTGGCTCTGCGGACGTCGGTTTCTGCGTGGCAGGCTTACGAGTTGGCTCGTCAATTAGCCCAACGGCAACCTTTAAAATGGTAAGCGCATCGCCGGAGTTGATCTTATCGTTCTGATCCGCGTCAGCTGCTTCTATCTGCTGGGCGTCCAGCTTTATTAGATGAACGCAATACTGCAGCACTAATAACGCGTCCCTGGAATTGATCAGACCATTGCCGTCCAAATCTCCCGGCTTTCGTTGGGCGGCGGCGGAAGGAAGCAGCAGGCTGCATAGCAACGCCAAAGCCAAGAGAAGTGAAAACAGACTTTTGGTCCATTTCGCTTTCATGAAATGCCTCCAAGTAAATATACATACTACACATGCCGTTTTTTATTAGAAACCCCAGCGCATTTTCATGACGCAGCGGTATTTCGACATATACTACCATATTTTTTATTAAGTGTCAATTATTCCCCCCAAAATGCTTCTTTACAAAAAACGATTTTACGAATGACCCAATTAAAAGGACATAGATCAAATAATAATGCGTTATAGAACGGGGAAAGAGTAAAGGGCCTGATATGGGGAACGCCCGTTAAGAGAATCAATTGGGAGATTGTTGTTAATTCGTTCACGAACGCCAAGCTCATTTTTCCATACGTTGAAGCTGTAGAAGTGGTTAAAAATATGGATCACTCGTTGTGTTTGCAGTGGCTGGGCGCTATTTTTCCGATATGGCATGGTGTGTAGGAGCTAAATCTGTGACGGAAGCCAAGACGTGTCAGCTCTTGTTTTAACAGCGTGTTCTCTTTTGAAGGCAGGCGGTTGATACCCCCGAACCGTTGTCAGTCTGAGCACACGCAACCCCATGGGGCAATTTTTGGACGACATGGAAAAGAAAAACGGGGGAATAAGGGCAGTGCTCCTATGGTTCGCATCATTGTAATACCAACATCTATACATTTCCCAATGGAAAGGGGGGCTTTACTTTCTGGTAAAATTATGGCATTATTATAACATTATAAAATATAAAATACGTACCTGTATGAAATACGACAGAAAGGATGACATTCATGTCCCAGCCCTATTTTCCGCCGGCATACAAACCGCTTCTATCCGTATTGGAAACTGAGGCGGCGCTCAAGGCTTTGAAAGACTATTTTGAGCGGGACTTAGCCCATACACTGCATTTAATTCGGGTTTCAGCGCCGTTGTTTGTTTATCCTGAGTCCGGACTGAATGATGATCTGAACGGGGTAGAACGCCCAGTTAGCTTCGGAATTTTAGAGCAACACGACCGTCCCTGCCAGGTGGTGCATTCGCTGGCCAAATGGAAGCGAAGCGCCCTGGCGCATTACGGGATTGCTCCCGGCCAGGGAATTTACACCGATATGAACGCGATCCGGCGGGATGAAACCACCGATAACGTCCATTCCTTATATGTGGATCAGTGGGATTGGGAAAAGGTGATCCCTCAGACAGAGCGGACAGAAGCAACCCTGCGCGCAACGGTGGAAGCGATTTATGGTGTAATCCTGCGGGCGGAGGCTTATATGGCGGAGCGATACGACTGCTTGACCCGACGTTTGCCGTCTCGGATCGCATTTGCCACCGCGCAGGATTTGGAGGACAAATATCCGGAATTATCCCCAAAGGAACGGGAACTGGCGGCCGTTAAGGAGACGGGGGCTTTGTTTTTAATGCAGATTGGCGGTGCGCTTCAATCGGGCGTTCCCCATGACGGCCGGGCCCCTGATTATGACGACTGGACTATGAACGGCGATTTACTGGTCTATTATGATTTGCTTGACTGCGCGCTGGAGCTTTCATCCATGGGCATTCGGGTGGACGCTCATGCGCTGAAGCGGCAGCTGGCTCTCAGCGGTTGCGAAGAGCGGCTGAAAAACCCGTATTGTACAGGAATTATCAAGGGAACGTTGCCTGCGTCCATTGGCGGCGGCATTGGGCAATCCCGCTTGTGCCTGCTTCTGCTTCGCAAGGCGCATATTGGGGAGGTACAGGCTTCCCTTTGGCCGCCCGAGACAGTACAGGCCTGCGCTTCTCAGGGAATCCCTCTATTGTAAGGCGCCTGCATTTTATTTCAATAATTAAACGCGTTTTTCTGACGGGTTGCCGCAGAGCTTTCCGCGCTATGGAAATATACAGTATAAACAAAACGCCTTTCCCCATGGGGAAAGGCGTTTTAAACCGTTCGGGTTTCATACAACCGTATGTACGGTTGATTTGCTAATGTGAAATTTTTTAGCGGCGGCCCGGACTGTTGCCTTGTTCGCCGTTATATACTCTCCCAATTCAATTGCTCGTTCTTCAACCAATCCTCTCAAAGGATTCACCCCCGTTTTAATCTGTCGATACATTCATATGCAGATTTTTAAAGAGCTATGCCTTGCGAAAAACAATTTCAATCCCGCTTCCCGGCAATGCGGCGCTTTTGGCCGCAAAGCAGGCTTGAGAGAATATGGGATTACCGTCGGGCCTTTAGCTTTGCAAAGGTTTTGCTGTCCCGCGCTTTGACGCAGGAAATAACGCCGCCCTCCAGGTGGGTGAGCGTAACATTACCCATTCGGATTGGAATCAGCATTAGCTTCATCAGAGTGGAACGGGGTCTGGCGTTGCGAACTGCTTGCTTTGCCGCGTCTTTGCGGATCATTTCCTTAATCATTTTTCGCTTTTGCCCGTAGGACAAATTACAATTCCGGTTGGTCAGGTTTTCCACGCATCCCACCAGCCGTTCCGCATACCGCCGGGACAGCATTTCCATGCTTTCTCCGTCAGTGATCCCCCAGTAGTCATACAGTTCGGTCATCCATCGGTGTTCTTCTTCCCGCTTTTCGTACATATTACAGCGATAAGCGGCGGTTTCTGATTCCGCTCGGGCTCGCATAAAATGATAATACTGCCTGTGAGAAACGCAGACTCGTTCCACATCCCGAACGACGCTTAAATTAAAGGGAAAATCATCCCAGAAGGTGTCGGGAAACCGCAAATCATTCTCCAGAATATAAGACGCTAAGTATAGCTTGTTCCACGGAGTATACAGCATGTTGCTGTCAAACAGCCGGTAGGCGTTGCGCCGAAAGGAATCTTTGTCGGGGTATATGGCGTCGGGCTGGACGATATTAAAGGTAAAATAATCATCCTCGCTGAAGTAAGTGTCGATAAAATAACCGGTGATTACCAGTTGGGCGTCGTGCTCCTCCGCGAGGGCCACCATATCCTTCAGCATATCGGGCTCAGCCCAATCATCGGAATCCATGAAGTAAAAGTACTTTCCTTTTGCTTGCTCAATGGCGGTATTTCGGGCGGAGGGCGCCCCGCCGTTTTCCTTGTGGATTACATGGATTCGTGAGTCCTTCTCCGCGTAAGCGTCGCAGATATCGCCGCTTTTATCCGGAGTCCCGTCGTCCACAATGATCAGCTCAAAGTCCTCCAATGTCTGCGCCTGTATGCTCTCAATGGCCTTGGCCACATATTTTTCCACATTATAAACCGGCATAATGACGCTAACCTTTACGTCCAACGACATTTTCTACACTCCCTAATGCTTTTAATCCAGCTCCTTTTGGGCCTTGGACAGAGCGGAAGCAATCACCTTATCCATATCATAATACTTGTACTCCGCCAGCCGGCCGCCGAACAAAACGTTTTGTTCCATCGCGGCCAGCGCCGCATACTGGGCATAGAGCGCTTGATTTTTTTCATCGTTGACCGGATAGTAAGGCTCCTTCCCCGGTTCCCACTCGGCGGGATATTCCCGGGTAATGACCGTTTTGGGCTGTTTTCCAAACACAAAATGCTTGTGTTCAATGATTCTTGTATAAGGCGTATCTCGGTCCGTAAAATTCATTACGGCAACGCCCTGGTAATTTTCCATATCCAGAGCTTCTGTCTCAAACCGCAGACTGCGGTAAGAAAGGGCGCCGAACCGGTAATCGAAATATTTGTCGATTGGTCCGGTAAACACCACCCGCCGGGCCAACTTGGAAAGCCCCTCCCGGTCGGCCAGATAATCCGTATTTAGCCAAACCTCGCTTCCATCGATGAAATTGTCGATTAAAGCGTTATATCCGTTCACCGGAATCCCCTGAAAGAGATCGTTAAAATAATTATTGTCGTAGGTATACCGCACAGGCAGACGCTGGATGATGAAAGCAGGAAGTTCCCGGCAACTGCGGCCCCACTGCTTTTCCGTATAGTCTCGGATCAGCTTTTCATAAATATCCCTTCCTACCAAGCTAATAGCCTGCTCTTCCAGGTTTCGCGGTTTTCCTGTAATCTGTCCTCGCTGTTCCTCAATTTTTGCTTGGGCTTCTTGGGGCGTAACAACGCCCCACATCTGATGAAAAGTGTTCATATTAAACGGAAGGTTGTAAAGCTCCCCCTTGTAATTTGCCACAGGGGAATTCGTAAAACGATTAAAAGAGGCAAAACGGTTGACATATTCCCAGATCTGAGGGCTTGAGGTGTGAAAAATATGGGCGCCGTAGGTATGAACGTCAATATTCTCCCTGTTTTCGCAAAAAACATTGCCGCCCCGGTGGCCGCGCTTGTCCAGAATTAAACAGGATTTTCCATGCTCCATCGCCTGACGGGCGAATACCGCGCCAAACAGACCGCAGCCTACAATTAGGTAATCATATTGTTTCATCTTAAAATATTCCTCTCTTAATAACACGGCTGGCATGCGGCTTTTATTTCGGCCGTTCCATCAATATTGTCTCAGCCATGCTATCATCCTATACATAAGCATATCAGAAGGTTTTGATAATTTTACCATGTTATGACATAAATTTCAATAGCCAGTTTCCATCCATCTATTTCCAAGAAACGGCTGTTTTGCTTCCATCATGGATTCTTCTTGTAAAGCTTTTTTAGGATGGTTTTTATGATTTGCCAGTCAGGGGACAAAAAAATTCCTTGACAAACCCATTGGGGTCTGATAATATAGGGATACAGTAAAGCAGAACGCTCCGTTCTCACCCTGCGGGTCTCGTCCCAGCCGGGTCAATCAAAAGCATTTTCTCCATAGGGAGATCGGCTTTTTTGCGGTGCGGGCAGGATTAGCTGTCCGTTTTTTGTTTTTTAAGAATCTGAGGAGGTGCTTACCCATTAGCAAAAAAGAGCTTTCCATCAACGAGCAGATCCGGGATCGGGAGGTGCGCGTAATCGATGCGGACGGATCCCAGCTTGGCGTCATTTCGCTGGACGAGGCCCTTCGCAGGGCCGCGGATCGGGACATGGATTTGGTGAAGATCGCGCCCCAGGCGGCGCCGCCGGTCTGCAAAATCATGGACTACGGCAAATACCGATTTGAGCAGGCCAAGCGGGAAAAAGAAGCCCGCAAGAATCAAAAAACCGTTGAGATTAAGGAAATTCGGCTCTCGCTGAATATCGACACCCATGACTTTCAGACCAAGGCGGGCCATGCCAAACGGTTTTTGGGCGAAGGCAACAAGGTGAAGGTTTCCATCCGGTTCCGGGGCCGGGAGATGGGCCATCCGGAGATCGGGCATGATATCATGAAGCGCTTTGCCGAGACCTGCGCAGAGGCGGGCGCAGTGGAACGTCCCTCGAAGATGGAAGGGCGGAACATGCTGATGTTCTTAGCGCCAAAAACAGATAAGAAGGCTTAAAGCCATTAAAGGAGGAAGTATCATGCCTAAAATTAAAACCCACAGCGGCGCCAAAAAGCGTTTCAAGCTGACTAAGAATGGAAAGGTTAAGCGGGCGCACGCGTTCAAGTCCCACATTTTAAACAAAAAGTCTACTAAACGCAAGCGCAACCTGCGCAAAACCATTGTGGCGGATAAAACCAATGTCACGCAAATTAAGCGCCTGATCCCTTACAAATAAGAGATACCACAGAGTAACGGAGGTAATGAACAATGGCTCGTATTAAAGGCGCTCTGATGACGCGCAAAAGAAGAAATAAAGTATTGAAGCTGGCCAAGGGATATTTTGGCTCGAAGCATAAATTATTCAAAACCGCTAAACAGGCGGTCATGAAATCCGGTAACTATGCCTATATCGGCCGCAAGCAGCGGAAGCGGGATTTCCGCCGTCTGTGGATCACCCGAATTTCCGCTGGCGCTAAAATGAACGGTATGAATTATTCCACCTTTATGAACGGACTGAAAAAGGCGGGGATAGAAATCAACCGCAAGATGCTTTCCCAGTTGGCCATTGAGGACGAGGCCGGGTTTGCGGCTCTTGTGGAACAGTCCAAGGCCGCCATTTCCAAATAAAACGGCATAACGCCCGGGAATTTCGGTTCCGCGGGCGTGCGTTTTTATATTTTGGACTTTGCCGCCGAGGTTCGCAAAGGACAGCAAGAGAGGGTGAGCGTGATGCCGGCTGAACGGATTACCAGCCGCCAAAACGGTAGGATTAAGGAAATTATCCGCCTCACATCGTCGGCTGACGCCCGGAAGGAAACCGGTGCTTTTGTGCTGGAGGGGGCGCGTTTGTGCGGCGATGCGGCAGCAAGCGGCATTGAAATTCTCCTGTTGTGCGTATCGGATTCTGCCGCAGGCCGGAAGGAAGCAGGGACTCTTACCGCTGTCGCGAAGGAAACGATGACGGTGCCCGACAGCCTGTTTGCCCAGATTTCTGAAACCAAGTCCCCGCAGGGACTGCTGTGCGTGGCCAAAACGCCCTCCCTATGGCGGAAAATGCTGCGTCCCGGCGGCCGGTACCTGGCGCTGGAAAATATTTCGGATCCCGGCAACCTGGGCACTATCGCCCGCACGGCGGAGGCTTTGGGGCTGGATGGTCTGATTCTGTCCGGCGGGTGCGATCCCTTTTCGCCCAAGGTGCAGCGAGCGTCCATGGGCTCTCTTTTGCGCCTGCCCCTGGTGAAGGCGGACAGCCTGCCGGTTTTTTTAAAGAATCAAAGGCTTCCTTCCTTTGCAGCCGTTCCCGCGATGGACGCAGCAGATGCGGGTTTGGAGGATTTTGCAGGAGGCGGGATTATCTGCATCGGCAACGAGGGCAACGGACTGACGGCGAAAACGGAGAAGTCCTGTTCCCGCCGCATAACCATCCCCATGGCGGGACGGGCGGAATCTTTAAATGCGGCGGCGGCTGCCGCGATCCTTTGCTACCTTTTGACGAGGGGATGACGGCATGAAGAACGACGTATATTGGATCTGGTTGCAGCTTTTGCTGGGCTGCGGAAGCCGGAAGCTTCTGCCTGTGCTTGAATATTTCGGCAGCCCCAAAGCGGTGTATGACGCGGGGGAGCCTGAACTGCGCGCCAGCCGCTTGCTTATGCCGGCCGAAATATTGAGGCACAGAAAATTGGATAAATCCGCCGCCGCGGATCTCTCCCGCGTTTGCTTGCGCAGGAAAATTGACGTCATTTCCATGGAGAATCCCGATTATCCCAAACGGCTGCTTCGAATGATGGACCCGCCGGCGGTTTTGTATGTAACCGGCACTCTGCCTGTGGTGGATGACGAGGTCTGCGTCGCCATGGTGGGTACCCGGAGGGCAACACCCACCGGACGGGAGGCGGCCCGTCGCTTGGCCTGCCGGCTGGGAAAGGCCGGGGCGGTGATCGTCAGCGGCGGCGCTTATGGGATCGATACCGCTTGTCATGAAGGCGGCCTTTCAGCCGGAGCCAAGGAAATCTGCGTGATGGGCTGCGGGGTGGACGTGCCTTGTTTTGAACAAAACCGGGGCCTGCGGGAAAGAATTGCAGAGACCGGGGCCGTGATCAGCGAGTTCCCGCCGGGATACCGCGCTTCCCGCTTCACCTTTCCCATGCGCAACCGAATTGTTTCGGCTTTGTCCTTGTGCACGGTGGTGATCGAAGCGCCCGCCAGAAGCGGCGCGCTGATCACGGCCCGAACAGCGTTGGAGCAGGGCCGGGATGTGTTTGTGATCGCTGGGAATCCCATGGCGCCGGAGTACGCGGGCTCCAACCGCTTGCTACAGGATGGTGCGCGGCCGGTGTATACGCCCATGGATATTCTGGGGGAATATGCCGCGCAATATCCCCACCGGTTGGATCTGCGGGATGCCATGATTCCTTTGGGCGAAGAATCCAAGCTGATTCCCGGCGCAGAAGAACCGCAATTCCCGAGCCCGGCGCAAAAATTTTCGCGGCCTGCGCCTCCGAAAGGTATTTCCGACGGCGCAAAGGCAATATATAATACTATTGACGCGCGTGTGATCAGCTTTGACGCTATGGCGGCCCGGTCGGGGTTGTCGGCGCCGAAAGCGGTACAGGCCGTTACCGAGCTGGAGCTCATGGGAATTCTCTCCGCTCTTCCGGGCGGGAAGTATGAGTTTGCCTGCCAAAATTCACCTGAGAGAAAGGAAGAATGAGAATGGCCCGAAAAACGCAGTCCAATCTGGTTATCGTGGAATCGCCCTCCAAAGCGAAAACCATTCAAAAATATTTAGGGCCGGGGTACGAGGTGGTCGCTACCAGGGGCCATGTGCGGGACCTTCCCAAAAGCAAGATCGGCGTGGATATCGAGCACGACTTTACGCCCTCTTACGTACTTATGACCGATAAAAAGGATTTGGTTAAAAAGCTGAAAGATCAGGCGGCAAAAAGCAAAGCTGTTTACCTGGCCACCGACCCTGACCGGGAAGGAGAGGCAATTTCCTGGCATTTGGCACAGCTTTTGTCATTGAATTTGCAGGATCAAAACCGGGTTACTTTTAATGCGGTCACTAAAAGCAGCGTAATAACCGGCATGGAGCATCCCCGGTCAGTCGATCTGGATTTGGTGGACGCCCAGCAAGCCCGCCGGGTGTTGGACCGGATTGTGGGATATAAGCTCAGCCCTTTTTTATGGAAGAAGGTTCGCAGAGGCTTGTCTGCGGGCCGCGTCCAATCGGTGGCGGTGCGGCTGATCGTCGACCGGGAGGAGGAAATCCGGGCGTTTGTCTCGGTGGAATATTGGTCGATTGACGCAAAGCTCCAGAAAAAAGGGGATAAAACCGTATTTGGCGCTTATCTCTACGGCACCAAGGATGGGAAAAAGCTCCAAGTTGAAAACGGCGAGCAGGCGCAGCAGATTGTCGCCGCGCTGGATGGGGCCCAGTATGTGGTCGCCAAGATCAAGAAGGGCGCTCGCAAGCGCCAGCCTGCGCCGCCCTTCATCACCTCTACTTTGCAGCAGGAGGCCTCCCGCAAACTGGGGTTCACGGGAAAGCGAACCATGAAGGCTGCCCAGGAGTTGTACGAAGGCGTGGAGGTGCCGAAGCTTGGCACAACAGGTTTGATCACTTATATGCGGACGGACTCTTCGCGGATATCGGATGAAGCGCGTCAGCAGGGGAACGATTTTATCCGGAAAACCTACGGTGACAATTACCTCCCTCCCAAACCCCGCGTGTTTAAGCAAAAGGCCTCCGCGCAGGACGGGCACGAGGCCATTCGCCCCACCATGCCGTCCCTGCGGCCGGAAAAGCTGGAAGGGGTGCTGACAGGGGATCAGTTTAAGCTGTACAAATTGATATGGGAGCGGTTTATGGCCAGCCTTATGGCCGACTGTCTTCAGAACACCATGCAGGTGGATATCGTCGCCGGGGACTATTTGTTCCGGGCCAGCGGCGTTTCGGTAACATTTGACGGGTTCACAGTGCTCTACGTGGAAGGCAAAGATGACGAAGAGAGGGAGGGGGGCGCCCTGCCGGATTTGGTTGAAGGCGAGGTGCTGAAGCTGAAAAAGCTGGAGCCCAACCAGCATTTCACCCAGCCGCCTCCACGGTATACGGAGGCCACTCTCATCAAAGCGCTGGAGGAAAACGGCATTGGCCGGCCATCCACATACGCGCCTACGATTTCCACTATTTTAGCCCGGGATTACGTGGAGCGGGAAAAGAAAACGTTTAAGCCCACGCCCTTGGGCGAGGTCACCACCCAGTTGATGAAGGATATGTTCAAGGAAATTGTGGATGTGAAGTTTACCGCAACCGTGGAAGATGAGCTGGACGAGGTGGAGAAGGGAAAGCTTCCGTGGGTCAGCGTGCTGGAGCAGTTTTACGGCCGGTTTTCCAAGACCCTGGAAACGGCGGAGAAAAAGCTGGATGGCACCCGCATCAAGGTGCCCGACGAGGAATCCGACGAGGTGTGCGAGCTGTGCGGCCGAAAAATGGTCATCAAGACGGGACGATTCGGCAAATTTTTGGCATGCCCCGGGTACCCGGAATGCAAAAACACCAAGCCTCTGGTGCAGGCAACCGACGGGGAATGTCCCAAATGCGGCAAACGGATGATTGCCCGGAAATCCAAGAAAGGCGCAAAGTATTTTGCCTGCGAGGGCGGCAAGGAATGCGGCTTCATGACCTGGGACACGCCGACCAAGGAGCGCTGCCCCAAATGCGGCAAAACCCTGTTTAAAAAGCGGGGTGGGATTCTTTATTGTGCGGACGAGGCCTGTGGATACGAGCAGGCGGCTCAGCCTAAAAAGACAAAGGAAGAGGAATCCTCCAATGAATAACCCCGGGCTAACGGTGATCGGCGCGGGTCTTGCCGGATGCGAGGCCGCATTTGCCGCCGCCGGCAGAGGAATCCCTGTGACGCTGTGGGAGCAAAAGCCCCTGCGCCGCTCCCCGGCTCATTCGGGGGACGGGTTCGCGGAGTTGGTTTGTTCCAACTCGTTAAAGGCGCAGCGTCTTGGCTCTGCGGCAGGGCTTTTGAAGGCGGAGATGGAGCGCATGGGCTCGATCTGCATGGAAGCGGCCAGAGCCTGCGCCGTTCCTGCCGGAGGAGCGCTGGCGGTGGACCGGGACGCGTTTTCTCAATATATTACCGATAAGCTTGCCGCCCACCCCAATATTATGATAGAGCATAAAGTCTGCGAAGCGATCCCGGCACAGGGAGCTGTGGTGGTTGCCACCGGCCCCTTGACCGACGGGGCGCTGGCGGAGGATATTGAACGGCTCTGCGGTGCGCGGCTGGCCTTTTACGATGCTGCCGCTCCTATCGTCACCGCTGAAAGCCTTTGCATGGAACATATTTTCACCCAGTCCCGGTATGACCGGGGCGGGGCTGACGATTATCTCAACTGCCCGTTGAACAAGGAGCAATACGAACGGTTTCAAGAGGCCTTGTGTGGGGCGCAAACCGCGCTGGTGCACGATTTTGACGTTTACGAGGGCTGCATGCCCATCGAGGTGCTGGCCGCCCGGGGGAAAGACGCGATCCGCTTCGGCCCCATGAAGCCGGTGGGCCTGCGGGACCCGCGGACAGGGCGTCGGCCATGGGCGGTTTTGCAGCTGCGCAGGGAAAACAAGGAAGGCAGCCTTTACAACCTGGTGGGCTTTCAAACCAACCTGAAATTCGGTGAGCAGCAGCGGGTGTTCGGCATGATCCCCGCGCTAGAAAACGCGGAATTCGTCCGATACGGAGTTATGCACCGCAACTCCTTTTTGTCTTCTCCCGGGCTGCTGGACTTGAATTTTGCTTTGCGCAGGGATCCGCGGGTGTTTTTTGCTGGCCAGATCACCGGGGTGGAGGGGTATATGGAATCGGCTTTGTCGGGGTTGCTGGCGGGGCAAAACGCCGCGCGGCGTCTTTGGGGAAAATCGCCGCTTCTTCTGCCACAAACCACCATGTCCGGCGCTTTGAGCCGGTATGTCAGCGAATACGAAGGGAAAGATTTTCAGCCCATGGGGGCCAATTTTGGTATCCTGCCTCCCCTGTCGGAACGGATTAAGGATAAGCGCCTGCGGTACGAGGCCCTGGCCAACCGGGGGCTTTCCGATTTGGAACAGGCGCTCAAGGAAGCGAATTTTGATAACCGAGAAATGGAAGGTGTTTGACATGCGCGTAATCGTGGATGCGTTTGGCGGGGACAACGCGCCCCTGGCCGTGCTGGAGGGCTGCGCCGCAGCTGTGGCGGAATACGGCGTGGACATCATGCTGGTAGGGGACAAGGGGAAGATTACCGCCTGCGCCAAGGAGCATAACATCAGCTTAAAGAAAATGGAAATTGCCCAGGCAGACGATATCATGGACATGCACGACGACCCCTCTGAGATTATCAAATCCAAGGCAGGGACGTCCCTTGCCGTCGGCCTGCAAAAGCTGCGGGATGGGGAAGGGGATTGCTTTGTGTCCGCCGGTTCCACCGCCGCTTTAATCATGGGGGCGACCTTTATTGTCAAGCGCATTAAGGGGATAAAGCGTCCCGCGCTGGCGCCGGTGATGCCTTCCGCCAAGGGGCCCTTTATGCTCATCGACTGCGGCGCCAATTTGGAGGCCCGGCCCGACGTGCTGACCCAATTCGGGCTGATGGGATCCCTTTACATGAACAAGGTCATGAAGGTGCATTCCCCCCGGGTGGGCCTGCTCAATGTGGGCGCAGAGGACACCAAGGGCGGCGACAATCTGGTGGAAACCTACCATCGGCTGGAAAACGCACCCCTCAACTTTGTGGGGAATGTAGAACCCCGGGACGTGCCTGACGGGGCGTGCGATGTACTGGTGTGCGACGGGTTTTCGGGAAATATCGTGCTGAAGCTGACGGAAGGGGTGGCCGGCTTCTTCATGGGGACTTTGAAAACCATTTTCAAGAAAAATCTGGTGACCAAATTGGCCGCCGCCATGATCATGCCTGGGCTCAAGGGCCTCAAAAAGAAGATGGACTACACAGAATACGGCGGCGCGCCGCTGATGGGCGTCAGCAAGCCAGTGGTTAAAGCCCATGGCAGCAGCAACGCATCAGCGTTTAAAAACGCCGTCGGCAAGGCGGTGGAGTTTGCCGGCATGGGCGTGATCGAGGCCATTGGAGAGGAGCTTCCAATTCTCATGGCAAAAACGCAAAAGGATGAGACGAATGATTGACCGGTTGGAAGAAGCTCTGGAATATCAATTTCATAAAAAGCAATTATTGCAAACAGCATTAACCCACTCCTCCCGCGCCAATGAAATGCGGCATGGGGTTTCTAACGAACGGCTGGAATTTTTGGGAGATTCGGTGCTGTCCGTCATTGTTTCGGACTATTTATACCACCATTACCAGCATCTGCCTGAAGGACAGCTGACCAAACTGCGGGCCTCTTTGGTGTGCGAAAAAGCCTTGTGCGGTTTTTCCAAGGAACTGGACATGGGGAAGCATCTTATGCTGGGCAAGGGCGAACAGCAGACGGGCGGCCGGGAGCGGCCTTCTATTTTGGCCGACGCGTTTGAGGCGGTGCTGGCCGCTATTTATCTGGACGGCGGCATGAATGCGGCCCGGCCTTTTGTGCTGCGGTTTATCAAAAAGGAACTGAAGCATCGGGAAACCATCGCGTTTCAGGATTATAAAACCACTCTTCAGGAAATCATTCAGAAAAACCCTGAGGAAAAGCTGGAGTATGTGCTGGTGGACGAGATGGGACCCGATCACGACAAGCGGTTTGTGGTGGAAGTGAAAATCAATTCCAACGTCATCGGCCGGGGCGAGGGCCACAGCAAAAAGGAAGCGGAGCAGCTGGCGGCCGCCGAAGCGCTGAAGCTCATGGGCCAATGAAGCACGCCAACATCGCCCTTTTCGTCCCCCATGCAGGCTGCCCTTACGCTTGCTCCTTCTGCGATCAGCGTTCTATTACAGGGCAGAACAGGCTGCCAACGGGGGACACGGTTCGCCAAACGGTGAAAACGGCCCTTGCCCAGATGGGAGAGAGGGCCAAAACCGCTCAGCTGGCCTTTTTCGGCGGCAGCTTCACCGCTGTTCCCCGAGCTTACATGCTGGAGTTGTTAGAGGCGGCATGGGAGCCGGTGCAGGCGGGGAAGATCGCGTCCATCCGGGTTTCCACCCGGCCGGATGCAATCAATCAAGAAATATTAGCCCTTTTAAAGCGGTATGGCGTCGCTTCCATTGAGCTGGGCGCCCAGTCGATGGTTGACGGAGTGCTGCGGCGCAACGGACGGGGGCATTCGGCACAAGATACTCGGCGGGCCGCCCGGCTGATTCAAGAAGCGGGCTTTGAACTGGGCTTGCAAATGATGACCGGCCTGCCGGGAGATTCGGACGAGGGCGCCGTTCAAACGGCAAAGGAGCTGATCGCTCTGAAGGCCGATACCGTGCGGGTCTACCCCACGGTGGTGCTGAAAAACACGGAGCTGTCCCGTCAGTACCATGCCGGGGAATACGTTCCCCAAACCCTGAAGTCAGCCGCCGCCCTGGGGGGTCGGCTGCTGCTTTTGTTCCACAAGGCGGGGGTTCCCGTGATTCGCATGGGCCTGCATTCGGTGGATCCGGCGGCATTTGAGGCGGGGCCCTTTCACCCGGCGTTTCGCGACCTGTGCGAGGGGGAAATTTACTTATCCCTTGCCAGGCAGATCCTTGCAAAAGAGAAGCTGACGGGGGAAATCGAGCTTCGGGTAGCGCCGGGGGCGGTTTCCAAAATGATTGGGCTAAAGAAACGAAATTTGCAGGCGCTGCAAGACGCGGGTGCCTTTTGCACCGTGCGGGCGGACAGCGGCCTTTCCTCATATGAAGTAACGGCGAAAAGGAGAAACGGCGATGCTTTTAAAATCCATTGAACTTCAGGGCTTCAAGTCCTTTCCGGACAAGACCCTTTTGACTTTTGACAAAGGCATCACCGCGGTCATCGGTCCAAACGGCAGTGGGAAAAGCAACATTTCCGACGCGGTCCGTTGGGTGCTGGGGGAACAGTCCAGCAAATCCCTGCGGGGCGCCAAGATGGAGGACGTTATTTTCGGCGGCACCATGACCCGGAAGGCCATGGGCTTTGCCGAGGTATCCTTGACCATCGACAACAGCGAGAGAAAGCTGTCCTTTGACAATGACATGGTCACCGTCACCCGGCGGTACTATCGGTCGGGGGAGAGCGAATATCAATTGAATCATACCGCCGTGCGGTTAAAGGATGTTCACGAGCTGTTTATGGACACGGGCCTGGGCCGGGACGGGTACTCTATGATCGGGCAGGGGCGGATTGATGAAATCGTCGGCTCCAAATCAGAGGAACGACGGGACATTTTTGAAGAAGCTGCCGGCATTTCCCGATTCCGGTACCGCAAAGCCGAAGCGGAGCGCCGGCTGCGCCAGGCAGAGGAAAACCTTTTGCGGCTTCGGGATATCATGGAGGAGTTGGAATCCCGGGTCGGCCCCTTGAAGGAGCAAAGCGAAAGGGCTCAGGAATTTTTAACCTACGCGGGGGAAAAGCGGGAGCTGGAAATTGGGCTGTGGCTGCGCACGCTGAAGGATTCTAAGGAGCGGCTGCGGGAGGAGGAAAACAAGCTCACTCTGGCCAGCCATCAGTACCGGCAGATTCAGGACGAGCTTGCGTCTTTGGCCCGTCGGTCGGAGGAGGAAGGAGCCAAGGCCCAGGAACTGATGGCGAAAATTGACGAGCTGCGTCGGGATGCGGCGGGCGCGGAGGAGGAAACCACCCGATTAAACGGAGAGATCGCCGTTTTAGAAAATACCATTTTACATCAGAATGAGACCATTCAGCGTCTACAGGATGATATTCAGCGCTCCGGCCAAGACGATCAGGCTATTGACAAAGAAATGATCCAAAAGCAAACCGAACGGGAGGAAGTAAGGCAAAGGATCTCCCAAAAAGAAGCAGAAGCGCAGGGGTTACAGGAGCGGCTTTTATCCCTCTCAGAGCAGAGCGAAAGCCACGCGGGAAGGCTGCGGTCTGCTTCGGAGGTTTTATCAGCCATGGCGGCGCAGATGGCGGATCTCAGGGTGAAGGCTGTTTCGGCTCAGTCTACGCTGGCGGAGCTGGCGGCACAAAAAGAGGCTCTTGGGGTTCGAAAAAAGGAACAAGGAGAAGAACTGGAGGCTGTATTTCGGGAAAAGGATGAGGCCACGTCTCTTCTTCGGGAGATTGAGGAAAAAATGGAGGCCTGCTCCAACGCCCTGCAAGGCTATGAGCTGCGTCTGAAAGGGCGCCGGGAAAAGGCGGAGAAGGCTAAAGCCGAGCTAGACCGGCTGGCGCTGGATATTGGGGAAAAAGAGCGTCGGATCCGGATCCTGAAGGATTTGGAGAAGAATATGGAAGGATACCATTTTTCTACCAAAACCGTCATTCAGCAGGGAAAACAGGGAACCCTGACAGGAATTCACGGATCCGTGCTGCAATTGGTGAAAACCGATTCCAGATATGCTGCCGCTGTGGAAACCGCTTTGGGCGCCGCGGCGCAAAATGTGGTGGTGTCCACCGAGCAGGACGCGAAAAAGGCCATTGCCCACTTGAAATCCGCTGGCGCGGGACGGGCGACCTTCCTGCCTGTTTCGGTCATCAAGGGCCGCTTGTTGGACGAGCGGGGCCTGGAGGACTGTCCCGGTTTTGTGGGCCTGGCTTGCGCCCTTGTAAGGTATGACGCAAAATATGAGCAGGTAATGCGTTCTTTGCTGGGGCGTGTGGCCGTGGCGGAGGACATGGACGCCGCCGTTTCCATCGCCCGCAAGTTTGGGTATAGGTTCCGGGTGGTGACTTTAGACGGCCAGGTGGTCAATGCTGGCGGGTCTTTAACAGGCGGATCCTTGGCCAAAAATGCGGGGCTTTTGAGCCGCGCCGGAGACATTGAACGGCTGCGCCGCCAGATGAAGGAACTGGAAGAAGAACGGCAAAGGCAGCAAAAGGAATTTTCCGAGCTACAGGCCGAACTGGGTGCGGCTCAGGCGGAAACCCTTGCCGCGTCCGGCGAGCTGTCCACCTTAGGGGAGGATAAGATCCGGGTACAGGGGGAACTTAAGCGGCTGGAAGAGCAAAGCGGCCGGCTGGAAACAGGGCTTACCGTATTGCAGAAAGAGGAAGAGACCCTAGACGAACGCGCGGAGGAGACCGGCCGGCAGCAGCGCGACAGCGAATCCGCCCTGGAGGTATTGCAAAAGCAGTACGGTGAACAGCAAGGTGCCCGGGATCAGCTTGCTGCTGCGGGAGACGCACTCAGCGGCCAAAGAGAAGCGCTGGGCGCGCAGCTTTCGGCCTGTAAGCTGGAAGCTCTGGCGCTGCAAAAGGATTTGGATACCCTGCGGGATTTCATTGACGGCCTGGAGCAGCAGAAAGCCAACCGCTCTGAACGGACCGCCGCCTTGGAACGGGAAATTGAGGAAATTGCCGCCGGCATCACAGCGGAGGAGGAACAAATCGAAACCCTGCGCCAAACGATCAAGGCGCATAAGGAGCGTTCGGCCGCTGCGCAGGAAGAGGCCAAGGCTATGTCTGAGCAGCGTATTGCCTGCGAGCAGACTTCCTATCAGCTGCGGGCGGAAGAACGGGAAAAAACAGGCGGCAAGGAAAGGCTGGGTGGAGAACTTGCCCGATTGGAGGAACGCAAGGCCGCCATGCTGAAGGAGTATGACGACATTGTCGCCAAGCTGTATGACGAGTATGAGCTGACCCGATCGGAGGCGGAACAAACTGGGATCGTAATTGAGGATCCCAAGGCGGCGGGAAGGCGGCTCAATGAGCTAAAAAGCAGGATTCGAGCTCTGGGTAATGTAAACGTCGCCGCCATTGAAGAATACAAGGAGGTTGCCCAACGGTATGAGTACATGTCCGTGCAAATAGCGGATGTGGAAACCTCCAAGACGGAGCTGAACAAGCTGATCCGGGAACTGACCGGGCAGATGAAGGAAATGTTTGTAGAAAAATTCACTTTGATCAACAAGCATTTTGGCGAGATGTTTCAGGTTCTGTTCGGCGGCGGCGGTGCGGAGCTGAAATTGACCGACCCCGAAGACGTGCTGGAGTCGGGTATTGAGATTATCGCCCAGCCGCCGGGAAAGAATATTTCTATTATCGAGCAGCTTTCCGGTGGGGAAAAGGCGCTGATCGCCGTGGCCATCTATTTCGCTATCATGAAGGTCAACGCGCCGCCCTTCTGTCTGCTGGATGAGGTAGAAGCTGCGCTGGATGAGGTCAACGTTGACCGGTTTGCCGAGCAGGTGCGGAAAATGAGCGATCGAACCCAGTTTATCATTATCACGCACCGCCGGGGCACCATGGAGGAGGCCGATGTTTTGTACGGCGTAACCATGCAGGAAAAAGGCGTGTCCAAGCTGCTGGCGCTCAATGTTTCGGAGCTGACGAAGAATTTGGAGTTCGGTGTGAAATAAAAAATGTGACGGGAAGGGAATGGTTTCATGGGCTTTTTTGAAAAAATCAGCGCCGGGCTGCGTAAGACAAGAGAATCCTTATCCAGCGCCGTCAGCGGCATGCTGTCTTCTTTTACAAAAATTGACGATGCGCTTTTCGAGGAATTGGAGGAAATCCTCATTCTGGCCGATACCGGCGTGCCCACCGCTCAAAAAATCTGTGATTTGCTGCGAGAGCGGGTCAAGGCGGAGCGGGTGACCGACCCTGCCAAAATTCAGGAAATGCTGGAGGAGATCATTGCTCAGATGTTGGCTGGCGGCGAAGCTTTGCGGTTGAACACCCAGCCTTCAGTAATTTTGGTCATTGGGGTCAACGGGGTTGGGAAGACTACGTCCATCGGCAAGCTGGCGGCCCATTTGAAGCAGGGGGGCAAAAAGGTCATTTTGGGCGCGGCGGACACCTTCCGCGCCGCCGCTATTGACCAGCTGGCTGTCTGGGCTGACCGGGCGGGAGTGGATATGATCCGCCACGCCGAGGGAAGCGATCCGGCGTCTGTGGTGTTCGACACCATCGCAGCGGCAAAAGCGAGAAATGCCGACGTGATGATCTGCGACACCGCCGGGCGGCTCCACAATAAAAAGCACTTGATGGACGAGCTGGCCAAAATGTCCCGCGTCATCGGCCGGGAACTGCCGGAAGCGGATGCGGAGGTGCTGCTGGTGCTGGACGCCACCACCGGGCAGAACGCCGTCAACCAAGCGCGGGAATTCAAGAACGCTGCGGATATCACCGGCATTATTTTAACCAAGCTGGACGGCACCGCCAAAGGCGGCGTTGTGCTGGCCATCTGCGACGAATTGCAGATCCCGGTCAAGCTGGTGGGTGTGGGCGAGCAGCTGGACGATTTGCAGCCCTTTGACCCGGCGGCCTTTGCCAAGGCGATGTTTAGCAGCGGGAACGAATAAGGAGGGCGGTGGAACAACATGCAATGGATTGCGGCGACCAAAAACTCAAAAAAAAGGGATGAGCTGGTGCGAATTTTGGAGCCCTTAGGCGTTTCCCTTTTAATCGAAACCGATCTTTCAGAGCCTCTGCCGGAGGTGGAGGAAACCGGTTCCACATTTGCTGAAAACGCGGCGCTGAAGGCCATCAGTGCCATGGAGCATACGGGCCTGCCAGCAATTGCCGACGATTCGGGCCTGTGCGTGGATGCGTTGGACGGCGCGCCGGGGGTTTATTCCGCCCGGTACGCGGGGGAGGGCCACGACGACCAGAAAAACAACGAAAAGCTGCTGCGGGCCCTGGAAGGCGTACCAATGGAAAAAAGGGGCGCATATTTTGCCTGCGCCATCTGCTGCGTGTTTCCCGACGGGCGGAGAATCGAGACCGAGGGCCGGGCAGACGGAACCATTGGGTTCGTCCCGGCCGGCAAGGGAGGCTTTGGGTACGATCCGCTTTTTTTCGTGGGGGAAAAAAGCTTTGCCCAATTGACAGCGGAGGAGAAGGATGCAGTTTCCCACCGGGGAAAGGCTTTGCGGGCGCTGCGGGAAGCGCTGAGAAAGGAATTCAAAGATGCTGACAAGTAAACAGCGGGCTCTACTGCGGAGCCTGGCCAACGGGTTTGATCCCGTGTTGTATATTGGAAAGGGCGGAGTGACGGATACGGTGATCCAAGAGGCCGAGCAGCTTTTAACTGCGCGGGAACTCATCAAAGGCGCGGTGCTGGAAAACGCGCCCCAGTCCGCGAAAGAAACCGCCCAGGCTGTGGCGCGGCAAACGGGCGCAGACGTGGTGCAGGTGGTGGGGCGTAAAATGATTCTCTACCGCCAAAGCGAGGACAAGGACAAGCGAAGCTACAGCCTTTTGCTGAAGCGAGGCGGCTTATGACCAACAGGGAAATCTTGACCGCTGCCATGGAGCAGTCCGCCCAGGACTTAAGCTGCCGGGCAAAAGATTTTTGCGCCGCGGAGAATCAGGTGGTTGCGTCCGTTCCTAACTCCAAAGCGCGAAAATATTTAAAGCTGCCTTTTTTCTGCAACTTGGTGTCGTATGGGTGCAATGTGGTGGCTTCCGTGGACCCGCGGATCGAGGATATTGTCCGAACCTATCTGGACGGTGCCGCCGCGCCTTACCGCTGCTTTGAAACGCCCCGCCTTCATTTGCTGGAGGAGGCGTTCCGGCCCTTCGGCAAAACCATTTGCTTCATGGCGGAATATTATCTGCCCGATGTGGAGCGGCTGGAGGTTCTGGCCTGCCCGTTTGAGGTGCGAATCCTGCATCCGTCTGATTTCGCGGACTGTTATACCCCCCAGTGGAGCAACGCTCTGTGCGAGAGGAGAAGGCAGCTGGACATGCTGGCTGCCGCGGCGTTCGACGGGGACAGAATGATCGGCATGGCCGGCTGCTCCGCCGACTGCGAAACCATGTGGCAGATTGGGATTGACGTGCTGCCCGGATACAGAAACCGCGGCGTGGCGTCGGCCCTGACCAGCCGCCTGGCAGCAGAGATTATGCAGCGGGGGAAAATTCCTTTTTACTGCGCGGCCTGGTCTAATATCCCGTCGGCCCGCAATGCAATACGAAGCGGGTTTCGGCCCGCGTGGGTGGAACTGACGGCGGTGGACGGCGAAAAAGCTGCGGGCTTCCAGTGATCACAAGGAGATAGACGCATGGAAAAAATTGCAATTTTAGGCGGCAGCTTTGATCCGGTGCACAAGGGTCATCTTTTACTGCTGCAAGGCGCGGGCAGGGCAGCCGGGGCGGATAAGCTTGTCTTCATTCCCGCAGCCGACCCGCCCCATAAACCGGACGCAAAACTGGCGGCCTTTGCCGACCGGCTGGAAATGTGCAGGCTGGCCGCCCGTGAAATTGGCGCGCAGGTCACTGAAATAGAGGCAAGACGGGGCGGAAAAAGCTATACGGTTGACACCCTTCGGGAATTGCGGGAACAATATCCTAACGACAGGCTTTTGCTGGTATGCGGAAGCGATATGTTTTTGACCTTGCAGCAATGGCGGAACCCGGAAGGAATTTTTGCTTTGGCAGAAATTCTTGCCGTCGCCCGAGCCGGGGAATCGGATCAAATAATGCGAAATCAAAAGGCGTTTCTGGAGAAAATGGGGGCTCGGATCCGCATTGTTTCCCTTTCCATACCTCCATGGTCATCCACGGAAATCCGGAAATTTCTCCGAGAGGGAAAATCTGCGGCACATATGCTGCCGCCTGCGGTGGCAGACTATATACAGGCGCAAGGCCTGTATCGGTAAGGCGGTTTTTAGAATGAAGGAATATAAAGAGTACAAAGCGCTTCTGCGGCAGCGGCTGACCGACAAACGGTACCATCATACCCTGTGCGTGGCGGATCGGGCGCTGGAATTGGCGAAAAAATACGGCGCAGATCCGGAAAAAGCGTATGTAGCCGGGCTGCTGCATGATATCTGCAAGGATCTGCCGCGGGAAAAAATGTTGCAAACCTTAGACGGCTTTGGTATACTATTATCTGATCTGGAAAAACAGTGCCCCAAAACCTGGCACGCCATTGCCGGGGAGGCTTATATCCGCCGGGAGCTTGGAATCACTGACCGGGAAATTCTGGATGCGGTTCGGTTCCACACCACCGGACGAAGCAATATGACCCTGCTGGACAAGGTGCTGTATCTGGCGGACTTCACCTCCGCCGACCGGAATTTTCCCGGCGTAGAGGAAATCCGGGGGGCCGTGGAACTTGATCTGGAACAAGGGCTGCTGGAAGCATTTGTTTTTACTGTTAAAGAACTGGCGGAAGAAAAAAGCCCGATTCATACCGATACCATTGAAGGCTACAACCAGGCCGCCGCCCGGTTTATGAGGTGACGGCAAATTTGTTCATGGAGAAAGAAAGGGACTTTGCAGATGGCCAAGGGAAGCGGGCGCGATGTGGATTTGTCATCCTTTTCCAGACGCAATCGGAAACAGAATTGGAAATTAATCGTCGGTAATATTGCTTTATCCGTTGTATTGGTGATATCCTCCCTGGCGTTGGGCGGAATGACGCTGCTGAACAGCCGCTTTTTTGATCACGGGGAGAGTGAAATCCCCGGGCTGGAGGACATTAAGAAAGGCGACAATGAAAACGTCACCTACTTTTTGGTGGCGGGATTGGATCTTAGCGAAAACTTAACGGATATTATCATGGTGGTTTGTTTCGATCATTTGCGAGGCACGGCCAATATTTTGCAGATTCCCCGGGACACCTTTGTGGGCAGCGACGTGCCCACCGGGAAGATCAACGCGGTATACGGGCATGCCCGCAAGGGAGAAGTGAAGATCAACGCTTTGATTCGGAAAATCAACAGCGCTTTCGGACTTCCTGTGGACCATTATGTGACGATTGACATTCCCGGCTTCCGGGAATTGGTAGATGCGCTGGGCGGCGTGGAGGTCAACATGCCGAAAAAGCTGACGGTGGAGGATTCGGTGCATAAAAAGAACATTGTCATCGGCCCCGGTAAAGTGACTCTCAACGGCATTCAGGCGGAGGGGTTTGTCCGGCACAGAAAGTCTTATGTCAAGGGAGACATGGGACGAGTCGAGGCGCAGCGGCTGTTTTACGCCGGTTTTATTAAAAAGCTAATGGGCATGAGCCTTTCCCAGATGACCAAGGTGGCGGCGGCGTGTTATGACAATATCGGCACGGATATGACCAACGGCCAGATTCTGAGCTACGCGCAACTGGCACAGAAAATGGATTTGGAGGACATCCGCATCGAAGCCATGCCCGGACATTCGGATTACGCCATCCCTGAGGGGCTGCATCAGAGACTTTCTTATTATTCTATGCACAAGCAGCAGTATGTGGATTTGATCAACCGGTATTTCCTGCCGTATGAAAAATACGAGCTGCTCCCGTCGGATCTGGACATTGTCGAGCTGTTTGAGCCGAACGAATGGACCGATATAGACGAGGGCGGATCCATTGACACCATAGGAGAGGATGACGAGTAATTGGAAGCAAAGCAAATGCTGCAAATCGCCGCCAAAGCCTTAAGCGATAAAAAAGGCGGCAACATAGAGGCCATTAAGGTAACCGACGTGACAACACTGGCCGATTATTTTCTCATCTGCTCGGGCTCCTCGTCCACCCAGGTAAAGGCCCTGGCGGAGGAAGTGGAATTGAAGCTGTCTCAGGCGGGGATGGAACCCCGGCATATTGAGGGAAAGTCCACTACCTGGATTTTGTTGGACTACGGAGAATTGGTAGTGCATGTGTTCTACAAGGAAGCCCGGGACTTTTACCAACTGGAACGCCTTTGGGTGGACGGCGTGAAGGTTGATTTAACGGAAATCATCGAGGAATGAGGGCAGGGTAACATGGCATACGATTATCAGAACATTGAGAAGAAATGGCAGAAAATATGGGATGAAACCGGCGTGTTCCATGCGGAAAACAGGTCGGGAAAGCCCGCTTATTACGCATTGGTGGAATTCCCATACCCCTCGGGCCAGGGCCTGCATGTGGGACATCCCCGGTCGTACACAGCGTTGGATATCGTCGCCCGGAAGCGACGGCTGGAGGGATATAACGTTTTGTATCCCATGGGCTGGGATGCATTCGGCCTGCCTACGGAGAATTTCGCCATTAAAAATCACATCCATCCGGAAATTGTTACCAAGCAGAACGTGGGTCGGTTTAAAGAGCAGCTGAAAGCCCTGGGCTTTTCCTTCGACTGGAGCCGGGAGATCAACACCACCGATCCGTCCTATTACAAATGGACCCAGTGGATTTTCTTGCAGCTTTATAAGCACGGCTTGGCCTATAAAAAGGAAATGGCCGTCAACTGGTGTACCTCCTGCAAATGCGTGCTGGCCAATGAAGAGGTAGTCAACGGCGTGTGCGAACGGTGCGGCAGCGAGGTGGTCAGAAGGGTTAAATCCCAATGGATGCTGAAAATCACTGCGTATGCCCAGCGCCTCATTGACGATTTGGATACCGTGGATTACATAGACCGAGTCAAGACTCAGCAAAAAAACTGGATTGGTCGTTCCACCGGCGCCCAGGTGCGTTTTCCCACCACAGCGGGAGACGCGCTGGAAATCTATACCACCCGCCCTGACACCTTGTTTGGAGCGACTTATATGGTCATGTCTCCAGAGCACCCGCTGCTGGAGAAATGGGCGGGCCTGCTTCAGAATATGGATGCTGTGAAGGACTACCAGGCGGCGGCGGCCCGAAAATCGGATTTTGAGCGCTCCGAGGTGGCCAAGGAAAAAACCGGCGTGCGTCTGGAGGGCGTGATGGCGGTCAATCCCGTGAATGACCGACAAATTCCCATTTTCATTTCCGATTACGTTTTAATGTCCTACGGTACCGGCGCGATCATGGCTGTTCCCGCTCACGACACGCGGGACTATGATTTTGCAAGGGCCTTCAATCTGCCGATCATTGAGGTGGTCGCCGGCGGAAATGTGGAGCAAGCGGCGTTCACCGACTGTGAAACCGGCACAATGGTCAATTCCGGCCTGCTCAACGGGCTGACCGTGGAGGAAGCCAAGAAAAAGATTATTGCCTATTTAGAGGAAAAGGGCATCGGCGAGCCCAAGGTCAATTACAAGCTGCGGGACTGGGTATTTTCCCGCCAGCGGTATTGGGGCGAGCCGATTCCCATGGTTTATTGTGAAACCTGCGGTTGGGTGCCTTTGCCGGAAAGCGAACTGCCCCTGCTGCTGCCCGCAGTGGATTCTTACGAGCCCACCGACACGGGAGAATCTCCGCTGGCGAAGATGGCCGACTGGGTCAACACCAAGTGCCCTCACTGCGGCGGCCCTGCCAAACGGGAAACCGACACCATGCCCCAATGGGCGGGATCGTCCTGGTATTTCCTGCGGTACACCGATCCCCACAACGATCAGGCGCTGGCCTCCAGAGAAGCATTGGATTACTGGCTGCCCGTGAATTGGTACAATGGCGGTATGGAGCACACCACCCTGCATCTTCTCTACAGCCGGTTCTGGCACAAATTTCTGTTCGATATCGGCGTGGCGCCCACCAGCGAGCCGTATGCTAAACGCACGTCCCACGGCATGATCTTGGGGGAAAACGGGGAGAAAATGTCCAAGTCCAAGGGCAACGTTGTCAATCCAGACGATATTGTGAATCAGTACGGTGCGGATACCATGCGGTTGTACGAGATGTTTATCGGGGATTTTGAAAAAACCGCCCCTTGGAGCTCCAGCTCCATCAAGGGCTGCAAACGGTTTTTGGAACGGGTGTGGAATTTAGCGGAGCATATGACCGAGGGCGGCGTGCGCGCCGAGCTGGAGGGCGCGTTTCACCGTACCATTAGAAAGGTGACGGAAGACATTGAGGATCTGAAATTCAACACCGCCATCGCTGCCATGATGGCCTTGCTCAACGAGCTGGATAAAACCAAAACCGTTACCAAGGAGGAGTTGAAGCTCCTCATCATCCTTTTGAACCCCTTCGCACCCCATATCACAGAGGAAATCTGGGTACAAAAGGGCTTTGGCGGCATGCTGAACCAAACGGAGTGGCCCGCCTATGATGAAGCCAAGTGCGCGGAGGATACCGTTGAAGCCGCCGTTCAGGTCAACGGCAAGCTTCGCGCCCGGATTATCTTGCCCGCCGGCTGCGAAAAGGAGGAGGCCCTGGCCGCAGCCAAGGCGGATGAAAAGGTAGGGGCTGCAATAAATGGCAAATCCATTGTCAAGGAAATCTACGTGCCCGGCAAGCTGGTCAACTTGGTGGTAAAATAAAACGGTTCACGGGATCATGCCGGGCATTTCGGAAATACAGGGCAAACAGACCAAATTTACCCAGGAAAAGGGCGAAAGCATGGCATATGGATGTCTGGTACTCCAAGGCGCGGACGGCCTTTTGCTGGCGGGGCGGAATATTTCCGGCAAGCATCTTGCCTATTCCAGCTTCAGAATTGTGCCCATCAGTGTCAATTCGGGGCAGGCGGCGGGAATGGACGCAGTCTTGTGCGTTACGAATGGTTTAGAGCCGGCGGAACTGAATAAAATGGTTAAGATGAATGGGCGCGGTTCACTAGGTGGATGTAAGGTCTTTTAATGAAAAAGCGCTTTTGGCTTTTTCCATAAATTTTTTAATAGCTACACCCGGGCACTTGACAATCAGACGAACAACATGTATAATATTTACCGTTGACCCAGACGCAGTATCTGCCGGTTGGGTCTGTACAAAGTCATGGAACCCCTGCTGGATCAGTGGAGGGGAGGGAATCAAATGAGCCAGGTCAAGATCAAAGAGAATGAGTCTCTGGAGAACGCCCTGCGCCGCTTTAAAAGAGCGACTGCCCGCGATGGTGTGATTCAGGAAGTGCGTAAGCGGGAGCATTACGAGAAGCCTTCCGTGAAGCGTAAAAAGAAGTCTGAGGCCGCCCGCAAGCGTAAATACCGGTAAAAATGGTATCTGCGGTATGCCGGTGTGCCTTGGCATATCAAAAAAGGTGACGGCGGGCGGACAGAAAATGTCCGTCCGCCGTTTTGCTGGTATACTTTTATTAAAGTGCGGCGTTGGAAGATAGCATGTGGTGAGAGGCAAACCATGAATAAGAAGCGGGATCGGATTGCATTGTAAGGCAGGTTGTGGTTTTTGCGTTTCAATTTCGTTATCTATCTTTTGACGGATTCAGGCGTTGGAGTTTGTCGAGCGTTTATTTTAAGAGCTGAGGCGGTGAAAGCTTGCGTTTTTTTAAGCCAGATGCCATTTTTGATTCTGTAACGGATATCACGCCAGCGTTTTTAAAGAAATCAGGAATCACTGCTTTGTTGTTGGATGTAGATGGAACGCTGGCCTTACGGGGCAGCCAGCAGCCGCTTGCCGGAGTGCCGGAATGGATAGAAGCGCTGCGGGAAGCGGGAATTGCCGTATCCATTGTATCCAACGCGAATCCAGGGCGTGTGAAGCCGTTTGCAAAAAAAGTAGGACTGCCCTGCCGCTTTTTTAGTTTAAAGCCCTTGCCCTGGGGTATGATCAAGGCGAAGCGGTCGCTAGGGCAGTGCGCTGCACGCACGGCAATGGCGGGAGACCAGTTTGCAAACGACATATTAGGCGCAAACTTATGGGGAATGAAGAGTCTGTATGTTGCGCCGCCGGCTGCTAACAAACCCATATTTCCCTTTTTGAAAAAGCTGGATCGGTATTTGCTGAAACGGTACCGCAGGGCGCTAACCCATAGAAAGGATGAAAAATTTGACGGCTAAATTCGGTCCGGCGGGAACGCCGAATGATTTTGAGGCTTCCGGCTATAAGGGAACCCTGCAAATGCCGGAGTACCTAGCCGGGCTGGGACTTTCCGCGTTTGAATACCAGTGCGGCCGGGGCGTGAATATTGGGCGCGAGAAGGCTGCCGCGCTGGGGGAAAAAGCGCGGGAGCATGAGATTGCTTTGTCGGTGCACGCGCCGTATTTTATCTCTCTTTCCTCCAAAGAGGAGGCAAAGCGAGAGAATTCCATTAACTATATTCTCCAGTCAGCCCGCGCGGTGGACGCCATGGGAGGCACGCGGATCGTGGTCCACAGCGGATCCTGCTCCGGTTTTACTCGGGAACAGGCGTTGGAGCTGGCCCTTGCCACCATGAAAAAGGCGGTAGAGGCTCTGGATGCTGAGGATTTGTCTCATATCCGGATCTGCCCGGAAACCATGGGGAAGATTGGGCAGCTGGGAACGCTGGAGGAGGTAATGAAGCTTTGTGAGCTGGACGAACGGATGCTGCCCTGCATTGATTTCGGGCATCTTAACGCACGTACCCACGGCGGATTGAAAACAAAGGAGGACTTTGAGCAGGTTTTCCTGACTATACGAGATCGGCTGGGAGAGTCCCGACTGCGGGAATTTCATTCTCACTTTTCCAAAATAGAGTACACAGAGGGCGGCGAGAAGCGCCACTTGACCTTTGAAACCGATGACGCCGGTTATGGCCCGGATTTTGAACCGGTGGCCGAGTTGTGCTATCAATATGGTTGCGCCCCGGTGTTCATCTGCGAATCCGCGGGAACACAAGCAAAGGACGCGCTGGAAATGCAGCGAATTTACCGGGCTTGCGCTGAGTAGACGCTGGAAAATAGGAAAATATCGCAGGGAAAGGATAGGCGGCAAGAATGAAGCTAAAAAAGATCCTGGTGTTAAACGGCCCGAATCTCAATTTGCTCGGAGAACGGGAGCCGGGGGTATACGGAACCGACAGTCTGGAGGAAATCAACGACGAAATTCAGGAACTGGCGGCGGCTCTTGGTATGGAATGTGAATTTTATCAAAGCAACCTAGAGGGCCGGTTGGTGGAAAAGGTTCATCAGGTACGGGACTATTTCGACGGGTGCATCCTGAACGCCGGCGCATATACCCATTACAGCTACGCTCTGCGGGATGCCATTACCGCTGTGCGCAAACCTGTGATTGAGGTTCATATGTCGAACATTTACGCACGGGAAGAGTTCCGGCACAAATCGGTGCTGGCAGCCGTTTGCGCAGGCCAGATCAGCGGGTTTGGAAAGGACAGTTATTTGCTGGCGCTTCGGGCGCTGCTGCCTTTGGTTTGAGGATTTGGTACGAAATATTTTGAAATCATAAAAAGGCCTTGCAAAAAGGGAATATATCGTTTAAAATAATCTCAGTAGTTTTTTGCGAAAATGGTTTTCGTAAAAATGGGAAAGGAATGTTTAGACATGATATCAGCAGGCGATTTTAGAAACGGCGTTACCTTTGAAATGGATGGCAGCGTTTATCAGATCATAGAGTTCCAGCATGTGAAGCCCGGTAAGGGCGCGGCGTTTGTCCGCACCAAGATTCGCAACGTAATTGCCGGATCGGTGACGGAGCGTACGTTTTCTCCCACGGATAAATTTCCCACCGCCTATGTGGAGCGCAAGGATATGGAATATTCTTACAGCGATGGGGATCTTTATTATTTTATGGATCAGGAAACCTACGAGCTGGTGCCGATCAACGCGGCTGATTTAGGAGATAATTTTAAATTTGTGAAAGAGAACATGATGTGCAAGGTGCTGTCCTATAAGGGCAAGGTGTTTGGCGTGGAGCCTCCTAATTTTGTGGAGCTGCAGGTAACCGCAACGGAGCCCGGCGTGCGGGGTGACACGGCTACCAACGTAACCAAGCCCGCCACGCTGGAGACTGGTGCAGAGATTCGCGTGCCGCTGTTCATAAACGAAGGGGAAATGATTCGGGTGGACACGCGGACGGGCGAATATATGGAACGGGCGTAAAAGCCTGTCAATTAACATTTAAAAGGAGGAGCAAGAAGCATGACGATCGTGGAACGCGTATCCTACCTGAAAGGCTTAGCCGATGGCCTGGGATTGGATGAAAACGCAAAACAGGATAAACTGATTAAATCCATTATCGAGGTTTTAGGGGATATGTCCGACAAGATAGCCCAAATGGATGGTGGGATGGAGGAGTTATCCGACCAACTCGATGCGGTGGATGACGATCTTGCCAAGTTGGAAGAGAGCTATTACGGAGACGACGCGTGCGGCTGCGGCGACGATGAGTTTTACGAGGTGGTATGCCCCAATTGCGGGGAGGAGGTCTGCCTGGACGCGGCGATGCTGGAAAAGGAAAGCATTGAATGTCCCAACTGCGGCACCGAGCTGGAATTTGATTTTGACTGTGATTGTGACGACGATGGATGCGGCTGTGAGGGCTGCAAGAGCGAGGAGTAAAAAGCGGTTGCGAAATACAATTCAAAAGGGCGGGTTTATACCCGCCCTTTTTGGTAATGGAGGCTGCTTGTGCCGCCCCAATTAGGTTAATGAATGGTTCGAATATTTTATTGATTAAACCCTGTGGAGGAAACAATGATGCCGAATAAAAAGCAGGAGGATATGAAGGCATTCAAGCCTAAAGCCAGCGGAGAGAAAAGAGAAAGTCCGCCGCGGCCCGCCCATGGGAAAAAACCGGACCACCGGAAAAAAGCGGTGCTGATTGGAGGAATCGGAGCGGCGCTGATTGCCGCTGTCGTCCTGGGCGTTATTGCTTGGCCCCGAGCCCCTGTGACATCGGAGCCGTCCCAGCCGCCGGTTACCACCACCGAGGCCAGGATCAAAAACGAATATGAGGGAACCACCCACAAACCATGGGATGTGCTTTTAGAGGAAAACGAACACACCATCGGCTGGATGGAAATCGGCGGTACCCGCTGCGACAACCCCGTGGTGCTGTATTCGGACAATCAATTTTATTTAAACCATGCTTATGACAAATCAAAAAATGTGGACGGCACGCTGTATGTGGATTACCGCTGTCAGATTACAGAAGAAAAAATGAGTTCCAACCTCACCATTTACGGGCATAATCTGCGGAATGGAACCATGTTTGGCCAGGTCCGGCGGTACCGGGATTTGGATTTTTATAAGGAACATCCGATCATAAAATTTGACACTTTGTATGGGAAGTACGAATGGAAAATTTTTTCTGTTTTTATCACGAACGTCAATGAATCAGACGGAGAAATTTTTGACTACCGTCAGCCGGAATACCACAATTTTGAGGAATTCGCAGAGCAATGCAAGCTGCGTTCCCTGATCAATTGTCCGGTGGATGTAAAAGAAGGGGATACCATTATCACCCTGTCCACCTGCACCTATGAGTTGGATAACGCCCGGCTGGTGGTTATGGCCCGCAAGACCCGGGATTACGAGGACAAAGAGGTGGACGTGGAGAAGGCCACCGTCAACCAAACGCCCTTGTATCCGGATGGTTGGTACCGGCGGTACGGCGGGAAAAAACCGGAGGTTCCCACTACGACTCCCGCGCCGACGACAACGTTGTTTCCAACCGTAACGCTGAATTCTAGGTCGTCTGTTCAGGATGAAACAAAATAGGCCAATGGTAGCTCTGTAAAAAACCGGGGGAAAGGGCCTGTTCCCGCTTTAGGAGACGAAGCAATGAGCGGGGCCGTTTGATTTTGTGTCTCGTCCCGGGATCGTGGGGAATGATAACGAACACTATAAACAGGAAAGAAATTGACAGCGTTATTTCCTGCGGCGCTAGCCAATGTCTATTCGCGATAGGTTACCCAAGGAGGCTTTATCACCTAAGCACGGCGTGACAAAGACAACCGCTGAAATTAATTTTAGTAAAAGCAAGGCTAATTGTTAAAATTTTAACAAAAATAAAAAGTTTAAATTCCGGCTTGTCAACCACATTGTTAATTTATTAACAATGTGGTTGACAAATTATGGCGGAACGTATATAATAATAGCAATCGACTATATTTATGAAAAGGAGAGTTAAGGGAATGGCTAGAGTATATAATTTTTCTGCTGGACCCAGCGTGTTGCCTGAAAGCGTGCTGAAAAAGGCGGCCTCCGAACTAGTGGAGTATGGGACCAGCGGCCAGTCGGTCATGGAGATGTCCCACCGGTCCAAAGAATACGGCGCGATTATCGAGGGCTGTGAGGCTTTGCTGCGGGAGGTCATGCATATCCCTGATAATTATAAGGTACTATTTTTGCAGGGAGGGGCTTCCTCCCAATTCGCCATGCTTCCGTTGAATTTGATGAACGGCAGTGGCAAAGCGGATTTTGTTATCACCGGGCAGTGGGCAAAAAAAGCCTATGATGAGGCGTCTCGATATGGCGATTGCAACGTTGTCGCTTCCTCCAAGGATAAAACCTTCTCTTATATTCCTAAATTGGATCCCGCAACCTTCACCAAAGACGCGGACTATTTCCATATCTGCCTCAACAACACCATTTACGGCACCCGGTATACAAGGCTCCCTGAAACAGGGAACGTTCCTCTGGTGGCCGATGTTTCATCCTGCATTTTGTCCGAACCCATCGACGTGACTCAATTTGGTGTTTTATATGCCGGAGCCCAGAAAAACATGGCGCCCGCCGGCCTGACGGTGGTCATTATCCGGGAGGATCTCATCGGCCACGCCCGAGACATAACCCCCACTATGTTTAATTACCAGATTCACGCCGATAACGGTTCCATGTATAACACGCCGCCCTGCTATTCCATTTATATGGCGAAACTGGTGCTGGAATGGATCCGGGATGAAGTCGGCGGCCTTGAGAGGATGAAGGAGCGCAATGAGAAAAAAGCCGCGATCCTTTACGATTTCTTAGATCAAAGCAAACTGTTTCAGGGAACGGTTGTTAAGGAAGACCGTTCTATCATGAACGTTCCCTTTGTCACCGGCAATGAAGCGCTGGACGGGAAATTCGTCAAGGAAGCCGCTGCCGCAGGGCTTGTTAACCTCAAGGGCCACCGCACCGTGGGCGGCATGCGCGCCTCGATTTATAACGCGATGCCTGTGGAAGGCGTGGAAAAGCTGGTTGCCTTTATGAAGGACTTTGAAGCGAACAACGCTGAATAAAGGAGTGGTTGCGATGGCTATGCTGAAAATTCAAACTTTGAATAAAATTTCCCCCTATGGCCTTGATTGCTTTGACCGTAAAACCTATACATATGGGGACGAAATAGAAAATCCCGATGCAATCATGGTTCGTTCAGCTTCTATGCATGAGATGGAACTGCCCGCGTCCCTGAAGGCCATTGCCCGGGCGGGAGCCGGCGTTAACAACATTCCCATTGATAAATGCTCCGAGGCGGGCATCGTGGTGTTCAACACGCCCGGCGCCAATGCCAACGCCGTGAAGGAATTGGTAATTTTGGGCATGCTGATTTCCTCCCGCAAGGTTGTTCCCGCCATTGAATGGGCGAAAACCCTGAAGGGCAAAGGGGACGAGGTCGGCAAACTAGTGGAAAAGGGGAAGAGCGCGTTTATCGGCCCTGAAATTGCTGGAAAAACCCTGGGCGTCATCGGACTGGGCGCCATCGGCATCCAGGTGGCCAATGCAGCCCGCAACCTGGGTATGACAGTTTACGGTTATGATCCTTACATTTCTGTAGACGCGGCCTGGAATCTTTCCCGTTCTATTAAGCATGCCACAAATCTGCGGGATATTTATACCCAATGCGATTATATCACTGTGCATGTTCCGCTGAACAACGAGACCCGCGCCATGATCAATAAAGAATCCATCGCCTCCATGAAGGATGGCGTGCGTATCCTCAACTTTGCCCGGGGCGATTTGGTGCACGACTCGGATCTACTGGCAGCCCTTTCTACTGGCAAGGTCGCCGCGTACGTCACTGATTTCCCCAGTGATACGGTGATCGGCGCAGAGGGTGTGATCGCCATTCCGCATCTGGGCGCTTCTACCCCCGAGTCGGAAGACAACTGTGCGAATATGGCGGCGAATGAACTCATTCAGTATTTGGAGTACGGTATGATTAAAAACTCAGTCAATCTGCCGGAAATGGATGTAGCGCCAACCACTGCCAATCGTATCTGCGTGATTCACAGGAATGTGCCCAACATGCTGACACAGATTTCCGGCTTGGTTTCAGAGAAGGGCATCAACATTGAAACTATGTTGAACAAGTCCAAGAAGAATTATGCTTACACCGTACTGGATATCGTGGCCGATGATGTACCAGGCGGTCTCATTGACGCGATCAAAGCCATTGAAGGCGTGATCCGTGTTAGGGTCGTCAAGTAAACGTAAAAGCAAAAAAGCCGCTGTCAACCAGCGGCTTTTTTAGTCATGTGCAAAAAACGAAAGCGGTTGCGGGGCATTGGGAAATATAGTATAATAAATAATATTTTTTGCATTATTGTCGGTGAAAGACAGGTTGGAAAAATCTGTGTTATCAGTGAAATGGCATCGAGCGGCGCGGCAAACCCGTGAAACAGTGCCGGATTTTGCCCTTCAATTAAATATATTTTGAAAATAGACCTCTTTATGCGGCGCTGTTATGGTTGCCGGGTGTGAAATAAAGGAGCGATGGTATGCCATTTGGACTTGTAAAGCAATTGGGACAGGCCCGCCGAGGTGCGTTCATAACCCCTCATGGGACGATACAGACCCCGGCGTTTATGAACGTCGCCACCTGCGGTGCAATAAAGGGCGGACTCTCTGCCTTTGATCTTAAAGAAGTGGGATGCCAGGTGCAGCTATGCAATACTTATCATTTGCACCTGCGTCCGGGGGATGAAACGGTCAAGGCCATGGGCGGTATTCGAAAATTTACCGGTTTTGAAGGGCCTGTGCTGACCGACAGCGGCGGCTTTCAGGTGTTTTCCCTTGCCTCGCTGCGGAAAATTACAGAGGAAGGCGTTTCCTTTCAATCCCATATCGATGGGCGAAAAATTTTCATGGGCCCAAAGGAAAGCATGCGGATCCAGTCTAACCTAGCGTCTACCATAGCCATGGCGTTTGACGAATGCGTTGAGAATCCGGCGGAATATGCTTACGCCAAGGAATCCTGCGCCCGCACCACCCGGTGGCTGCGCCGGTGCAAAACGGAGATGGACCGGCTTAACGGATTGGACACCACCCTCAACCGGCAGCAGCTTCTTTTTGGCATCAATCAGGGCTGTACCTTTGACGACCTGCGGGTAGAGCATATGAAGGAAATTGCCGAACTGGATTTGGATGGATATGCCGTCGGCGGTTTAGCGGTCGGGGAGCCTACAGAGGTCATGTACCATGTGGAGGAAATGGTGATCCCTCATATGCCAAAAGACAAGCCCCGGTACCTGATGGGCGTGGGCACGCCTATGAATATTTTGGAATCGGTTGCCCGAGGAATTGATTTATTCGATTGTGTTATGCCCAGCCGGAATGCCCGCCACGGCCACCTCTTTACCCATGAGGGTGTAATGAATTTAAACAACGCGAAATACCAACGGGATCCAGACCCGATTGAACCAGGATGCGATTGCCCCGCCTGCAAAAGGCATTCCAGGGCCTATATTCGCCATTTGCTGAAAAGCGGCGAGCTTTTGGGGCTACGGCTGTGCGTGACCCATAACCTGTATTTTTACAATACGCTGCTGGCGGATATTCGCGCCGCGCTGGAGGATGGGACGTTTGAGGCGCTGCTGCACCGTGCTCGCGGCGTGTTGGACCGGAGAATATGAACAAAGGGTAAAATTGGGAAAAGGTCTTGCTTTTTCCACGGGAATTGAGTATACTGGAAGGGTATCGAATTAGGAGGTAAAAAACTATGAATCCAATGGTTCTGGAAGGTACTACCGCGGCGGCTGCCAAATCTCCCAACGGCGGAGGAATCGGTTCGATTGTGATGATCGTGGTGTATATCGCGATTTTTGCCGCGGTGATGTATTTTGCTATTTTTCGACCCCAAAAGAAAAAGCAAAAGGCGGAGGCAAAGCTTCGGGAGTCCTTGCAGGTAGGGGACAATATTATTACCATCGGTGGGATCTACGGCCGTGTAGTCGCCGTAAAGGAGGATACGCTGATTATTGAATCGGGGCCTGACCGGAATAAATACCAGGTAGCGAAATGGTCAGTGCAGACCAACGAGACCGTTCATGACGGAGACGGTAAATAAACCGTCAACGGTTCTAACCGCTTCTTTTTTCGCATATAGTTAGCATAACAGGAAAAGGGAGGCGGTCTGATGGATCAAAAACACGCAGGCGGTTTCGTTCCCGCCGCGGTCAAACCATATCTTATTGCCGTGGGCGCGGGCGCGCTGGTGACGGCGGTTTTGCTGCTGCTGTTTGCGCTGCTGATGACGGCGGTGGATATGCCTTCAGCTGCATCAGTGGCATTGTCCACGGTGGCCGCGGCTTTGGGCGCTCTGGTATCGGGCTTCACAGCGGCCAAGCTAAAGGGCTGTAAAGGGTTAGTGAACGGCCTGATCGCCGGGGGAATCCTGTTTGCGGTCATTCTGGTTATTTCTATGTGCGTGAGCGCGGCCCAGTTTACCATGCTGACGCCCGCGCGGCTGATCGTTTGTCTGTTAATGGCGGGAATCGGCGGTGTTATGGGCGTTAATATGGGTCGAAAAAGAAAAATGATTTGATTTTTAAGGGAAATTATGCTATTATAATTTTAGTTAGGCGGGAATGCGCCTTTGGATTCTAATTTGGAGGAAACAAAATGAAGCGAATTAAAACCATTAATAAGACCAATTTGAAGCAAACTGCTGCTAAGGGCGGATGCAGCGAATGCCAGACCTCCTGCCAGTCGGCCTGCAAAACCTCCTGTACCGTTGCCAATCAACAGTGTGAGAAGTAATTTGTCTGTGTAAATTGCGGGGGCGGCCTTTAAACGGCCGCCCTTGCTATGTGTATATCGCTTTATGCAATAGATAGCCGTTCCAAGGCGGTGGGATGATTTCACCGTTTTTCTTTGGCTCGGGAAAGGGTAGGGTTCCGTTATGATTCATAAGTTTCACCTGAAGGATCTTTATATTGTGCTGGATGTATGCAGCGGCGCGGTTCATGTGGTGGACGAGCTGTGTTACAACCTGTTGGATTTTTGCGAAGAGGAGATGGAGGCCCAGTGCCCCTCCGCGGCGTTGGCGACGCTGGAAGCGCCCCCGGAAGACATCCGGGAAGCGTATGGGGAGTTGTTTACCCTGTATGAAAACGGTCAGCTGTTTTCAAAGGATGATTACGAGCAGTTCTCCGGCAGGTTCGGTCCGTCGCCTGTCAAGGCGATGTGCCTGCATATCGCCCATGACTGCAATCTCCGCTGTGATTACTGCTTTGCCGCCAAGGGGGATTTTGGCCATGGCCGAAAGCTGATGCCGTTGGAAGTTGGGATTGCCGCAATGGATTATTTGGTGGCGAATTCCGGCGCCCGAAAAAATCTGGAGGTGGATTTTTTTGGCGGCGAACCGCTGATGAATTTTGATGTGGTAAAAAAAATTGTTGCCTATGCCAGAGGCTTGGAGAAAAAGCACGATAAGCGGTTTCGGTTTACCGTGACCACCAACGGCCTTTTATTGGATCCTGATATTCGGGACTATATCAACCGGGAAATGGATAACGTGGTTTTGTCGATAGACGGGCGAAGATCGGTCAACGACCGTTTGCGGGTCACGCCCAACGGAAAAGGAAGCTATGATGCGATCGTTCCCAAATACAAGGAACTGGTATCTCACCGCAAAGAGAAAAGCTATTATGTCCGGGGAACCTTTACCAAGTATAACCTGGATTTCACCCAGGACGTACTGCATTTGTATGACTTGGGCTTTGATCAGATTTCTGTGGAACCAGTCGTTTCTGATCCTAAGCTAAATTATTCCATTGGAGAAGGGGATCTGCCCGCCATTTTTCAAGAATATGAGAGACTGGCTGATGTAATGGTGGAGAAAAAGAGTGCTGGCGAAAAAATTAATTTCTTTCACTACATGCTGGACTTAGACGGCGGCCCCTGCGCAATTAAGCGGCTGCGGGGATGCTCCGCGGGGAACGAGTACGTTGCCGTTACCCCAGAGGGGGATATTTACCCTTGCCATCAGTTTGTGGGAATTGATGGATGGAAGATGGGCAATATTTTAGACGGTACGCTGGATATGAAAATGAAGAAAATGTTTGCCGCCACCAATGTGTTGAGCAAGGAAGAATGTCGAAGCTGCTGGGCGCGTTTTTTTTGCAGCGGCGGCTGCAACGCCAATAATTTGCAGTATGCCGGAGATATCCAGAAGCCCCATAAGCTTTCTTGTGAGCTGGAAAAAAAGCGTCTGGAATGCGCCATTTATGTGAAAGCAAAGCTGGCGGAAGAATAATGGAATGGAGAATTGCTTTTTAAATGAATTGGCGTATAGTTCCTTAATATAGTAAACCACCTCTGGTGTAATTTCATCTTACACCAGAGGTGGTTTTTTACCGTATTTACATTTACAGGACAGTACAAGCGCCGGCTGCCTGCATTACGAACCCTTTAGCATTGCTTGATTACAGCAATGAATCTTGTTCATTTTGAATGAGCGATTGACCGGTCATTTCCGCAGGCTGCGGAATCCCGAGAATTTCCAGAATTGTCGGGGAAATATCGCACAATTTGCCTCCGGAACGCAGGGTACACTCGTATCCGCTCACCACGAAGGGAACGGGATTGGTAGTATGAGCGGTAAAGGGTTCGCCGACTTCGTCCAGCATTTTATCGGCATTGCCGTGGTCGGCGGTGACCAGCGTTACGCCGCCCATTTCCCGGACAGCCTCAACCACCCTGCCTAGACAGGCATCCACAGCTTCTACAGCCTTAACCGCCGCGTCAAACACCCCGGTATGGCCTACCATGTCGCAGTTGGCAAAGTTCAAGATGACCACGTCGTATTTGCCCGACTTCACCCGCTCTACAACCGCATCTGTCACAGAAAAAGCGCTCATTTCTGGCTGAAGATCATAAGTCGCCACTTTGGGGGAGGGAACCAGCACCCGATCCTCGCCGGGAAACTTGGTTTCCACTCCGCCGTTGAAGAAAAAGGTCACATGGGCGTACTTCTCCGTTTCGGCGATCCGAAGCTGGGTCTTGCCATGTTTTCCGAGAATCTCGCCCAGGGTGTTGGTTAAGGACTGGGGCTTAAAGGCCACGTCCACATTCGGCATGGTAACGTCGTACTGCGTCATGCAGATATAGGTTAAGGGGAAACAACCGTTTTTTCGAACAAATCCTGCGAAGGCAGGATCCACAAGGGTACGCGTAATTTCCCGGGCGCGATCTGGACGGAAATTGAAGAAAATCACACTGTCTCCGCTTTTAATCTTCCCGTCCTTTGCGCAGACAACGGGAATCACGAACTCATCGGTCACACCCTGATCGTAGGAAGCCTGCATGGCGGCAGCGGCGTCGGGATTTTCCACACCCTCGCCGTACACCATAGCGGCATAGGCTTTTTCCACCCGCTCCCAGCGGTTGTCACGATCCATAGCGTAGTATCGGCCCATAACGGTGGCAATTTTTCCTACGCCGATTTCCCTCATTTTTGCTTCCAATTCCTCAATAAACTCCTTACCGGAAGCAGGGGGGACATCCCGCCCATCCATTAGACAATGGATGCATACATTGGCAACGCCCGTTTTCTTTGCCATTTGCAGTAGCCCATACAAATGGGTGTTGTGGCTGTGGACGCCGCCGTTGGACAGAAGACCCACAAGATGCAGGGTAGAGCCGGGCCTTTTGGCGTTTTCCATGGCGGAACAAAGGGCGGGGTTTTTAAAGAAATCCCCGTCGTTAATGGATTTGGTGATCCGGGTCAGTTCCTGATAGACCACCCGGCCCGCGCCAATATTGGTATGTCCCACCTCGCTGTTGCCCATCTGTCCGTCCGGAAGGCCCACGTCCATGCCTGACGCGCCGATTTGCGTGTGAGGACATTCTGCCATTAGCCGGTCAAAATGAATTGTTTTTGCAGCGGCGATCGCGTTGCCTTTGATCTGAGGGTTGATTCCAAACCCGTCAAGGATTGTGAGAACGACTGGTTTTTTCATATTTTTCCTCGCTTCTCCGCGGGACTGCTGCGAAGCACACCGGCTCCCCGCGGGCAAGCCGGCTGCTTTGGTTTGAAAGAGAAAAAGCACGGATTGGTAAGGGCGGCCCCCTGGGGCCGCCCTTAAAGCTCGTTTATTTGGATGCCGCCTTGACAATAACGGAGAAATCCTCCGCCTTCAAAGACGCGCCTCCAATAAGTCCGCCATCCACATCAGGCTGGGCAACCAGTTCGTCAGCGTTTTTCGCGTTCATCGAGCCGCCGTACTGAATCGTGACAGCATTGCCGGTTTTGCAGCCGTACAACTCGGAAATCGTTTCCCGGATCACATAACAAACCTCGTTGGCCTGCTCAGCGGTGGCAGTCCGGCCAGTGCCAATGGCCCAAACCGGCTCATAAGCAATGATCACCTTTTTCATTTGATCCGCTGTCACGCCCTGAAGGGCAATCTTTGTCTGCAAAGCGACCAACTCGTCTGTGATTCCCTGCTCCCTTTGTTCCAGCGTTTCGCCTACGCATATAATGGCGGTTAAACCATTTTCCAGCGCAGCCCGCGCACGCTTATTGACGGTGATATCCGTATCGCCAAAATACGTGCGCCGTTCCGAGTGGCCAACAATAACATATTCCACGCCCATATCCTTCAGCATAGGAGCGGAAATCTCGCCCGTAAACGCGCCCGAAGCTTCAAAATGGCAATTTTGGGCGCCAATTTTAATATTGGAGCCCTTAGCAGCTTCCAGCGCGGCGGGAATATCCACAAATGGGACGCACAACACAACGCCGCAATCCGCGTCCGCTACCAGAGGCTTCATTTCATTAATGAGTGAAGCGGCTTGTGCCGGGGTATTGTTCATTTTCCAGTTGCCAGCAATGATCGCCTGGCGAAGAGCCTTATTCATAATTTGCAATCCATCCTTTGCGTTTGATTCGTTTTCCATGTGGAAATTCCATCCCCCTTGAACAAGAGGCGCGTGATTCCACGACGAAAAAGCCTGCTTTACAGTTATTGTTTATCGTTAAGACAGGCAATCCCGGGCAGCTCCAGCCCCTCAAGGAATTCCAGGGAAGCACCGCCGCCGGTAGAGATATGGGTCATTTTATCGGCAAAGCCCAGTTTTTCCACAGCCGCCGCCGAATCGCCGCCGCCTATGATGGACACGGCGCCCGAATCAGCCACCGCCTTGGCAACCGCAATGGTGCCGCTGGCAAAATGATCCCATTCAGAAACGCCCATGGGCCCATTCCACACAACAGTGCCTGCGCCCTTGATCGCATCTGCAAACAACTGCTCGGTTTTTGGGCCAATGTCCAAGCCCATCCAGCCCTCAGGTATGCTTTTGGACTCCACAACCTGGGAGTTGCAGTTGGGGTCAAAAGCGTCGCCCACCTTGTTATCCACGGGGATCAGGAACTTAACGCCCTTCTCCTGAGCGGATTTCATCATCTGGCCCGCCAGCTCCACCTTGTCTTCCTCTAAAAGGCTGGTTCCGATACTATATCCAAGTGATTTCATAAAGGTATAGGCCATGCCGCCCCCTATGATCAGCGTGTCCACCTTTTCAAGCAGATTGGTTATAACGCCGATTTTATCAGATACCTTGGCTCCGCCCAAAATGGCGACAAAGGGCCGCTTGGGATCATTCAAGGCCTTGCCCATAATGCTGATTTCCTTCTGGATCAGATAGCCGCAAACCGCGGGAAGGTAATCGGCCACACCTGCGGTGGAAGCATGGGCACGGTGGGAGGTGCCGAACGCATCGTTGACGTAAATCTCCGCCAGGCTCGCCAGTTCTTTGGCAAAGGCAGGGTCATTCTTTTCCTCTTCCTTATGGAACCGGACGTTCTCCAGCAGCACAGCCTTGCCCGCTTCCACGTTGGCGGCCAGCTCCTTGGCAGAAGCGCCGATCACATCCCTTGCAATTTTGACTTCAAAGCCCAGCAGCTCGCTTAAACGGGCAGCCACGGGCGCCAAGGAAAATTTCATGTTGAACTCGCCCTTTGGACGGCCCAGATGGGAACATAAGATGACCTTTGCGCCCTGGCCCAGCAGATACTTAATGGTGGGCAGGGATTCCACAATCCGCTTGTCATCGGTAATTACGCCATCCTTCAAAGGCACGTTGAAATCACACCGGACCAGAACCCTTTTGCCCGCTACGTTGATATCTTCGATGGTTTTTTTATTTAATGCGTTCATACAAAATCCTCCAAGATTGTTAAATTTTTCACTTTTTTATTGTAACCGTTCTTACCCGCTTTTTCAAGAGATAATTATGAAAAAATTACCTGTCCTCTCCCCAGCGATATTGTGTCAATTGCCCATAGCTTTGCAGCGCAGGGTACTCCCATTGCCGCAGCGCTTCATAAACCCCCACCGCCACAGCGTTGGACAGGTTCAGACTGCGGGCTTTGCCCAGCATGGGAATGCGAACACAGTGTTCAGGATGATCGTGAAGAAGGGCTTCCGGCAGCCCCTTGGTTTCCTTCCCGAATACCAGAAAGCACCCGTCTGGATAGGAAACCTGCGTGTGGGTATGCAGTGCCTTAGTCGTAAAATAATAATAGGGCCCGCTGTTTTTAGTGAAAAATTCCTCAGTAGAATCATAATAGGTTATATCGAGAAAATGCCAGTAATCCAGCCCCGCCCGTTTTAGCTTGCGGTCGTCAATGGTAAACCCCATGGGGCCGACTAGATGCAGCCGCGCCCCGGTAGCCGCGCAGGTTCTAGCGATGTTGCCGGTATTCTGTGGGATTTCCGGTTCCACCAGCACCACGTTCAGCGTCGCCATGTTTGAACGCCTCCTGAAGCTTTCATGATTTCAATACGTATCCCTAGCCTATGGCCTGTGCGCCAAGCCCTTTGCGTGGCTTGCATGGTTGCGTGCTTGCGCCGTCCTGTGCCAAGGGATTCTTTATTTCAATTCCACAATGGTCACGCCCGCTTCGCCCTCGCCGTAAACCCCCAAGCGAAAGCGGCTTACCATCTTATGCCGTTTCAAATGCTGGTGCACCGCGCCGCGAAGCACGCCGGTGCCCTTTCCATGAATCACCGTGAGGGTATGCACTCCAGCTAGAACCGCCTGATCAATAAACCGGTCCAGTTCCATAATGGCTTCCTCAGCGTTTTGCCCCCGCAAGTCCAGTTCCATAGACGCAGACCGGGCCGACGCATCCGGTTTGACCACCAACCGGCCCTTTGGAGCCGGGGCAGGGGATTTCCGATCTTCCAGCAGCTTTAAATTGGACACCGGCACCCGGGTTTTAATAATCCCCGCCTGCACGAGAACGGACTCATTTCCCGGCGTTAGAACCGTCCCTTTTTTATCAATATCCACGATCAGCACACTGTCTCCTGCCTGTAGGGGACGGGGCAGGGAATACCCCCCATCTTGCTTTTCCCGCACCGGGTCGGCGGCCTGTTCCATTTTTTCTATTCCGCTTTTGGCGGCTGCTCTGGCCCGGCGAACCATTTCACCCGCGCCGCCCTTGGAAGCTTCCTTTTTTAGCTCTTCCAGTTCGTTTAACAGCAAATTCGCCTGCGCGCGGGCTTTGTCAACCAGAAGCTTTGCCTGCTGGCGGGCCTGGTCCAGTTCTTTTTGGCAGGCCGCCTCCAACTCCCGGGCCTTTTGCTCGGCCTTCATGCGTGCCTGCCGCGCCTCCTGCAAGGCGCGCTGGGCTTCTTCCTTCATTTCGTCCTGATCCTGCCGGGCGCGCTCCAGTTTCTCTACCACATCCTCAAACCGGGCTTTATCAGAGGACACAAGCTCTTTCGCCCGGCTGATAGTGAGGTGATCTACCCCCAACCGGCCTGCAATGGCAAAGGCGTTGGACCGGCCCGGCGTTCCGCACAGCAGACGATAGGTGGGGCGCAGAGTGGCCACATCGAACTCACAGCTGGCGTTTTCCACGCCCTTTGTATCCAAGGCATAAGCCTTCAGCTCAGCATAGTGCGTGGTAGCGGCGATTTTCGCACCGGCCAACCGAAGCTGCTCTAAAATCGCCATCGCCAGCGCGGCGCCTTCAATCGGATCGGTACCCGCGCCCAGTTCGTCTAACAGCACGAGCGAGCGTTCATCCGCACGATCGAGTATGGACACGATGTTGGTGATATGAGCCGAGAAGGTGGAAAGGGATTGCTCAATGCTTTGCTCATCGCCAATATCAGCCAAAACAGCTTCATATATAGCGACCTTGGAGCCATCGGCTACCGGCAGCATCAAACCGCAGGCAGCCATCAGGGACAGAAGCCCCAGGGTTTTCAGGGTAACGGTTTTGCCGCCTGTGTTGGGCCCGGTAATTACTAGCGTATCGTAATCCTTCCCCAGAGATATATCAACGCTGACTACCTTTTGCGGATCCAGCAAGGGATGACGGGCCTTTCGCAGTTCAGTGATCCCCTGGTCGTTCAGTGCAGGGGCGCTGGCTTTCATATTATACGCCAGCCGGCCCTTGGCAAAAATTACGTTCAGATCCACCAGCAGGCGGTAGGAATCGGCAATGCTTTGCGCAAAGCCTCCGACCTCTACAGAAAGCTCGGACAGGATCCGTTCTATTTCCGCTTCTTCCTTAGAGGCCAGCACCTTAATTTCATTGTTGGCCTCCACCACCTTCATGGGCTCAATAAATACCGTCGCCCCCGACGCGGAAGTATCATGCACCAGTCCGGGAACCTCGTTCCGGCATTCGGCCTTAACGGGAACTACAAACCGGCCGCCCCGCAGGGTGACGATGGGATCCTGCAAATATTTTTGGTACCCCGGCGACCGAATAATCTGATCCAGCTGTTCCCGAATCCGCAGCGCTGCCGCCCGGGATTTGCGGCGAATGTCCGCCAAAGCGGGGGAGGCGTTGTCCCTCATTTCCTCCTCCGACGCAATCGCCGCTGTAATTCTATTCTCCAGGTATTGATTGGGCTGTAACCCGTCAAAATACCGGTCAAGGCTGGTGGAAAGCCCCTCGCAATGCTCCCGCCATTGGTAAAGGGAACGGATCACCCGCAGCACCTCGGCGATTCGCAGCAATTCGCCCATGGACAGCGTTCCGCCCGCACCCGCCCGCGAGAGCGATGAAGAGACATTTTTAATCGCTCCGAAAGAAGGCGTACCGAACCGGGCCATGAGCATATGGGCGTCCACCGTTTCGCGCATGCGGTCGTTTGCCTCATATAAAGCCGCTGCGGGACGGATGGCTAAGGCGGCTTCCCGGGCGTCTAAAAAAGAGCATTCCTCCGCAAGCTTGGACAGCACCTTGTCAAGTTCCAGGATACGATAGTGTTTTTCCATATCAAGCATATGTTCATTCATTCCTTTAATTCACATTGGCCTTGCGATGGAGTAATAGAATTCCAGTGTCGAAAAACCGCATTCCGCCTGCACTTGCAGATAATACTCCGTCATTTTGGACAACGCTTCCAAAGCGTTGTCCGACAGCTGGAATCCGAACACCCGGGAAACCTCCGCCCCGGAAATATACAAAACCGCATCTCGCAGCGCGCAGGGCAATTCCACCGCCGTGCCCTCAGGCGGACGGCAGCTGTCACAAAAGATAAGGCCGCTGCGGGCGTTGAAAAACCAAGCGGCGCTCTCTTTCGTCCCGCATTGGGCGCAGGCCCCCGCGTCGGGCATGTACCCGGCAAGGCAAGCGGTTTTCAGCTCTACCGCCGCTTTAATTAATAATGCGGGGCGTTTGGTTTCCGATAAAAGATACAACGCATTTAATAAAAGCCGCAAAAAGTCCTCGGCTTCCGTTTCCCGGGGCGCCATGACTATTGCGATTTCACAAAAATATTGGGCCAGGGAGAGTTTGACAATATCCTTGCGCAGCGAAAAAAATGATTGCTGTAAAGCGGCTTCATCAATGGTATATGTATCGCCTTTTGAAAATAAAGTCAGTTGAGAGTAGCAAAAAAGGCCCGTTCCAGCACCGTTTTTGTTTTTAAGGCCAAGCGCACCCCGGGCAAAGGCCCGAATCAGGCCTTTATCCCGGGTCAGCGCAGTCACCAGCCGGTCATTTTCCCCGACCTTTTGTTCCTTCACGATCAGTCCGTCGGTTGTCAGACGCAAGCATGGACGCCTCCTTCGCGATATCCCGCGGCATATATAAATTACAGTAATTCAGATAATCCTGTACACTGCCGGTCTTCATAAAATGCTCCCAGTTTTCATCCTGTTTTGTCATGACCGCACCTCCGTTAAAAGTTCTGTTAACAGTGTGCACCTTTTTTAAAACCGCTATCACTGGAAAAAAATACTGTGCGGAAATGGCTGGAAATCAGTCTAACCCAAAATGATGAATCAGCCCCTGCCGGTTGCGCCAATCCTCCTTCACCTTGACCCAAAGCTGCAAATTGACCCGGCACCCAAAAAAAGCTTCCATTTCCGCCCGGGCGCCTGAACCGACTTTTTTCAGCATTTCGCCCCGCTTGCCAATCACAATACCCTTGTGGCTTTCCTTTTCGCAGTATATAATCGCTTCCATATCCAGCAGTCCATCGTTCCGTTCCCTGAATGCTTCTACCGCCACCGCAATGCCGTGAGGAACCTCCTGATTCAGCCGCCGCAGAAGCTGCTCGCGAATGTATTCCGCCGCCAGCACCCGCTCCGGCTGGTCGGTCAGCGTATCGCCGTCAAAAAAATGCGGCCCTTCGGCTGCAAACGCTTCTAGCTCTTGCAGCAACTCGTCAACCCCGTCTCCTTCTTTAGCGGAAACAGGAACGATGGCGGCAAAATTAAAGCGCCCGCTGAGCTCCAGAATTTGGCTCAATAGCTTTTCTTTGGCAACCAGGTCGATCTTATTAATGGCCAAAACCGCGGGAATCTTCCGCGCCTTCATGCGGCCGATCAAATTTTCATCCGCCTTGGAAACCGGCGATCCGGCCTCCACTACCAGCAAACATCCGTCCACATCGGCCATACCGTCGCCGACGGCCCTGTTCATCCGTTCTCCCAGCACCGTCCTAGGCTTGTGGAGGCCCGGCGTGTCAATAAACACCATTTGCAGCTCATTTTTTGTAAGCACACCGGTAATCCGAGTACGGGTGGTTTGCGGCTTTTCAGAGACAATCGCTACCTTTTGGCCCAAAAAAGCGTTGAGCAGGGAGGATTTTCCAACATTTGGCCGGCCAACAATGGCAATAAACGCATTTTTTTGCATGTTTTTTCTCCTGTTTTTGTTAAGAAGCGGCGTTACCGCCGCTTAATGCCCACAATGAACCAAATACCGGGAATCATCAGCAGGACCAATCCAATAGGATACCACAAATGCGCTCCGCAGAACTGTAAAAAGCTGTGGAAGTATACCGGGCGGGTAAACAGAACGGCCGCTACCAAAACGGAAAAAACCGCGCAGACCAGCACCGCTCCCGCGGCAATATCCTTGGCAGACTTAATCAGCCGGTTGAAGCTGGGCTCCGTGATATCGCACAGCCGCTCCAGCGCGGTATTGAAGATCTCAGCCGACAGCACCATTGCCACGGTCAAGAGCACCGCCCCGGCCTCCGCCCGGCTTTTGACAAAAAAAGGGGAGATAAGCAGCGCATAAACCCCCGCAACCATTTGGATTCGCACGTTGCGCCCCAGTTTGACGCTCTGGATAATCCCGGAAAACGCGTTTTGAAATCCTTTAAAAAAGCCTCTCAAGCTAACCCGCCGCCTTTCCCCATTATCTTTGTTTATTGTAAACCAAATAGGCTTTGAAATCAACAAAAACTTGTCTTTTTCCCGTTGCATGGAAAAGTGGGGTATGCTATAATTGTCCCAGTATGCGATAGCTTGCTTTTTGAATGCTGAGAAAGGATGACTTTCATGAAACGACTAGCCGCCGGCGTTTTAATGCTGGCTTTATGCGCTGGAATGCTTTCAGGCTGCAACCGGGAAACGAGCTCTCAGGCCGGGGCGCTTTCCACCAAATTGCCGCCCAACAACGTTCAGCAGATTTCCTTAGAGAACCTGTTTTTAACCGCTGTGTTTTCTTACCGCAACGATCAAGGAACCTATACCTTTAATCCCCGTATGGTCAGCGATTTCAACCGTCGGATTGAAAACCAAAGGAATGCGTTTTTGCAGGTGGCCTCTGTAACGGAAGACGGCGTGGATATTAAGGTCAGCGATTGGTATTATCTATACTACGACAGTGAAACAAAACAGATCAGCGGCTATCTTTATTCAGAAAAAGACGGAAAATTTTCCTATCAGGAGCATGAAGTCTTGACAGTCGAATCCATAGGGCTTGACGGGAAAGAAGAAGGCGATTCTTTGGTTCTGGTGACAAAGGATCAGTCGGGCCAGGCGCAGACAAAGGAGCTGTTCCAATGGGTCAATCCCATAGATCCGCAAACGCCGAAGGAATGCGCCGAGATGTATTTGAGAGGGGAGGCTGAAGGCTTTGGGCCTTTGCAGTTTGCGGTGCTGTCCACCTCCATGCGCAGGGAATGGCTTGCCTCCCACTCCTCCTTTTTCATCAAATCCCGGACGGGGATGACCTTTACTGCCGCGGAGTCGGAACTGGGCCTGATTGTTCCTGAAGAGAACCAGGGCAACGCGTATTTTCTGGTGTATGTAACGATCCGGCAGAATGGAAAAGCCGAAGAGTACGAATACCAGGTTTCCTATACGGGATCCCAGGCGGCAACCGAAGAAAGCGCACAGGAGGACGGCGGAACCTACCGGATTACCAAAATTCTTTCCAAGAATCAAGCCACCACGGGCACTACGGCGGCAGGGGCTTAAATGAATCACATGGGGGCGGTCAGTAAGACCGCCCCCATGTGATTTTAGCTTCGCTGCCGAAGAGTCGCTGCGTCCCTCCGACGGTGCATAATGATCCGGCTGGCTCCGTGAAGGTCACACCTTTTCTAAATCCTTTTTCAGCCGCCCAATGATCCGTTTTTCCAGCCGGGATATATACGACTGAGAAATTCCCAGTGTGTCGGCCACTTCCTTTTGGGTGTGCTCCGGATACCCGCCCATGCCGAAGCGCATCTGCATGATCTGCCGTTCTCTGCCCCCTAGTTGGTTGACCATTCGGGCGACTAAGGAACGCTCATCCTCTACCTCGATGCCCCGACCCACCAGATCCGGATCGCTGCCTAAAACGTCGGAAAGAAGCAGCTCGTTTCCATCCCAATCAATGTTCAGAGGCTCGTCAATGGAAATTTCTGTTTTCATCGGCTTGGTTTTGCGCAGATACATAAGGATTTCATTCTCGATGCAGCGGGAGGCATAGGTAGCCAATTTAATATTTTTTTCCGTATTGAAGGTGTTGACAGCTTTAATTAAGCCGATGGTTCCGATGGATATGAGATCCTCCAGCCCGGCGCCGGCCGCGTCGTATTTTCGGGAAATATAAACTACCAGCCGCAGATTGTGGACGATCAACTCATCCCGGGCCGCTCTGTCTCCTTGGGCGTTGCGCTGTAAAAGTTTGTTTTCTTCCTCTGCTGACAAGGGCGGCGGAAGAACGGATGGGCCGTTAATATAATGAACGTCACCCCTGAGCAGTTTTGCAAAGAAGAGTTTGACACGGAATAGGAACCGGCGAATTTTCAATTTCAAGACCTCCATAGCTGGCTGCCGATCAGCGCTTCATAATGATCAGATAATTTTTCCTTGGATACGGCGACGTACACTTTATCATATCGCTGCTTTTTTCGACCGCTGGAAATCTCCACATAGTCGGGAGAGAAAGCGGGAAGCAGGCCCTTGCCGCCGACGGCGGAATATGGAATCAAGCGGAATCCCTCCACCGGTATGGACGGCGGCGGATCGCACATGCCGGCGAATACCGGACGGATGGGGGCGGGCAGTAGGGATTGACAGGCATCAAAATCCATGACCACAACCGGCGTATCGGTAAATAAATCCCGTAGGGTATTCCCAGTGTCCAGCAGCGCGCCGCATTCGACCTGTCGTTTGTCCAAAGACACCGTGATGCGAAAAAGCTGTTCTCCAGCGGGAGCGCTATGGTGAAACCGGCGGATTAGGGAAATGATTCCGTAGCTGATCAGCGTTGCCGCAATCAGAAGCGGGGGAGAGATATCAAAGTATACGATTCCGTTATTGATGACCATTCCCTGTGGCCGGAGCAGAAGCCATAGCCCCATCATAATGCCGCCGTAGGCGAAGGTCATGCCGAAAAAAACGCCGCACAGGCGCAAAAACCGTTTCAGGCCGCCGAATCCAAAGGCTGCGAGAACGATCCCTGCCGCCATTGTCAGCTGAAGCAGTAAATCCAGGAAAACCGGGAGATTGGGCAGAAATATGACGAGGGATGTCAGCGCCCCTGACAAAGCGGCAACCAGCATCCGCCAATTGGGCGTTCTGGCCGAACAAAACCGGGAAACTGACAACAGCAGAAAATAATCGACAAATAAATTGAGGCAAACCAAAACATCTATGTAAACAACCAAGGGACTTTCCTCCTCCGGCCGCCGTGTTTCCGGCCGCTCTTTTATTATAAGACGGCTGCAGGGGCATTTTCTGTCGGATGCCGCTGGAGGCTTCAGAAATATCCATAAAAAATGATGGAGCCATGTTTTATGCCGCAAACGGTTGACAAACTGGAAGGAGCGCTGTATAATGCTATTAGCCTCTTCAGGGCGGGGTGAAAGTCCCTACCGGCGGTAATCCGGCATTTGTCCGGCGAGCCCGCGAGCGAAAGCAGATTTTGGTGCGATTCCAAAGCCGACGGTGATAGTCCGGATGGAAGAAGCGGCGGCAAAATCTTTTCCGAATTGAAAAAGATGATCTGATTGGTCATTTGCAGCGTTTTTTGCATGACTGGCCGAATGCCGTTCCTTCCTGTGGAAAGGGGCGGCATTTTTGTCTGTCTGGGGTCGCGTTCTCAGCCCGACATTGGAAAGGAAGCGTACGATATGCAAAAAAAGTCCATTTACACGCTCACAACCTTGGCCATGATGGCCGCATTGTCTGTCATTCTGGTATTTTTTATTCACTTTCCGATTTTTCCCGCCGTGGGATTTTTGGAATATGATCCGGCAGACATTCTGGTGTTTATTTCGGCCATGCTGTTTGGTCCCTGGTATGGGCTTTTGCTGACTGCGGTGGTCTGTATCATTCAGGGCCTGACGGTCAGTGCCAGCAGCCAGTTATACGGCATACTGATGCATCTCATCGCAACCGGAACACACGTGCTGGTCTGCGGCCTATTATATCGTCATATTGAAGCAAAATGGGGTCTTCCAGTTTCCTTGCTGGCGGGAACAGCAGCATGGACGCTGATTATGATTCCCGCTAATCTGATCATTACCCCCTGGTTTATGGGGGTTCCCCAGTCCGCAGTCGCTGCACTTTTACCTTTTATCTTAGCCTTTAACCTCATTAAGGCGGGCGTTAATTCAATATTGGCGGGCGGGCTGTTTTTTCCGGTGCAGAGGCTGTATCGAAATGTGGCGTACAGGAATTGACAAGCCGAAAGGGATCTGGTATAATAATGTCAGTTTTTGATAAATCTGGCCGACAGGCCTACAATTGAATACTGTTTCTTATCAAGAGCGGCGGAGGGACTGGCCCTATGATGCCCGGCAACCTGCGAGTTTTGCAAGGTGCTAATTCCAGCGGTTTTTACCGGCAGATAAGCAAATCTGGAAAAGCCGCTCACAAGCGGCTTTTTTCATTAACAGAAGGGAATGAAGCAAATGAACGCAAAAAAACTATTTACATCCGAATCCGTCACTGAAGGCCATCCCGACAAGGTCTGTGATCAAATATCCGACGCTGTGCTGGATGCGATCATGAAGCAGGATCCTAACGGAAGGGTGGCCTGCGAAGCCTTCTGCACCACGGGGATGATTATGGTCATGGGGGAAATCACCACCACATGCTACGTGGATATCCCTAAAATTGCTCGAAGCGTCCTGAAGGATATCGGGTATAATTGTCCGAAGGCCGGCTTTGACGGCAGCGCCTGCGCTGTGGTCACCTCCATTGACGAACAATCGCCAGATATTGCGTTGGGCGTGGATCAGTCTCTGGAAGCCAAAGCCGGGATCGGCGGCGCTGAAAATGAAACCGGCGCGGGCGACCAAGGGATGATGTTTGGGTATGCCTGCGATGAAACGGAAGAATTAATGCCAATGCCCATCAGCTTGGCGCATAGGCTTTGCCGCCGCCTGACTGAGGTGCGAAAAAATGGAACGCTTTCCTACCTGCGCCCTGATGGAAAATCGCAGGTGACTGTGGAATATGACGGCTGCAAGCCCATTCGGATCGACACTGTGGTGGTATCTGCTCAGCACACAGAGGATATTTCGCTGGAACAGCTCCGAAAGGATATGATGGATCAGGTGATCCTTCCTATTTTGCCTGCCGGTCTGCTGGATGCGCAGACCAAGTATTATATCAATCCCACCGGTCGGTTTGTAGTCGGCGGCCCGCAGGGGGACACAGGGCTGACCGGCCGAAAAATTATCGTGGATACCTATGGCGGGTACGCGCGTCACGGAGGCGGCGCTTTCTCCGGCAAGGATCCTACCAAGGTTGACCGTTCGGCTGCCTACGCCGCCCGATATGTGGCAAAAAATATTGTAGCGGCGGGATTGGCTCGTCAGTGCGAGGTGCAGTTGGCCTATGCAATCGGCGTTGCCCGCCCGGTATCCATTCTGGTGGATACCTTTGGGACCGGAACGGTCAGTGAAACGGCTCTTACTCAAGCGGTTTATCAGACCTTCGACCTGCGCCCTGCCTCCATCATCAAAGAGCTTGACCTGCGGCGCCCCATTTACCGCCAATTGGCGGCATACGGGCAAATAGGCAGAACCGACCTTGACCTGCCGTGGGAACGCACGGATCAAACGGAAGCGCTGCTGGCTGCCCTTCGGGTCAATCAATAGTGAATATACGAATACGAATCAAACAATTAGCGCTCTCATCTCGAGAGTGCTAATTGTTTACAAATTGGTAAAAAATAGATGATAAATTAGACATAAACCAGGGATAAAATAAAGCTGTAAGAAAAAAGAAAGAGGGCGACCCCAATGGGCAGCGTGGATCAGAGCGGTAATTAATGAAGGCCGCAAAAGGGCTGTGTGAAGACAAAACCAATAAGGAGGAAGCATTATGTTTGAACTCACACCTTTTGACCGTCGTCACCATCGAATGCAAGCGTATAATCCCTTCCATGAGCTGGAGGATATGGAACGGCATTTTTGGAAGGACTTTTCCTTGCCGGAGTTTAAAACCGATATTCGGGATAAGGGCAATGAATATATTCTAGAGGCTGACTTGCCTGGTTTTGAAAAGCAGGACATTAAAATTGACATAGACGACCATTACCTGACGATTTCCGCAGAACGGCATTCCGAATCAGAGGAAAAGGACAAAAAAGGAAACTATCTTCGGTGCGAACGTTCCTATGGCTCCTTCAGCCGCAGCTTTGACGTTTCTACCGTCAAAACCGATCAGATCAAGGCCGCATACAAAAACGGGGTATTGAAGCTGACCCTGCCTAAAAAAGAGAACGCGGAGCCTGCCCGCAAACAAATTGAAATTGAATAAGGAAAAAAGCTGCACAGAGCAGCTTTTCTTGTACACCTGAGCATTTTACCATGCTCAGGTGTTTTTTATTGATTGTCCCTTTTCCGTTCTGCTGTCGTTGCCATCGACATAATAGGCGGGCTTTTCACATAGCAAATCCCCCGCCGTGAGTTCTCGCCCGGCGGGGGATTGGTTGATCCGCTGCCAATCATTGTTTTTGCATTTCTTATTTGTAATACACCAGCTTATAAAACGCCGGATAGGCATTCAGCAGGTGCTGAAGCGTCGTCCGGCTATTGGAGCCGGGATCGTGAATGGTGAACCGGTCGGCTGTGAGGGAGGAGCCCCCTGTAAAGCCAGTGATCACAGCCCAGTGCTGGCGGCCTGCACTGGTTTTAGCACCCATTAGAACGGGCTTGCCCTGTTGCAGCAGCTCATAAATTTTGTTTAGGTATCCGGCGCTGCTTGTCACATTCACATAATCAGAGGGCCAGTATAAATCGCCCGAGGAGGAGTAACTGAGTTTTTTGGACATCGCGTCGGGCGTAATGGTCTTGCCGGTACGGTAGGATTCCATCATGGCGATCGCCGTAGTGGTACAACCAATTTGCGAAATGGTCTTGCCAGAGCTGCCAATCTGGACGTTTGCCCAGCGGCTGTCGGTCTGTTTAAAGTTGGGCAAGCTGAGGGCAATAGAGCCGTAAGCCTGCGCCGACTGCTTCAGGTACTGGCTGCTGACATATCCGGTCTTGATCCCGTGGTACAGAATCCTGCTCCAGCCGCCGGACTGAGACAGAACGACTACCTGCGTTCCCTTGGAAAGTGATCCGTCAATGCGGTAGCTTGTGCCAGCGCCTGCGCGGACATTCAGGTTGCCGGAACTGGTTTGTACCGTGGCAGGGCTGCCACCTGCCTGGTTTATATAATCAGCGCTGACATATCCGTAACGGCCAGCAGCGTATTCCACTCGCCACCAGGACCCGGAACTCGAAATAAGGGTTACATATCCGCCCTTATTTAAAGACGAGACAACCGATGCGGAAGTAGACGCAGAGGCTCGTACATTCAAGCGGCCCTGCGAGGTCGCCACAATGCCCGCCTGCCGCGACGCCGACGCGTCTGCGGAAACCGGCGCCAGTGTAAGTATGCCAATCGCAATCATCATCGCCGTAACTACAGATAAAGCTTTTTTCATTTCATCACCTGTCAATTGTATTTCCGGTCAATCAGCCGGTGATTCCATCATAGCATAACTTGTCCATTTTGCAATAGGCCAAATATTGACAAATTTCCCGACATGGGTTCAACGATTTTCTTTCACCTAAATGATAACAGCGGCTTAGCTGCTGATGCCAAGCCGCTGCGATTCCATCTAAAAATTTTTTGATACTAAATTTTGAAAAACTGTCAGGAAGTACACTGCAAATTTCAGCAATTTGCTTGCGATGCGGGCACAACCTGCACCTGTACGCATCCGGATCTTAATACAGCGGCCATTTTACTCGGTATAATCCGCCAAAGACAGGGCAACCATGGAACTGTCCTGTCGGGTGACAGGACGGAGCCTCACCTTAAAGGTAAAACGTTTTTCCTTGAACTGATAACGCTCCAAAATTCGGGGGCCGCAGGAGTTGGAGCCAACGCCGCTTTGCTTATAATCCACCGAAAACCAAACCATTCGCGGCGCAGGCAGCGCAAACTCATGGTTTGCGGCCTGTAGCTCTTTTGCCGAGTAGGGCAGGGCGGAAAACGTGAAGCTGTCGTCGCTTACGGCCATCAGTCCTATTTTATCGTTGCTCGTCAAAGCTGCATATTTTACTCCGATATGAGCGCCGCATTCCTGGGGCTTCAGATAGCTATGGAACAGCGAGTTCACCTCGCCCTTAAACCGGCCCATGTAGGAAGCGTGGCATTTATCTATATAGGATTCGCCGGGCCCTAAGCCAAAGTAATCTAGATTTTGGTATTTTAAGGGCATAGGAAGCAGTAAACCAAATTTCGGTAAAAAGGGCGCGCTTTCGTCTACCTCGACTTCGACGCCGCATCCAATTTCTCCGGAGCGGTTGACAGTAAACCGGCTGAGCAGACGAATCCGGGGCACGAGACTATCGGCGCCCAGGGAACTTTCACAGGTGATCAAGACGCTGCCATCCGCCTGCTCATAATAACTAACACCATAAACCCTCGGGCGCAGCCGGTCATATCCGGCGCGCTGAAATTCGCCGCGAATAAACATATCATTGTCCAGCGGAGCGCGCCAGGCGCTGTACTCCATGGGAGAAGCCAAAAGCTCCTCGCCTGAGACCACCATAGAGGTAAACAGGCCGGTATGCTTATCGAATAGATAGGTGAATCCCTCCCCCGCAATAGAAAGGCTAATGCCGCGCTCCGTCACCGCCAAGGAGCCTTTTTTCATTGGAACGCTGATTTTATTTGCCTGTACCGGCAAACGAAATTGGGCAAACCCCATTTCCTCCTTATCGTGGAAATACCCATCCTCGCCAATCTGCCGGAAGGAAATCTTTAGCCAGCATTCCCCCTGCTCCGGCAAAACATAATCAATGTGGATGTTCTCCGTTTTCTGCGGCGGGATCACAAGGCCGCCTAAAGACCCGCCGGCAATCTTTTTGCCGTAGTTGGTCAGTTCCCACACACAGTCAAAACGGGACAGATATGTGAAATCATATAGGTTGGTGACCAGAAAATTCCCGCGCTTTAAATCCACCGCTTCCACCCGGACGGGCTGAACCACGTATTTCAGCTCCAAAAGCCCGGGATTGGGCTGGCGATGTACGTCCAAAAGACCATCAATGCAGAAATTGCCGTCATGGAGGGCTTCTCCGAAATCGCCGCCGTAGCCAAACTTTTCCTTGCCCTCGGTGGTTTCACCCAGCTTGAGTCCTTGATCACACCATTCCCAGACAAATGCGCCGCAGAACCGGGGATGGGCGTAGATTAAATCCCAGTAGTCCTTATAATCTCCGGCGGAATTACCCATGGAGTGGCTGTATTCGCACAGCACCAGCGGACGCTTATCCTTTTCGTTTTCCAAATAATCCTGGCACCAGGAAGTCGACGGGTACATTCGGGATACCACATCCAGCGCCTCAGGATCTCCGCCGGAGCCTTCCGGACGGCCCCAGACGGATTCATAATGCAGCAGCCGGGTACTGTCCAGCGCCTTGATCATTTGCGCTCCCTTTTCAAAATTGCGGCCCCAGCCCGACTCATTACCCATAGACCACATGACCACGCAGCACCGGTTGACATCCCGCTTTACCAGGCGTTCCCATCGGTCCATTAAGATCGTCTCGTAATCCGGATCGTCCGCTAGCGTGGCGAACAGCTTTTCGTCGTACTGTCCATAACGCATTATAACGCCATGGGTTTCCACATCGGCCTCGTCGATGAGATAAAAGCCCATTCGTTCGCACAACAGCAAAAAGCGGGGATCGTTTGGGTAATGCGAGGCACGGATGGCGTTGATATTATGACGCTTCATGGTCAAAAGATCCTTTTCCATCTGCTCCATGGTCACAGCGGAGCCGCTGCCGGGGTGAAAATCATGCCGGTTGACCCCGCGAAGCTTTACGGCCCGCCCGTTAATTTTGAACACGCCATCGTCAGCCTTCAGCTCCCGGACGCCCACCGTTTCAGGAATCCATTCTCCGGCGCATTCCAGGATCACCGTATAGGTTTCCGGGGTTTCGGCGCTCCATAGGATAGGATGCTCCACCTGAAAAACGATCCGGCCGGAAGCGTCGGCCTCCGCCTCTCCAAGGTTGGAGCCGTCAGGAGAAAGCAGCATGGCCTGTGCCGCCTCAGGGGAAGGCGCATCCAGCGTCACAGTGATTTCCGCATGCCGAAAATCGGGGCTCAGCCCGGTCGTCACCCGCAGATCCCGGACATGTCCGGTAGGACGGGAAAGAAGGTAGACCTCCCGGAAAATGCCCGACAACCGCCATTTATCCTGATCTTCAAAATAGCTGCCGGCGCACCATTTCATAACGATAACCGCAATGCGATTGATTCCGTCGGTAAGCAAATCGGTCACGTCAAATTCGCTCATGCCGTGTGACACCTGGGAGAAACCCGCCAGCTTGCCGTTCACAAAAAGGTAAAAGCAGCTGTCCACCCCTTCAAACACCAAATACCGGCGCTGCCCGCCAAGAGGCGCCACCTCCACCTCAATGTCCCGCAGGTACACGCCGCAAGGGTTTTCTAACGGCACATACGGCGGATCATAGGGAAAGGGATACCGGTAGTTGGTATACTGCGGCGCGTCGTACCCGTGAAGCTGCCAGCAGGATGGGACGGGGATCGTGGGGAAGGAGCCAATTTTCACCGACGGTTCCACAATCGTTTGGGGAATTTCTTCCATAGAATGATAGTAAGAAAAAGCCCAATCACCGCACAACGATAAGAATCGCTGGGACTTGCTCCGCTGCCCCACCTGGGCGCTGACAGCCGAATGATACGGGATGTAATAGCTCCTCGGCGCTTCACAGCCGGGGTGCAGGTCCGTAATGCTTTCAAAATACCGTTCCAGTTTCATAAAGTAAGCCCTCCGTCATCCGCCCTATTATAGCGGAAAATAATTTACATAATGTAAGTGCATTCCACACGCTTGTGAAAAAGATTCAGTGGGGAAAGCCCAGGCTGGATTCCCCCTCAATGCTGCCTGCAAAAAACAATAGCTGTGTTTTGGGCCGGGCCCCATTTCAAATATGTGAACCGTTGGGAGAACACTACCATTGCTCCGCTGTTTCCCCAATTACATAATTGAGCTGCCCCGCCATTTGGCCGCCTTGGTAAAAAATACGAGGCACTCTTTTGCCGACAATACAAACCGTTTCGTAATTGATAAGCCCAGTTCCGGCGGTTATCTCGTCCACCGTGAGAATCTCATTTCCGCTTCTGCCAAATACCGTTACCTCATCTCCAGGCTGGACGCCGTCAATCCCTGTCACATCCAGCACCAGCTGATCCATACAGATTCGTCCGATAATGGGCGCCTTTCGGCCCTTCACAAGCATATAGCCTTTGCCAAACACCCTGATGTATCCATCCGCATAGCCAATGGGGACGGTGGCGGCTTCCCGATCCTCAGAAGCCGTGTAGGTGCGCCCGTAGCTGACCGTCATGCCCGCGTGCAGGGTCTTGCGCATGGAAACCACTGTCTTCAGCTCCATAGCAGGCCGGAGGGAACCGGGCAGTTCCATCACAGCGGAGGGCTTGAGACCATATAAAACGATTCCCGGACGAACCATGTCCAGATGGAGCGCCGGATGCGTGAAAATTCCAGCAGAGTTGCAGGCGTGCCGCAACGAAAAAACAATCCCCCGCCGGGTCAGCGCCTCCACCGCTTCCAAAAACAGGTCGCCCTGGCGCTTGGTGAAGCTTCCGTCTGGATCACCGTCGTAATCAGCGGCGGCAAAATGGGTGAAAATCCCCTCCGGGTATAAGCCCGGCAGCCGGCAGACAGCCGCCATCTCGTCGGCGGCTTCGCCGCTGTTTGGCCGGTACACAAAACCGATCCGGCTCATGCCGGTGTCCACCTTGATATGAACGCTGACCGTCACGCCCGCTTCCCTCGCGGCGGCGCTGAGCTGCTCGCCGTATCCCCGGTCAAACACCGTTTGAGAAATTTTGTGCCGCGCCAGCAGTTTTGCCGTTTGCGGCGGCGTATACCCCAAAATTAGAATCGGCCTCGCTATGCCGATAGCCCGCAGCTGCAAAGCCTCCTCCAGGTTGGACACGGCGAACCAGTCCGCTCCCGCTTCCTGTAACGCTGGGGCCACAAATTTCACACCGTGACCATATGCGTCGGCCTTGACCACCGCCATAACCTTCACATCGGGTGCAGCATGCTTCCGCACGAAACGATAGTTTTCCACAATTGCATCCAGGCTGATGTTGGCCCAGGTGCGTTTTAAATAGGAATTTTGTTCCAAGGGCTTTCCGCCTCTTTCTCTTTTTTCAAATAATATGATTGATTAAACGCCGCTATCCCAGTATTTCCGATCCAGGCTCCTGTATTGCAGGGCCTCGGCAATGTGCCCGGCCCCGATCCGGCCGCCGCCCTCCAAGTCGGCGATGGTGCGGGCTACCTTTAAAATCCGGTCGTAGGCCCGGGCCGACAGCCCCATCCGGTCAAACGCGTTTTTTAAAATACTCTCCGCATCGGCAGAAAGCTTGCAAAATTGCTTTAAAAGCGGCGTGGTCAGCCGGGCATTGCAGGTGACCGGAAGCTCCCGGTATCGTTCACGCTGGATTTCCCGGGCGGCGTTGACCCGGCGGCGGATCTCCGCCGAGCATTCCGCCTTCGGCGCGCCGCTCAGTTCTGAAAATTGCACCGGCGGAACTTCCACATGAATATCCAGCCGGTCCAGAAGGGGGCCGGAAACCCGGCCCAGATATTTATGCACCGCACGAGGAGAGCAGGTGCATTTTCGGGTGGGATGCCCAAAATATCCGCAGGGGCAGGGGTTCATAGCCGCCACCAGCATGACCGCGCTGGGATAGCTGAGGGTTCCCGCCACCCGGGAGATGGAAACCATTCCGTCTTCCAGCGGCTGGCGGAGAACCTCCATCGCCGCCCGGGAAAATTCCGGCAGCTCGTCCAGAAACAGCACGCCGTTATGCGCAAGGGAGATTTCCCCCGGCGTGGGAACGCTGCCGCCGCCCGACAGACCCGGAGCCGAAACCGTGTGATGCGGCGAGCGGAAGGGGCGGGTGGTGATCAGCGGCATGCCGCTTTTCAAGGTTCCCGCAATGGAATGGATTTTCGTCGTTTCAATGGATTCGGCAAAGGTCATCTCCGGCAAAATAGAGGGAAGACGCTTCGCCAGCATGCTTTTGCCCGAACCCGGCGGACCGATGAGCAGCACATTATGTCCGCCGGCCGCGGCAACCTCCAACGCCCGCTTGGGGATATACTGTCCGCCAACATCGGCAAAGTCCAGCAGCTCCTGTCCGGATTCCGGGATGGCCGGATAATCCTCCGGCCGCACGGGAGAAAGCGTTTCTCCGCCGGTTAAATGCCGGATCAGCTGGGAAACCGACGATATAGGGTAAATATTAATTCCCTTGACCACAGAAGCCTCCGCTCCGTTTCCGGCGGGGACGAAAAAACGCCGGATCCCCGCGTTTTGCGCCTCGATCGCCATGGATAAAAGGCCGTTGACCGGGCGAACCTCGCCTTGCAGGGACAGTTCGCCAATAAAAGCGCAGTCCTCTAAATTCACTTTCAGCTGGTCGCTGGCCTGCAAAATCGCCATAAGCACCGGTAAGTCATACACTGGCCCGACCTTGCGGATATCCGCCGGCGCCAGGTTGACGGTGATCCGGCTGACAGGGTAATCAAACCCGCAGTTTTTCAACGCGGAACGCACACGTTCCCGGGATTCCTTGACTGCCGCGTCAGGCAGGCCGACCACGTCAAAGCCCGGCAGACCGGAGGAAATATCGGCTTCTACCCGGACGATAAACGCATCCATGCCGAACACGCCCACGCTTTGCAGACAGGCAAACATACAACGCTCCCCCCCAGGCCGCGTCCACAAAGGACACATTTGCCACTATCATACCATATTTCCCCACAATTCGCAAGGCGAGAAATACCGGTTGTGCCCTCTCCTTCATAAATTTCTATTGCAGGATGAGACCGGATGGGTTATGCTTAAAATAATAAAAGGACGCCTTTACCAATGAATAAAAGGAAGCTGGCTTATGTATCGCATATTAATCGTGGAAGATGACCAAGGGATTGCCCAGGCCATCAAAGCACAAGCGGAAAAGTGGGAGCTAGAGGCAAAGTATGTTCAGGATTTCCGCAGTATCATGGCGGATTTTAAGGATTATGCGCCGCATCTGGTGCTGTTAGACATATCGCTTCCCTTTTTCAACGGCTATCACTGGTGCGGCGAAATCCGAAAGACTTCAAAGGTGCCCATCATTTTTATCTCCTCCGCATCGGATAATATGAACATCGTGATGGCTATGAACATGGGCGCGGATGATTTTATCGCTAAGCCTTTTGATCAAAGCGTGCTGATGGCAAAAATTCAGGCGATGCTGCGTCGGACGTATGATTTTGCGTCGTCGGTTCCCATTTTAGAGCATCGGGGTGCGTTGCTGAATACAGGGGACAATACCTTAACTTATCAGAACCAGCAGATTTCCCTGACAAAAAACGAATACCGCATCCTGCTTTCTCTGCTGGAAAACAAAGGGAAGGTGGTCAGCCGGGAAAAACTGATGGAGCGCCTATGGGAAACGGATCATTTTATCGACGAAAATACTCTGACGGTGAATGTAAACCGTCTGCGGAAAAAGCTGGACGCGGCGGGACTGCATGAATTCATCACAACAAGGTTTGGCGTTGGATATATTATTGCGTAACAGCGCCGGAAAGGGACGACGGATGGCTTTTTTGTTATTGTATGTAAAGAATCGTCGGCTTGGGATCGGGGTGTTTATCGTTTTCTGCCTGATTTTTCTCGCCGCTTTTCAATTGTATCATCTGCCGATCGGGGCTATACTGTATCCAGCGCTGGTTTGCGCGCTGCTGGGCCTGCTGCTGCTTTTGTTGGATATGCGCCGGGCTTTTCACAAGCACTGCCGGCTCCAGGCGCTGCAAAAACTCTCCGCTTCGCTGATGGAGTCATTTCCGGCAGTGCATTCACAGGATGACGAGGATTACCAGGAGATTATACGGCTGCTGCAGGATGAACAGAAACAGCTGGAGAATCAGATGAACCTGCGGTATTCCGACATGGTGGATTACTACACCGCTTGGGCGCATCAGATCAAAACGCCCATTGCTTCCATGCGGCTGAACCTCCAAAATGAGGACTCCGAGCTTTCCCGGAGGCTGTCGGAGGATCTGTTCCGAATCGAGCAGTATGTGGAAATGGTTTTATGTTACTTAAGGCTTGACGCAGATACCACGGATTACGTTATCCGGGAACAGGACTTAGACAGTATCATCAAGCAGGCTGTTCGAAGATTTGCGGGTCAGTTTATCAACCGGAAAATCCGCCTGGAGTATCATCCGGTTCATATACGTATTGTCACAGACGAAAAATGGCTGTTGTTTGTGATCGAGCAGCTGCTCTCCAACGCTCTTAAATACACGCCATCCGGTACCATTACCATTGATATGGAGCCGCCGCAAGCCTTGTGTATCCGGGATACCGGGATCGGGATCGCGCCGGAGGATCTTCCGCGGATTTTTGAAAAAGGCTTTACCGGTTATAACGGCAGGGACGATAAAAAAGCAAGCGGCATTGGGCTGTACCTGTGCAGGCGGATTTGCGGAAATCTCGGACATTCCATCACCGCGAATTCCTCCTTGGACGGCGGCACCGTAATACGGATCCACCTGGAACAAAAAAAGCTGGAGATTGAATAGAATTCTTACAAAAGTGTAAGAAATGCAAGGGGAAATGTAAGCCAATTCGATGGCGGCGCATTTCCCCTTGTGCTACAATGGGTGCAAAGACAAACAGGAGGAATGAAAGTTGCGTATATTGGAAGTCAATGGACTGAAAAAAGTATACACCACCCGATTCGGGGGGAATAAGGTAGAGGCTCTCAGGCATGTTTCCTTCAGCGTGGAGGAGGGAGAATATGTCGCCATCATGGGCGAATCAGGCTCTGGAAAAACAACGCTTTTGAATATTTTGGCCGCGCTGGACAAACCGACCGGCGGCACGGTGCTGCTGGACGGAAAAGACCTGTCAAAGATCAAGGAATCGGGGCTCGCCGCCTTCCGGCGGGACCACCTGGGGTTCGTATTCCAGGATTTTAACCTGCTGGATACTTTCTCATTAGAGGATAATATTTATCTGCCGCTGGTGCTGGCGGGAAAACCATTTGCAGAGATGAAGCAGCGCCTTGCCCCCATTGCGGAGCAGCTGGGAATTTCCGATATTTTAAGAAAGTATCCATATGAAGTGTCCGGCGGGCAAAAGCAGCGAACAGCCGTGGCCAGAGCGCTGGTCACTAATCCAAGGCTGATATTGGCGGATGAACCGACAGGCGCTCTGGATTCAAAGGCGACTGACGAACTGCTTCAGCTGTTTAGTGAAATCAATCGGGTCGGGCAAACCCTTCTGATGGTCACCCATTCCGTCAAAGCCGCCAGCCATGCCGGACGCGTGCTGTTTATCAAGGACGGCGAGGTGTTTCATCAGCTTTACCGTGGTAACAGTACCAATGAGGAATTGTATCAAAAAATATCCGATACCTTAACCATGCTGGCAACAGGCGGTGACAAAAGATGAAAAAATGGTTTTATCCTAAGCTGGCTTGGACTGGAATTCGAAAAAACAAAAAACTGTATACGCCATATATCCTGACTTGTGTCGGAATGGTCATGATGTTCTATATTCTATCCTTTCTGAGCGCCAGCGAAATTCTTAAAAGCATAGCGGGAGGGGAAACGATGCAGAGTATACTGGGCCTAGGCTCCGGTGTGATCGGCGTATTTTCCCTGATTTTTCTGTTTTATACCAACTCCTTTCTCATTCGCAGGCGAAAAAAGGAATTCGGATTATACAATATCCTTGGAATGGGAAAATGGAATCTGGCCCGCGTCCTCTTATGGGAGAGCCTAGCAATAGCTGCCATTGCATTGTCAGCCGGCCTGATTGCGGGAATCGTTCTGTCCAAGTTCGCAGAGCTGGGTATGGTAAATATCTTGCAGGGCAGCGTTACGTTTTCCATGACCATACCGCCTGAAGCAATTCTGCAAACGCTGGTATTGTTTGCCGTTATTTTTGTGTTGATTCTATTAAACACCCTTCGTCAAATTCATCTTGCCAATCCCATCGGGCTGCTTCGCAGTGAGAACACTGGGGATAAGCCGCCGAAAGCTAACTGGTTGCTTGCTTTGGCAGGAGCGGTCATCCTTGGGCTGGCTTACTATGTAGCGGTGTCCATTGAAGATCCTGTTTCTGCGCTGATCTGGTTCTTTGCGGCGGTTATAATGGTAATTGTTGCCACCTATCTGCTGTTTATTGCCGGGTCGGTGGCGGTCTGCCGAATTTTACAGCGAAAAAAGAAATACTACTACAAAACCAACCATTTTGTTTCGGTCTCCTCTATGGTTTACCGGATGAAACGCAACGGCGCGGGACTTGCATCCATCTGTATTCTCTGCACCATGGTGCTGGTTATGGCGTCGGCCACCGTGTGCCTTTACGTTGGCACGGAGGATAGCCTGCGCGCCCGTTACCCCCGGAACATCAGTCTGGATACGAGAGTCAGCGATCCAGCGCTGCTGGATTCTGAGAAAATCATAGCAGTACGTTCGCTTTCCGCAAAGACCGCGTCCGCCAACGGGCAGGAACCCACCAATATTTTGGATTACCGCGTCGCCGGGTTTCCTGGATACGTCCAAGACGGTCGGATTGAAACGAATGATTCCATTCTTAACAGTTTTCAGCTCTTCGCCTACTCCCAAGTCTGGCAGATTTTTATAGTACCCTTAGATGACTATAATCGGCTGATGGGGCAGAATGAAACGCTCGCTCCCGGGGAGGCTCTCCTTTTCACCACCAAAATGGAAAAATATACAAAGGACACCATTGCCATTGGCGATCAAGCGCCGTTCAAGGTGAAAAAAATCGTTTCGGATTTTTCTGATAACGGTGCTAACGCCATGCAGTTGATCCCCTCTATGTATCTTTTTGTACCGAATTTTACTGAAACAGTCTCTTCTTTAATAGAAACGAACGACCAAGAAGGAAACCTGACGGATCTACACTGGTATTACGGATTTGATCTAAGCTGCAGCGATGAAACCCAGATCCGCATTCAAAAACAACTGGAACAGGCGCTGGATCAGCTTTCCCTTTCTACTGAAGATACAATCTTTGCCACCCAGTGCGAGGGTGTCGCCCAAGCACGCAGCAGAACCTACAGCCTTTACGGGGGCCTGTTTTTCCTTGGAATTCTCCTGGGCATTGTATTTATTTTTGCCGCCGTGTTAATCATGTATTATAAACAGATTTCCGAAGGGTATGAGGATCAGTTCCGGTTTGAAATTATGCAAAAGGTGGGAATGACCAAAAAGGAAATTAGAAAAAGCATCAATTCCCAGATTTTGACCGTCTTCTTCCTTCCGCTTTTAACGGCGGGCATTCATCTTGTCTTTGCCTTTCCGCTGATCCATAAGCTGCTGGCGTTGTTCAGCCTGACAAATATAAAGCTGCTGATTCTGGTTACGGTAATCTGCTATCTAATATTCGCGCTGTTTTACGTGCTGGTGTACCGGATTACTTCACGGGCGTATTATTCCATTGTCAGCGGCGCTAAAGAGGAAGCCGTTTGAAAGATGAAGAGGACTGCGGCTGTACCTGGAGTTTCTCCTACAGCAGCTGCGGCAGGCCGTAGCAGAAAAATCCGGCAGCGCCTGCAATCAGTATCATCAGCACCGGATTCCACCGCAGGGCTCGCAGCAAAATGAAACAGATAAGGAATATGGCGGCCGCGAGCCAGTCCACGCTTTTCAATCCCAGAAAAGCGCCTGTATGAATTAGGCTCAGCAGCAAAAGGGAAAGGGCTGCCGATGCGATTAGGCCCACCACCGCCGGCCGAATCGTTTGCAGCACCCCCTGCACCATACTAAGCCTTTGAAGCTTCAAATACACAACGCCTAAAATAGATACAATAATACAGGAGGGAAGAATGCAGCCTATTGTTGCAACAATTGAACCCAAAGGCCCGGCTACCCGCACGCCGACAAAGGTCGCGGCATTGATGGCGACGGGGCCGGGGGTCATTTGGGAGATGGTGACAATATCGGCGAACTCGTTCATGGTCAGCCAATGATTGGTTTCCACAATTTGTTCCTGGATCAGAGGAATGGAGGAATATCCGCCGCCAAAGCTAAACAAACCGATTTGGACAAAGGACCATAACAATTGCAGGTAGATCATACAGCTCTTCCGTCCTTCCGTCTGGTGCGCCAAAGCGTCAGGCCCATCCCCAGCAGGGCGCAGACGAGGATCACATAGACCACGTTGCAAGCAAAAAATGTGACAGCCGCAAAGGACAGCGTCATCAGAATGATAGGCAGCGCCCGCTTCTCCTGGAGGAAGGGAAGAACCAGGCTGACGGTAACATCCATCAGCACAGCGGCAACTCCAGCCTGCATACCGCGCAGAATGCTTTGCACCGCAATATTGCCCGCAAAAGCGTCGTACCCATAGGAGACAAGGATAATGATAATCAAAGGGGGAAGAATCGTAGCAGCAATAGCAAGCAGCGCGCCGGTAAACCCCGCCAGGCGGAATCCAACCAGAATAGAAGCGTTTACCGCCATAGCGCCCGGAGCGGTCTGAGAAATGGCGGCAAAATCCAGCATTTCTTCTTCACTGATCCAATGAAGCCGGTCTACAAAAGCTTTTCGCATCAGGGAAACGATTACGAATCCGCCGCCGAAGGTAAAAGCGCTGAGCTTAAGGGTATAAAAAAACAAAAGCAGGTATAGTTTTGCGCCTTTCTGCAAAGCCGATCCTCCTTTTCAAATGGTAAGTCACCTGGCGAAGCACCGGCTTCTGCCGTGCGGCTTGGCAAAGAACAGAAATCATGCAGGCCATTGTAACATAGCGTTTTAATGTGCGAAAATACTGCTGGGATCCATTTGCATAAAAATGGGTTGTTGCATACATGAGGAACAGGCAAAACCACGCGTTAGAGCGCGGCTTTGCCTGTTAACGCTATCCCAAAACGACCTCCACAAGAGCGCTTGGCCGATTAACAGGCGGCAGAATGCCTCTGTTTGTTTTTTGCCCGTCCATCGTGACAGAAACGACGCCCAAGTTCACCTGGTTCGTAATATGGAACTCGCAGCCGCGAAACCTCTTGGTAACGGCAAAGCTAGGGATGCAGGGAGGTATCCAAAGGCCGGACGGCACCGGTCTCACGCCCAGGATAAGCTGGGTATGAAGAAAACTTTGTCTTCCCGGCGTGCCTTGGAGCCTAGGGCGGGCTTGTCGGTGGAATAAATATACCGTTTGTACCAATCGCCGACCCAACCGCCGTCGCTGTTAAGAGTCTCGGCCATCGCCGCGGTGAGGTTGTCGCAGAGTGCAATGATCTTGGTCTGCGCCATTTCCTTCGTACGCGCCGTCAGCGGCAAAACGTTTTACCCTTAAACCTCCTTCCGATAAGAAGAAGGCGTGCGGCCGGTAAAATGCTTGAAGGCTTTGATAAAATTCACCGAGTTATTATAGCCCGTCATGGTGGCAATTTCTGTTAGGCTCAGATCGGTTGTTTTAATGTATTCCAGCGATTTTTGAATCCGCATTTGTGAGATATATTGAAACGGCGTCAGGCCGTTGATTTTTTTAAACACAGTGGAAAAATAGGCGGGACTCATGGAGGCAATAGAGGCCAATTGCTTTAGCTTTATTTCATCCGCCAGATGCGCTTCAATGTATCGAAACACCTCCCGCATGGCGTGAAGGTCGCAGGAACGGAAGCGTTGGGCTTCCGCCTGCGAATCAATATAATCGTACTCCCGGATAATTTCGACAAAAATGGTTTGCAGCTTGATTTTCACCATTAATTCAAACCCAGGACGGCCGCCGGCAAATTCCTGCTCAATGTCCAGCATCATATCATAAATGCGACGAGTAGCGGGATTACCCCGATCCAGCCGGTTGCAGAATCGGTTCGACCGGGCGAAAAAAACAGACAAAAACCCATAGTCCAGGGCGTTAGAAACATTGTTCCAAATAAATTCGGGTTCAAAATGAATTACCATATTGACAAGGCTTTCCCCTTGTTTTAGCTGGATGTAATGCTCTTCCTGGTTGTTGAATAGGAAAACGTCGTATGGCCGGATATCCAGCACCGATCCGTCCACATAATAATTGGACGCCCCGGATTTAATGCAGGAAATTTCTAGAAAGTGGTGGGTGTGCGGCGTATCGTCATAATGATCGGCAAGAAAATGGGTGCTAAGATTCAACAGCCATTTACCGCTTTTATCCTGCAAGCTGTAGTAACCCATACGCTGAAATCCCTCCCGGTTTAACGGATTATTTCTTAAAAATAAAGTTAATAAATCGTGTAAAAAAGTTATTGTATTCTTCAAAGCCGTATGCTACGATACCATTATAATAGCTGGCGGTCAGGTTGTAAAGGCCTAACCGCAAAAACAGGAAGAAAGGCTTTTGTGATTAAAATACGAGCAACCGTGTTTTCAAAATGCAGAGGAACCGGTTGATGAAAAATTAAAGTCGTTATCCGCTGCGGCTTTACAGAGGCAATACGGGGGTTTAAAACGAGGAAGCTAGCATAAAGGCGGGTGGCGAACCGTATGCCCGGAAACGCTGAGCTGTCCCAACGGATCGGCGCGGGAGCAATAAAGCAAGGCTTCAGGCGGTCTTACGCGGCTGCCTGAAAGAAATAAACAAAACAAATTAGGAGGCAAACACAATGAAAAAGGTAAAGGTCGGAATCATTGGCTGCGGCGGCATTGCAAACGAAAAACACATGCCTGCACTGGCCAAGGACGAACGCGTCAAAATGGTGGCTTTCTGCGACATTATTAAGGAGCGTGCGGAAGCGGCAGCGAAGCAGTACGGCGGTAAAGACGCAAAGGTTTATGAAGACTACCAAGAGCTTTTAAAGGATAAATCCATCGACGTGGTGCATGTCTGCACTCCTAACCGGATGCACGGTCCCATCACGGTGGACTCGCTGTATGCGGGCAAGCACGTCATGTGCGAAAAACCCATGGCGAAAACCGCGGCAGATGCAAAGGCAATGGTGGAAGCCGCAAAAGCCACCGGCAAAAAGCTGACCATCGGATACCAGAACCGTTTCCGCAAGGACAGCCTTTATCTGAAAAAAATGTGCGAGCGGGGCGACTTGGGCGAGGTGTATTTTGCCAAGGCGCACGCTATTCGCCGCCGCGCTGTTCCCACCTGGGGCGTGTTCACCAACGAGTATGAGCAAGGCGGCGGTTCCTTGATTGACATCGGAACGCATGCGCTGGATCTGACACTGTGGTTGATGGACAACTACAAGCCCAAAGCCGTTCTGGGCACCGCGTTCCACAAACTGGGCAAGCAAAAGAATTCCGGCAACGCCTGGGGCGACTGGGATACCGAGAATTTTACCGTGGAGGATTCTGCCTTTGGCTACGTTACCTTTGAAAACGGCGCCACGGTATTTTTGGAATCCAGCTGGGCGCTGAACACGCTGGAAAACGGCGAGGCTATTTGCACCCTGTGCGGAACTGAGGCGGGCGCCGATTTCCGGGACGGGCTGCGAATTAACAAGGTGGATTTGGGCGCACAGACAATTGTGAGGCCTTCTATGGCTGGCCAAGGCGTTGCGTTTTTTGACGCCAGCGGTCAAGCGACACCCGCAGAAGTGGAGGAACGCCAGTGGATCGACGCGGTATTGAACGATACAGAACCGCTGGTCAAACCCGAACAGGCATATACAGTCACCCGGATCCTGGAGGCCATATACGAGTCGAATAAAACCGGCAAGGCGGTATATTTTGACGAGGAAGCGCCTGCCCCAAAGACACCAGTGAAAAAAAGCGGCAAAAAAGCGGCGAAATAACGGAGGATTCTCATGAAAGAATTGGGTTTACAGCTTTATTCTCTGAAGGATGATTTTGCTAAAGACTTTAAGGGCGCGATGGAAAAGGTGGCCAAAATGGGGTATACCCAGGTAGAATTTGCCGGGTACGGCGGGCTGTCTCCTGCGGAAATGAAGGAACTGCTTGCAAAAACCGGTCTAGAGCCTGTGGCTTCACACGTATCGCTTCCTGAACTGGAAGAAAAGCTGGATTTCCACATTGATTACTTAAAGGCCGTTGGCTGTCCTACCTTGGTCTGTGCCTGGGCAGGCATGAAAACGGCGGATGAAGCTGCGCAGGTGGGGGAAAAGCTGTCCGCCATGGCGGAAAAATGCGCCCAGGCGGGGCTTAGCTTTGCATATCATAATCACGGCCACGAATTTGATAAAACCCCCGGCGGGGAATGCTTGTTTGATATCATGATGCGGCATGGCGGCAATCTGTTAATGGTAGAATTTGACGTATTTTGGATTGCGTTCGCGGGAGAAGATCCCATTGATTATATGAAGCGATACGCGGGCCGGGTCATGTACATCCATCTTAAGGAGCTGGGCGTGAAAGAGGACGGCAGCAAATTCAACGCAATTCCGGGAAGGGGAACGTTGGATTTTCCGGCGATCCTTAAAACTGGCGAAAAGCTGGGAGTCGAGGCTTATTTCGTTGAACAGGAGGCTGGAGACTACGTTTCCGCCGAAGCAGTGGCGGAGGCGGCGCAATATTTTGCAGCCTTATAAGGCGTAAAAGGAGGAATTGTTTATGAAATTAGGTGTTTTGACGGTTCCATTGTACAGCAAAAGCTTGGAAGAAGCATTAGAGTACTTAAGCGGGCTGGGCGTCCAATGTGTGGAGCTGGGTGCGGGAGGATATCCCGGCTCGGGTCATATGGATGTGCCCAAAATTATTTCCGATGACGGAGAGGTTGCCCGTATCAAAGGCCTGCTGGAAAAAAACAACATGACCATTAGCGCTATTTCCTGCCATGGCAATATGGTTCATCCCAATAAGGAAATTGCGAAAAGCTACGATGATCAGCTGCGCAATGCCGTTTTAGCGGCCGAGCGGCTTGGGGTGGACACAGTAGTCAGCTTTTCCGGCTGTCCTGGCGACTGCGAGGATTCCAAGCTCCCCAACTGGGTGACCTGCTCCTGGCCGGAGGATTATGCCGAAATTCTGGATTGGCAGTGGAACAAGGTGCTGATCCCCTATTGGAAAGAGATGGCAGCATACTGCCAAGAGCATCATATCGCGAAAATCGCTCTGGAGCTGCACCCGGGCTTTTGTGTTTACAACACCGCCAGCATGCTTCGGCTGCGGGAAGCGGTGGGCGACATAATGGGCGCCAATTTTGATCCCAGCCATTTGATCTGGCAGGGGATGAATCCGGTAGAAGCTATTAAAAAGCTAAAGGGCGCGATTCATCACTTCCATGCAAAGGACACGCGGGTGGATCCCGCCAACGTTGCCGTCAACGGCGTTCTGGATACGGGACATTACAGCGATCTGCTGGGCCGTTCCTGGACCTTCCGTACTGTGGGCTACGGCACGGACGCCAAAGCCTGGAAGGATATGATCAGTACTTTGCGGGCCACTGGGTACGACGGCGCGATTTCCATTGAGCATGAGGATGCGATGATGTCTGTTACGGAGGGCCTGGAAAAAGCCATTGCGTTTTTAAAGGACATACTCATGTATGACGAAGCCTGCGATATGTGGTGGGCATAAAGACGATAGGGCCTTGAACCTGAAAACCGAGCGAAACAGATAGCGTAATGTATAATCGCTGGCAGCCGTATGCCGCATACAAAGGAATTCCCCCACGGGAGGCAAGCCCGGGGGGGAATTCCTTTTTTCATGTCACGATCATGAAACGTTATGATACGAAAGCTCTGTATTTGCAAGCGATAGCAATTTATGGCGCGATCCAACGATGAAAGCAGCCGATGCAGCGGGCTGTTTTCTATGCGTTACGCGTAATTTCGCGGACCGCGTCTACCCAAGGCTATGCAACCGGACTGCAAAAGCGGCATGGCTCATAGCCCTGTTCCTTGGCTTCCTTTACGGTAAGAGACGTTACATTGTCTCCCTGGGAATAAATGCATTGTTCTGTATGGAATTTTCGGCCGGCTGGGGTGACATAAACAATTTGGGAAACAGAACTTGCGGCGTTGACTTTGGTTTGGTACGCACGATCAATGAGAAGTCCGCCGGAAAAGAACAGCATTCCCACCAATAAAGCGCTGGCAAACTTAAATACCAACCGGCTTTTTTTCTCGTGTCTGAGCATGAAAGCACATAGCTCCGCGGCTTTTGCCCCGGGGGATTTATCGTTGCATTGCTGCACCATTTCCCAGGCTGACCGGGCCGCCTCGTCATTAATATAGGCTTTAGCGGCGATCTCAGAGGACGACTTGACCTTAAGCTTTTTAAAGACGCAAAAGGGAGCCAGAAGAGCCAACGCAAATAATTCTGCGTTACGGTTCTGTTTAATAGTCGTTTCCTCAAATTGGCTTCTGCCGACAATATCCATGATTGAACTTCCGCATGCCTGATGGCCGATTTGAACGGTAAGCGCCATGTTCCTTTCCTTTTCCGGCAATTGGTCGTTTATAAATATTGTTAGGGTTCCGTCAATGCCCAACGCCGTAAAAGCCGGTAAAATCCGATATTGATTTAAAGATCGTTCGCGAATTTCATCCTTGGCGTCTTGATAGCTTTTTACCGTCAAACCAAGCATATCGGCAATTCCAATTAAATCTTTGTAGCGCAGCGGAAGCTTTTTAATATTATACTTTACCCGAAAATGATAGGCAGCGGCTATGCCATCAACCATTTCTAACCCCTCCACGTAAATTTAAATCAACAGGAAATATAAATAATTCAGTTTTTATATATTAACATACAATATCTACAATATCAAAAAATGTCAATAAAAAATGAAACATGGGTAAAACTTAAATTTTATAGAAAAATTTATACAATTAAATTATGCGTATTGGAGCAATATGGCATAGTACGAATGGTTTAAGCATGTATTGTGCTATTGTGCAGAAAAGCTCTGTGTTGAAGACTGCCATGCCTGGCATTCGCTGATTCCTGAACAGACGATTACGGATTGAAAGGAAAAGCGTTTAGAACAGGATTCCACACCGCGCAATCGGCAGGCAATTGGTATATGTATATTGATGATGCAGCCTGATTCGGCCGCCAAAGCTTACATCCGCCATTTGCGCACGTTAATGCCCGAGGATATTGCTTCTTTCCTGGGAGCAGCCGCTCATCGACATTGTTGCTTTCCAGCATCATTTTGTCAGAAACTATTTGGTTAACGGCAACGGCTTCCTATAATTTGTTTGCTAGGATCGCTTAATCCCCTTGAAAAAGCGTGGGTTTGCCCTCCTGAGCAACCGCCGCTCCGTCTCCCATTTAGTTTAGGGATTAAAAATGCTATTATATGCGCGGCTCCTTACGCTCGGCGCACCAGCCGCCAAGAACCAAGAGCCTCTTATAGCTTTGTACCATGCTGGCGGCATGACGCAGATCTGCGGCCGAATGCACATGGGCATTATATTGGTGCAGACTGTGCTGCAACTCTACCGAAAGCGAGAGAAAATAAGCGCGGCTGCTGCGGCTGTTCTGGATCAAATCCTGTAAATCATGATATTTCATGGCGATTCCTCCGTGCGTTATTATCTGCGGTTTCACACGCATTATCCAATGAAGGATGCCGAGGGAGGCAAGAAAGTCGGCGGGCCGTTGGACGGTTTCCGCGTGTTTAAAAGGAAGCAGATTGGGCAAAGCACGGCGCTCATTTTATCCAGGGCGTTCTTTCAGCCGCGCTGTGAACAGAGAAAATGGAAAGGCAACAGAAAAAAAGCTTGCTATTTTGAAAGGGTTGTGGTATCATATTTTAGCATTTGATTACGCTGACCTGAGCAGCGGGGTCAATGTCGGTGCTGAATCGGCACAACATTGAAGCGGATAGTCCTCTGTGGGGCATGCGCCCGCGCATGAATGTCTGATAAATTTAGGAGGAAATAAAATGGACGCAATTCAAAAATTAACGGCGGAACAGCTGAAATCGGATTTTCCGGCCATAGAGATCGGCGATACGGTTCGGGTGCATGTAAAGATCCGGGAAGGCGACCGGGAACGGATCCAGATGTTTGAGGGAACGGTGATTGCTATGAACGGCTCCGGTATCACCAGGAGCTTTACGGTTCGCCGTATTGCCTTTGGCGTGGGTGTGGAGCGTGTGTTTCCTGTGCACAGCCCCAATGTGGCGGGCGTCGACGTGGTACGGCACGGAAAGGTGCGCCGCAGCAAGCTGTATTATCTTCGTAACCGGGTGGGCAAGGCCGCCAAGGTTGTGGAAAAAATCTAACGCTGTTTTCGGCGAAACGAAAAAGGGACGGTTGTCCCTTTTTTGCTATTAGGGGATTTTCGGCAGGGAGAACGATCAGAAGTTAAGGTGTGTGACAGGTTTGAGAAAGGAATCAGGTTCCAGCGGCGTGCTTGGCTCGGCGTATGAGTGGCTGGATTCAATTGTTACCGCGATGGTGCTGGTGGTTGTGCTGTTCACCTTTGTGTTCGGCATTGTCAGCGTGAAGGGCACCTCCATGGAAAACACCTTTATGGATACGGATAAGGTCATAATATCCAATATGTTTTATACGCCGCAAAAGGGCGATGTTGTCATTGTATCCCTGAACCACACCAACGACGATTCTTTGTCCGCACAGCAGGATGAAGATCAGAGAATCATCAAGCGCATAATTGCCGTGGGCGGACAGAAGGTGCGGATTGATTTTGACAAAGGGATTGTGTATGTGGACGGGATTGCCCAGGATGAACCGTATACCAAAACGCCTACGACTCTGAAATACGATTTAGATTTTTCTGAGGATGTTACGGTTCCAGAAGGCCATGTGTTTGTCATGGGGGACAACCGAAACGGTTCGATTGACAGCCGCAGTTCGGAGATCGGGATGATTGACCAACGGTATATTCTCGGAAAGGTTCTGTTCCGGTTTTATTCAGACAAGGATTATTTCAGCCGGTTTGGTCCGGTGTCTTGATCCGGTACCTGGATAGGAAGGAAGGGTCGATCACATGAGCGGACAGAATATCCAGTGGTTTCCCGGACATATGGCGAAGACCCGGCGGCTCATAGGAGAGAGTCTGAAACTCGTGGACGCAGCTGCCGAAATCATTGACGCTAGAATACCCGTCAGCAGCCGGAATCCGGAGCTGGCGGGCATTGTTGCGCATATGCCAAAATTAATTTTGCTGAACAAATGTGATATGGCGGACGAATCGGTCACCAAAGCCTGGCTGGAAGCCCTTTCCAAGGAGGATACCGCCGTGTTGCCGGTAGACTGCCGCTCCGGGCGGGGCCTAAACCGCTTTCTTCCGGAAACCAGGCGGCTGCTGGCGAGTCGGCTTGCCCGCTATCGGGAGAAGGGAATGGCCGGCCGGTCGCTGCGGGTTATGGTAGTAGGAATTCCCAATGTGGGAAAATCCTCTTTTATTAACCGGATGGCGGGAACAGGAAAAGCAAAGGTGGCCAACCGTCCGGGCGTGACGCGGGGCAACCAGTGGTTTACCATTGGCCAGGGGGTTGAATTGCTGGATACCCCCGGCGTGCTCTGGCCTAAGTTTGACGATCCGGTTGTTGGGGAGCGCCTGGCGTTCACCGGCGCTATTAAGGACACGGTAGTGGATATTGAAGCCTTGGCATGCGATTTGCTGGACGTTCTAAAGGCGTCTTATTTTGTTCTTTTGCAGAACCGATATAGGCTGAACGATGGTGATTGTGAGCTGCCGTCGTATGCGCTGCTTGAAAAAATCGGGATGTGCCGGGGAATGCGGATCGCCGGCGGGGAAGTGGATACCGAACGGGCGGCCGCAATGGTTTTGGAGGAATTCCGCAACTGCAAAATTGGACGGATCAGCCTGGAACGGCCGTAGAAAGGGAGGCGAAGGGATTTGCCGGATTATCTCTATGAGCAGGCCGCAAGGCTGGAGGGCTATGCGCTTGTTTGCGGGATTGACGAGGCGGGGCGGGGGCCGCTGGCCGGCCCTGTATGCGCGGCGGCGGTTATTTTGCCGGAAAGCTGCCGGCTGCCCGGCTTAGATGATTCAAAAAAGCTAACCGAGAAAAAGCGGGAAGCGCTGTTTCCTGTTATTCTGGAACAGGCGACGGCTTACAGCGTTGCTTTCGCCACAGTAGAAGAAATTGACGCTCTCAATATTCTCAACGCCACGTTTCTCGCCATGTGCCGCGCCGTAAAGGGTCTACAGGTTCCCGCCGACTTTGCGCTGGTGGACGGTAATCAAATACCCCGGGGACTGTGCCTGCCGGCGCGGTCCATTGTAGGCGGCGACGGGAAAAGCCTTTCCATCGCCGCCGCTTCGGTTCTGGCAAAGGTCAGCCGTGACCGGCTGATGCCCGAAGTGGACCGGCAGTATCCCGGATACGGCTTTGCAAAGCATAAGGGCTACGGCACAAAAGACCATATTGCGGCGATACGGGAGCTGGGCCCCTGCCCGGCCCACCGGAGAAGCTTTTTGAGGAAGATTCTGCATGGATGAAAAGCAAAAGGCTGGGTTGATGGGGGAGGTGGCTGCCGCCCGATACCTGCGGGATAAGGGATATGATATATTAACCGCTAATTTTCGCACCCGGTTTGGGGAAATTGACATTATTGCCGCCGATGAGAAATATATTGTATTTGTAGAGGTCAAAACCCGGGGCCCCCGCAGCATTGCGCGGCCCCGGGAATTTGTGGACGCGCACAAGCGAGCCCGACTGGTCAAAACCGCAGCTTTATACTTGTCGCAGACCAAGCTGCCTTTGCAGCCCCGGTTTGATGTGATGGAGGTCTTTGTTGACGCTGAAACCCTTCGGGTTCTGCACATTGAGCAAATCGAAAACGCATTTGACGCGGGGTGAATTGCTTGTAGAGCGCGTTTAAAGGGGAGTAGCGAGATGAAGCTGACCGATCTGCACTGCGATACTGCCTTGGCGTGTTTTGACGGCGGAAAATCCCTGTGGTCCAATGATTTGCAGGTGGATTTAAAACGCGGGGCGCGGCTGGAGGGATATACGCAGGTATTTGCCGTTTGGATTGATGATTGCTACCGGGGAGAAGCGGCCCAAAAACGGTTTTTGGATGTATATGGTTTTTTGAAGCGGTCACAAGAGCAATATCAGGATCGATTCGTGCTATGCGCTTCCTGTGGGGAACTGGAGCAGGCGCGCAAGGAAGGAAAAATTGCCGGTATTTTGTCCATTGAAAGCGGCGCGGCCCTGGGCGGAGAGCTTGACCGGCTAACGGAATATTTTCATCTGGGCGTGCGGATGATGACCTTGACGTGGAACGGAGCCACCGAGCTGGCGGGGGGCTGCCATGCGGGCGGCGGACTGACGCGGCTGGGAAGGGAATGTCTTTCGGCTATGGAGCGGCTGGGAATCGCGCTGGATGTATCCCACCTCAGCCGGGAGGGTTTTTGGGAAGCGCTGAAGGTGTATGGCGGCCCGGTCTGCGCTTCTCATTCCAACGCGGATGCGGTTTTCCCCCATGTTCGGAATTTGACCGATGAGCAGCTGCAAAGGATCGCCCACCGCGGCGGCGTGGCTGGCATCAATTACTACCCAGTTTTTTTGAATGGTACAAAACAGGCGCGCTATCCTGATTTTCTGGCCCACGCCGCCCATATGATCCGTGTAGGCGGCGAAGAGCTTCCGGCCTTGGGCGGGGATTTTGACGGCGCGGACCTAGGGGGAGACGTGTCGGAGCTATCTGATCTGCCGGTGCTGTACGAACGGTTTGCCGCGGCGTTTCACTCTTACCGGCTGGCCGACCGGATTTTTCATGAAAACGCCGATCGGTTTTTAAAAGAGGCTTTGACAAATCGGCCCGGGAATAGTAAAATACTTTAGAATGGAAGCGTTCCTTTCGGGGACAACAGAAAGGCATGATGAACATGATGGAATATACCAGCACAAGAAGCTCTAAAGCGGTAACGTCCGCTCAGGCAATTTTACAGGGCATCGCGGAAGACGGCGGATTGTTTGTCCCGTCTTCAATCCCTGCTTTGACCGGGCAGGAGCTGGAGTCGCTGCTGGAAATGGATTACGTAGGGCGCGCGTGCCTTGTTTTATCCAAGTATCTGACGGATTTTTCCAAAGAGCAGATTGAGGCCTGCGTGAAGGGCGCATATTTGAATAGGTTTGATGGGAACCAGCCCGCGCCTTTGCGGGAAGCGGGCGGTATGGAGCTTTTGGAACTGTGGCACGGCCCCACCTGCGCCTTCAAGGATCTTGCCTTGCAGCTGCTGCCTTATCTGATGACCACATCCGCACAGATCGCGGGAGACCAGGATGAAATCGTTATTTTGGTGGCAACCTCCGGCGATACAGGCAAGGCCGCGTTGGAGGGGTTCAAGAATGTAAAAGGCACAAAAATTCTGGTGTTTTATCCGCAAAACGGCGTCAGTCCTATGCAGAAGCGGCAGATGACGACGCAAGAGGGAGATAATGTTGGCGTTTGCGCCATTGACGGGAACTTTGACGACGCGCAGACAGGTGTGAAAGCCATTTTTGGCAGCCGTGAGGTCGCAGCACAGCTGCGGGAGCGGGGTATGGCCTTTTCCAGCGCCAATTCCATCAACTGGGGGAGGCTGGTGCCGCAAATCGTATATTATGTGTCCGCTTACTGCGATATGGCAAAAGCGGGAAAAATAAAAATGGGAGATCCTATTAATGTCGTCGTTCCCACCGGCAACTTCGGAAATATCCTTGCCGGTTATTTTGCCATGCGTATGGGAATTCCCGTAAACCGCTTTTTATGCGCCTCTAACCGGAACCGTGTGCTGACGGATTTTATCAATACAGGGGTATACGATCGGAACCGTGAATTTTACACCACCGCTTCTCCCTCCATGGATATTTTGATTTCCAGCAACCTGGAACGGCTGCTGTACCTGTTGTCCGGGGAGGACACCGGCAGGCTCAACCATTGGATGGAGGAACTGAAAACCGCCGGGCGGTATGAGGTGGACGCGGAAACCTTTGAAAAATTGACCGCGAAGTTCAGCGGTGAAGCCTGCGACGACGGGGAAGGCGCCGCCGCCCTCCGGCAGCTGTTTGAAAAAACAGGGTATTTGTGCGATACCCATACCGCTGTTGCAGTGGGCGCCTATCAGAAATACCTCGTTAAAACTGGGGATGATACCCCTGCGGTGATAGTATCCACCGCGTCGCCCTACAAATTTGCCGCCAGTGTGCTGGAGGCGTTGGGCCAGACGCCCGCGGCGGACGATTTTGCAAAAATCGAGCAGCTGGCCGCGGTCAGCGGAACGGCGGTTCCCGCGCCGATTGCGGCGTTAAAGGGCAAATCAGTGCGGTTTACCAAGGTGTGTGACAAAGCTTCTATGGTGGAAGCGGTGTACAGCCTGCTGCGTATGTAGAGACGGCATATCGCCGTCCCGCCGGATCAAAGGTTATTCGTGCTTATAGGTTTCGCAGGCGGTTTCAGAGCAGCAATCGGCTCCGGTGGGGCCGACCTTAATCTGCTGAGCGGTGCAGTTCATATTTTTGTCGTGGTAAATGCAGCTCTCCACTTCGCAAACGATTTTGTTGTTTTTGGATTGATCTTGCATGGGTTCTCACCTCCTCGGTTTTATTTTGCCCTCTTTTTTGGCACTTTGCCAGCAAAACGCTGGTTGGAAGGAATTACCAATTTTTAGAAAAGGAATTTATTTCATGGTGTTTGGAATTTCGGATCTGCATTTATCCTTTTCAACGGACAAGCCCATGTCTGTGTTTAAGGGCTGGGACAGATATGAGGAAAGAATTGAAAAAAATTGGCGGAAGCTGATTGGCCCAAATGACACGGTGGTGCTTCCGGGAGACCTTTCCTGGGCGATGAAGCTGGAGCATACCGCGGCGGATTTTGCATTTATTCACCAGCTTCCGGGGAAAAAAATCATTTCTAAGGGAAATCACGACCTCTGGTGGTCTACCGTTTCTAAAATGACGGCGTTTTTGGAGCAGCAGGGCTTCACTTCTATTTCCATTCTCAACAACAATGCGTTTCCAGCGGAAAGCATTGCCGTCTGCGGCACACGCGGCTGGATGATGAACGATGAAACGGCAGGGGAGAAGATGCTGGCGCGGGAGGCCGGGCGTTTGCGGGCTTCGCTTGAAGCCGGAATTCAAACTGGCCTGGAACCGGTGGCGTTTCTGCATTATCCTCCGGTATACGACGGCGTGGCCTGCGAGCCCATGATGGCGGTTTTGAAGGAATACGGGGTCAAACGGTGTTATTACGGACACGTTCACCGGCCTGGCGCGCTGCGCGCTTGCCGCGGAACATTTGAGGGAATTCGGTTCGCGCCTTTGAGCTGTGATTTAATTGATTTTTGCCCGGTGCTGGTGGAATAAAGGGAATTTGAGAATTTTTAAAAAAGTGGTAGATTATTGCGGAAAACTGTGCTATAATCCAATCTTGACGTATAATGTTTAGGAGGAACCCAACATGAGTTTAAAATCATCGAATAAGGTGGACACCAACCGCTACGAGCTGGTTATTACGGTGGACGCCGAGACCTTTGCGGATGCGGTGAGCAAAGCGTACCGGAAAAATGTGAAGAAAATGAACATCCCTGGCTTTCGCCGCGGAAAGGCTCCTCGGGCGATTATCGAGCGGATGTATGGTGAGGATGTATTTTATAACGACGCGCTGGAGGCAGTTTATCCTTCGGCATTGCAAAGCGCAGTGGAAGAGGCAAATTTGGAGATTGTGGACAACGACATTGATTTTGATTTGGTTTCCATGGACAAAACCGGTGTGGAATTTAAGGTAAAAATAACGGTCAAGCCGGAAGTCGAGATCGGCGAATATAAGGGTCTCGCTGCGGAAAAGCCGGAGACAGACGCGGCCGACGCGGATGTAGAAGAAGAGCTGAAGCGCTTGCAAGAACGCAATTCTCGGATTATTGCGGTGGAAGGGCGCGCCGCGGAAATGGGAGATACCGTGGTGTTTGATTTCGAGGGCTTTGTGGACGGCACAGCCTTTGAGGGCGGAAAAGGGGAATCTTATTCGCTGGTTTTGGGTTCCGGCCAGTTTATTCCCGGATTTGAGGAGCAGATTGCCGGCCATAATGTGGCCGACGAGTTTGAGGTCAACGTCACCTTCCCTGAGGATTATCATGCAGAAGAACTGAAGGGCAAGGCAGCGGTTTTCAAATGCAAGCTGCACGAGATCAAAGCTCGGGAAATGCCCGTGGTAGATGATGAGTTTGCTAAGGACGTTAGCGAGTTTGACACAGTAGACGCGCTGAAGGAAGACCTGAAAAAGAAAATTGAGGAACGTAAAGAAAAGCAGGCAGACAGCGAAGTGGAAACGCAGCTGATCGACAAATTGCTAGAGGGCTTCCAGGCGGAGATCCCCAACGGCATGATCGAGTCCCGGATAGATGAAAATCTGCGGGATTTTGACTACCGTTTGCAGATGCAGGGCATGAGCCTGCAGCAGTACATTCAGTATATGGGCGGCGACGCACAGGGCCTGCGGGACAGCTTTAAAGAGCAGGCGGAACGGCAGGTAAAGGTTCGGCTGGCTTTGGAAAAGATTGTGGCGCTGGAGGGAATTGCCCCCACCGCAGAGGAAATTGAGGCCGAGTATGAAAAGCTGAAGGATCTTTATAAGGTGGAAATGGATCAGATTAAAAAGGCTATTCCTGAGAAGGAAGTTGTCATGGATTTGAGCGTAAACAAGGCGATTGACCTGATCAAGTCCACCGCCGTCATATCTCCCAAAAAGGCGGAGAAGGCGCCGGTAAAGAAAACAACAAAGAAAACCGGCGAGAAAAAGGCGGCTGAAGGCGAGAAAAAGCCCGCCGCGAAAAAGAGTGCGAAAAAAACGGAGAATCAGGAGGGCTAAACCGTTTAAATGCGGCTCTCCCTCCCCATACTAAAATGGAATACCCCCAGAGAAAGGCTTTCGGGCCCCGGCTGTATTACTGCGGCAGTGCGGGTCGGGGAAAAAGAAATGAGTTGCCGTGGAGAAGAGAGGTTAATGATGAGCAGCTTAGTTCCTTACGTAGTTGAGCAAACCAGCAGGGGTGAACGGTCATACGATATTTTTTCCCGGCTTCTCAATGACCGGATCGTCATGCTGTCGGATCAAGTGAACGACGCCACGGCGAGCCTCGTGGTGGCGCAGCTTTTATATTTGGAAAGCCAGGATCCATCGAAGGATATCAGCTTGTATATCAACAGCCCCGGCGGGTCCGTCACCGCTGGCATGGCGATTTACGATACGATGAACTACATTAAGTGCGATGTATCCACCATTTGCGTCGGTATGGCGGCCAGTATGGGGGCAGTTCTCCTCTCCTCCGGCGCAAAGGGAAAACGGATCGCCCTGCCACACGCTGAGGTTATGATCCATCAGCCCTTAGGTCAGATTGAAGGGCAGGCAACCGACATGCTGATTCACGCCGAACACATTAAGCGCACCCGTGAGACCCTGAATCAGATTCTGGCGGAAAACAGCGGGCAGCCGCTGGATGTGATCCAGCGGGATACCGAGCGGGACAATTTCATGACAGCGGAGGAAGCCGTGAAATACGGATTGATTGATAAGGTATACACCAAGCGGTAAAATGTCAGCAAGGCGGAATCGTTTGCAACGATTCCGCATTCCCTTGTATTCAGACAGACCAGGTTTGAAAGGAAAACCGGAAAGGCAAGGAAAGTAATGGCGAACGAGACGCACAATGAAGTTTGCTGCTCCTTCTGCGGCAAAAACGCTGATGAGGTTATGCGCTTAGTGGCCGGTCCAGGCGGCGTGTTTATTTGCGATGAATGCGTAGAACTGTGCCAAACGATCATTGAAGATGAAGAGCATACCCGGCGAACCAAATCTCAATCCCGGGAAAAGGAGCCATTTATATTAAAAAAGCCCCGGGAGCTAAAGGCCATTCTGGATGAATATGTTATCGGCCAGGAGGAAGCTAAAAAGGCTTTGAGCGTTGCGGTGTATAACCATTATAAAAGGATTTTCCTTGGAGGAGATACCAGCGGGGTGGAGCTGGGCAAGAGCAATGTACTGATGCTGGGTCCGACCGGAGTGGGCAAAACCCTGCTGGCCCAAACTCTGGCCAAGGCGTTAGATGTTCCCTTTGCCATTGCGGACGCTACAACTCTGACCGAGGCCGGATATGTGGGCGAAGATGTGGAGAATATCTTGCTTCGTTTGATTCAGTCGGCTGATTTTGATGTGGAGAGAGCGGAAAAGGGCATAATCTATATAGATGAAATTGATAAGATTGCCCGAAAATCGGAAAATCCATCCATCACGCGGGACGTCAGTGGGGAAGGGGTGCAGCAAGCGTTATTAAAGATTCTGGAAGGAACGGTTTCCAACGTTCCGCCCCAGGGTGGCCGCAAGCATCCCCAGCAGGAGTTTATCCAGCTTGACACCACAAACATTCTGTTTATCTGCGCCGGCGCTTTTGACGGGATGGATAAAATTATTGAAAAGCGCACGGGGAACAGCACGATGGGCTTTGGCGCCATGGTGAAGACCAAAGAGGAAACGGAAAAGGAAAACATTGTAAAAGAAGTCATTCAGGAGGATTTGGTGCATTATGGTCTGATCCCTGAAATCGTAGGCCGTCTGCCGGTGGTAACGACCTTGCAGGGACTGGATACGGACGCTTTGATCCGCATTATGGTGGAGCCTAAAAACGCTGTTATTAAGCAATACCAAGAACTGTTCCGTATGGATGGCGTGGAACTGGTGTTTGACGATGCGGCTCTCAGAGCGATTGCGGATGAAACGGTCAAGCGGAAAACCGGCGCCCGGGGCCTGCGGTCGATTATTGAAAAGCTGCTGGGGGATCTGATGTTCACCGTTCCCAGCGAATATATGATTGAAAAAGTGCAGATTACAAAAAATTGCGTGCTTGGGAAGGAATCTCCGATTCTCAGCAAAAATCCTGAACGTAAGCCGGTGGAGCTATCCACCCGCGCCCCGCTGCCGGGCAAGAACGCGATATGAAAAAAGAAAGGGCGGCGAAAATCGCGGCCCTTTTTCCTTTTAAGGTTAAAAGAGAAATGTAAAAATGCCTGACAAAATATTCTAGGGCTTTCACAAAAAGAAAGGATGACAGTATGCAGGAGCTGCAAAATATATTGACGATTCCGGCCATAGCCCTGCGGGGATTGGCTGTTTTTCCCGGGATGCGCCTCCATTTTGACGTGGCGCGGCAGAAGTCGGTGCTGGCTATCAATGAGGTCATGCAGGGGGATCAGCAGGTCTTTTTGGTGGCGCAGAAGGATATGACGGTGGAGGATCCAGGAAACGGAGATTTACATAAAACCGGATGTATTGCTCGGATTAAGCAGATTGTGAAGCTGCCGGGAGACGCGCTGCGGGTTTTGGTGGAGGGAACGGAGCGGGGGCGTCTGCTCCGGCTGGAGCAGACGGAGGGCTTTCTTGCTGCTTGCGTCATGCTTTGCCCAAAGCCGGAAATCAAAATGCAGGCTTCGCGAAAGACAGCGCTGCTGCGTAATGCCCGTGAGCAGTTCGAGGAGTACGCGTCTTTATCCTCTAAGCTGTCCCCCGACGTGATTATGACGGTTATGACCAACGACGACCCGGGAAGCTTGTCTGACTTCGTCGCCTCCAACATTGCGATTCCGCTGGAAAGCCGGCAATATTTGCTGGATGAATATCATCCGGGCAAACGGCTGGAAAAGCTGATAGTCATCCTGCGGAGCGAGTGCGGCATCCTGAAGGCGGAACACATGATTGACGAACGGGTCAATGAACAGATTGATCAGAACCAGAGGGAATATTACCTTCGGGAGCAGTTAAAGGCCATTTCAGCAGAACTGGGCGAGGGTGACAATCCCCAGACTGAGGCCCAGCAATACGCGGATCGAATTCACGAGCTTTCTTTGCCTAAGGAATCAGAGGAAAAGCTTTTGAGCGAGGCGGAAAAGCTATACAAAATGCCGCCAGGTTCTCATGAGGGATCGGTGATCCGGGCTTATCTGGATCTATGCCTGGAACTCCCCTGGCACCGCCAGACCAAGGACTCCATTGATCTTGTAAAAGCGCAGCGGATCCTGGACCGGGATCACTATGGCTTGAAAAAGGTTAAGGAGCGGATTGTGGAGCTGCTGGCTGTCCGCCGGATGGCGGGAGATATGGCTGGTCAGATCATTTGCCTGGTGGGGCCGCCCGGTGTGGGCAAAACCTCTATCGCCCGATCAATAGCCAAGTGCATGGGCAGAAAATATGTCCGCCTGTCTCTAGGCGGCGTGCGGGACGAGGCTGATATCCGCGGCCACCGGAAAACCTATGTGGGCGCAATGCCCGGCCGGATTATTTCCGCGGTCAAGCAGGCGGGCGTCAATAACCCTCTGATGCTGCTGGATGAGGTGGATAAGCTGGGCAATGATTTTCGGGGAGATCCGGCTTCGGCCCTGCTGGAGGCTCTGGACAGTGAACAGAACAGCGCCTTCCGGGATCATTATGTGGAGATTCCGTTTGATCTGTCCAAGGTGCTGTTCATTACCACTGCCAATACAACACAGACCATCCCTCCCGCTTTGCTGGATCGCATGGAATTGATCGAATTGTCCAGCTACACCGCGGAGGAAAAATTTCACATAGCGAAGGAACACTTGGCGAAAAAGCAGCTATCAGCCCATGGGCTTAAGGCTGCTCAACTGAAAATCACCGACGGGGCCATTGAAAGGATCATCGCCGCTTACACCCGGGAGGCGGGAGTGCGGACGTTGGAGCGAACGCTGGCCGCCCTCTGTCGAAAGGCCGCTCGAGAAATCGTAGGCGGTGAAAAGGCAAAGGTGGTTGTTTTTGAAAAGGATTTGGAGAAATATCTGGGCCCGGCCAAATACCTGGCAGATCAGCTTTCCAAAACAGACGAAACCGGCCTGGTGAACGGCTTGGCCTGGACCAGCGTGGGGGGGACTCTGATGCAGCTGGAGGCGCTTGCGCTGGAAGGCTCGGGGAAAATCGTGCTGACCGGTTCGCTGGGCGACGTGATGAAGGAATCTGCTCAGACGGCGGTAAGCTGTATCCGCAGCCGCGCTCGGGATTTCGGAATACCCATTGATTTTTATAAAACCAAGGATCTGCATATACACGCCACAGAGGCCGCTGTCCCTAAGGATGGGCCTTCTGCCGGAATCACCATGACCGTTGCATTGCTATCGGCTTTAAGCGGGATTCCCGTGCGGCGGGATGTGGCCATGACGGGCGAAATCAGCCTTCGGGGAAAAATTTTGCCCATAGGCGGTCTGAAAGAGAAAACCATGGCGGCCTATAAAGCAGGAATTAAAACAGTGATTTTGCCTTTGGATAACAAACCGGATCTTATGGAGGTCGATCCGGCGGTGCGGGAGCATTTGGAATTTGTGCCTGTTTCCAAACTGGAAGAGGCGCTGCCGGTTGCTATGACGCGCATGCCGCAGGTGGAAGAACCCGTTAAGGCAGACCGGCCGTATCCGCCTGCGAAAAAGGACAAGCGCACGGCGCCGGTGATCCAATAAACAGGAGGGCGGACATGCGGTACGAACAGGCGGCCTTTGAAATGGCTTTTGGAACCAAAAAACAGCTTCCTCCCTCCGACCTGCCGGAAATTGCTTTTTCCGGCCGGTCTAACGTGGGCAAGTCCTCGTTGCTGAACAAGTTGCTCAACCGCAAGGCCCTTGCGCGGGTCAGCGCGACTCCCGGAAAAACGCAAACGATCAATTTTTTCCGAGTGGGCGATGTGCGGCTGTGCGACCTGCCGGGATATGGGTACGCAAAGGTGGCCGGCGCGGAGCGGAACCGGTGGTCGGAGCTCATGGAGCATTATTTCAACAGCGGCCGGCATATCGTTCTGGTGGTGCAGCTGATTGATATGCGTCATCCGGCGACGGCATTGGATCTGCAAATGCTGGAATTCCTGCGGCAGGGTGCGTTTCGCTTTGTTGTCGCCCTGACCAAGAGTGATAAGATAAAGCCAACCCAGCGGGCGGAGCGCATGAAAGCATTGGAAACGGAACTGGGCTTTCTGGACAATATTCCTTTGATTCCTTTTTCCAGCCAGACGGGGGAAGGCGTGGAGGAATTGAAAAAGTGGATGGAACAAGCGGCGGAAGGGTGAGAAAACAAATGGATTATCAAACAAAAAACGGGCATTTGCTGTTCGGCGGCTGTGATACAGTGGAGCTCGCCCGGGAATTCGGCACGCCACTCTATGTGCTGGATGAAGAAATGTTGGTGGAGAATTGCCAAAGCTTTCTCCGGTCGATGGAGAAATATTATAATGGCCGAGGCATGGTGGCCTTTGCGGGAAAATCCCTGTGCTGCCTGGAGGTTTTCCGGATCATGAAACGGGAAGGCATGGCGTTGGATGTGGTTTCCGGCGGGGAGCTTTATACCGCAGCGAAAGCCGGATTTCCCATGGAAAAGGTGTTTTTTCACGGCAACAATAAAACCCCGCAGGAGATCCGCATGGCGCTGGAATACGGTGTGGGTCACATTGTGGCGGATAATCCGGTTGAGTTGGCGCTGCTGGAGGATATATCCGCCGAGTTGGGGAAGACCGCCAAGGTTTTGTTCCGGATCAAGCCGGGAGTGGAAGCGCATACCCATCAATATATTCAAACCGGGCAAATTGATTCAAAATTTGGTTTTGCTCTGGAAAACGGAGAAGCGATCCGGGCCGTGGAGCAGGCAAAAACCCTTTCTCATGTTAAGCTATGCGGCCTGCACTGCCATATTGGTTCGCAGATTTTTGGAACTGAGCCCTTCCGGGAAGCGGCGCGGATTATGCTCCGGTTTATGAAAGAGGCGGGAGAACTGCTGGGTGCGCCGCTGCATATTCTGAATCTGGGAGGCGGGTTCGGGATCCGGTACACAGATGACGACGAGCCCATCCCATATATCGAATATATGGCCGACGTTTCGCAAACCGTGCGGGAAACGTGCGGTGCGTTGGGACTGGATATGCCGGAAATTGTCATCGAACCCGGCCGTTCTGTATGCGGCCCTGCGGGAATCACGTTGTACACGGTGGGAAATGTTAAAACAATTGAAAATGTCCGTACATATGTTTCGGTTGACGGCGGGATGACCGATAATCCCCGGTACGCCTTGTATCAGGCGCCCTATACGGCGCTGGTCGCGAATCAAGCGGATCGGCCGGCGGATTTCACGGCAACTATTGCGGGCCGCTGCTGCGAAAGCGGGGATCTGATCCAGGAGCATACTTTGATTCAAAGGCCTGCGCCGGGGGACATCCTTGCTGTTTTGTGCACCGGCGCGTATAATTACTCTATGGCGTCTCATTACAACCGGGTTTTGAATCCCGCCATGGTGCTGGTGAACGGCGGCAGTGCCCGGTTGATTGTCAAGCGGGAGAGCTATGAGGATTTGCTGAAAAATGATCTTTGATCCGTATCGCTTAGTCCATTGGCGGTTTTGCAAAAAACACCAGCGGGCGCTGCTATTAGCAGCGCCCGCTGGTGTTTTTTGCAAGGCTGCCGGCTCTACCGGCAACCAATGAATCCAGTGTTAAACCGCCCGGGTTACTTTTCCGGAACGCAGGCAACGGGTGCAGGCGTTGATCCGGCGGGGCGTCCCATTCACGATTGCCTTAACCCGCATCACGTTGGGCTTCCAGGTCCTGTTAGAACGACGGTGGGAGTGGGAAACCTTGATACCGAACTTAACCTCTTTACCGCAGATTTCACATTTTGCCATGGTCTGCACCTCCTTTAAGGCGAAAGCAAAAAGTCACAAATGTTATTTTACCAGATGATTCCCGAAAAAGCAAGGGCTTTTTGAATTTTTTATAGCCGCATAAACACAAAAACGCCTTGGGAAAACCGCAAAAAATTTGAAATCCCAACGATTCCTCTTGAAATTTTTAGGAAAAACCATATAATAGTAATGATAGGAGTGAAGCTATGTTTCGTTATTTGATCAGCGGAGATATCGTCTCGGCAATTTTATTTTTGCTTTCCGGCGTTTTTATTGTTTTTTGTACGCTGCCCATTCATGAAACGGCCCATGCCTATGTCGCCTATAAGCTGGGGGATAACACGGCAAAATATCAAGGCCGGCTCACATTAAATCCCCTTTCTCATATCGATCCAATCGGCGGGCTGATGATCCTTCTGTTTGGATTTGGCTGGGCTAAGCCTGTGCCGGTGAACATGTGGAAGTTTAAGCGTCCCAAGCGGGATATGGCGATAACCGCCTTGGCCGGCCCGGTTTCTAACATTTTATTGGCTTTTTTATTTATGCTGATTTATAATGTGCTTCTGGTTACAGGCGTCATCGCAGGGTATTCGACAGTGGCGGTGGGAATTCATTTCTTTATTGTACAAATCATTTCGATCAACCTTTATTTGGCGGTGTTTAACCTGCTCCCAATCCCGCCGTTGGACGGATCCAGGCTTCTGAACGCGTTTTTGCCGGATCGGATTTATTATAAAATTATGCAAAATGAAAATTATATTATGGTCGCGGTGCTGGTGCTGATTGCGACGGGTGTACTGTCCACTCCGCTTTCCTGGATTGCGGACTGGTTATACAACGGGCTTTCCTGGATTGCAGGCCTGCCATTTCGGTTTTTGGGATAGGGCGGGAAAGGATGGAAAAACTATCTTTTAAGCTGCCGGATTTTGAAGGCCCATTGGATTTGCTGTTATACCTAGTTTCCAAAAACAAGCTGAATCTGGCGGATATTCCGGTAGCGGAGCTGGTGGATCAGTATCTTTCTCACATGGAGATGCTTAGGCGGGAAAACATGGACATTGCCAGCGAATTTTTGGAGATGGCGTCCCGCTTGGTATATCTGAAAACCGTCATGCTTCTGCCCAAGCATGAAGAAGCAAAGGAATTGAAGGCCGAGCTGGAAGGTCAATTACGGGAGTATGCTCTTTGTCAGGAGATGGCGGCAAAACTAAAAGATCACGCGACCGGATTTGGCGCTATGGTGCGGGAGCCTATGAAAATTGAATTTGACAAAGCATATTCGCTGGTGCATCAGCCGGACAAGCTTTATTCCGCGTACCTTGCTGCGGTGGGCCGGGGGGAACGGCGGCTGCCGCCTCCGGTGGAAGCGTTTGCCGGAATTGTAAAAAAACGGATGGTTTCCGTTTCATCTAAAATTGTGTTTGTGATTAAATCCCTGTGGCAGAGGGAAAAAATGAAATTTCATGCCTTGTTTTCGGGTTCAAAATCCAAATCCGACATCGTGGCGACTTTTCTGGCGGTGCTGGAGTTGGTGAAGGTGCGGAGAGTAGAGGTCAGTGGAACCGGCGCGCAGGCGGAAATTAAACTCAACAAGGCGGGTGGGTCAGATGGCGGACAATGAATGGCTGGCGCAGGCAGAGGCGGTGCTGTTTGCTTCGGGAGAGCCTGTTTCCCGCTCCCGGCTGGCCCAGGCACTGGAAATTACGGAGGCTGAGGTGGAAAAGGTCTGCCAGACGCTGCAAAAGGAGTACGATGCGCGAAAGAGCGGGATTATGCTGGTGGCATTAGAGGATAAGTATCAGCTCTGTTCTCGTCCAGACTATTTTGCCGCGGTCAAAAAAGCGTTGGATCTGCGGCGCAATACGCCGCTATCTCAAGCGGCCTTTGAGGTGCTGGCGATTATCGCATACAACCAGCCGGTTACCAAAGCGTTTATCGAACAAGTGCGAGGCGTGGATTGCTCCGGCGTGGTGGCCAGCCTTTGCGAGAAGGGACTGGTGACGGAGAAGGGCAGGCTGGAACTTCCGGGCCGTCCGCTGGTGTACGGAACGACGGATGATTTCCTTCGCTGTTTTTCCGTGACGTCTCTGGAGGATTTGCCGCCCTTACCGCAGCGAGAAGAACCAACAGAGGAGGAAAACGGCCAGCAAAGGCTGGTTTCGCCTCTTTCAGCAGGGAAAAACGCGGAATAATCAGGGAGGTACGGAACATGACGGCATTGGTCATTCTTGGGAGCACTGCGGCCTTTATCGCCGCGGTGTTGTTGATTCCCGCTTCCGTTACGTTTCACTATGATGGGCTGTTCACTGTAAAGGTGCGGGTCTGGTTTATTCGGCTGCGTGTTTATCCGGCAAAGAATGTAAGGCAAGCAGAAGAGAAAGGTAAGCCCGCAAAGCAAAAGAAGGAAAAGCAAACGATTCTAGAGCGGGCGCGCGTGGCTATTGCGCTGCTTAAAACCTTTTTCCTTCGATTTGATCGTCTGGTTTCCCATTTTGTAATCAGTCCATTGTGTGTGCAGATTCGAGCAGCGGGGGAAAACGCGCATCAAACGGCACTTTTGTGCGGTGAGTTATCCGCCCTTGTGTTTCCGGCGCTGAAATTTCTGGAAAGCCGGGTAAAGCGAATTCAACCGGATATTTGCATTTTTCCCGATTTCGCGCTGGAGAAAACCCAGTGTAAAATTCATAGTACCTTGCGGGTAATGCCGCTTTTTGTCCTAATAGCGGTGTTGGGCGGTCTGATGGCTTATGTTAGGGCATCCGCAAAGGGAAGGCTTGTGCAGGCGCCGAAAGAAGCACGGGTAAAGGAAACCAAGCAAGAAACGATATAATAGGGGAGCTTTGCCCTCATACCCCCTTTTTCAGCCGGCGGCGGGAAAGGGGTAACGAAGCGGCCGCCGGAGAAATGGAGCAAACTATATGAACGAGCATGTGGAACACCCTGTTGAAGGAATCATGGGCAAAACCATGGAAGAACTGCGGGCAATGTCCGGCGCGGATACCATTATCGGGGAGCAGATCGTCCTGCCGGACGGTGTGGTGATTATACCCGTTTCTAAAGTATCGTATGGCTTTGCATCCGGGGGGTCTGATTTTCCTTCTAAGCAGCAGCAAAAGCTGTTCGGCGGAGGCGGCGGCGCGGGTATGACCATTCAGCCCATTGCTTTTTTGACCGCCAAAGCTGGCAAGGTCAATTTAATTAACATTAGCAGTAATCCCAATTCAACGGATAAAGTGATTAACATGATCCCGGAAATGTTCGACCGGATCGTGGAACTGCTGCAGAAAAATAAAAAGGATCAAAGCGAAAAGACGGATCTGCCGAAGGAATAAATGGCAAGATTGGCTGCCTGTGTGCATATGAATTGATGTAGGCAGGTGGTTGTATTGTATAAAAAAGTGATATGTTTGGTTTGCATGCTGTCTCTGCTATGCGGCGGGCTGTCCGCGCAAGGCTTGTCTGTTTCAGCGCAGGCCGCTGTTGTGATGGAACGCAACACGGGCCGGGTTTTATATGAAAAAAACGCTCATTCCCGGCTGTCTATGGCCAGTACCACCAAGATTATGACGACGCTGCTGGTTATTGAAAACGCAGACTTGAACGACAGCATAACCGCGACTAGGGAAATGGTTATGGTAGAGGGAACCTCAATGGGACTGATGCCGGGAGATGTAATTACCTATGAGGGACTTTGCTACGGGATGCTGCTGGAGTCGGGAAATGATGCGGCTAATGCGGCGGCCATTGCCCTTGCGGGGAGCCGGGAGCGATTTGCTGATCTGATGAACCAAAAGGCGGAGGAACTGGGCATGAAAAACAGCCATTTTGTCACGCCCTCCGGCCTGGACGATAAGGAACATTACTCCACGGCGTATGATATGGCCCTTTTAGCATGCGCAGCGATGAAAAACCCCACCTTTGCTAAGATCGCGTCCACCAAAAAGGCAACCATCGTTTTTGGCAAGCCGCCGGAGAAGCGAACCATGTACAATCATAATAAGCTGCTCAGCATGTTTACACAGGCCAATGGCGTTAAGACGGGATACACGAAGAAATCCGGCCGGTGCCTTGTATCCAGCGCCGAGGAGGATGGCGGCGCCGTCGTGGCCGTGACCCTGAACGCCCCCAACGATTGGGCAGATCATAAAGCAATGCTGCGATATGGTCTGGATCGGCTGGAAACACGCCAGCTGGGAGAGGAAGTCATGTCCTACCCGTTGAAGATGGTAGGCGGCTCTAAGGCAAGTATAACGGCTTATACAGACCCGGTGCAGGCAACGCTGTGCCCGGAAGATTTTGGCCGGATTGAAAGCGAGGTAGAACTGCCCTCCTTTGTATACGCGCCGATGGAAAAGGATACGGCGGTGGGAACCGTCCGGTATTTGATTGATGGGAAGGAGATCGCGCGGGCGCAGATTCGGGCAGGGGAATCGGTGGAGTTTGTGGTTGCGCCGGAGGTGACGGCCTGGGATCTGTTTTTAGGGGCCTTCTTTTTTCTGCTGGGCGTGAAGTGAGCGGCCCGCCATGGCTATTAAACGAGTCGGCATTTGCCTGCTTTCGCCGAAACGGAAGGGGAAAATGCGCAATATTGCCCAGTAAGCCGCTTCAGACGGTAAATACAGGGATACCCGCGTAGGAAAAGTAATTGGCTGACAGCCGCGGACAGCGGGTAAAAAAATGCCGGAGATTCCGGCGGAATTGAGGAATCATGAAACAGCCGGAGACAATCAGACTGCAAAAATATTTATCGGAACGAGGCGTCGCTTCCCGCCGAAAGGCGGAGGAGCTGATCGCCATGGGAAAGGTTAAGGTGAACGGCCGCCAGGCCGTCATAGGCGACAAGGTGGATCCCCGCCGGGATTTGGTCATGGTAGCGGGCAAAAGGGTGGAGCAAAAGGGCGAGCGGATGTATGTCATGCTTCATAAGCCGCGGGGGTTTGTAACCACCATGCGGGACGAGCTGGGCCGCCGGGATGTCACTCAATTGGTGAAAGACGCAGGCGCAAGAATTTACCCTGTTGGGCGGCTGGACAAGGATTCCGAGGGCCTTTTGCTGATGACCAACGACGGGGAGTTTGCCAACCTGATGATGCATCCCAGAGGGGAGGTTCCCAAGACCTACCGGGTAACCGTCCGGTCCAAAATTACCGACAGCCAGCTGACGGCGCTGTCCACAGGCGTAGAGATAGACGGGCGGCACACTCTGCCCGCCCTGGTGCGGATCCTGCAGGAGGAAGAGGGCCGGGCGGTACTGGAAATGATCATCCACGAGGGCCGCAACCGGCAAATCCGAAAAATGTGCGAGGCTGTAGGACTGGAGGTGGTCCGCCTGAAGCGAACCGCAATGGGCAGCCTTCGGCTCGGAATGCTGCCGCAGGGCAGATGGCGGCGGCTGACGCAACAGGAAATCCGGGATTTGATCAAAACCGCAAAAGGAAAAAAAGAAACGGAGAAGGCCTAAAGGAAGCCTTCTTTGAAAGGAATGTGCGTCGATATGATGGTGATCAAGCCTGTGGAAGGCGAAAAGGCGAAAGAATTGCTGGCGCAGTTTGGCCTTCCGTATCGCTGGGAGGTGGTGCTGGCTGCACAGGAAAACGACGAGTGGATTGGCGTTTCCGCTGTCAATTCCGACGGGGAACTGACGGCCTTTGCCCAAAAGAATGAAAACGACCTGCAATTGACCGATGGATTGGCCCGCGCCGCGTTGAACTACTTGCTTCGAAGAGGCGTTAAAACGGTCATCCTGGCCTGCGAGAGCGGAAAAGAGGCCTTTACCCGATTGGGACTTTGTTCGCTTTCACAAACAAACCGAGTAGAAATTGAAAAGATTTTTCATACATGCAGAAACTGCGGAAAAGAATAGAAAATGTGCTTGTACTTTCAATTTTCTTAATATATACTATACAATAAGGAAATTTATGCTTATCCGGCTAAAAACAGGCTGTGAAAGCAATGATTTTAGGAGGCAAAACCAATGTCTGATACAATGACAGCGGCCGCCCGGCTGGAACGATTGTTTGATAACGGCGTTTTTACGCTGCTGGATGCCCGCGTTGAGGCCGGCGTAACGACGGCGTTTGGCGAAGCGGCGGGATCTCCCTGTTATGCGTTTGTCCAAACGGGAGAAGCCGTAACGGAGACCCAGGGGGCGAAAATCCGCCGGGTATTCCAGTTGGCCATGAAAACGGGAGCGCCTGTGGTGGGAATGTATGATTCCAAAGGCGCGAAGCTATCGGAGGGCCAGGCTGTTTTAAATGCCTTTGGCGACTTATTGTTGGAGGCCAACCGTTTATCCGGCATGGTTCCCCAGATATCCGTTATCATGGGAACCTGCGGCGGCTGCGCTGCGTTGCTGGCGCAGACAGCGGATCTTACTATCATGGGCCCGGGGGGCGAGCTGTTTGTAACGCCGCCCTTTAATTTAGGAAAAACCGCCGCGTTTTCAGGCAGCGCTTCTAACGCAAAAGCGGGAGCGGTTCAAATCACTGTCGGTTCTGAAGAAGAGGGGATAGATGCGGCGCGCAAGGCGTTGTCGCTGCTTCCCTCCAATAACCTTTCCGCGGCGCCGCACTGCGAGTTCAGCGAGCCGGAGCTAACAGAGGATTTACTGGCCAGTGCCGTTGATCCGGGTTCGGAATTGGAGCTGTATGAGGCGTTTGGCCAGGCAGCTACTACGGCGCTAGCGTCGATCGGCGGCGTGCCCTGCGGCGTTGCGGGCGTAAAAGGCGCCTTGAACCGGGAATCCTGCGTCAAGCTGGCCCGTTTCGTCCGTTTGTGCGACGCGTTTTCCCTGCCGGTTGTTACGCTGGTGGACAGCGAGGGCTTTGAAGCATCGTCAGAAGCAGAAGCGACCGGCGCCGTCCGGGAGGCGGCGATGCTGACGAACGCATACGGGGAAGCGACAACAGCCAAAATATCCGTGGTGACCGGGAAGGCCGTCGGACCCGTATATGTGGCCTTGGCCGGACGCGGGGCTAACGCGGACTGTGTTTTTGCCATAGAAGGCTCGGTTATTTCGCCGCTGCCCACGGCCGCGGCTGTTTCCGTTTTATTCGATGAGCGGATTGCGGCCGGGGAAGACCGGGCCGCCCTGGAAGCGGAATACGATGCGACGATTGCTTCCGCCGCGGCAGCGGCCGAGGCCGGTGTGGTGGATGATGTTATAGTCCCCCAGGATCTGCGGGCAAGATTAATCGCGGCTATGGAGATGTTATCCGGCAAACGGGTTTCCACGGTAGCGAAAAAGCATTCTAACATGCCATTATAATAACCGGATATTGGAAAGGAAGAAGCGTAATGAAAAATTTGAAAATCACTGTTAACGGAACTATATATGACGTGCAGGTCGAGGAAGTGGGCGAAAATGCATCCGCGGCCCAGCCTGTCGCTTCCGCGCCCAAGGCGGCACCTGCACCGACGGCAGCTCCCGCGCCCGCTGGAGGCGAGGCTGTTTGTGCGCCTATGCCCGGCACCATTGTCAAAATCAACGTAGCCCAAGGCGACAGCGTTCAGAAAGGCGATCAGCTTTTTGTGCTGGAGGCAATGAAAATGGAAAATGAAATTCTTTCGCCCCGGGATGGCACTGTTGCCGCTGTGCACTGCAATAAAGGCGACAGCGTGGAATCCGGGAAAGCTGTCGTCACGCTCCAGTAATTAAGGAAAAGGTGGGTGTTGCTTCATGCCTAAAATAGGAATTACCGAAACCGTGCTGCGGGACGCGCATCAGTCGTTGATTGCCACCCGCATGACTACGGAGGAAATGCGCCCCATGCTGGGAGCGCTGGACAAGGTTGGATTTCATTCTTTGGAATGCTGGGGCGGAGCGACGTTTGACGCCTGCCTGCGCTTTTTGGACGAGGATCCATGGGACCGGCTGCGAATCATCCGCAAGGCATGCCCCAACACAAGGCTGCAAATGCTGTTTCGCGGTCAGAACATGCTGGGATACCGGCACTATGCGGATGATGTGGTGGAATATTTTGTGCAGAAGTCCGTTGCCAACGGCATTGACGTAATTCGGATATTTGACGCGCTCAATGACATCCGCAATTTGGAAACGGCAATGAAGGCCTGCAAAAAGGAAGGCGCGCACATGCAGGGGGCCATTTCCTACACCACCGGCCCAGTATTTGATCTGGAGTATTACGCCAATTATGCAAGGCAGCTGGCCGATGCGGGGGCGGACTCAATTTGTATTAAAGATATGGCCGGCCTATTGACGCCGTACGAAATTGGCGATCTGGTCAAAACCGTGAAGGAGGCCTCTGGTCTGCCGGTGCAGGTACATTCTCATTATACCTCCGGTCTTGCCTCCATGGTGATGCTTAAGGCCATTGAAGCGGGAGCGGACGTAATTGACACGGCAATGTCTCCCTTGGCGCTGGGAACATCGCACCCTGCAACGGAGTCTATGGTAGCTGCTCTGAAGGGTACGGAATACGATACCGGAATAGATTTGGAAAGCTTTAAGGAAATCACGCCGTATGTCATGAAGCTGCGGGAAAAGTATCTGGAAAGCGGGCAGTTGAATCCCAAAATGCTGGCGGTGGACGCCAATACGCTGCAATACCAGGTTCCCGGCGGCATGCTGTCCAATCTGGTCAGCCAGCTGAAGCAGGCCGGGAGGGAAGACAAGCTGATGGATGTGTTACGGGAGGTTCCCGCGGTACGAAAGGACAGCGGATACCCGCCGTTGGTGACGCCATCTTCCCAGATTGTGGGCACCCAAGCGGTATACAATGTGATTACCGGCGAGCGGTATAAAATGGTTACCAAGGAATTTAAGGGCTTGATTCGGGGAGAATACGGCAAAACACCCGTTCCGGTTTCTCCTGAATTCCGCAAGCAGATTATTGGAGACCAAGAGCCGATTGACTGCCGTCCCGCTGATCTTTTGGAGCCGGAACTGGCGCAGCTGCGGGAGGAAATCAAGCAGTACGAGATGCAGGAGGAAGACGTTCTTTCATATGCTCAGTTCGGCCAGGTGGCGGTGAAATTTTTTGAAAAGCGCCGGGACCGCAAGTACGGCGTGGATCATGAACACGTAGATAGGACGGAAAAGACACATCCCGTGTAATATTTCTTGTGAAAAAAGTCTTGCAATTTGAAGTTGGATGTGTTATATTTTTAATTGTATTTATGAAAGTGCATGTGGAGGTTTAACGGGAATGGGCATTATGAATTATATTCTGGGCGGC
>CALWPT010000022.1 GCA_944383495.1 uncultured Clostridia bacterium | reverse complement strand
TGTCTCACTCCATGAACGAAAATTTACGACATTTGTTAGTCTAAAATACCTTTCAGGTCAAAGGGGATAATTATCCTATGTATGTGTATATTTTCATTCACCAATACTTATCTCGGACAGAGACTTGCTGAAAGCAGCCCTTCCAAAAGCAACTTACCAGCCAACAAGCCGAAAGACGACAGCTGCCGGGCTGTCAAAGCCGCTTTAAACGCGCTTTCCTCCTTTTGCGGCGTGGCTCGGTCAGGCTCATGTATAACTGCGCCCCTGCCAAAAGGCCCATCTCAAAATAAGCCTCGCCATTTACCGACATGGCTTCCATCAGCTCGTCGGCAAGCTTGTCCCGCCGGGTGGAATTCGCGGAAAATTCCCGGCTGGCAAAGGCCAGCACCGCCGCCTCCGACGCTTGAATGCGCTGATCTATGGATCTCGTTTCTTTTCGCACCGATTCATCGCCATACAAAAGGTAAGAAACGATTTGCCAGCGGGTTGCCCGGGTTAAAATGCTTCTGTAAATATTCATGCTAATATCGCTCACCCTCATACGCTTATCATTATAGAGTTTAAACGCTGATTGTCAAGAACACAATGCACTTTTCTTTTTTTATAATAGTGAATATAAAAGCAAGTTCACTCTAAAATAATGATGTTATTAATATTTTGAGCGGGGCAGACAAATAATAACGCGGGGCGAAAACAATGAGTATTGACGAAATGATGCGGTCAATTAGCTTGAATATTTCCTATTACAGAAAGCAAAACAAGCTGTCTCAAAGGCAGCTGGCCGATCTGATTGGATTATCTTATAGCCATATGTCTCATATTGAAGCGCCCAACATGCCGATTTCCTGTTCTGTGGAGGTTTTGCTCAGAATAGCGGCGGCGCTGCAAATTGAGCCCTCGCTTTTGTTCCAGATGCGATAAAGGCTTCCCCGTGCAGGCTGTCAAAAAAACGCCATTGCCGGTTTTGCCGCTGACGCGGCGCCCGACAACGGCGTTTTATTTTGGGGAGGCAAAAGGAACCGGAACGCCCGGCCGGAGAAAGCCGATTATAAAAACAGGTTCATTTCCTGGTCATATAATCCAAAACGGTGCACCTGAACCCGAAGTTCCTCCCGGCCTAAAAACCGCAGCAGCGCCCCGGCCGCCAGCCCTGGATTAACGGTTTCCTTCGGCCCCGCGGGCAAAATCAGCCGGATCCGGGCATCCTCCCCCTGGGCAACTGCCAACGCCTCCCGCATCTTTTCCTTCAAATCAAAGCGGCTCACCCTTCCGGTTTTTTTGGAAACCCGCTCCAACGGAATGGAGGGCTGGTCAAAAAACGCCTGAATCCTCTCCAAGGCGTTTGCTCCCCCGCAAATAAGAAGCTCATAGCCCGCAAAGGCGAGGCTGTTAATCTTCATGACCGCGTCTCCCGCGGCAGTGGGAAAAATATCCTGGTTGCAGACCTTTTGCAGCCGGGCAAGCATTTCACTGCTTTGCAGCCCGTCGTCCGTCACACGGAGCTCCATCACCTCGTAGGAGCTGGTGTATCCCAGGGACAAGGGATGGGCAAAGGTGCAGTAAATGTGAGGATGGAAGCCTTGCGTCCTCCAAACCGGCAGACCGGACCGCTGCAGCGCCCGCAGCATATAGCGGTTAACGTCCAGATGGGAAATATACCTCGCGTCCCCGCTTTTTTGAAACACCACTCTGACGGTTTTCAACACAAACTCCCTCCTTCCATGCCGCCGCTCCGCAGCCCGCACAGCTTTCCCGGCAGTGGGGCGTTGTTTCCCCCGCCAGCGCCTTTTCATTTTCTCTTTGCAGGAACGCCCTGCTGATTTTATAATCAAACAGATCCCAGGGCAAGACCTCGTTATATTCCCGGGGACGGTGGGCGTAAAAATCCATGGACAGGCCGTTTTCCCGGAACGCGGCGCGCCATTTTTCCAGATCCAGGCAGTCATCCCAGCTGTCGAATTTACAGCCCCTGCGGTAAGCGGCCTCTATCACCCGGCCCAGCCGCCGGTCGCCCCGGGCAAAAACCGCCTCCAGCTCGCTGACGTCCGCGTCATGCCAGGAAACGCTGACCTTCCGGGTCGTGACCGCGTCCAGCAGCAGCCGCTGCTTGCGCCGCAGCTCCTCCCGGGTGTTCTGGGGAAACCATTGGAAGGGCGTAAACGGCTTGGGAACAAAGCTGGCCACGCTGATCGACACCTGAACGGATTTTCCCTTGGGCTTCGCCGGCAGGGAATAATACAAGTCCACAATGGTTTGGGCCAGCCGGGCGATGCCGACGACGTCCTCGTCCGTTTCCGTGGGAAGGCCCACCATAAAATACAGCTTGACCGAGGTATAGCCGCCCTCAAAGGCGGTGCGGCAGGTGTTCAGGATGTCCTCCTCCGTCAGCCGTTTGTTGATAACGTCCCGCAGGCGCTGGGTGCCCGCCTCCGGCGCGAAGGTCAGCCCCGATTTCTTCAGCCGGGAGACCTTTTCCAGCAGCACAGAAGAAAAATTATCAATCCGCAGCGACGGCAGCGACAGGCTGACATGCTCCGGCTCCGACCAGGAAAGCAGGCCCTCCAGCAGCCCGTCCAGCCTGGTGTAGTCGCTGGTGCTCAGGGAGCTGAGGGAAAGCTCGTCATACCCCGTGGCCTCGCACAGGGCGCGGGCCTGTCCGCAGGCCGTTTCCGGATCCTTTTCCCGCACCGGGCGGTAAATATACCCCGCCTGGCAGAACCGGCACCCCCGGATACAGCCCCGGAAAATTTCCTCTACCGCCCGGTCGTGGACGATGTCCAGATACGGAACCACAAATGCCTCCGGATAATAAACGCTGTCCAGGTCTCGAATGATCCTTTTTTCCACCGGGGCAGGCGCCCCCGCCCGGGCTGTGACCGAAGCAATCGTTCCGTCAGCCTGGTAAACCACGTCGTAAAGCGCGGGAACATAAAAGCCGGGAATCTGTGCGGCCCGGCGGAGAAATTCTCTTTTCCCGGCCCCCTCTTTTTGGCAGGCGCGGTATAGCTCCATCAGCTCCGGCAGGGCTTCCTCCCCTTCGCCCAGGCTGAACAGATCAATAAAATCCGCCAGCGGTTCCGGATTGCAGGCGCAGGGCCCTCCCGCAATCACAACGGGGGCGTCCTCTCCCCGGTCGGCTGCCCGCAGCGGCAGGCCCGCCAGATCCAGCATGGCAAGGACGTTGGTATAGGACAGCTCATACTGAAGGGTAAACCCAATAAAATCAAAATCCAGCAGCGGATCCTTGCTTTCCAGGGCATATAGGGGGATGCTCTGCTTCGCCATGGCCTCCTGCATGTCCAGCCAAGGGGCGAATACCCGTTCGCACCAGACCCCTTCCATACGGTTCAGAACGCTATACAGAATTTTCATGCCCAAGTGGGACATCCCCACCTCATAGGTATCGGGGAAACAAAACGCAAAGCGGATATCCGCCTTGGATGGGTCCTTGATCACGGAGTTGACCTCCCCCCCGGTGTACCGGGCTGGCTTTTGCACCTCCATAAGAATAGATTCAAGCTGATTTGAAACGCGCATGCTGCCTCTTCCTTCGCTGCAAGGTTTGACGGCGGCCGGCGGCGCGGGGAACCGCGTCCTATTGTCAACCGGAATCAGCCCGCCGCTTGTATGGCCATTATACCACATTTTCTTCTTTCTCTCAAACCAAAGTTTTCTGCTTGCAGGCCTTCTTCCGCCTTGACGCCAGAGAAACCAGCGCTTTTCAGGGTATGCCTTTATTTTGCAATCGTTAAAATCCCCCCGGCTTAGGGCGTTGCTTTAAGAAAACAAAGAGGGGCGGATGTACGCCGTCTCTCAAAAATTTCTTATCTCACATCCCTTTTAACCGGGGGGCTGTTCCTGTATGATCTTGTGCCCAAAAGCTGGTCGCCGGCGCCTTCACAGGTATTCGGGGGCGTCAAAATATTCGGCCCTCCCGGAATACCGGGAGGGCCGAATATTACTTGTCTTGGAGAATATTTTTCTCAATAAACTGGGTCAACCTTCTGCCGGCGAACGCCTGCTCTGTAGTACTGGGATGCCCATCCACCCCGTTGGAGCCTATCGGCAGGCTCGTGTAGTAAACATTCGCATCGGTTTTATTGATCTCCGTAACCGTTCCGGAAATTGTCTTCTGTAGGCTGTTGGATCCCATCATGCCCGATACCCAGATAATGCTGGCGTCGGGATACCGGCCGCGAAGCTCCTCCGTGAAATCCACAACCTTCGCTTTAAACTCTGTCGGGGTGGGTTTATCGGCCCCGGCGTTGCCGTCGTTGGTGCCCAGATTGACAACAACAATATCCACCGGGTTGTTTTTGAAATCCCAGGTTTGCTTGCCGGCCCAATCGGAATACCCCGATACGTCGGGAATATTGAAGTGGCCGCCGCTGAAGCTGGCAATCAGACCGTAGCCAGACGCCGAAATAACGCTGAAATCCGCATCCAGGGCGCGGGCGGCAACGCCGGCGTAGGTGGTGTATCCGTTGGAATTCAGGTTCAGGCGGGAATTGCCGCCCGCCGTACCACGCGGTTCCTCGCTGCCGTATCCGGAGGTAATGGAGTCGCCGTAGAACTCTATCTTCAATTCCTTATCCGCGGGACGCTCGGCCAATTCGCCGCTGAAGGTGATAGAGTTCATGACCGCGCACCCTTCCTTGGCCTCCTGGATCTTCACGATTTTTATGGTATGCTTCCCTTTGGGAAGATCCTCGGCCGCGGTGTATTCATGGTCGTCCGACTCCGTCGTGATCATTTTTATGTGTTCCTCGTCGCCGTCCACCACAACTCCGATACGGCCAATTTTTCCGTCCGGCCGCATATTAAAGGTCACATCCCCTTGGCAGTACAGAGCGATCTCAAAGCCCGAGGCGGCCCAATCAAATCGGATGGAATCCTTCCCTTCCGCTACGGTGCGCCCCAACAGCCGGATCTGAGATTCTATGGACTGCATGGTGACGGTTTTCTTTGAATAATCCACATCGCCGGGCACTTCTTCAGACGTCAGCTCCTCAAGGGGAAGTATTTCAACTGCCATTTTCAAGACCACCAGCGCGTCAGCAGAATTAATGATCCCGCCACCGTCGTAGTCCGCCGCGGCCTTTTGCTCGTCGGTCAGTTCGGTGATCTCGACGGCATGCTTCAAAATCATCAGCGCGTCTTGGGAATTGACTTTTTGGTCGTTGTTAACATCCCCCCAATACCGGACGGCGGTTTCAGCTGCAGAAGCGGAAAACACCATTCCCGACAAAAGCAGCGCTGCCGACAGGCATAGCGCAATGATCTTTGTAAACCTGGTTTTTTTCATTGTGTTCTCTCCTTTTTCAAAATTAAATCCAACCGGCCCGCGCCTTTACCGGCGTGCCCGATGATTTCCTTATTTTGCTGAGCTGCCGATAAAGCTGTGCTCCATCGGCCTTTTGCAGCGCCCTTCCGTCCTAATACCGCGCCGGCGCTTGGCTCCCGTCATGCATTTTCCTCCAGACTGTAATGCTTTTCCGATTCCCGAAAGCGCTCCCTGTACTGCTTGGGCGCTTCGCCGGTATATCGCTTAAACACATGGTAAAAGGTGCTCAGGTTTTCAAACCCGCACTCCAATGAAATGTCAATAATTTCCTGCTCCGTGCTCCGCAGCAGCCGGCACGCATGATCCACCCGCTTTGCCTGGACATAATGAAGCAGCGTTGTCCCCGTTATGGACATAAATAGTCTTGAAACGTATTCCCGGCTCTTCCCCGTGGCCGCGATAAGCAAGGGAAGCTTTTGGGAAAAATTCTCCCGTTCCGACAAAGACAGAATAAATTTCATGAACCATGGCGGCGGGGCCGTCATTCTTTTGCTCCTCTGCTTTCGCTGCATCATTCTGACGCTCCTTCCCCAGCCGCCATCCAATCGCACCAGCCGGAAAGGGCATGGCGTTCGCTCTGCCCTTCTGGAAATAGCACAAGCCGAAAGCTACACATGATGAAAAATGTATGATAATTATACAACATTGCGTTCCATTTTGCAATCCTATCTTACCGGTGAAAGGCACAAAAATATTTTTCTAATTCCAGCTATATTTCACAAAACAAATGGAAGCCGTCTGTATTTTTCCTCTATTTGACAAGGGAATATGTGACATCCCCACGATAACAGCTTCCTTTCGCCGGTTGTAAATAAAAAGGGGATATGGTAAAATATCTAGAATTCCAAAAAGCCGGGGTTAGAAAAATCGCTGAAATGGGAGGGAGCCCCTCGTGAGCCAAAAGCTTTTCGACAATGAAATTTTTTTTGCCGCGTATAGGAAGCTTCGAAGCGAAAAGAACTACAACGATCTGCTGGAGCAGCCGGCAATGCGCAGACTGCTGCCCGGCCTGAAAGGAAAGGCCGTTTTGGATTTAGGCTGCGGCTACGGCTGCGGCAGCCTCTTCCTTGCCCAAAGCGGAGCCAAACGGGTGCTGGGAATCGATCTTTCTGAAAAAATGCTGGATGTGGCGCAAAAGGACTTTTGTCATCCGCTGGTGGAATACCGCCGCATGGATATGGAGGATCTATCCCAGCTGACAGAAGCCTTTGATTTGGTTTACAGCTCTTTGGCGTTTCATTATGTGGAGGACTTTTTAAAATTGGCGAAGGATATTTACCGTTTGCTAAAAAGCGGCGGCGTTCTGCTGTTTTCCCAGGAGCATCCCATTGTCACTGCCACCATGAACTGCAAAGGGCATTATAATTTGAGCCAGGACGGAGAGTATGCTTCCTATACCTTTTCTGACTATGGGCGCGGCGGGAAGCGAATCGGGCACTGGTTTATAGACGGCGTGGAGAACTACCACCGGCCCATGGGAGAAATCGTGACCACCCTCTCGCAAACCGGCTTTCGGATCGAGGCTTTGGTGGAACCGCTGCCGGAGCCGTGGGCGGTGAGCGAAAAACCCGACCTGGCTAAGGAGTACATAAAGCCTACGTTTTTGATCATAAAAGCTGCAAAATGATTCCCTGCGAATTCCTATTTAGAGCTTCGCCGGTTTTGCGCATACTAATTACAGATAAACCGATGAGGAAATCAGGTGAAGACATGCAAAATCATTTACAGTACGAAACCAGCCCCTACTTGCTTCAGCATGCCGGTAATCCCGTGGACTGGTATCCATGGGGGCGGGAAGCGTTTGAAAAGGCGGAACGAGAGGATAAACCGATTTTTTTAAGCATTGGCTACAGCACCTGCCATTGGTGCCACGTCATGGCCCGCGAGAGCTTTGAGGACGAGGAGATCGCCGCCGTTCTCAATGCGCATTTTGTTTCGGTCAAGGTGGATCGGGAGGAACGCCCGGATATTGACAGCGTGTATATGGCTTTCTGCCAGGCGTTTACCGGCAGCGGCGGCTGGCCAACCAGCATTTTTATGACCCCGGAGCAAAAGCCGTTTTTTGCCGGCACCTACTTTCCCGCCCGTTCGCAGCGGGGGATGCTGGGCTTCCTGTCGCTTTTGCGGGCCATTGCAAAGCAGTGGGAGCACGACCGTTCCCCGCTGCTGCTTTCTGCCCATGAGCTGACCGGACGCCTGCAAAAGAACGGAGCGGCAGCCGCGGATATCCAACTGTCCCTGCCAAAAGCCGCCTTTGAACTTTTTTTGCAGTCCTTCGACGAGGAATACGGCGGGTTTGGCGGGGCGCCCAAGTTTCCCGCTGCCCACAACCTACTATTTCTGCTGGCCTATTCCCAGCTGAACAACGCGCCCCGTGCCCGCGCGATGGCGGAAACCACGCTGATTCAAATGCGCAAGGGCGGCATCTTTGACCAAATTGGCTACGGCTTTTCCCGGTATTCCACCGACCGCCGTTTTCTGATCCCGCATTTTGAAAAAATGCTGTACGACAACGCCCTGCTGATAGCAGCCTACGCGACGGCTTACGCTGTGACCAACAGCGCCGTATATTTGGACACCGCCGAGAAAACCGCCGCCTACATCCTGCGGGAGATGACCGCTCCAGAGGGCGGATTTTACGCCGCTCAGGACGCTGACAGCAACGGCGTGGAGGGAAAATACTACCGATTCGGCTATGATGAAATCCTTTCGGTGCTGGGGGAGAAGACCGGCAGGGAATTCAACCGGTATTACGGCATTACCCCAAAGGGAAATTTTGAAGGAGCCAATATTCCCAACCGCCTCCACGGGGACGAAGCGGGCGGCGCCTTCGGCGATGCTTTGCAGACGCTGTATGAATACCGGCGAAAACGGGGGACGCTTTCTCTGGACGGCAAAACCCTGACCGCGTGGAATGCGCTGATGATCATGGCATTCGCCCTGCTGTACCGAGTGACAGGCAAGCTGGCGTACCTTACCGCAGCGCGGAACGCCCAACGCTATATTGAGGAGCACATGACCCATGGAAATCAGCTGTTTGCCAGCCGTCCCAATGGCGGCCGCGCCGTCAACGGCTTTCTGGATGACTACGCCTTCTATATCGCCGCCCTCATCGGCCTTTATGAAACGGAATGGGACGAGCTATATCTTTCCAGAGCCCAGGCGCTTTGCCAAGAGGCCATGGAACAATTTCAGGATCCGGCGGGCGGCTTTTCTCTGAGCGGAAGAGACAATGAGCGGCTTGTTCTAACGCCCAAGGAGGTTTATGACGGCGCAATGCCCAGCGGCAACTCCATGATGGCGTTCAACCTGGTCAGGCTCTCTCAGCTGACCCGCAAGCCCGCGTGGGAACAAAAGGCCAAAACGCAGCTTTCGTTTCTTTCCGGTGAGGCGCAAGCCTATCCAGCGGGGCATAGCATGTTTATGCTGTCCCTGCTTCTCTACGAAAATCCGCCCCCCTCGATCACCGTAGTGCTTCCCTCCCCCGCTCATTGGAACGAGGCCGTGCAAAGGGTTCCCCTTTATGCCGATGTAACGGTACTGCTCGCTCCCGCAAAAGAGTATCCGCTGCTGAACGGGAGGGTCACTTATTATGTTTGCAGGGGCCGGACCTGTCTTCCCCCCTCCAACACGTTGTAAAAGGACGCTTGCCGCCACAGCCGGTATGAAAAAAGCAGGAATGGGGCTGCCTATGCGCTTGTTGATTGCCATACCCCGGACAGGTGAAGGGGCTTGCTGCCCGGTTCAGGGCAAAAGAGCCTTAATCCACTGCCGGAAGGCATTTGCCGGTTTCTTCCCGAATATATATAAGAACGACTGCAGCAATAGGGGGAAACGGGCATATGGGATGGATCGCACAGGTAAACCAGCTGCTTTGGGGCGGGCTTTTGCTGGCGTTATTATTGGGAATCGGCCTGTATTTACTGGTGGGGTGCCGGCTGTTTCCCCTTTGCGCCCCGCGCCTGCTGTTAAAAAGAACCCTTGGCGCCCTGCGGCAGAAAACGGAGGGCGTCAGCCCCTATGAAGCCATGTCCGCCGCTTTGGCAGGCACCATCGGCACTGGCAACATCGTGGGCGTGGCCACCGCCATTGCCGCGGGCGGACCGGGGACGATTTTTTGGATGTGGCTTTCGGGCCTTGTGTGCATGGTGATCAAGTACGCCGAGGTCACCCTCGCTGTGCGCTATCGGGAAAAGGATTCGGCGGGGGGCTACCGGGGCGGGCCGATGTATTATATTAAAAACGGGCTTCCGAAATCGTTTCAGCCGCTGGCGGGAATATTTGCCGTCTGCGGCGTGTTATGCTCCTTCGGGGTGGGCAACGCGGCGCAGGTGGGATCCATGAGCGCCATGCTGAACGCATCCTTTTCCCTGCCGCCCTGGGCGGTAGGGCTGACGGCGGCGCTGCTCACCGCTTTGGTCATATTCGGCGGCATTGGCCGCATCGCCAAATTCTGCGGCTATTTGGTGCCCATTATGTCGTTGTTTTACATTGCGGGAGGCGTTTTCGTGATAGGCTGCAACCACGCGCAGCTCCCCGCGGCCGTTTCCGCAATTTTCACCTGTGCGTTTCAGCCGGAAGCGGCCCTGTCCGGCGGCGCAGCCTTTGGTTTTTTGGCGGCGCTGCGTTTCGGGGTCGCCCGGGGAATCTTTACCAATGAGGCCGGCATGGGCAGCGCGCCCATTGCTCACGCCGCCGCGCAGACCGAGCATCCCGTCAGCCAGGGGCTGTGGGGCGCGTTTGAGGTTTTGGTGGATACGCTGGTGGTCTGCACCGTCACGGCGCTGGTGATCCTTACCTCGCCCTGCGTATCGTTCGGCGGCGACGGAGGAACCCTGACCCTGCAAGCCTTTTCCGGCGTGCTGGGGCGATACGGCGGAGGGTTTATTGCCGTTTCTGTGGCGCTGTTTGCCTTTGCGTCCATCGTCAGCTGGTCGTATTACGGCGAAACCTGCTGCCGCTACCTGTGGGGCGATAAAATGGTGACGCCCTACAAAATTGTATACTGCGCCGTCACATTGCTCACAGCGGGAGGCTCCTTGGGCATGGTGTTTGCCCTGTGCGACCTGCTGAACGGGTTGATGGCGCTGCCAAATCTGCTGGCGCTGGCGCTGTTGTCCCCAGTGGTGTTTTCCCTGACAAAGGAATACCGGGCGCGCGCCGCAGCGGAGCGGCGGCGAAAAAAAACGGCGAAGGCCCCGCCGCTCCACGCCAAAAGCCAATAATAGAGCTGCCTTTGGCCCCCTTTTAAGGGGCGCTCTCCCTTTGTTTCTGACCCTTTGAGAAAATGCTGGCTTGGTATGGACGCAAAGACGGTTCACAGGCCGGACAGTATAGCAAAATAGATAAAAATATGTCCGAATAGGACATGGAATATATCCCGTAAAGACGTTACAATAAGAACCATAGAGGAAACTCTAAAAGATGTTCTATGCAGAAGGAGGCTACTGTAATGGTTCGACCCATTGCACCCGTAAAATCGATCATGTATCAATCACCCTCTCCGAAGGATGTATACGCGTACAGCCCCGGAATCTGTGCGCTGGAGAACGGACGGCTAATCGGCACGATGGATATCGGCGGCGCCGGCGTTCCCCGGTATTTTAAGGAGACCGTTCCCTTTGGAATAGAGGGCTGGCGCGGCTGCGGGCAGGTGTTTGTGTCGGATGACCGCGGCGGGAGCTGGCGGAAAACGGCGGATTTTCCGTTTTACCATGCGCGTCCCTTTACGGCGGGCAAAAGCATTTATGTGCTGGGGCATGCAGGGGACTTGCGGGTGATCCGTTCGGATGACGGCGGCGAAACGTGGTCAAGGCCAGTGGAGCTGACACAGGGGGAAAATTGGCATCAGGCGCCTGCGAACGTGTGCTATGTGGGCGAAAATGTGTATCTGGTCATGGAGCGCATTGTCGGGGAGGATCAGCCCGGCTGGCCGGTCAGCTGCATACAGCCCGTTCTGATGCGCGCCAACGTGCATGACGACCTGACCAAGCGTGAAAGCTGGAAGCTTGCCGAGGTTCCCGCTTTCCGCGATGTGATGGACGAGGACAAAACCGAGTATTTCGGCATTCCCTTTTATAAGACGGGCCGGGTAGATCCCTGCATAGTGGCCCCTGGCCGCGATTGCGCGCCGTTGGGCTGGCTGGAGACCAACGTGGTGCACATTGAGGACCCGCAGCATATCTGGTACGACCCCACCGGCCGCACGTTTCACCTGTTCATGCGGGCGCATACCGGGCGTACGGGCTACTGCTGCGTTGCCAAGGTGGTGGAGCAGGAAGACGGCAGCATGAAATTGGAGCTGGAGAAGGCGCCCAGCGGCAAGGCGCTGCTGTATCTGCCGCTGCCGGGGGGACAAATGAAGTTTCATATCTTATACGACTCTGAGACCAAGCTTTACTGGCTGCTAAGCACGCAGGCAACGGACAGCATGATTAAGCCTGAATGCATGCCTTCCAACCGTTACGGCCTGCCGGACAATGAGCGTCACCGCCTGCAGCTGCATTTCTCAAAAAACTGCGTGGACTGGTGCTTTGCGGGCTTGGTGGATATGGGAGAAACGCCGCTGCAAAGCCGGCACTATGCCAGCATGTGCATCCTGGGCGACAATTTGTATGTGCTCAGCCGGTCAGGGGATTCCAGCGCGCTTTCCGCCCACGATACCAATATGATTACGCTACACGAGGTTGAAAATTTCCGCAGCTTAGCGTATTAAAGGAGCATGACCCTGCGGGGAGGGGCGATTCCATGCGAGAGGAAATCAAGCGTTTTCCGGATTTAAATTTTTTAAGCCTTCTGATCGCAAACACACCTTTGCGCGTACAGATGAAGGATTTTGCCATAGAAATCGTATGGCTTCGCTACTACTACCCGGCAGCGGAAGAAAACAGCGCAGCGAGCTTGGGGGAGCACCGCCACAGCTTCTACGAGCTGCATTATTGCTTCAATGGATCGTGCCGCTATGCGGTAAACGGGCGGCTCTATCCTGTGGAAGAGGGACAAGCCATTTTGATTTCCGCGCAGCAGAAGCACACGCGGCTGATGCAGTCGCCCGGCCATGGAAAGGTTGCGATGGGATTTGTTTTGACAGCCGGCGACGCCAGCGAGCTTACCATGCAGCTGCGCAGGGTATTCGGCAGGGAGCCGGCAATGGTCTTTCACGATACGCAGACTCTGTCGGGCTTACTGTATGACATTCTGGGGGAGTTTTCCCGGCAGTCCATTGGGTTTCATGAGGTTGTGATGTCCAAATTGCTGCAAGTGGTGATTGAGTGCGCCCGGCAATATGCCTGCGGCGAGGAGGCGCCCGCCAGCTACATAAACCGCATTGATAGGCGTATCACGGAGCTGAATGCCTATATTGAAGCGCATATGGATGAGCGAATGAGCTGTAATGACCTGGCCGAGCGCGTCCACATGAGCACACGGCAGCTCAACCGGATCATCCAAAAGGAATTCGGCTATTCGCTGATGACCTATGTGAATAAGCTGCGAAGCGCGCGGGCGCGGGACCTGCTTGTGAATTCTGACGAGTCCATCAGCCGCATTGCGGCGGCGGTGGGCTTTGCCAACGAATTCAGCTTCGGGAAGTTTTTTAAACGAATGGAGGGCATGACGCCCGGCGCGTTCCGGCGCTCCCGATTCAACCCAGGCCAAGCCCCTTAACCAATCGCCCCAGCCTGAGACCGAACGCAAACGGTCCGGCACGGGAGCGGCGTATAATACCGGCGCGCCGGCGTAAAACGGCGAATCGGCTTGCTGCGCCAGGCTGCAAAAGCGCCGGGACTGGCGCGATTTAAAAGCGAAACCAAGCATAAAGGAGCGAGCAGAAATGAATAAGGTTGCACAGGGGATCTATCCAACGATGATTACCCCTTATCATGAGGATAACACCATTGACTATCAAGCGGTGGACAAATTGGTGGAGTTTTACGCTGAACGCGGATGTCACGGTATTTTTGCCGTGTGCCAGAGCAGTGAGATGTTTTACCTTTCTTTGGAGGAACGCGTGAAACTGGCAGAGCGGGTGGTGAAGGCGTCGGCAGGGCGAATGGACATTGTGGCGTCGGGCCATGTGTCCGCTGATCCCGAGGATCAGATAACCGAGCTGAAACGCATACGCGACACCGGCGTGAAGGCCGTTGTGCTGGTATCCAATCGTCTGGCGCGCGCCGAAGAGAGCGACGGCCTTCTGCTGGAACGCATGGATAAAATTCTGACCGCTATCCCTGATGTGGACTTCGGGATGTATGAATGCCCTTATCCCTATAAGCGGCTGCTAAGCGAAAGGGTCCTGCGGGCCATGGCGGAGAGCGGACGGTTTTCGTTTGTGAAGGATACCTGCTGCGACGCTGAAATGATTCGCCGGCGCGTTAAAATACTGGATGGAAGAGTCCAGCTGTTCAATGCCAATTCCGCGACGATTCTTGATACCCTTCGCAGCGGTGTGGATGGCTTTAGCGGCATTATGGCCAACTTTCATCCGGAGCTGTACGTATGGCTGTTCAACCATTACCGGGAGCAGCCGGAGCGCGCGGAAAGGCTACAGGCGTTCTTATCGCTGGCCTCAGGCATTGAACGCGGCGCATACCCCATCAGCGCCAAGTATTTTTTGAACAAAATAGGCTGCAATATGTCGCTGGTATCCCGGGTACGGCCTCATTCTGATTTTACCCCTCTGCTCAGCCGCGAGATTGACGACATGCAAACGCTGCAAGAGGAACTGGCAGCCAGCTACTGCGGCGCTTGACCGCGGCGGGGGACGAGCCGGCGGCCAAAAGCCGCAGAACGCGCATAAAGCCCCTCCCTTTGGGGAACAGTAAGAACCGAAGGGAAGGGGATCCAAATGAACGGAAGAGATATTCCTTTGGGCCTGAGCATGGCCCTGGCGCAGAATATGGACGCGATGAGCCGGTTCTCCGCCATGAGCGACCGGGAGAAGGAGCGGTTTATCGCCTGCGCTCACCAGGTGCAGTCCAAGACGGAGATGCAGCGGCTGGTGGACCAGCTGGCGGGGGCGCCTGACACAGCGCTGTAAGGCGTTCCTGGGGGCGGGCAGCATGTGGAAGGCCTATATTGTAAAAGGGGCGCACCGCGGCGGCAAAAAACGGCCGCGCCCTGCCGAAAGGCTCTCGCCTGCCGGGACGCCGCCGGATTTCTGTGACGCTGAGGCGGTCTCGGGGCGGCCGGGAAACCGCCTGGAACGGAAGGCCCGGCGTCAGAATTGGTAAAACGGGAAAAGGGGATACAGATCCCCTTTTCCCGTTTTTTACAGCCTTTTCCCCTTGAGAAGCCGCGGCAACCACGGCCCCAAAGCCCAGCCAATGCGTTTGCTAGGATCTGAATCCATGATTCCCTTCCCCGACCCGGTCAGGCTTTTGTAAAGGCACGAGCCCTTCCTGCCCTCATGAACCGCAGCATTTTTTGACAGGAATATGCCGATCTATTAAAATCGCTCTGCTGATCCCGGCCAAACGCACCGGTTTCCTTCTTTTCAACAAGGAAGCGCCCCCCTGGCTTCCCGCTTGTTTTTTTGCCGCAATATGCTATAATTGCTTTGAAAGGCGCTTCAGTACCCCGGCGGGAGCTTTGTCCGGGTTCTGCTCCAATTCCTCCAGCGCTTCAAAGGCCGCGCTGATCGCAGCAAGGACCGATTCCTTGCTGCGGGATACAGCAGAGCCCTCCGCCGTATGATCCGGCAGACTGAGATCCCGAATGATCGTGCGCCCCAGTAAATAGTCGCAGGAAACGCCAAAATAATCAGCCGCGCGGATCAGAAAATCATGCCCGCACTCCCGAATTCCCTTTTCGTAATGGGACAGCAGGGCCTGAGAAATCCCCAGCGACTGGGCCACGGCTTTTTGTGACAGGCCTCGCTCCCGGCGAAGTCCCGTGATCCGCTTTGAAAAACTGCTTTGCATTGGCTTCCACATGCCTTTCGAGATATTACAAATGGTATTATAACGTTAAAAAGGCAATTTGTAAAGGAAATTTTACGAAAATGGAGGAGTTTTGCTCATATGAAAACCTACCGAATTCATCTGATTCGTCACGGGATGACAGAAGGCAACCAAAAAGGTCTATATATTGGGCGCACAGATCTTCCTGTTACTACAGATGGTATAAATACCCTGCGGCAGCTGCGGACTGCATACGTTTACCCTGCGGCAGCGTTGTTCTACTCAAGCCCCATGCTGCGCTGCCGCCAGACACTGGAGGTCGTCTATCCCGACGCGGCGTATACAATCGTGCCCGGGCTAGTAGAATGTGATTTTGGGGAATTTGAAGGAAAAACTGCCGCAGAGCTGGAGAACGATCCGGACTTCGCGGCCTTTCTTGCCGGAACGGGCAGTCCCCGCGGCGGGGAGGACACGCCATCCTTCCTACAGCGCAGCGTGGTGGCGTTTCATCAAACGGTGAAGGATGTGCTGACCAAGGGCGAAACGGATGCGGTGATTTGCACCCACGGCGGGGTGATTATGGCAATTATGGCAGCGGTTTGTTTGGAGCGTCGGGAATTCTATGAGTGGTCCTGCGGGAACGGAGAGGGATATACCTTGCGTATCACACCCGGGCTGTGGATGCGTTCGGGCGTCGCTGAACTGGCTGGGCTGATCCCATACGAAAGGGCGGACGGGAAATGATCCATGTGTATTACGGGGACGGCAAGGGGAAAACGACTGCTGCCGTAGGGCTGGCGGCCCGGGCCGCGGGAGCGGGGCTCAAGGTGCTGTTCTGCCAGTTTTTAAAGGGGCTGCCCACCGGCGAGCTTAATTCCCTGCATCGTCTGGAAATCCAAGTGATCCGCAGCCCTGTGCCGCTGAAATTCACCAATCAGATGAACGATGCGGAAAAAGAAGCGTGCCGAAAAAACCAATTGGAATGCCTTGCAAGGGTGCAGGCGCAGCGAGGCGGATTTGACCTGGTGGTGCTGGATGAGGCGCTGGACCTGGCTGCCTGCGGCTTTTGGAGGCAGGACGAGCTTCTGGCCTTTGTAAAGGAGTTCCCGGCGGAGAAGGAGCTGGTGCTGACGGGGCGGGATCCTGATGCGAGGCTGCTGAAAAAGGCGGACTACGTCACTCGGTTTCAAAAGGAAAAGCACCCGTATGACCAAGGATCCCTTGCCCGCAAGGGCATTGAATTCTGAAAAGGGCTAACATGCAAAATGGCACGGCGGTCACGCTGTACCCCCAGGAAACCAAGGGGCGCTTCAGCCCCGCAGCCCTTTTGAACCGCGGTTTGACGGATGGTAAAAAAACAAGGGGAGGGGAATGGCTATGGCGGCCTGGAATCCCTGGCACGGCTGCCAAAAAATCAGCGCCGGATGCGAAAACTGCTATGTGTATCGTATGGACCGGCAGCACGGGAGGGACGCCTCTCAAACAATCAGAAATAAGGATTTTGACCTGCCGCTGCGACGGGATCGAAAGGGCAATTTCAAGCTTTTGCCGGGGGAAACGGTTTACACCTGCTTTACGTCCGATTTTTTTCTGGAGCAGGCGGATCCCTGGCGGGAAGAGGCGTGGGAATGCATCCGCGGGCGGCCCGATCTGCTCTTTTTCATGGCCACTAAGCGGATCGACCGTTTGGAGCAGTGCGTACCGGCCGACTGGGGAGAGGGCTATGAAAACGTTCACATCTGCTGCACAGTGGAAAACCAGGACCGGGCCGCTTACCGTCTTCCTATTTTTCTTGCCGCCCCCATCCGGCACAAAAGCATTTTATGCGAGCCGCTGCTGGAGGCGGTGGAACTGACTCCATGGCTGAATGAAAACATCGAGGAGGTGGCGGCAGGAGGCGAGTCGGGACCGGGGGCGCGCTTATGCGATTACGATTGGATCTTGTCCCTGCAAAAACAGTGCAAAGCGGCGGGCACGGCATTTTGCTTTCGGCAAACGGGCGCCTTGTTCCGGCGGAACGGAAGGCTCTACCGAATCCCGCGTAAGCATCAGCACAGCCAGGCCCGCAAAGCAGGCATCGACCTTGCGCGGCCGCAGGCCTTTGCTGCCGGAGGGCAGCATGAATCCTAGGCGGATGTGCACGCCAAAGGAAAGGAGAACACATGGGCAATACGTTTGCAAAAATATATGAGGTAGTCCGAAAAATTCCCGCGGGCCGCGTTGCAACCTACGGGCAAGTGGCTTTTCTGGCGGGTAACCCCCGCTGGGCGCGGGTGGTGGGATATGCGCTGCACGTTAACCCCGACCCCGGTTCGATTCCCTGTCACCGCGTCGTCAACCGGGAGGGAAAAATTTGTCCCGGTTACGTTTTTGGCGGCGCAGGACGGCAGCGTGCGCTCCTGGAGGCGGAGGGCGTGGTTTTTTCCGACGATGAAGCCATTGATCTAAAGACATACCTTTGGAGACCCTGACCGGCTAAGGGGTTTTCCACGCCGGCAAGGAGTGGGTGCAAAGAATCGCGATAACGGCTGATGGGTTAAAATAAGGGAAACACACATATAATACGCAAAAACCCCAAAGGGTTGCACAAAACATGGCAACTCTTTGGGGTTTTTGCAGTATGGATGAACCACTAAATAACGGAGGAGCTCCGCAAAGCCTCACACGCAGAAAAACGAATGGCCGCAGCCAGATTTTTTCGCTCTTGCTCCGGTATAACGCGGTTTTGCCAGCAGAATTCCTCTCTCTCCAGCTGTGTGCAGAAATCAGCAAGGGCGTCGGAAATTTCTCTGCCGGCCGCGCCATAAACCGAAACGCCGGAAAGATAATCCATCGTGACCCGAAATAAGCCGGCCATCCGGATCAGCAGCCGCAGTCCCGGCTCTCTCTTGCCCAGCTCGTACATACTAACGGCGCTGGCAGAGATTTGGAGCCGCTGCGCCAGCTGCTGCTGCGTATAGGCGTGGGCAACCCTCAATTCCTTCAAAACAGCGGGAAAGCCTTCCATCGCTTCCTTCAAGAGTATCACCTCCTCTTTATATTACCGCAAATAACCATATAAAGAAATATGATTTTACCATTTTTTACGGTGTGTGCCAAGAATGGGACTAATCGGTCTAAAACTTTACAAAACGTGTAAAACCTGCCTAAGTCCTATTGTCAAAAAGTGATTTTATTGCTATACTAAATCTACAAATTGTGAAATTTTTTGACATTCCATTAGGCGAGGGGCTTAATGGAATCCTTTTAAAAGTTTTTGGTGAAGTTATTTCACAATAAAAAATCGCAGAAAGCAGGTGGTGCAACAATGAATCTAAAACAGCTTGGCGCCGAATATTTAAACAGTGAACAAAGACTGCGACGGCGAATCGACCAACTGAGGAGGCTGCAAAGCGGCGCGGAGGGCGAGGCCAGAAAGAAGCTGACCAGCCGGATCAATTATTTATACAGTATTGCCGCTGAGAGCCACGCCATAGGGCAATATCTGATTGAGTATTACGACAGGGGGAATTCCGTTGCGAACTAAAATCGTTTGCTTATCGTCGAAAACAGAAGACAAGCTGGGACTGCAAGCGTATTTGGACGCTTTATCAGAGGACAACAGCGATCAGCGCCGCCTGCTGCAGTCGGCGCTGCACCTAGCCATTCAAACGGAGCTAACGCCGCGTCAGCAGGACATGCTGTGGCGCTATTACTTTGAAGGCCAAACCATCACGCGAATCGCGCAGGAATATGGATTAAACAAGTCCACCGTGTCAAGGCATATCGCCCGATCGAGAACGCGGCTGGAAAAGGTATTAAAGTATCTGCTCCTGCAAAGGCCGATGACCGGAGAATAAAAAAGAATGAAACAGCGCCCCCGCAGAGCTTAGCGGGGGCGCTGTCTTTATCACAAACTCCTTATCGCACGGATTTTGGCGCGAACAGCAGGGAAATACAGTCCTGCGGGCATTCTGCCACGCATTTTCCGCATCCGGTACATTTGGCCGGGTCCACCTGGGCGCAGAAATCCTGCACCATCACCGCCCCGAATTCGCAGGCCTTGACGCACCGCATGCAGCCGATGCAGCCGGCGCTGCAAATTTTGCGGGTCTGGCCCCCCTTATCTTTGTTTTGGCAGCGGACGGCCGCGGCCTCCCGGACCGGGACCATGGCGATCAACCCCTTGGGACAGGCGGCAACGCAGGTCTTGCAGCCCTTGCACAGGGCGGGGATCACCACCGCCAGCCCATCGCAGACGCGGATGGCGTCAAAGGGGCAGGCTGCCGCGCAGTCCCCAAACCCCAGGCAGCCGTAGGCGCACTGCTGGGGCCCGGCAAACAGCTGGTTGGCCGCCCGGCAGGTGGGCGCGCCGGAGTAAATCATTTTGGATTGGGTGTGTTGATGGTTGCCGCCGCAGCGCACCAGCGCCACCGACCGCTCCACCTTATCGGCCTTGACCCCCATCACCCCGGCGATTTCCGCCGCAACGGTTTCCCCGCCCGGCGCGCACAGGCCGGTGGAGGCCCCCTCGTGCACCAGCGCCTTGGCGTACCCATCGCAGCCGGAATACCCGCAGGCGCCGCAGTTGGCGCCGGGGAGCACGGCCCGCACCGCATCCACCTTTTCGTCGGTGGGCACGGCGAACACATGGGCGGCCACGGCCAGCAAAACGCCCGCCAACAGCCCGATGGCGGCGATAATCAGAATGGGAAGCAAAATATCCATGGCGCGTTTCCTTCCTTTCCCGTCAGGCAAAGAGGTTATTGGCGATCCCCGAGAAGCCCAAAAACGTCAGCGATACCAGCGACGCGGCGATCAGGGTGATGGGCAGGCCCTTGAGGGCTTCGGGGACGTCGCAGGCTTCGATCCGCTCCCGCACGCCGGCAAAGAGCACCATCGCCAGCATGAAGCCCAGCCCCGCTCCCAGGGCGTTAATGAGGGATTGGCCGTAGGTATACCCCTTTGTGAAGTTGAGCAGGGTCACGCCCAGCACCGCGCAGTTGGTGGTGATCAGCGGCAGGTAGATGCCCAAAGCGTTGTACAGCGCGGGGCTGAATTTCCGCAGCACGATTTCCACCAATTGCACCAGCGCCGCGATAACCAGAATGAACGCCACCGTTTGCAGGTAATCAAGGCCGTTGGGCGCCAGCAGGTAGGCGTACAGCGGATAGGTAGCCGCCGTCGCCAGTACCATGACGAAGGTCACGGCCGCGCTCATCCCCACGGCGGTTCCCAGCTTTTTGGAGACCCCCAAAAAGGGGCAGATGCCCAAGAACTTGGAGAGAACAAAGTTTTCGGTTAAAATGGCGGAGACGAGAATCACCAGCATCATTTTCATGTCCGGTTCCCTCCCTTGCCAAAGTCGCACTCATTCTGCTGAGCCTTCCGGCAGAAGGCGGCGGAGGGGCAGCCCTCGCAGCCTAAAGAGGTGACGGGATCCTTCCCCATTTTCACCGCCAGCTTGTTGGACAGGGCCACCAGCACGCCGAACACGAAAAACCCTCCCGGCGGCAGGATCATAATGAGCATGGGAGGGAACAGCCCGGCGGTCACAGTAACGCCGAAAATCGTCCCCATGCCGATCAGCTCCCGGATCGAGCCCATCAAAAGCAGCGTGGCGGTGAAGCCGACGCCCATGCCCAGCCCGTCGAGAACCGAGGGCAGCACCGGGTTTTTGCTGGCGAACATCTCCGCCCGGGCCAAAATGATGCAGTTGACCACAATCAAGGGCAGAAAGATGCCCAGCGAATCGTTGACGGCCGGAACAAACGCCTTGCACAGCATTTGCACGATGGTGACAAACCCGGCGATGATGGTGATAAACGCCGGAATCCGCACTTTATCGGGAATGAACCGCCGCAAAAGGGAAATGGCCAGGTTGGAGCAGACCAGCACCAGCGTTGCCGCCGCGCCCATGCCCAGCCCATTTAAGGCGGAGGTGGTGACAGCCAGGGTGGGACAGGTGCCCAGCACCAGCCGCAGCACCGGGTTTTCCCGCAGAAGGCCGTTGGTAAACACCCCGGCCAGGGCTTGCTTTTTTGCCACGGCTATTCCCCTCCTTCCATCTGTTCCCATATGGAACGGGCGTCGTTGACCGCCTGGTTGACGGCGGTGGAAGAAATGGTGGCGCCGGTGATGGCGTCCACATCCGTTTTCAGAACGGTTTTTTCTGTTTTCCCCACGAATTGGTCCAGAAAGGCGCGTTCCTTGACCCGCTGGCCCAGGCCGGGGGTCTCGTCGTCGCAGGCGACGATGTCGATATTCGTGATGGCGCCCGTCTCGTCAAACCCGGTCATGACCTGAACGTCGCCCCCGTACCCCTTTGCGGCGGTGACGATGACATACCCGGCGGCGGCGCCGCCCGACGAGGCCCGGTAAACCGTGCCCCCTTCGGCGCTCACCTCCTCATAGGCTTCGGCAGGCAGCACCTGCTTCATGAGGGCTTCGGTGTTCCGCCGGTTGAGCTCCTCGATTTTTCGGGCGGTGATGGCGTTGGAGCCGGCCAAGGCCCCGGCCACCACGAGGCAGATGACAAAGAGGGACAGGGTGGGGATTAAAATGGTTTTCCACAGCTTCATTTTGCCGCGCCCCCTTTCGTTTTCTTTTCCCGGCCGAAGGGCTTGGGCGCGGTCAGCCGCTCAATGTACGGCACCAGCAGGTTCATAATGACGATGGAGAAGGAAACCCCTTCCGGCAGAGAGCCAAAGAGTCGGATCAACGCCGTAATGGCCCCGCAGCCCACGCCGAAAATAAGCTTGCCCCGCCAGGTGAGGGGGGAGGTGGTGTAATCGGTGGCCATGAAGATGGCGCCCAGCACCAGCCCGCCCGACAGAGCCTGATAAAGGGGGTCCGCGCCGCCCAGCCACATGAGGAGCGCCGTGGTGGCGATATAGGCAACGGGGATGATGGGGGAGATCACCCGGCGCAGCACCAGATAAAGCCCGCCGAACACCAGGGCGATGACGCAGGTTTCCCCCAAGCACCCCGCCCGCACGCCCAGCAGCATATCGCTGATAGAGGGCAGGGCCGAGCCTGCGTCCGCCGCGGCCAGGGGCGAAGCGGCGGTGACCGCGTCCCCTGTGCGGTAGGCGAAGGGGGCGATCCAATTGGTCATCGCCGCCGGGAAGGAGCACATCAGCACGATCCGCCCCGCCAGCGCCGGGTTGAGAAAGTTCTGCCCAATCCCGCCGAACAGCTGCTTGACCACCACGATGGCCGCCCCGCTGCCGAGAGCCGCCATCCACAGCGGGATGGTGGAGGGCAGGTTATAGGCCAGCAGCAGACCGGTCACCACCGCGGACAGATCCCCAATGGTGTTTTCCCGCTTCATGATTTTGCGGCTGAGGTATTCGGCCGCCACCGCCGCCGCCACGCTGACCAAAATCACCAGCGCGCTTCGGGGGCCGAAAATCCACACCGCCGCCACCGCCGCCGGCAGCAGCGCGATGATCACGTCCAGCATGATGCCGCGGGTGCTGTCCAGATCGGTTATGTGGGGGGAGGGACTAACAAACAACTGGTTCATCGGGACGCCGCCTTTCTCACCATTTCCTTCGCCAGCCGCATGGACTGAACCAGCGGCCGTTTGGCCGGGCACGAAAAGGCGCAGCTGCCGCATTCAATGCAGGCGGAAACCCCCGCTTTTTCCAGCGCAGAAGCGTCGCCTGTTTTGACCTGCCGCTCCGCCGCCGTGGGCATGAGCCCCATGGGACAGGCGGCCACGCACCGGCCGCAGCGGATGCAGGCGGTGGCTTTTTCCGGCTTGCAGTCCCGCTGCGCCAAGGCTAAAATGGCGTTATTTTGCTTGAGAACGGGGAGGCTGTCGTCTACCAGTGCCAGGCCCATCATGGGGCCGCCCATGAGGATTTTCCCCGGTTCCTCCCGATATCCCCCGCAAAAGGCGATGACGTCGGCAATGGAGGCGCCGATGGGAACCCGCAGGTTGCAGGGGGTTCCTACCGCCGAGCCGTCCACCGTGATCCGTTTGCTCACAAGCGGCATGCCGGTTTTCAGATACCGGGCCAGAAAGCCCACCGAGGTGATGTTCATGACCAGGCAGCCCACGTCCGCCGGCAGCTGACCCATGGGGATCTCCCGCCCTGCGGCGTTCTGCACCAGCACCTTTTCCGCCCCCATGGGGTACCGGGACTTCATGGGCATGACGAACACCTGATGCTTTGTGTCCCGCTGGCTGGCGGCAATGTCGTACAGCGCTTGAATCGCGTCGGGCTTATTGTCCTCAATGGCGATGATGACCCTCTGCACCCCGGTGAGGCGCAAAAGGGTATAAACCCCGTCCATGACGTCGGCGCCGTTTTCCAGGGCCTCCCGGTGGTCGGAGGTGATGAAGGGCTCGCATTCCGCGCCGTTGACAATGAGGGTGTCTATGGGCTTTCCCGGGTTGGGGGTCAGCTTGACATGAGCCGGAAAGCCCGCGCCGCCTAAGCCCACAAGACCCGAGGCCCGCGCCGCTTCAATCAGGTCAGAAAGGGCTTCCGCCTTGGGCGGGGCGATGGCCGGGTCAGGCTGCATTTCGCCGTCCGATTGGATTTCAACGGTTTTGACCCGCTGCCCGCCTGGAAGCAGCAGTTCCCCGACGGCCTTCACCGTTCCCGACACGCTGGCGTGAACCGGCGCGCTGACAAATCCGCCGCTGTCCCCGATCTTTTGGCCGAGAAACACATGCTCCCCCGGTTTCACAATCGGGGTGCAGGCCGCGCCGATGTGCTGCTGCATGGGCAGCACCACCCGCTCGGGCGGCGGCATCTCCACCGTTTGGCTTGTGGCGGTGTTCTTTTGATGAGGCACGCGAACGCCGCCCCGGCTGCGCCCCGCGGGGCGCAGCGCTTCTTCCAGACGCAGCTTTCCCATGTGCGATCAAACCCTTTCTCCTTGGCTCCTTTTATGGGCAACGCCCATATTATTGACTTGGCTCCCAATGGCGGACGACCACCGCCAGCTGCTTTCGCAGCGCCGGCAAAAGCAGCCGGATGACCACGCCGGTCAAAATCCCCGCCAAAACGCCGAACAGCAGCAGCGCCGGCAGGTAGAACAGCAGATTGGAAGCGGAGAGCACGCAGGCCGCCAGCAGCTGCCCCAGGTTGTGGCACACCGCACCCCCGACGCACACGCCAACGAGTCCCAGCCGGTTTTGCGACATCCGCAGCAAAAGCCCCATGGCCAACGCCGACAGCAGTCCCCCGCACAGGCTCATGGCAAACGCCGCGCCGCCACGGGTGACCAGGACGAAAAACGCCTTCATGACCGCGATGCACAAAGCAGAGGGCAGGCTCAAATCCATGGCCGCGTAAAGCACCACCAGATTGGAAAGCCCCAGCTTTGCCCCCGGCGGCAGAAAGGGCAGCAAAGGAAGCAAATTTTCCAAAAAGCTCAAAACAATGGCCTGTGCGGTTAAAAGCCCTGTCAGGGCCGCATGCTGGGCCACGGTCGGAGCAGCCCTTTTTTTCCCTTTCATCAGTAGGTCACCCCATCGCTTTCCTTCCCGTCCCCTGTCAGCCGAATGACGATGGCCGCCGGCAGGCAGGCCGCCGTGCTGCCCCCCCGGGTCAAAAGCCCGGTGCGCACGCAGACCTGGTCGTGGCAGGGGGAGCTGAGAAACCGAATCCCGCCCTTTTCCACCCGGATCACCACCGGCAAATTTCCCGTCACGGTGAAATCCCGGTCGATATCCAGCGGCACGGTTTGGTATAATTCCCCTTTAACATATATGTTCGCCCGCACCGATTTAGGCTGGGCAAAATAAAGGGCTGCCGGCAGCGCGGCCAGCAGGAGAATCCCAGCGATCAGCAATGCGTCCAGCCGGCCAAACAGCCTTTTCACCGCAGCAGCGCCCCTTTCTGTTGATTTTGGTTGTCGCGGGTATGGGCTTTCCCTGGATTGGCCGCTTATTTCCCTTCCAGCCGGTACCCGCTGCCGGGAGACAGGGAAAAGCTGTTTCGCAGCCCGTCGGTGACGTAAACCGTCTTGTTTTCGTCCACCAGCACCCCCTCGGCTCCGTTTCGGGCCAAAAGCGCCAGCCCCTCCTGGGGCGGCAGCAGAAAGCAGGCGGTGGAAAGCGCGTCGCTTTTCAGGCCGCTGTCCGCCACCACGGTGCAGGACAAAATGCCGCTGTCTGAGGGCATTCCGGTGCGTGCGTCCAGAATATGGCCGTAGGCTTCCCCTTCAAATTCGATATACCGCTCATAGGCCCCCGAGGTGGAGATGAAACTGCCCCCCGGCAGGTGAAGCGAGCCGAAAACACCGGTTTTGTCCAGCGGATCGGTGATGTCCACCTTATATAACCGGCTGCCGGGCTTTTCTCCCACAAGGCCGATGCTGCCGCCCACGGCGACCACGCCGCCGCTGACCTGCCCGCCGGCCAGGGCCTCCGCTGCCTTATCGCAGGCGTACCCCTTCCCCACCGAGCCAAAATCCAGCAGCGCCGACGGAGCCGACAGCTCCACCCTGTCTCCCCTGATTTCCAGGTTATCATACCCAACGTCATGAAGCAGCAGATCAATCTGCCGATGATCCGGAATGGTTTTGGGCGCAGACTCAAAATCCCACAGCCGCAGAACCCCGCCCAAGGTCGGATCGTACTTCCCGCCGGTCTGGCGGCAAATGGGGAGGATCTGCTTTAATATGTACGCGGATTCAGGGGCGGACGCGGGCCCCTCATGCTGATTGATCCGGTCCACCTCCGAGCCGCTGATCCTCACGGAAATCTGCCGTTCCAGCGCATTGACCGCTCCGGCCGCCGCGCGGCCGCACTGCTCCAGCGCAGCGCCGTCTTTGCCGTACAGCGTGATAGAAACCGGCGCGCCCATGGCATAGGACGTGACGGTTTTCTGCACCACCCGGACGTGCAGGTACACCGCCCCGCCAGCAATGAGCAGGACGGTGAAAAGAACCCCTCCCAGCAGCAGGGCGCCCCGGCGGTTGGTTCGCCGTTTTCTCCCGGAATATGGCCTCATGCCTCCACCTCGCTATCAGAATAACTTTACCACAAACCCATTTAAAATTCAACAGCAAAAGGTCCAAAGGCCCCTGCAGCAGCCCGCCGTCCGGGGTAAAAACCTGGGCGTCTAGGAATCTAGTCTTTACTTATGGGCATGTTTGTATTATAATAACTGTGTTTTCTAAACAGAAGAATGAAAAGAAAAGGGATGACAGTATGGAACGAATGGTTGGAACCGTGGTGCGGGGCGTGCGGGCCCCCATTATCCGAAAGGGAGACGATCTGGCCTCTATCGTGGTGGATTCGGTTTTGAAGGCGTCTGAAAGCGAGGGGTTTGCCCTGCGGGATCGGGACGTCGTCGCGGTCACGGAGGCTGTCGTGGCCCGAGCCCAGGGAAACTACGCAACGACGAACGATATCGCCGCCGACGTGCGTGCCAAGCTGGGCGGCGGAACAATCGGGGTCATCTTTCCCATTTTAAGCCGGAACCGCTTTGCCATCTGCCTGCGGGGGATCGCCAAGGGCGCCAAAAAGGTAATCCTCATGCTGTCCTACCCTTCCGACGAGGTGGGCAACCACCTGATTTCCTTAGATCAATTAGATGAAAAGGGCGTTAACCCATACTCCGACCTGCTCACCCTTTCTCAGTACCGGGCGCTGTTCGGGGAAAACAAGCACACCTTCACAGGCGTGGATTATGTGGCATATTACAGCTCTCTGATCGAGGAAAGCGGCGCCCAAGCGGAGATCATATTCAGCAACGATCCCCGCGCCATTCTGCGGTATACCAAAAATGTGCTGGCCTGCGATATTCACACCCGGGAACGCACGAAGCGGCTCTTAAGGGAAAACGGCGGCGAACGGGTATTCGGGCTGGATGACATTTTAACGGCCCCTGTGAACGGCAGCGGCTGCAACGAGCAATACGGGCTGCTGGGCTCCAATAAGGCCACGGAGGATACCGTCAAGCTGTTCCCGCGTGACTGCGGCGGCTTTGTGGACAGCGTGCAGCAAAAGCTGAAGGAGGCCACGGGAAAGGCCGTGGAGGTCATGGTATACGGCGACGGGGCATTTAAAGACCCTGTAGGGAAGATTTGGGAGCTGGCCGATCCGGTGGTCTCCCCCGCTCACACGGCGGGCTTGGCGGGAACGCCCAACGAGGTTAAGCTGAAGTACTTGGCCGATAACAATTTCGCCCATTTATCGGGGGACGCGCTGAAGGCCGCTATTTCTGATTACATTAAGCATAAGGACGCGGATCTCGTGGGCGCCATGGAATCGCAAGGCACCACCCCCCGTCGGCTCACCGACCTAATCGGCTCATTGTGCGATCTGACCTCTGGCAGCGGGGACAAGGGAACGCCCATCGTTTATATTCAGGGCTATTTTGACAATTATACCAACTAACCCAAAGGCCAGCCCCCTTCCGCGGGCTTTTCCGAAAGGGGAATTCTCAATCGTTTTTTCCTGATTGCCATATTGCGGCCGTCGGCCAGCGGCTGATCCCATTGCATGGAATGCTGATCAAAATCGTTAGAATTTTGATGGTTTTCAAAACGATGAGGACAAAATCGCCTTGCGGGGCGATGGGAACCGTCTGGCCGGCCTTGCGGCGGAAATGGCACAAAAGAAGCAGTTTGGACAAACAGCAAGCGCCCGGTATTTACAGCCGGGCGCTTGCTGTTATGGCTTTTTGTTTTGAGCGGTATGGGCTTTAAAGGCCTCGAAGGTTTCCGCGCTGATCACATGCTCGATCCGGCAAGCGTCTTCCGCCGCTACCTGGGGGCTCACGCCCAGAGCTGTCAGCCAGTCGGATAACAGCGTGTGCCGCTCATAGATTCTTTCCGCGATTTCACGGCCCTTTTCAAGGAGGGAGATATACCCGTTCTTGTCCACCTGGATATACCCGTTGTTACGCAGGTTTTTCATTGCGACGCTGACGCTGGGCTTGGAAAAGGACAGCTCGCTGGCAATATCAACAGAACGCACCTGGCCGTGCCGCTTTGTCAAGATCAGTATGGTCTCCAAATAATTTTCAGCGGACTCACGAATCTGCAATTCTCATCCCCCCTTCCAATGCGGCATTTGAAGCCGGCTTTTCCGGCTGCCATTTGCGCAGCCTATCCAACCACCGGCCGGCTTCCCGTCAGGAAGCGCGCCGGGTAAGCTCATTGCCGCTCTGCGGCTGGGTATTCGTCCTTTAGCTCGAACACCTTGTATTCTTCAACGGTACTGTCATGGCCGATGAACACCTGGAAGGCTCCCGCATCGGCGCAAAAGCTGAAATCCCTGTGGTGGTACTTCAGCATTTCCTCCGTTATGGTGAAGGACACCAGGCGTTCCTCCCCGGGCTGCAAAGTCACCTTCTGAACCCCCTTTAGCTCCTTCAGCGGCCGTATCACCTGGGCAAACTCATCCCGCAGGTACAGCTGCACCGTTTCCGTTCCCGGCCGGTCTCCCTCATTGGCCACAGTACAAGACACGGTGATTTCCCCGCCTCTTATCATGGCCGCGGGCACGGTCAGCCCTTTATAGGAAAATTTCGTGTATCCCAGCCCGTGCCCAAAGGCAAACCTGGGGTGGATCGAGCAGTTGGAATACCGAAGCTGGAACCACACATTGGGGCTGCCGCTGGGATTGTAGTGGCTGACCTGAGAGCGGTTGTAATAGGTCGGCACCTGCCCCACGCAGTATGGGAAGCTCATGGCAAGGCGGCCGGTGGGCTCCACGTCGCCGAAAACCAAATCGGCAATTGCGTTGCCGCCTTCTGTGCCGGGGAACCAGCATTCTAAAATCGCCGGGGCAAAGCCGCTCAGCTCTGTCAAATCCATGGGACGGCCATTGATCAGCAAAGCAACGGTTTTGGGATTGGCCTTTACAACCGCGCGGGCCAGCTCCATTTGGCAGGGGGTAAGGGCAATATTGGTGGTGGAGCAGGCCTCGCCTGACCAGCAATCCTTTTCGCCCAGCGCCAGGAGCACAAGATCCGCCTGCTTTGCCGCTTCCACCGCCCGGTGCAGCAGCGCCTCGTCGCGCGCGGTAAATTCGCAGCCCCTCTCCAGGAGCACATTTGCTCCCGGAATGGCATTCTGCACGCCTTCATACACCTTCACGCTGTCCTTACAGTCGCAGTGGCTGCTCCAGTTCCCGTTTATATTGATGTCGCCCCCGTTTGGCCCAATGACCGCCACGGTTTTAACATCCTTAGAAAAGGGCAGCAGCCCATTATTTTGCAGCAGCACCATGGATTTCTGCGCCGCGCGGCGGGCCTTGGCCCGGTGGTCTTCACACAGGTACAGCGCGTCGGTTCTCTCCTTTGAAATGCCCTTGAAGGGGTCTTCGAACAGTCCCAGCTTTTCCTTCAGGGTCAGAATACGGCCAACCATTTCATCCAGTTGCTCCATGGTCATTTTCTTTTCCGCCAGAAGGGTCTTGATGTCGTTGATATAGCGAAAGCCCATCATATCAATGTCACAGCCCGCGTCCACCGCCATGCGGGAGGCTTCCTTGCCGGATGCGGCAACATGGTAGCCCTGGATGCGGTTGATGCTGCCGCAATCGCTGATCAGCACCCCTTTAAAGCCTAGCTCCCCGCGCAGAATATCCTGCATCAGCTTTTTATTTCCATTGGCAGGCACGCCCTCAAAGGTGGTGAAGCTGGACATTACCAATTCTGCCCCCGCGTCCACTCCGGCTTTAAAGGCGCGAAGTACGTACTCCCGCAGAGTATGCTCTGTGATATCGGTTTCGTCGTAATCCCGTCCGCCCATGACAAAACCATAGCCGGCAAAATGCTTCAGCGTCGCGGCAAGGCGATCCTGCCGCTTGAGTTCATCCTCGTTTGCGCCCTGGTACCCTTCCACATAGGCGCGGGCGGCCATCTCCCCTAAGAAGGGATCCTCCCCGGGCCCCTCCATCACCCGGCCCCAGCGGCAGTCGCGGGATAAATCCAGCATGGGGGAGAAGGTAACATGAATCCCCGCTGCCCGCGCCTCCGCCGCCGCGGTGCGCGCGTATTCCAAGACGGGCTCCGGATCAAACGCACAGGTCATGGCCAGCGGTATGGGAAAACAGGTTTTATAGCCGTGTATGATATCCGCCATAAATAAAAGCGGAATTCCCAGGCGGTTGTGCTCCAAAAACGTTTCCTGCACCCTCCGATTCCGTTCCGGGTCGCAGGAGGCGTTGTCAATTATTGAACCAATATTCCACAAGACATCTTCGGCAACGGTTTCGTCGGTGATGGGGCCGGTCAGATCCTCGATCTTTATTCCCTCCTCATGGTAAAATCCCGCGACAATCTGGAAGGTTTGACCGATTTTTTCGTTGAGGGTCATTTCCTTCAACAGCGTGTTTACACGAGGGGAAAAAGAATTCATGTTTATCATCCTTTCAAAATTATATGACAAATATCTGAAGCCTGCGGCGAGCCGCCGCCGGGACGCGCTCCCGCCTCCTGCAAGGGCTTTCGTTTTCCCCCGCGGATCAGCGCACGCTTCCTGTGCGCGCATTTCTTTGCGGCGAGCCGCCGCCGGGACGCAATTCCGGCCCCGCGGGGCATCTCATGCGCTGGGCGCATGCTTGCATGCAAAAAGAGCGGTGCAATTTTTGAATTCCCTCTTTACAAGCAGAGAATTTTTTGCTATACTTACTGAAGCGGTTTTCATTGTCCGCCCATAGTCTAACCGGATAAAACATCAGATTCCGATTCTGACGTTGGGGGTTCGAGTCCTCCTGGGCGGACCACGCCGCCGCAAGCGATTTGCAGCTTGCGGCGGCCTTCTTTTTATAAAAAAGTTGCCGGTGCGCACCTTTGGCTGCGTCTCCTTTTCCAAAAAAGCCCCGCTCGGCTCCCCGGCTCAGCTGTAAACGCATTTGCGACGGCCCGCTGTCGCTGCCAAGCTTTTTGGGTACGCGGGTTCGACTCCACCCGCAGCAACGCAGACTATCTTTTTCATAGTCCTTAGACAGGCAGGGCCTGGAGCCAATTCCCGCTCCGGGCTCTTTTCTTTACGATGGACAAACTGCCCGCGTTCAACCCGGCGGCTTTTTTATCCCCGGCAGACACATCGGAACGCGTCAAGCCCGCTCCGATTTTTCTTTCATAAAAGCGCAGCCGTCTGCTTTGCTGTTCCTGCTTTTCCGCAAAAAGCCGCCCTCGGCCTGCCGGCTCTAGCCTTTTACGGGGCTCCTGCTGATGCGCCGTCACAAAGGCTTATCGTACGCGGCGGTTTTTCAACCATGGATGCGCGCTGGCGAACGTGCAAATTTTTTTTGCGCGCTATCACCCGGGAGGCTTTATTATAATAGATAATAGCATATCTCTGCTTATTTTACCAGAGTAAATTTCAAAAGGCGCCGTCGGTTCGCCATGCCCTTGACCCGTGGCGGCGCGGCTTACAGCCCCTGTCAATAAAAAATTTACAAATTGGCGCTTTCTTTGCCCTTGTCCTGCCGCCAAAAGGTGGTATAATGATCCCAGCTGGAAAATCCTCCAGCGCCGTATTATAAAAATAAGGGAGAGATGTATCATGGCAAACCGCATTGTTCTGAATGAAATCGCCTACCATGGCGCCGGGGCAATCGAGGAAATCGCCGCAGAAGCCAAAAAACGCGGCTTTCGCAAGGCCTTTGTCTGCTCCGATCCGGATCTGCTGAAATTCGGCGTGACCCAGAAGGTCACCGGCGTGCTGGAACAGGCCGGGCAGCCCTACGAAATTTATTCCGATATCCGTCCCAATCCCACGATCGAAAATGTGCAGTCAGGGGTGAAGGCGTTCCATGCGTCCAGCGCGGATTACATTGTCGCCATTGGCGGGGGCTCGTCTATGGACACGGCTAAGGCCATTGGGATCATCGCCGCCAATCCCGAGCATGAAGACGTCCGCAGTCTGGAGGGAGCGGCGGATACCAAAAAAGAATCTGTGCCGATCATCGCCGTCCCCACCACCGCCGGCACCGCCGCGGAGGTTACGATCAATTATGTGATAACCGACACGGAAAAAAACCGAAAATTTGTGTGCGTTGACCCGCACGATATCCCAATTGTGGCCATAGTGGATCCGGATATGATGTCCTCTATGCCCAAAGGCCTCACCGCCTCCACCGGTATGGACGCGCTGACCCACGCCATTGAAGGCTATATCACCAAGGCCGCCTGGGAGCTGACCGACATGTTCCACTTAAAGGCCATTGAAATCATCTCGCGTTCCCTGCGGGACGCGGTCAACAACACGCCGGACGGGCGGCGGGATATGGCTTTAGGCCAGTATATCGCCGGCATGGGCTTTTCCAATGTTGGCTTGGGCATCGTTCATTCCATGGCGCATCCGCTGGGCGCGGTGTACGACACGCCCCATGGCGTAGCAAACGCCATTATTCTCCCCACCGTGATGGAATACAACGCCCCCGCCACCGGCGACAAATACAAGCACATTGCCAAGGCGATGGGCGTTGCCGGCGTGGATCAAATGCCGGTGGAGGAATACCGCAAGGCGGCGGTGGATGCGGTGCGCCAGCTGGCGGCCGATGTGGGCATCCCTGCCAGTCTGAAGGGAATTGTGAAGGAAGAGGATATCCCGTTCCTGGCTGAGTCAGCCTATGCTGACGCCTGCCGCCCTGGCAATCCCCGGGAAACCAGCGTGGAGGAAATTGCCGCTTTATACCGATCGCTGCTGTAACCAGGCGCTTGATGCAGAATAAAAAAGGAACCTCACGACAGCCGCCGCGAGGTTTCTTTTTTAAAAACAGCAAACTGCATAAATATAAAAAATTTTTTTGTGCACTGTGTTTAATTTGCGCCGAAAAAGAACCCCAGATTCATTTTGTTTGGCAATTGACATTTGTAAGGAAAATGGGTATCATAATATTGACAGCGGAAAAAGCCGCTGTCCGCATGCAAACAGAGCCGTTTTCATGAGCATACCGCCGGGCGGCAGCCAAGGGAGGTAAGGAAGATGTCAGATAAAATTAATTTGCGAGACCGGGATATTAACGATTTTATTCAAACACTGGACACCTGTAAGGGAAACGTGTACCTGGAAACGCCGGAAGGCGACGTTTTGAACCTGAAGTCCAAGCTCTGCCAGTTTGCCGGACTGAAGACGCTGATTAAAGGCGGCGTGATCTCTGATGCGCAGATCCGCTGCGAACTGCCGGAGGATGAGACCAAGCTGTTTCGTTTCAATCTTTACGGCGAAGTGCCGAAAAAAGAGGATTAGCCGCCCATTTGGTTCTCTGTTTGCAGGATACTGACAAAAGCCACGCGCTTGCGTTTGACAGGTGTTGGATCAAACGGCAAGGCGAGCGTAAAACAGATCATATGCGTTAACAGCCGCGATCATCCGCGCACCTCGCAAAAGTGAGGTGCGTTTTGTTATGCCGGAAGGCATTGGGGACAGGGGGGCGAGGCTCTCCCACGTTCAACGCTCTCCGTTTTTTCCATTTCAGCAGGACCGCGGAACTGACAATTACAGGAACAGAATCCTGCGTTATGCACCAGCGCGCCGTGCAGCGCAACCCGGCCGGCCTTGGGAAGGCCCGGTTTTGCGGCGTTGATTTGCGCAAGCGCATCCCCACAGGAGATATCCTCTTCAATCATGGGTCAATTGCCCGCACCTGCCCAACATTTTTTAAGCCTGCGGTGCAAATCGTCCGCATCCATGTATTGGCTCATCACGCACCGCCGAATCCCGCCGGGAAATAAAAATATTTTATTACAGCCTAGGCTTTGGCAAGGTCAGACAACTCGCCCCCTTATGACGGCGCCAGGACTATATTTTCCGGATAAACCAGCACATGATAGCTTAAAATGGCAAATTCCCGTTCCGCCCTTTCCAGTAATCCGCTGCCAGCGGCGCTGTTGGCAACCGTCTGGTACTCCTGCTCGCTCAGCAGCAAAAAGTATTGCGAAACGCCCGGTTGATCCCGGTACCACGCGGAGGAGGATTGGTAGCGATACGGAGAAACGCCGTTGTTATCCACCGTGACCCCCCGGGCCCTTACCCTGGAATCGGACAGCACAGTGATGCTCTGGCTGTTCCAGAAGGTGGCGTACCCGTAGGTCAGATCCTGCTTTTCCAGCTCTTGGGAAAGAACGTGTAGTTTGTTGTCACGGCCGTAATCCGGCGGCATGGTAATAATTGTGTAAAAATTGACCAGGGAAAGCATCACAAGGGATGCGGCCAGCAAATACGGAACCCGAGGCCGTTCCATTTGCTCCGCCCAGCACCGGAAGCAGCCCAGCGCAGCCAAAATTCCCGTGGCCATCATCGGCGTCAGCCGCCAGTTGGCGGCGGAAAGCCCGCCGCAGATATACCCGAACAAAATAAACCCGCTCACCAGCCAATGGCACCACAGCAGCAGCCGGGTTCCTCTGTTTTGTATTTTATGATAGAAAAAGGCGGCGGCAGCGGGAACAATCAAAATGAGAAGCCCGCAGAGCACCCGCAGGATATTGATCACGGAAGCAGCGCTGAACAAGGAATCTCCGTCCTGGGCGTCCACCCCCAGCAGGGAAAACCAGTGCTCGGGAAAACGCAGCGCGTTGTCCGCCCACTCGTTCATGCTGGAATAGGCAGAGTACGCGTCGGCATATCCGGCGGTTACGCCGCCGCGAAAAAACGCGAGTAAAGCAAGGCCCAGAACCGTCGCGCCCGCCAAAATACAGGCAATGCGATATACCGGAATGTTTTGTTTGCACAACAAGGGGGTTTTGCGATCCAGCAGCCATTCCGCGGCTACCGCGCCAAACAGCGGCAGCGTGACCAAGGTGAGGATTTGGGCCCCGTTCATGGCCGCCGCCACGCCGGTCACCCCCAGCAAAATAGAAAAAACCAGCGGCTTGTTTTTCCCCTGCTGCTTTTGCGGCGTCCACATCCGGCAGATCAGGCCCAGACCCACGATCAGCAGAATCAGGCCAAGGCTGTAGTAGATCACGTGGCCCCAAAACATCTCCCGCAGTTTGTCGCTGCCCGACAAAAGCAGCAGGATAACCGCCGTGGCGTTGGCGCTCCAATTGATGGAAAAGCGCAGGGAGCGGAATAAAAACCACAACGCCCCCGTAAACAAAACAGCAAACAATACCATTCCAATGGTATGCGTCGTCATGGAAACCCCGAAAAAGGGAATAAAGGGCAGCATCAGCAGGTTCCCGCCAACGGGAAGCAGCGCCGCGTACCAAAAATCGCCGCTGATCAGCCTTCCGGCTTCATAGGAGGCGTTGGCCCAATAAAGCGTGTCCGTGCAGTCGGAATGAAAGTATCCGGCCGCGGGAAACAGAATGTAATAGAGCACCGCGCCGAAAGCCCAGCCTAGGAAAACAAAGGACAGACTGGCTGAAAGATGATACTGCTCCCAAAGCTTTTTCCATCGGTTCACTGGGCGCTCCCCTCCTCATGATACTCCTGTTCCGTATTGACACCCCAGATATTTTCCTTGCCGGTTTTCCCGGAAAGAATATTGTCCACCGTTTCAAAGGCGGTCAGCATCGAGTGATCCATGTTATTATACCGATGCTGACCGTTGCGGCCCACACAGTAGAGATTCTGGAAGGTATCCAGATACGCGATCAATTCGTCGATTTGGGCATACGTGTCAAAATACGCGGGATATGCCTTTTGCACCCGCTCCCGGTGGCTGTCCATGACGTCCCCCGGCCCGCTGATAACGCCCATGCGCGTCAGCTCTGCAACCGCAAACCGGATACAGTCCTCATCGGACATATTCCAAAATTCGTCGCCTTCGGTGCAGAAGTATTCCAGCCCGATCCACACGGTTTTGATCGGATCCGCAACCATATAGGGCGACCAGTTGTTGAAAACCTGGATTCGGCCCAGCTTGACATCCGTATCCTGCACATAGATCCAGCAGTCGGGGATCATATCGTTCAGGGTTTTTATATCCGTTTGATTTACAAGCTTCAGCCTTTTCACCAGCAGCCCCACCGTGACAAAGTCCCGGTAGGGAAGGCCGGAGGCGATGGCGGCGGCCCGTTGGGGAACCGCTTCGCCCATGCCCGCCACCAGGTCCTTCACAGGCATGGAGGATATAAACCGATCCCCCTCATACACGACTTCTTTCCCATTTTCCTCACAGACAACGCCGGTCACCCTGCCGTTTTCCGTCCGCAGCCTCTTGACGCGGCAGTGCATATGAATTTCCCCGCCCAAATCCTTGATCCGTTCCGCCACGGTTTCCCACAGCTGTCCCGGGCCGAATTTAGGATAAACAAATTCTTCAATCAGCGAGGTTTCCACCCTTGCCTTTTTTGTTTTGCTTTTGGGCAGCAGCTTTTGGAGCATATCTTGAATCACGGCCGCTATGGACAGTCCCTTAACCCGCTGGGCCCCCCAGTCCGCAGACAAGCCGCTGGGATGCCTGCCCCACAGCTTCTCCGTGTACCCTTCAAAAAACATACTGTAAAGCACCTTGCCAAACCGGTTGATATAAAAATCCTCCAGCGAATTTTCCTGCCGCTTGTGGAAAATGGTCTTAAAATAACTGAACCCGGCCTTCATCGTCCGGGCAAAGCCCATATTGCGAAGGGTCTGCCATTTCATGGAGATCGGGTAATCAAAAAACCTTTTTAAATAGTAAATCCGGGATACCCGGCGCCGCAGCAGCATGACCCTATCCTCCGTTTCAGGATCAGGCCCGCCTGGAGCAAGCTCTTTTTCCCGGCCTAATAGCTTATCGTCAAAGGAAGGCTTGCCCTGAAGGGGCATGATTTCCTCCCACCACTCCGTCACCCGCCGGTTTTTGGAGAAAAACCGGTGGCCGCCGATATCCATTCGGTTGCCGTTGTACCGAACCGTTCGGGAAATCCCGCCGACTTCGCCGCTTTGCTCCAGCAGGAGCACTCGGTATTCCCCGGCGCCGTTTTTTAGCAGTTCCAGCCCGGCTGTCAGACCCGCGGGGCCGGCGCCGATGATAATCACAGTTTCCATGAGCAGCTTCCTCCCAAAATTGCGATCCCTTGTCACACAGATTATTTTCTGTAAAGCAAAAGCCGCCGGGCCAGATAATTATAAACCAGCACGAGCAGCGATACTAGAATCTTTGCCAGGTATACGTTCATCAAGGTCTCAAACCATAGCATAAGCAAAACGTTAAGCCCCCAGCCTCCAAGACCAATCAAGCCGTAGAATAAAAATTCCGCCGCCGGGTTTTTCACAACGGCCGATTGGGTAAAGACAAGCCGTTTGGATAATAAATAATTCACCGTAACCCCCGCCAAAAAGCCAACGGTGGTTGCCCCGGCCAGGCCCCATCCGGTTTTTCCCAGCGGCAGCGTAGCCAGGGTAAAGCTGCCGTAATCGGCCACAAAGGCAATCCCGCCCACAAACAAATACCGGAAAAACCTTACCGCCTCGTTTTCGGTTTTTTCCAATAAAAGGCCTCGTATATCCAATTTTTTGATCAGCCTTAGCAATTCGCCCATGGCAGAGCCTCTCCCGCCGGCAGTGAAGGGTTCTTCCCGCCAGCGTCTCCCTTGATCGTATTTTATTAAGGTAATCTTATCATACGAGCTCAAGCCTGTCAACTAAACGGCCGGATTTTTCCCAAGTTTTGTATAGAAACTACAATTCGCCTCTTTAAGCGCCGGGGCGGAACATCCACATGCAGTTGAAACAGCCGCTGTTCGCACACAAGCGGCAGGCCGCCGCAGCCCTTTGCCCCAGCCGAGCAGTACAAAATAAAAAAATAGCAGCAAAGCTGCTATTTTCGTTTTCCGCATTATTTAATGGGCCGCCTGCCATGGCGGGCCTTCCTGCCGTTTCTGTCAGCCCCGGAATGGGAATAGATCTGGGAATCATCCCCTGCCCCCGGAACTTTTTTCCTTTGACCGGAAAGATGGCGGACATTGATATAAATCAGCCCCCCCAGGGAAAGCAGGATCCCCAGAATCGGCAGCCAGATCCAGTTGCGGAGCATCGAGCCGTAATCGGTCTTTTTCACCGCAGCGGTGACCGTTTCCCCTTCCTCATCCGTGGGCAGCGGCTCGGTGGTCTTGGTTTGCCGGATAGGTTCCGTCGTCGGCTCGGCTGCGCCGGGCGCCGCTGCCGGCGCCGTGGTGTAGTCGGTCCTTGTCCGGGGCGGATCGGTGGCCCGTGAGGGAACGGTCGTGGGCTGGGTAACAGGCGGCGTCTCGGGCTCTGTTGCCGGCCGGTCCGTAGGCTCCGTGGGCTTTGCAGCGGTGGGCTCTGTCGTGGGATCCACGGTAGGCGCCGTGGTTGGCTCCGTGGATGGGTCTTGTGTGGAAGCAGAGGCTTGCTCTGAGGTCGATTCCACCGGCACAGTGGAAGGCGCCGGGTCAATGACGGGCTCCTGTGAAACCGCCGACGCGCCCAGGGTAAAACAGCAGAGCATGAGCGTTACCGCACAGGCCCGCCGCAGCCAGCATTCCATTCTGGACAAAGGCTTCATCTCCTTTTTGAAAGGGGCTTAATACGCCTTGCCCCAAATTACCAGCTTTTTAGCAGGCCCGCCGCAGCATGCGCAAACGTCTCCCACCGGCGTCTGGTCAAACGGCATGCACCGGGACGTCACCCCGGTTTCATCCTTGAGCTTGGCTTCGCAGGCCTCCTCGCCGCACCACATGGCGCGGATCAGTCCCGGCTTTTCCTGTGCAATCTTCCGGAATTCGTCCGGCGTCGCCGCCGTATAGGTCATTTCCTCCCGGCGCGCCAGGGCCTGGGCGTACATGCTGTCGTGAATTTCCTGGAGCAGCCGGGGAATGGCGGCTTTCAGCTCTGATAAAGGCGTCGTAATCTTTTCCCTTGTATCCCGCCGCACCAGAACGCATTGACCCTTTTCCAGGTCCTTGGGCCCGATTTCCAGCCGCAGGGGAACGCCCTTCATCTCGTACTCCGCGAATTTCCAGCCGGGAGACTGATCGCTGTCATCCAGCTTGACACGGCAGAACGCCGAAATGCAATCGGTCATTTCCCTTGCTTTTTCCAGCACGCCCGGCTTATGGGATGCAATGGGAATCACCGCCACCTGCGTCGGCGCGATATAGGGCGGCAGCTTCAGGCCGTTATTGTCCCCGTGCGTCATGATGATGGCGCCGATGATCCGCGTGGAAACCCCCCAGGAGGTCTGATGGGGATACTGCAGGGAATTGTCCCGCCCGGTAAACTGGATGCCAAAGGCTTTGGCAAATCCGTCGCCAAAATAATGGCTGGTGCCGCTTTGCAGCGCTTTACCGTCGTGCATCAGCGCCTCAATGGTATAGGTGGCTTGCGCGCCGGCGAATTTTTCCTTCTCAGTCTTTTGCCCCTTGATCACGGGAATCGCCAGGGCGTCAGCGCAAAAGCCGGCGTATAAATTGAGCATGCGCTCGGTTTCCTCCACGGCTTCCTGCGCCGTTTCATGCATGGTGTGGCCCTCCTGCCATAAAAACTCCATGGTGCGGAGAAAGGGACGGGTGGTTTTTTCCCACCGCACCACCGAGCACCACTGGTTATACAGCTTGGGAAGATCCCGGTAGGATTGGACCACATGGGCGTAATGTTCGCAAAAAAGCGTTTCCGACGTGGGCCGAACGCACAGCCGTTCCGTCAACGGCTGATCACCGCCCTGCGTCACCCAGGCGACCTCGGGCGCAAAGCCCTCCACATGGTCTTTTTCCTTTTGCAGCAGACTCTCAGGAATGAACAGGGGCATCATAACGTTTTCATGCCCCGTCGCTTTGAAACGGGCGTCCAGCTCCTTTTGAATGTTCTCCCAAATAGCATATCCATACGGGCGCAAAATCATACAGCCCCGCACGCTGGAATAATCAATCAGCTCGGCTTTTTTCACCACGTCGGTATACCATTTCGCAAAATCCTCCTCCATGGAGGTGATCGCGTCCACCATTTTTTTGTCGGCCATGTTTGCCATGCTTTTAATGCTCCTTTACGGCTCCCCGCCCCAGGACGGCGCGAAAGGCCCTTTCATTTTATACTTAGCCAAAAATCTGCCTTGCGGCGCCGCACCGCGGGCCGCCGCAAAAAGCCGCCGCTTGTTAGGTGCAGGCAAGCGGCAGCTCCCCCCGGGATTATTCCTTTGCTGCATCGGCCGTTGCCGGCTCCTCCTCGGGATTGATATCGTCAAATATAAACTGGTGCACCGAGTCCGCCGTTGCTTCAATATCAAACACGACATAGGATATGCCGCCAATCATTGCCGTGCCGCTTCCCTTATAATCCTTTTTCAGCGGAAACCGCAGATCCTCCATTTTGACCCCGTTCTGTGACAAAATCCCCGCGAAGCCCAGGCACTCGTTCAGGGACAGGCTGGTGGTCACATGCGGCAGGATCATGTTGGCCGCTCTTGGATACTCCAAGGGCTTCAGCGACAGCGCCTTGTTGAAAATACTCTGCAAAACCTGCCGCTGCCGGTCGGTTCGCTCAAAATCCCCGTTGCCTACCTTGCGAATCCGGGCGTACGCCAATGCCTGCGGCCCGTCCAGTGTCTGTAAGCCCGCGGAGGCAATCTCCGTGCCGTTGATCCCCAGAGACCTCTGATCCCGGATCAGCTTGTTCAGCTGCTTAACCTCATAGTCCTTGACCTCGATCTCCACGCCGCCCACAGCATCCACTATATCGGCCAGCTGGGAAAAATTCACCGTCACATAATTTCGGATGTCCAGCTTAAAATTCTGATTGAGGGTCTTCACCGCCAGTTCCGGCCCCCCGTACATATAAGCGTGCCCCAGCTTGTCCAGGCCGTGCCCTTCAATCTCCACGCGGCTGTCCCGCATAAACGACGACAGCTTCACCTTATTGTTTTTCCCATCAATGGTCATGACCATTATGCTGTCCGACCTGCTGCTTTCATTCCCGCGCTGATCCACGCCGAACAAGGCGATATTGGTGATCCTGTCCTCATAGCTCTTATAAACCCCCAGGGCGGCGTCATCCTGCGTGAACTGATCGTCATACTGAAATTTGCTCAGGATCCCGCTCACATATAAAATCAGCACCAGCGCGGCCGTCGAGATCGCCAGCAGGAGCAAAAGCAGCGTATTGGCTATTTTAATGGATCTGGACCTTCTCCCCGCGCCCGCCCTGGCAGGGCGGCTGTATCGAATCAAATCTATGTCTTTCATTTTATGTAAGCTCCTAAATTTTATCATTGTCGCCGCCCATGGAAAAAAAGTCCGGGCCCGTTTGACAAAAAACGCGCCCGGCCGGCGTTATTTCATTGGCTGATCGCTTACAGCAGAGGCGTTTTCTTCCCTGCGCTTCCCATCGTGAATGCCTTCCCGCTTTATCACCTTGGCAATGGTCTTAAAGAAAATCCTGCAATCCAGCGAGAAAGACAGCCGCTTCACATATTCTCCATCCATTTTCGCTTTATCAAGAATGGAAAGCTCGTCCCGCCCGTTGATCTGCGCAAGCCCCGTCAGCCCGGGGCGCACGCTGTTGGCCCCAACCTTTTCCCGCTCCTCAATCAGGTTGGATACCCCGTCATTCTCCTCCTCAATCACAGGGCGGGGGCCAATCATGCTCATTTGCCCCAGCAGGATATTCACAATCTGGGGGATCTCATCCAGGCTGGATTTGCGCATAAACCGGCCAAACCTCGTAACCAGCGCCGGATCCTCCAGCTGATGCGTGGGAACGTTGGGCGCGTTCACCTTCATCGTCCGGAACTTATAAATCCGAAAAGGTCTTCGGTTCCTTCCCATACGAGTCTGTACAAAAAACACTGGACCCTTGGAATCAAGCTTTGTGATCAGGATCAGGATCAGAAACACAGGGGATAGTATTATTAACCCCATCAGGGCGAAAAGAAAGTCGATCGCACGCTTGATGAATCGACGGTAGATCAATCAAACTCACCTCTTTTGCTTGATGAGACATGCTTATTATATCGGGAATGTCGCAAATTGTCAATCATAATCCTCCGCGGCCTCATTTTTATACGGCGGGACGCGGGCGGCAATGCCGGAGGCTGACATAAGAGACGCCCTTGGGTCATATGGTTAGAAATGGGAAAACCCGTATAGAAAGAAGGCCCGGATATGTACCGTTGCTTTAAATGCCGGTGGAAGCTGCTTTTTCCTATCTGCCTGGCGGCGTGCATCTGCTTCGCATCCATCACCGTTTACGCTTTGTCAGAGGAAGAAAGCGCCGCCCAGCCCAAAGTCAGGCTCCCGATTATCATGTACCACAGCATCCTCAAAACCGCTTCCCGCACCGGAAAATTTGTTGTTACCCCCGAAACGCTGGAGTCGGATCTGCGGTATATAAAAGATAAGGGGTACACAACGGTTTTGATCCGAGACGTAATCGACTATGTGAAAAACGACAAGCCCTTGCCCGACAAACCCATCGTCATCACGCTGGACGACGGGTTTTTAAACAATAAGACCTATCTGCTTCCGCTGCTGGAGGAATTGGATATGAAAGCAGTCATTTCCATTGTGGGCTCCTATTCGGAGAAATACAGCAGCCTAAACGATCCCAATCCTAATTATGCCCATTTAACCTGGCAGGATACCAAAGAGCTGGCGGCAACCGGGCGAATCGAGATCGGCAATCACACCTATAATATGCACAGCCAGTCGCCCAGAAGGGGCTGCATGCGGAAAAGGGGAGAAAGCGTGGAACACTACCAGGAGGCGCTGCGGGAGGATCTGTCCAAAACCCAGGAGCTGCTGCGGCAGAACGCAGGGGTCACGCCGGCGGTGTTCGCCTATCCTTACGGCTATATCAGCAAGGAGGCGCTGCCTGTGCTCAAGGAGCTGGGCTTTGAAAGCGCCATGACCTGTTATGAAAAGGTCAATACCATAACGAAGGATCCGGAATGCCTTTACCATTTGAACCGGTTTAACCGCCCGGGAAGCATGTCCACAAAAAAATTTATGAGCAGGCTTTTACAGTGAGCCGGCATTTCAAAAACGTTTTTTCAAAAAAAGCAAAGCCCCCCGGCCCGCGAAGCTCTGCGGGCCGGGGGGCTTTGCAGCGGAACGCAGATCCTACAGTACGTAAATCTCCACGCTGCGCAGGCCAAACTGAATGCATTCTTCATAGGTGTCAAAATAAAGATCAACCGTTACGCGGCCCTTTTTGGCAAAACCGCCTGTGTCCTCGGCTACGGCGTATCCGTAAATCACCTTGCCGTCGGGGGTTTTAATATACAGGCGGGATCCGTAAGGGATCTGCTTGGGATTCACCGCCACATAACCCGTCTGCGCCAGCTTTCCGGTGGCAGTCCGCGCCCCCTCGGATGCTGTGTAGGCCGTGGCTTTGCCGGTGATCAGCTTTTTGTAGCTGACCGGATCGCCGTTTTTGTCCAGCTGCACCGGCTGGGAAGGCGACAGGGCGGATACCGTTTTCACCGCGCTGGAGCTGGTCACCGCCGTCTTTTTAGCAGCGCTCGGCGCGGCCTTTTCCTCCTTGGTTCCCTTGGTGATCACCTGATCCACAGGCTCCCTCACAACCTGCTGGCTGACCATCTCCCGGGAAACCTCAACGCCGTCCACATGCTTGACCTGATAGGTGGTCACGCCGCTGCCTTCAACACCTCTGGTGGAAACCACAGTCCGCCCCTTGGCCATGGCGCTGTTTTCAATTTCCACCTCTTCATAGGGAATGGCACCAATATCCGTTTCCTGCGTATAATAAATACGCGTAACGGTTATATGATCGCCGTCTTGAATCTGCGCGTCCTGCGGCGGGTATACCAGGTCGTCCTGCGAAACATAAATTTCCGCCTGGCGAAGCGCTTCCTCCACAGTCCCCTCCTTTAGGGTATAAGGCAGGGTCTCGCCATCCGCGGTAATGGAAACATCCACGCCGCTGACTCGCTGCTGCGCCTTAACGGGCTGGTTGGCCACGGCGCTGGCGGTGATGGTGCAGGCCATGCCGGCGATCACCGCAACCGCCGCGCCAATCCGAAACTTCGTGACCTTGATAAACTTCTCTTTCAAATGAAACATAAAAAACTCCCATCTATTTCAGGGCGGCAACCGCCGCACCCGTTTCCGTTGTTGGGCAATGATTTCGGTCCACGGAAAAACATGCCGACGCCCAAAAACAGGTTCACGCCTGAAAAATCCACAGTTTTTCCGGCGCGCTAGTGAATTATATGCAGGCTTTCCCTTAGTGTCAACCGAATTACGCGGTTTATTTTTGGTCAAATACGCCAAACTTTAAAGGTTACAAAAGGGTTACAAAGGTTACAATCATGTAATATTTGGCCCCATTCGCCCCTTTTCGCTTTATTTTTCCGCCTCTTGCTTGTGCAAATTGCCAATTGATGGTGAATTTATTCCACACTTGCAAAAAACCCTGGTTTTATGCGGGCTTACGGGTTTCTACAGATATAGAATAACTCCCTGTTATTTGGTAAAAAAGGCCGTTTTTCGTTTCATTTCGGCTTTCAAAAAGGGGGGTTACAGACCTGTCATTTTAAGAAAAGTCAGCGGATTTCCCGGAAAACAGGCGGTTTTACAAGCCGATGAATCCCACAAAGGTTTGTATATTTCGCTTATTAAAATTAACATTTCTACGTTTTATTTAACACGAAATATACAATCTGCATAAACAATGGCGGGCTGAAACGCCTTTTACCAGCAGAACGGCCCTTGCATTTGAAGCCCGTGTGGGGTATAATAACAAGCAAGCATAGGCAATGCTGTTTTTTCGGGTAAAATAAGGATAAAATCGCGTTCCGCAATGGAGGTTTTGAGCTTGAATTATAAATTGTCACCCGCCCAAGTGCGGGAGCTGCTGCATGAAAAGCTGACCAGCGAGCTGGGCGTAGCGCCGGGCTGTGCTTCGGATGAGCAGCTGTACAAGGCCTGCGTGATGGTGGTGCGGGAACTGCTGACGGAAGGCCGCGCGGATTTTATGCGCAGAAGCGCCCGTAAGGACGCAAAACAGGTATATTATATGTGTATGGAGTTCCTCATGGGCCGTTCCTTGAAGAACAGCCTGTTCAGCCTGGGGCTGGAGGCATCCTTTTCGGCGGCGCTGAAGGAGTTTCATACGGGGCTTGCGCAGATCTACGAGCAGGAGCCCGACGCGGGCCTGGGCAACGGCGGATTGGGGCGGCTGGCCGCCTGTTTTCTGGACGGTCTCGCCACCAACGAAATCCCCGCCATGGGCTATTCCATCAAATATGAATTCGGCATCTTCCGGCAAAAGCTGGTGGACGGCTGGCAGACCGAGCTGCCTGATAATTGGCTGCCCGGCGGCGAGGCGTGGCTGGCGGCGCACCCTGACGCGGCGGTGGAGGTCAAGTTTGACGGAAGGATTCTGGAATCCTGGGAGGGGCAGTACCACCACGTCAACCATATCGACGCCACCACCGTTTTAGCAGTGCCCTATGACCTGATGGTACCGGGGCAGGATGGCAAGGGGGTTTCCCTGCTGCGGCTGTGGAGCGCGAAGTCCACCGGCTTTGACATGCAGCTGTTCAATGAAGGCAACTACCTGCGTGCCATGGAACAAAACGCCATGGCGGAGGTTATTTCCAAGGTGCTGTATCCTTCCGATAACCATCCGGAGGGCAAATCCCTGCGGCTGCGGCAGCAGTACTTCCTGGTATCCGCATCGGTGCAGGATATCTTCCGCCGCCATTTGCAGCGGTACGGAACGCTTGACAACCTGCCAGAGGAAGTGGCGATCCACATCAACGACACCCATCCGGCGCTGGTGGTTCCCGAGCTGATGCGGCTGCTGCTGGACGAGTGCGGATACACCTGGGAGGCCGCCTGGGATCTGGTAACGCAGACGGTGGCCTACACCAATCACACCGTGATGCAGGAGGCGCTGGAATGCTGGAGCAAGGATACCTTCAGCCAGCGGCTTCCCCGGATCTGGCAAATTGTCTGCGAGATCGACAACCGGCAGCGGGAAGCGGTCTGGAAGGCCACGGGGGACGCGGGTCTAGTGGAGCGCACGGCAATCGTGTCGGGGGGCATGGTGCGCATGGCTAACCTGAGCGTGGTGGGCTCTCACAAGGTCAACGGCGTGTCCAAGCTCCACAGCGAGATTTTAAAAACCACCGTGTTTTCCGATTTTTACGCTTTGGATCCGGAAAAATTCACCAATGTCACCAACGGCATTGCCCAGCGGCGCTGGCTGAACCAGGCCAATCCGGAGCTTGCCGAATTTATCACCGATTTAATCGGCAACGGGTATATGAAGGACGGGGATAAGCTTTTGAAGCTCCGGGAGTTTGCCGGGGACGCGGGCGTATTATCCCGTCTGGGGGAGATCAAGCGGCACAACAAGGAGCGGCTGGCCGCCTATGTGGAACGGCAAAACGGCATAGCGCTGGATCCCTGTTCCCTGTTCGACGTGCAGGCCAAGCGTCTGCATGAATACAAGCGGCAGCATCTCAACGCCCTGCGGATTGTGGCGGATTACCGACGGCTGAAGGAAAATCCGGGCCTGGACCTACAGCCCCGCACCTATTTATTTGCTGCCAAGGCCGCGCCGGGATACTTTATGGCAAAGCAGATCATTCAGATGATCTGCGAAATCGGCAAAAAGATCGACGAGGATCCCGCCGTGCGGGATCGGCTGCGGGTGGTCTACCTGGAGGACTACCGGGTGACGCTGGCGGAGCTGCTGATGCCCGCAGCCGAAATCAGCGAGCAGATTTCCCTGGCCGGGACGGAGGCCTCGGGCACCGGCAACATGAAGCTGATGCTGAACGGCGCGATTACCCTTGGCACAGAGGACGGCGCCAACGTGGAGATTCACGAGGCGGTGGGAGATGAAAACATCATAATCTTCGGCATGTCCACGCCGGAAGCATCCGCTACCCGCAATGGATACAATCCCTATCAGATTTATGCGGCCAACCCCGTGCTGAAGGATGCGCTGGATTTCATACAATCGGGCCTTCCCACGCATTTTGACGGAATTTTTGAGAACCTGACCCTTCACGATCCTTATATGGTGCTGGCCGACTTTGACAATTACTGCCTGGCGCAGGAAGGCGCCTCGGTGCTTTACCGGAACCAGGAGACCTGGAACCGCATGTCCTTGATGAACATTGCGGCGGCGGGGCGGTTTTCCGCCGACCGGGCGATCCGGCAGTACGCATCGGAAATTTGGAACGCCAAAGGCCTGAAGGGGTAAGCTAGCTCTGGGGAAAGGAAGGGATTAACCATGCAGTATTCGGCCTATGACGCGCGTGATCTGCAATATAAATCGGTCTTTGGCGCTTTGGCGCAGGACCAGCCCGCGCAGCTGCGCATCTGCCTGCCCCGGGAGCTGCACTGCACGGGCGCCTACCTCTCCTTCCGGGCCGACGGAAGCGACCAGCGCTGTCTTCTGCCCATGAAATGGGGCGGCATGCGGGGAGAAAGCCATGAATGGTGGGAATTCACCTGGTCCTTAAAGGAGCCCGGGCTGTATTGGTACACCTTTGCCTACGACGCCGGCGGTCAGCTTCGCCCCATCACCCGGGGCCAGCGGGGAAGGGGAATGCTGAACGAGGGCGGCGGCGCCTGGCAGCTGACCGTATACGATAAAAGCTACGACACCCCCCGGTGGCCCCGTGGCGGCGTGATGTACCAGATCTTTCCCGACCGGTTTTATAAAAGCGGAAAAAATGCGCAGCCGCTGCCTGCGGAACGGTTTGTGCAGGAGGATTGGTATGCTCCCCCGGCCCACCAGCCGGGGGAAACAGGCCGGGTGATCAACAACGACTATTACGGCGGCGACCTGAAGGGCATAGAGGAAAAGCTGCCTTATCTTGCGTCGTTGGGTGTGACCTGCTTGTATCTGAACCCCATCGTGGAGGCCCATTCCAACCACCGGTACAACACCGCCGATTATCTGGAGGTGGATCCGGCCCTGGGCACAAAGGAGGATTTCCGCCGCCTGTGCGAAAAGGCGGCGACGGCTGGGATCCGAATTATTCTGGACGGGGTTTTTTCCCACACGGGATCGGACAGCGTGTATTTCAACCGGGAAGGGCGGTATCACAGCGTGGGGGCCTATCAATCGAAGGACTCTCCCTATTATCCCTGGTATTCCTTCCTAAGCTGGCCCGATGAATACCACGCCTGGTGGGGGCACGAAACCCTGCCGGAGGTCAGGGAGGAACAGCCGGGTTTTCTGGCGTTCATTACGGGAGAAAAAGGGGTGCTGCGGCACTGGCTGGAACTCGGGGCGGCGGGCTGGCGGCTGGACGTTGCCGACGAGCTTCCCGACTTATTTTTGGAAAAGCTGCGGGAATCAGTCAAGGGCTGTAAAGGAGATGGCCTGATTTTAGGGGAGGTCTGGGAGGACGCATCCAACAAAATCAGCTATTCCCGGCGGCGGAAATACCTTCTGGGAAAACAGTTGGACAGCGCTATGAATTATCCCTTTTACAATATGATTTTAGCCTTTTTGGGCGGCGGCAGCGGCGAAGACTTCGCCGACGGGATATTAGGCATCCTGGAAAATTACCCGCCGCCGGCCGCGGCTGTCATGATGAATCTGCTGGGCACCCACGATACCGCCCGGATCCTAACCCTGCTGGGGGGCGAGCCCCAGGAGGGAAGAAACCGGGATTGGCAGGCCGTCCAGCACATGACGCCGCAGCAGCTGGAGGCAGGCAAGCAAAAGCTGCGCCTTGCTTCCTTATTGCAGTATACCCTGCCGGGGATCCCCTGCTTATATTATGGCGATGAGGCTGGCATGGAAGGGTACACAGACCCCTTCAACCGGGGCGGGTACCCGTGGGGCCGGGAGGACACGGCCCTATTGGAATGGTACCGGGCTTTGGGGCGGCTGCGGGGGGCGTGTCCCGCCTTTGACAGCGGCGAATGGCGGCTGGCCGGCGCGGGAGACGCTTATATTGCGTACGAACGGCGCCGGGGAGAAGACCGGGTGCTGATCGGCGTAAACCGGGGCGGCGAGTCGGCGGCGCTTCCGCTGAACGAAGCCTGGAAGTCAGTAGCCGGCTTTGAAGCCGGGCAAGAAGCGGAGAATGGGTTGACCCTGCCTCCCATGACGGGGGTCGTCCGGGGCCTGGGGCCGTGGGCGGAAAGATAACATGCATTCGGGGAGACGGGGACGAATCCTCCGCTGGGAGGCAGCTCCACCCGAACCACACCCTTGCGTTGGGCTGCCTTTTTCTGAAAAAAGCCCTCCGGCTATAGCCGGAGGGCTTTTACACTTCCGCACGATTCGTGCGGCTATTATTTTTCAATCCTGCCGAACAAGGGAATATCCGCCGCATCGCTTCTGGGATCACGGGGTTGGCCCTGGGGAATGTACGGCTCCCTCCGTTCTCGAAGGCCGCCTCGTTCTTTTCCCCGGCTGCGGCGGCTCCGATCCCCACGGCCGCGTTCTCTGCGGCCCCGTTCGAAGGGCGGCGCCTCCCCTTTGTTCACCCCGATGCAGACCCTTCTGCTGTCTCCTTCGCCTATTGACCAGGACGCTACGCCCTCAATCCCCTGTACCACCGTGTGCACGATGCGGCGTTCGTAGGAATTCATGGGATCCAGCGCATAGGTTCGTTGATTTTCCACCGCCTGTCCCGCAATGCGGCGGGCTGTGTCCTCCAATGTTTTCGCCCGTTTTTCCCGGTAATCCCCGGGGTTCAGGGTCACACGCCCGGTGCGGCCCTCCCCGCGGTTGAACACCAAGCTGCACAGGTGCTGCAACGCATCCAGCGTCTCGCCTTTGCGCCCGATCACAGCGCCCATACCCTGGCCGCCAGGCGTTTCAATATCATATTCCACCCCGCCGTCTATCCCCCGCAGGGTGATCGCAGCGTTTTCCACACCCATGGCCAAAAGCACATCCGCTAAGTACTTCTTTGCTATTTCCGCCTTTTCCGCCGCCGCGGGTGGTAAGGGACGTTCCAACTCTGCCGGCTTTTGCTCCCCGGCGTTTTTCCCGCCGTTCTTCTGCGTTTTGACGGACTCCCCCGCGGCCGTAGCCTCCGCGGCTTTCCCCGTGCCGCGCCGTTCCATTCTTTTTTGCGGCCGCTTCTCCCTGCGGGCGGCGGCTCCTTCCTCTTTTGCCTTCTTCTCAGGCTTTTTTTCCGAATCCGCCACCTCAAGGAACGCCCGGACCCGGGCGGGGCTTCCTCCAAACAGGCCCAGGGTTTTCTTGACCGGAAGGTCGATAATTTCAAAATTTACATCCGCATCCTCCGCCGCGCCCAGCAGCAAAAACGCCGCTTGCTTGGCTTCCTCAATTGTTGCGCCGGTGGCAACCGCTTCCTTTATCATGCTTTGCTCCTCATTTCCAGCGCCCGCTTATTCCGCCGGAGCGGCTTCTTTGGCGGCCGCCATTTTTTCCATAATCTCCTGTTCCTTTTTGCGCCGTTCCTTTCCCTGCTGGAGATACATCTGCGATACCATGCTGTCTACATGAAAAAATTGGTTGATCAGCAGCTGGATCACCACCGACATCAGGTTGGAGCAGGCCCAGTAAAAGCCCAATGCCGCTGTAAACCCAAAAGCAATAAACAACGACACGACTGGCATCGTCAGCATCATTAAGCCCATGCTGCCCGCCTGGGGATTGGTTTTTTTCGCAATAAGCATGCTGACTACGGCGGACAGCATCGCCGTGGCAAAGGATAATATGGGGATCAGCCACACCATCTGCCATCCTTCAATAATATTAATATTAAATTTTGGCGTTTGCGAAAGGTCAATCCCAAAAAAATTAAAATTCACCTGGGATCCCTCGTTGATAAACCGCTGGATCGCAGAATACACTAACATCAGCAGCGGCAGCTGAATCAGCGAAACCAAACAGCCGCCCGTCATGCTGACGTTGTTTTTCTGATAAAGCTCGCCCATTTCCATATTAAACTTTTGCTTGTTGTCGCCGCATTTTTCCCGCAGCGCCTCCAGCTTGGGCTTTAAAGCCGCTTGCTTGGCCATGGTTTTCTGCTGCTTGACCCGCAGCGGCAGCAAAAGCAGGTTGATCACTACCGTAAACAAAAACACAGCCGCCGCGTAGCTCCCCGTTAGATGATGAAGCCACAGTAAAGGCATGGCCACCAGATTGACGATAAAATCCACGGCTTTTCCTCCGATGATAGCATTTATTTTTTCGGCGGCACCGGATCGTACCCGCCTTTGTGAAAGGGATGGCAGCGCAAAAGCCGCCGGAGCGCCAGGTACCCCCCCTTGAAAACCCCGAACCGCTCAATGGCCTCAGCAGCGTACTGCGAGCAGGTGGGGATAAACCGGCAGGCCGGCGGGGATAAGGGGGAAATCCCCTTTTGATAAACCCGAATAAGCCATAAAAGAAACCGTTTCACGGGACTTTGCTCCTCACGCCTTTGGTTTCCCTAAGCAAGCCCGCTTTCTGCAGCAGGGCTGTCAGCACCGCGGTGATTTCCGTGCTTTTTTTCCCCGGCGTTCGCCCTCTGGCGACGCAGACAATATCCCATCCTCCGTGAATGGCCGGATAGGTCTGCCGGAGCGCCTCCTGAATCACCCGCCGCGCCCGGTTGCGCACCACCGCGCATCCCACCTTTTTGCTGACCGTGATCCCAACACGGCAAAAACCCGCGCCGTTTCTTAAAACATAAACCACAAGCGCGGGATGCACATAGGATTTGCCCCGGCCATAGACCCGGCGGAATTCCTTATTCAGGTTGAGCACCTTTATGGCTGCCACAGTTACCGACTCCGTACCTTAATGAGTCAAACGCGCGCGCCCTTTGGCCCTGCGGCGGGAAAGGACCTTTCGGCCGTTCCGCGTCGACATGCGCTTGCGAAAACCGTGTTCCTTTTTCCGATGCAGCTTTTTGGGCTGATAGGTTCTCAGCATTTTTTTTCCTCCCTTCACCCATTTAGGGTGTAACCTTGCAATATAGCATTATAAATCATATTCGGGCGGTGTGTCAACTATAATTTTGCCGCAATCTGCTATTTTCCTCGTTTCTTACCTATAATATAGAACTTATTACTTGCAAGCGAGGAAAAAATATGATAAAATAAGGAAAAATGCTAGAGGGGATTTTTTGGCGTTTCTTAACGCCGGGCCTCCTCCTTTTTCTTTTACTGCTTTGCGTTCGCAAATGAAAAGGCGGCGGTTTTGGGACAGGCTGCCGCATTCATCGTTTGCCTGCGGGCGGCGTTTTTCGTGAGCGGATGCAACCAAGCTTGTTTTTATCTGAATTGTCATTGCAGAAAGGCTGATTAATCCTATGGAATCGCTCAATCAGGTATGGACGCTGGTGGCCGACCAGTGTAGATCCCATATGACGGAGGTCTCCTTCAACACCTTTATCCGCAATCTTTCCCTTTTAGACATTGCCGGCGGAGAGGCGACGCTGTTTGTCCGTTCTCCCGTGCAGCGGGAACTGATTCTTAAGAATTTTATTCCGCTGCTGACCCAGTCCTTCCGGGAGGTTATGGGAATCGACGTGCACATCAAAATTGTGACGGAGGAGGATTCTCCGCAAATTGACGACGCGGTGCTGGCTGACGCGGGGTATGAATACACCTTCGATACCTTTATCGTGGGCTCGTCCAACAATTTTGCCTATTCCGCGGCGCTGGCAGTGACCAAAAATCCTGGCGGCACCTACAATCCGCTGTTTATCTACGGCAACTCCGGCCTTGGCAAAACGCATCTGCTCAACGCGATTTACAACCGGGTCAAAGAGACCTTTCCTCATTACAAGCTGGTGTCTGTGCGGGCAGAGACCTTTACCAGGGAACTTTTAAACGCCATCAGCACCGGTACTACCACGGCGTTTCAAAATAAATACCGTACCGCCGATCTATTGCTAATTGACGATATACAGTTTATTGCGGGGAAGGAATCCACCCAGGAGGAATTTTTCAATACCTTCAACGCCCTGTATTTAGACCGCAAGCAGATTGTCATCACCTCCGACCGGCTGCCTAAGGACATTGCCACCTTGGACGACCGCATTAAAACCCGGTTTGAAGCGGGCTTAATGGCAGACATTCAGCCACCCGACTTTGAAACGCGGGTGGGGATCATTACCCGTAAATCGGAAATGATGCAACTGAAACTGAGCGATGAGATTGTTTTTTATATTGCCGAGCAGGTGAAAACCAACATTCGGCAACTGGAAGGCGTTGTGAAGAAGCTGCATGCCATGATCAACCTACAAGGGCAGACGCCGTCCGTCGCCTTGGCGCAGACCGCCATCCGCGACATTCGCAACGACGATCAGCCAGAACCCATCACTGTGCGAAAAATCATTGAGGAGGTGGCGCGAACATATGCCGTCTCCGCGGCGGACATCATATCTCCCAAGCGGGACGCGCCCATAGCCAACGCCCGGAAGATTGCTATGTATATTACCCGGGAAATAACCCAGATGCCCATGAAGGACATTGGCAGGGAATTTGGCGGCAGGGATCATTCCACCGTGGTCTATTCCCTTCACGAGATTGAAAAGCTCATTGCCCGGAACACCAAGGAAAAAAATACCATTTACGATATTATTAAAAACATGCAAAATTAAAGAAAAACGAAGAAAAGTTTTTCATTGCCTTTTCCACATTCCACACAGAGTTTTCCACCAAAGCTGGAAAACCAAAAAATTATTCTTTTTTTCCACATTTTATCCCCCGCGCATTCACACTGCGAAAAGGGGGACAAGCCTGGGAATTCTCTGGGCTTGTCCGGTTTTCCCTCTTTTCCACAGAAACTACTATTACTTCTATTAATGAATTATAATGGATGTTGTAAAAACAGCTCAGCTGTTTTTCATATGGGAATAAAAAAGCACGCGTCTTTATCCTTGCGATAGAAATGAGGTATTTAAAATGAAGCTTTCCTGTCAAAAACAAGCGTTAACCGATTGTTTAAGCCGCGTCATGCGGGCCGTATCCTCCAAAGCGTCGGCGATAGCGGCGCTGGAAGGGGTTTTGCTGGAAGCATCGGGCAACCAGCTGAAGCTGACAGGGTATAATCTGGACATGGGAATTACCACCACCATGTTTGCCGCCTGCGAGGAAGACGGGGCGGTGGTGCTGAATGCTTCCCTTTTATTTGATCTAGTCAAGCGGCTGCCGGAGGATCAGCTATCCCTGTCGGTAGATGAGAAATGCACGGCGTTGATTGTCAGCGGAGAATCGGAGTTTTCCATCGTGGGAATTGACGCGGTGGAATATCCGGAACTGCCCGCTGTTACGGAAGGGACGGAAATCGAGCTGGAGGCTTCCATGCTGAAGGGCATGGCAGAGCAAATATTATTTGCCGTGGCCGTTAATGACGACGCGCGGCCCATTAACACAGGCGTATTGTTTTCCATTGAGGAACACTTCATCCGAATGGCCGCAGTGGATGGATACCGCCTTGCCATACGGGAGGAAAGCGTGTTCTGCGACCAGAGGCTGCGGTTTGTGGTGCCGGGAAAAACCCTGTCGGAGATCACGAAGATGATTGACCAGGAAAAAGAAAAGGAAACCATTCGCATATCGGTGGGGCGGCGGAAAATCCTGTTTGTATACGGCGGCATGACAGTGATTTCCAGCCTTTTGGAAGGGGAATTCATTGATTATGAGGCGGCAATTCCCAAAACGGCAGTGACGACTGTGCGGGTGGGTACCCGCACGCTCATTGATATGATTGAGCGGATTTCCCCCTTGATCACCGACCGGCTGAAAACGCCTGTACGCTGTATTTTTGAAGACAATCAAATTCGGGCCTCCTGCACCACGGCCGTAGGCAAGGGCCATGATCAGTGCTCCTGCGTCTCGGAAGGGGAGCGGATAGAAATCGGGTTCAATAACCGGTATTTGCTGGACGCGCTGCGGGCCAGCGAAACGGATGAGGTAAAAATTGAGCTGGCGGGATCTCTGTCCCCCATTAAAATATTGCCGTTAGAGGGCAACAGCTTTTTATTTTTGGTTCTTCCTGTGAGGCTGAAACATGAAGGCTGAGGGCTGTGAAATCCGAACTCCTTTTATTAAGCTCGACAGCTTGTTAAAGCTGAGCGGCCTTGTTAGCACCGGGGGAGAAGGAAAGATTTTAATTCAAGACGGGAAAATCCGCGTCAATGGGGAAATCTGCCTCCAGCGGGGGCGAAAGCTCCGGCCGGGGGATAAGGTGGAATATGACGGCCGGGAAGTGGAAGTGACCGGCGGAACGTAAGCGATGGAAAGGCGGGTGCGTTGGTTGCGGGTGATCTCGCTTTGTGTGGAAGGATATCGCAATTTGCGCTCCTTTACCTTTTTACCCGGGCCGGGGGTCAATGTGGTTTATGGAGACAATGCCCAGGGAAAAACCAATTTGGCAGAAGCGCTTTGGCTGTTTTGCGGGCAGAAAAGTTTTCGGGGCTCCCGGGATGGGGAACTGGTTTCCTTTGATGGATCCGCCGCCAAGCTGAAGCTGCGTTTTTTTGCAGAGGAGCGGGAACAGGAGTCGGAGCTGTTGATTGATACCGCGCGGCATGCGTCACTCAATGGCGTGAAGCTTTCTTCGCCGACGGAATTATCGCGGCGGTTCTGCGCGGTGGTATTTTCACCGGAGCATTTGTCCTTCGTAAAGGAGGGCCCGGGGGTGCGCCGGAGATTTCTGGACTCGGCCATTATCCAGCTGCGCCCCAAATACGGTTCGCTGCTAGCCGGGTACCACCGGGCGGTAAAGCAGCGCAACGTGCTGCTGCGGGACAGTGTGCGCCACAGCGAGCTTCTGGAGCTTTTATCGGCCTACGAATATCATATCGCCCGGTTCGGAGCGGGGATCCTTGCAAAACGGCGTTCCTATGTAGAGGCGCTGCGCAAAGAAGCGCCGGAGATTTACAAGGGACTGTCCGGCGGAAGGGAGAAGCTTTCGATTACTTATCAATGCACCTGCGGGGGCGGCAGCGAGGAGGAGATGATCGCCGCGTTGAAGGCCTCCCGGGAAACGGATTTCCGGTTGGGATCCACCACCGTGGGGCCCCATCGAGATGACGTGGACCTGGAAATTGATCAAAGAAGCTGCCGGCTATATGGCTCCCAGGGGCAGCAGCGGTCGGCGGTGTTGGCGCTGAAGCTGGCGGAGGCTGCGATATTAAAGCGCCATTTCAAGGAGCAGCCCATCGCGGTGCTGGACGACGTCATGAGCGAGCTGGACGCGGCGCGGCAAGACTATATTTTAAACCACATGGAGGGCTGGCAGGTGTTTATTACCTGCTGCGACCCGGCGGCGGTGCTGCGTCTGTCGGGTGGAAGGGCCTTTTTCATGGCGGACGGAATGCTGTCCCAAGCGGGAAAGGATGGGGAGATATGAGTTCCATGCTGTTTTTGCATGTGGGGCAGGATGTGCTGGTGGACCGGCGGGATATCGTCGGCATTTTTGATCTGGACACCACCACGGTTTCCAAGATATCCCGGGATTATCTCACCTGGGCGGAAAAAAAGGGGGAGGCTGTCACCGTTTCCGGCGAGCTTCCCAAATCCTTTGTGGTGGTACAGAAAGAGCGTTTTGGCCCGGCGGGAAACCGGAAAAAAGAACCGAGGAACGCCGGCAGACAGAAAATCTATATTTCTCAGCTGTCGACAGCCACCCTGTTAAAACGGGCGGATATTGGATGAGCTTGGAGGGCTTGATTTGGAAGAAAATCAAAATGTGAAGGAACAGGAAAATCAGAATTACGACGCCAGCCAAATCCAGGTGCTGGAGGGCTTGGAGGCTGTCCGCAAACGCCCGGGGATGTACATTGGCTCTACCGGCGAGCGGGGCCTGCATCACCTGGTATACGAAATCGTGGACAACGCCATCGACGAAACCCTGGCGGGATACTGCGACCGGATTGAGGTCAATATTTTGGACGGCGACGTAATCGAGGTTGTGGACAACGGCCGCGGCATCCCCGTGGGCATTCAGGAAAAGATGGGCATTCCCGCGGTGTCGGTTGTGTTCACGGTTCTTCACGCGGGGGGCAAGTTCGGCGGCTCGGGGTATAAGGTGTCCGGCGGGCTGCACGGCGTGGGCGCTTCGGTGGTCAACGCGTTATCCGAGTGGCTGGAGGTGCAGGTTTCCGACGGGGAGCACGTGTATATGCAGCGGTTCCGCCGGGGGGATTCCGAGCACGAGCTGAAAATCATCGGGGACACGGCAGAGACCGGCACCCGGGTCATATTCAAGCCCGACGCTGAGATTTTCACCGATACCACCCGGTATGATTACGATATTCTGCTGACCCGGCTGCGGGAGCAGGCCTTCCTCAACGCCGGCGTGCGTATTATTCTCACCGATAAAAGGGAGGATGGAGATAAAAACGAGGACGGAACCAACCGGCAGGATATCCTCCATTTTGAGGGGGGCATCAAAAGCTTCTGCGCGTATCTGCTGGAGGGCAAGCGGGCCGAGCCGATCCATGAAGACGTGATTTATTTGAAGGCCGAGCAGAAGGACAATATGGCGGAGATAGCGTTTCAGTACAATTCCGGGTTTGACTCCAAAATTTTGTCTTTTGCCAACAACATGCACACGGTGGACGGCGGCACCCATGAGTCGGCCTTCAAAAATTCCCTGACCCGCACCATCAACGCCTACGCCCGCAAATTCAAGATTTTGAAGGACAACGACCCCAATTTCAAGAGCGACGATGTTCAGGAGGGTCTGGCGGCGGTGGTCAGCGTGAAACTGACCGACGCGCAGTTTGAAAGCCAGACCAAGGCCAAATTGGGGAACACCTCCATGGGCAGCATGGTCTCCTCCATGGTGAACGAGCAGCTGTCCTTATATCTAGAGGATCACCCGGCCACGGCCAAGGTGATTCTCGACAAGGTCATGGCGGCCTCCACCGCCCGGGAAGCGGCGCAGAAGGCGCGGGAGCTCCAGCGGAGCAAAACCTCCTTCACCAAGGTTCGCATGCCCGATAAGCTGGCAGACTGCATTTGGGACAATCCTGAGCTGACCGAGCTTTACATTGTCGAGGGCGATTCCGCCGGCGGCTCCGCCGTCAAGGGGCGGGACCGGAATTATCAGGCGATCCTGCCCTTGTGGGGTAAGATGCTCAACGTGGAAAAAGCGCGGATTGACAAGGTGTACGGCAACGAAAAGCTGTCCCCCGTGGTCATGGCGCTGGGGGCCGGGATCGGCGACGATTTTGATATTTCCAAGCTGCGGTACGGCAAGGTCATCATCATGGCCGATGCCGATGTGGACGGATCTCATATCCGCACCCTGCTGCTGACCTTCTTTTTCCGGTATATGCCGCAGCTGGTGGAGGAGGGGCATGTGTACATCGCCCAGCCGCCCCTGTTTGAGGTGAAAAAGGGAAAGCAGAAGCGGTACGCCTTTTCCGACGAGGAGCGGGATCAATATATTGCCGAGCTGGGCGGAAACGCCGACGTACAGCGGTATAAGGGTCTGGGCGAAATGGACGCGGAGCAGCTTTGGGAAACCACCATGGATCCCCAGTTCCGCAGCATGCTGCGGGTGCGGCTGGATGACTTCGACCGGGCCGACCGGGTCTTTTCCGACCTGATGGGAGACGAGGTGGAGCCCAGGAGGGAGTTCATTGAGCAAAACGCGAAATTTGCGGAAAACCTGGATATTTAACGGAGAAAGCCGCCCCGGCCGCGGAGTTGCGGCTGCAAGGCGGGCGCTGGAAAGGCATGTGCTGACAAATGAATGAAAATGAAATTCGGAACGCGGGAGAGCATGAGAATAAGGTAATTCCGGTGGAGATCGTGGAGGAGATGGAAAAGTCCTATTTGGCTTATTCCATGTCGGTTATCGTCAGCCGTGCGCTCCCCGACGTGCGGGATGGGCTGAAGCCAGTCCACCGCAGGATTCTTTACAGTATGTATGAAAAATCCCTGACGCCGGATAAGCCCTACCGGAAATGCGCCGACATCGTCGGCGCCGTGCTGGGCGGCTACCACCCCCATGGCGACGCGTCGGTTTACGACGCGCTGGTGCGCATGGCCCAGGATTTTTCCCTGCGGTATATGCTGGTGGACGGGCACGGCAACTTCGGTTCGGTAGACGGGTATCCCGCCGCCGCTTACCGGTATACGGAAGCGCGAATGAGCAAAATCGCCACAGCCATGCTGGAGGATATTGATAAGGAAACGGTCAAGTTTATCCCCAACTACGACGACCGGCTCAAGGAACCCGAATGCCTTCCCTCCCGGTTTCCCCAGCTGCTGGTCAACGGCTCGTCGGGCATCGCCGTGGGCATGGCCACCAACATCCCGCCCCATAACCTGGGCGAGGTAATCGACGGCATGTGCGCCCTCATCGACAACCCCGACGCAGAGCTGGACGAGCTGGCCCAGTATATCAAGGGCCCGGATTTTCCCACCGGCGGCATGATCATGGGCCGGTCGGGGATTCGCGCGGCCTACGCCACCGGCCGGGGGCGGATCATCGTCCGCAGCCGGACGGAGATCGAGGAATTCAAGCCCAATAAATACCGGATTTTGATCCACGAAATCCCTTACATGGTCAACAAGCAGAACCTGGTCAAATCCATGGTGGATCTGGTCAACGACAAGCGCATCGAAGGGGTGGACGATATCGTCGACCATTCCTCCCGGGAGGGTATCCGGATTGTCGTGGAGCTCAAGCGGGACGTCAATCCCCAGGTGGTGCTCAACAAGCTGTTCAGCTACACCCAGCTCCAATCCACCTTTGGGGTCATTAACCTGGCGCTGGTCAACGGCGAGCCAAAAGTGCTGACGCTGAAGCAGATGCTCCAGCATTACATTGATTATCAGTTTGACATCGTCAAGAAACGGACGGAATTCGACCTGCGCAAGGCCAGAGAACGAGCTCATATTTTAGAGGGCTTAAAAATCGCCCTGGATTTCATCGACGAGGTCATCGCCATTCTGCGGGCCTCCAAGGCGGTCAACGAGGGCAAGGAAAAGCTGATGGAGCGCTTCGGGCTGGACGAGCCCCAGGCCACCGCCATCGTTCAGATGCGGCTGGGGCAGCTGACCGGCTTAGAGCGGGAAAAAATTGAGGAGGAGCTGGCCGCTTTGCGGGAAAAAATCGGCCATTTCCTGGAGATTTTGAGCGACGGGAAAAACATCCTTGCCATCGTCAAGGAGGAGGCGCTGCGCCTGCGGGATAAGTACGCCGACGAGCGCCGCACGGAGATCACCGCCGTGTCCGGCGAGGTGGATATCGAGGATCTGATCCCGGAAGAGGAATGCGTTTTGACCCTGACCCAGATGGGGTATATCAAGCGGCTGCCGGCGGATACCTACCACAGCCAGCGCCGGGGCGGCCGGGGGATCATGGGCATGACCCGCCGGGAGGAGGACTTTGCCGACACCATGTTCGTGTGCTCCTCCCACGACACGGTTTTGTTCTTCTCGGACCGGGGCCGTGTGTATAAGCTGAAGGCCTATGAGGTGCCGGAGGGCAGCCGGACGTCCAAGGGTCTGAACATCGTCAACCTCCTGCCCTTGGAGGGGGAGGAAAAGATCACGGCCATGATCCGGGTTCCGGAATTTGAGGAGGGCAAGTACCTCTGCATGGCCACCCGCCGGGGGGTTATCAAGCGCACGGCGCTGAGCGCCTACAATACCACCCGCAAGGGCGGGATCATCGCAATCGTGCTGGACGAGGGGGACGAGCTGCGCTGGGTGGAGATGACCGACGGGAACGCCACCCTGCTCACCGCCACCAAGAAGGGCATGGCCATCTGCTTCAAGGAAAGCGACGCGCGGCCCCTGGGCCGCACCGCCCGGGGCGTGAAGGCCATCACCCTGCGGGAGGGCGACGAGGTCGCGGGGATGACCGTCCTGCGGGAGGGGGCCAGCGTGCTGACCGTTACCGAAACGGGGTACGGCCGCCGGTCTTTACCGGAGGATTACCGGATTCAGAACCGGGGCGGGCAGGGCCTGACCAACTACCGCACCAAGCTGTATGGCGACGTGGCGGGCGTCCAGGTGGTGGACGACGAGGACGATTTGATTTTGATCACGTCAGACGGGGTGGTCATCCGCATGGCGGTGGAGGAGATCAGCACCTTTTCCCGCCCAGCCAAGGGTGTGCGGGTCATGCGGGTGAACGATGGGGAAAAGATCGTCACCCTGGCCCGAACCGAAAAAGCGGAGGAAGCGTGCGAGGAGGAAGAATCGGATTCGCCGGACGCACAGACCGAAAGTTAAAAGCTTTGGCTCCCTAAGGCAGCGCCTTAGGGAGCCAAAGCTTTTATAAACGGGAGGGTTTGTCACGCTTTTCCGGCTGGTGCATAGGATAAGGTGAGACGAGTCGATTTGAACCGCCTCGTAAGAAAACAACAAAGGAGTAAAGGAAATGAACTACAGCAACAGCTGCGGATGCGAGGCTTCCGCGGCGCGGGAATACTGCGGCGGACCGCTTGCGGAATGCAAAATTGTTCCCGGTATGGCGTATGTTCCTGACCACGACTGGGATATCTACGATGGTGAAAAGGGCTTTTCCCGCGGCACCCTCTTCCCGGTACTGGATAAACCCTTTTACGGGAAGCGGGGCATGTGCTTATGATGGATACCAATCAAAAGCGCCTGCTGTACCGCATCCGGGTCTACGACTTTTCTATTCAGGAAACTGCCTTGTATCTGAACGGTCATCCCTGCGACCAGGCTGCCATGGCGCATTACCAGAAATGCAGGGAGCTGCGGAAAAACGCGGTGGAGGAATACGAGCAAGCCTATGGTCCATTGACCATCGCGGGCAACACAAACGAAAATAAATGGTGCTGGATCGACGATCCGTGGCCATGGGAATTGGGGGACAACTAAATGTGGTCATATGAGAAGAAATTACAATACCCAGTGAAAATTAAATGCCCGAATCCCGCGGCAGCAAAGGTTATCATCACCCAGCTTGGCGGTCCTAATGGCTTAAAGATATAATAAAAATGCAGGTAATATTTATTTGATTTTATGGAACTAGAATCTGTAAAAAATCCTATTTAACCAGCTAATATTGTACTCAGGATAAAATGAATTTCCTGCGGCGAAAAGTCATGTGCGCAACCTTCCCACATGGAAAGCGTTCCTTGTGACACGCCTAAAAGTGTTGCAAATTCCTTTTGCGACA
>CALWPT010000021.1 GCA_944383495.1 uncultured Clostridia bacterium | reverse complement strand
ATAAAGCTATTAAGAACGACAAAAAGCCCTTAGCTATGAGCAAATACCCACAGCTAAGGGCTTTGTAATATGGATTTCTTTTGCCACACAACCGGTTTCAATCATTCTGTAACCCATAAACCACTGGATTACAAGAATAATGGCTCTTGTATGGCTGTTATCAAATTGTTATCAAAAGACTTCTCCGAACGCCGCAAACCCGCATAAATACTGGATTTTTACGGCGTTTCGTTTTATTCCCACTCCACTGTTGCGGGAGGCTTGCTAGTGATATCATAGACAACCCGGTTGACATGAGGGACTTCATTAACAATACGGGAGGAAACCACCTCCAGCACCTCATATGGAATCCGGGCAAAATCCGCCGTCATAAAATCACTGGTGGTGACAGCCCGAACCGCTATGGTGTAATCATACGTTCGGAAATCCCCCATTACCCCCACGCTGCGATTTCCGGTCAGCACAGTGAAATATTGGTTGATCGATCGATCAAGGCCCGCGTTTGCTATTTCCTTACGCAGGATTGCGTCTGATTCCCGCAGGATGGATAGCTTGTCCTCCGTTATATCGCCTATGACCCGAACAGCCAGCCCCGGGCCGGGGAACGGCTGGCGCCAAACCAAATGTGACGCAATCCCCAACTCTTCTCCCGCGGCTCGCACCTCGTCCTTGAACAAATTCCGCAAAGGCTCGATCAACTCTTCGAAATCCACATGGTCGGGCAACCCTCCCACATTGTGATGGCTTTTAATAACCGCCGAACCTCCCAGGCCGCTTTCAATAACATCAGGATATATGGTGCCCTGCACAAGAAAGTCTACCTTGCCGATCTTTCGAGCCTCCTCTTCGAACACCCGGATGAATTCCTCTCCAATGATCTTCCGTTTTTTCTCCGGCTCGGTCACGCCGGACAGCTTTCCTAAAAAACGATCCTTCGCATCTACACGAATCAGGTTCATGTCAAACTGACGGCGAAAAATTTCCTCCACCTGATCTCCTTCATCCTTACGCAGCAGCCCGTGATCTACAAAAATGCAGGTAAGTTGCTTTCCCACCGCCTTGTAGACCATCACCGCCGCCACCGAGGAATCTACGCCGCCCGACAGGGCGCACAGCACCTTTTTGTCTCCAATTTTTTCCCGCAGCGCCTGAATTTGATCCTCCACAAAGGAAGACATTTTCCAGTCTCCTGAGCAGCGGCAGACATTATATAAGAAATTGTTCAAAATTTCCGTACCATACGCGGTATGCTCCACTTCTGGGTGAAACTGAACCGCATACCAGCCCATTTCCCTGTTCTCCATGGCGGCGTTGGGGCAATCGGCAGTATGGGCGGTGTTGACAAATCCCGCCGGCAGGCTGCTGATATGATCGGTATGGCTCATGAAGCAATAAAATTGTTCCGGTATCCCTTGAAACAAGGGCGATGCGTCATCGGCCCAAACAGCGGTTTTTCCGTATTCACTCACAGCGCAGGTCGAAACATCCCCGCCCAGCAGATGTGCCATTAGCTGCGCGCCATAGCAAATACCCAATACTGGAATTCCCAACGTAAGCACCTCACGCGGGCATTTCGGAGAAGTAGGATCATATACGCTGTTGGGTCCACCTGTGAATATAATTCCCTTGTACCCTGCGGCTTTGAGGTCGGCCACCGAAGTTGTATACGGTTTTACCTCGCAATAAACGCCGCATTCCCGGACCCGCCTGGCAATCAGCTGATTATATTGCCCGCCAAAATCCAGCACCAGCACTGATTCATGTTTCATTGCATTCTTCCTCCCCAACAGCACGTTTTTTATACTCGAATATCGGGCATATCCTCCGAAACAGGGTTTTCCGACAACAGCGGTGCAATTGTTTCCCGCAAATAGTGATCCACCTGCTCCGATGACATACCGCAGAAGTTTTCTGGTTTCATGATCGCGGTCAATTCATCCATGGAAAGGCCAAAGGCCGGGTCGGAGGCGATGCGTTCCAGCAGGTCGTTTTTGCCGCCTTGCTCCTTCACTACCTTAGCCGCCGCCATGGAATGAACCCGGATCCTCTCGTGCAGTTCCTGACGGTCGCCGCCTTTTTTCACCGCGTCCATTAAAATGTTCTCCGTTGCCATAAAAGGCAGCTCCGCCAACAGCCGTTGTTCAATGACCTTGGGATAAACCACCAGACCGTCTGTCACGTTGATAACAAGGCTCAAAATTGCATCCACCGCTAAAAATGCCTCCGGGACAGACAGGCGTTTATTGGCCGAATCATCCAGTGTGCGCTCAAACCACTGGGTAGCGGCGGTAACGGCGGGGTTCAACGCATCCACAATCACATAGCGGGACAATGACGCGATCCGTTCGCTGCGCATAGGATTGCGCTTATACGCCATAGCGGAAGATCCAATTTGGCCTTCTTCGAAAGGCTCCTCCACTTCCTTCAAATGCTGGAGCAGACGGATATCTCCTGACATTTTATAGGCCGACTGGGCGATGCCGCTGAGCACATTCAGTACCCGTGCGTCCACCTTGCGGGAATAGGTCTGACCCGATACGGGGTAGGTTCCGTCAAAACCCATTTTCTCAGCAATTTTCCGGTCCAGTTCCCGAACCTTGCCGCAGTCTCCTTCAAACAGCTCCAAAAAGCTTGCCTGGGTACCGGTGGTTCCCTTCGAACCCAACAGCTTCAAAGAACCGCTGACATAATCCAGATCGTATAAATCCATCACCAGCTCGTTGAGCCACAGTGTGGCTCGTTTGCCCACGGTGGTAGGCTGGGCGGGCTGAAAATGGGTAAAGGCCAGCGTTGGCTGGTCTTTTTGCTCACCTGCAAATTTCGCCAAAAGCTGAATGGCTTTTAAAAGCTTGCCCCGCAAAAGCTGGAGCCCTTCCTTCATGAGAACAATATCAGTATTATCGCCCACATAGCAGGAGGTAGCCCCCCAGTGGATTATTCCTTTGGCTTTGGGACACTGCTCTCCCCAGGCGCGAATATGCGCCATCACGTCATGACGGCATTCCCGCTCGTAGCGGTCGGCCGCTTCATAATCAATGTTGTTGACAGTGGATTCCATTTCATGAAGCTGCTCGTCTGAAATGGGCAAGCCCAGCTCTTTTTCCGATTTTGCCAGAGCGATCCAAAGACGGCGCCAGGTAATAAACTTTGCGTCCGGTGAAAACAGCCGCTGCATTTCCTTGCTCGCATACCGGGAATTCAGTGGACTTTCATAGGTGCTTTTCATTGCATTTGCTCCCTTTCTCCGCGGGGGCCGCGGATTAAATTTTATCCTTCAATCAGCGTTCGCTGCCGTTACCGTTTTCCACCCTCACTGGGTATGCTCCGGAAAAGCAGCCGTGGCAATATTCCTTGGAGCCCACCAACTCGTGCAGGCTGTTCAAATCTAAATATCCCAAGGTATCCGCGCCGATTTCCGCCCGAATTTCATCAATCGTATGCTTCACAGCGGTGAGATGCTCCCGGTCGGGAATGTCCGTTCCAAAATAACAAGGCCACAAAAACGGCGGCGCGGCCACACGCATGTGCACTTCTTTCGCGCCGGCGTTTTTCAGCATGCGAATGGTGCGGGCGCAGGTGGTGCCGCGAACAATAGAATCGTCCACCACCACCAAACGTTTGCCGGAAATGATCTCCCGCAGCGGGTTAATCTTGAGCCGCACGCCCAGATCCCGGTCGTTTTGAGAGGGCTTGATAAAGGTGCGCCCCACATAGCTGTTTTTGATGAACCCCCGGCCATAAGGAATGCCGCTTTCGAGAGAGTAGCCCATGGCTGCGTCAATGCCGGATTCCGGCACGCCGATCACCAGATCCGCCTCTACCGGATGCTGCCGGGCCAGCAGCCGCCCTGCTTTTTCCCGGGCGGCGATGACGCTGATCCCATCCAGCACACTGTCCGGCCGGGCAAAATAAATGTACTCGAAAATACAGTGATGGGCGGTTCCTTCCCCCTTTTTCACAACGCGAAAGCCTTCCTCGGTGACCGCTATGATCTCCCCCGGCTCAATATCCCGGATAAACTCAGCTCCCACCGCGTCCAACGCACAGCTTTCCGAAGCAAACACATAAGCGTTCTCCTTTTTTCCCAAACACAAGGGGCGAAAACCGTTGGGATCCCGCGCCGCGAGCAGCTTTTGCGGGCTCATGACCAGCAAGGAATAAGAGCCCTGCACATAGGGCAGCGCCCGTTTCACCGCCTCCTCTACGGAACCACAGTGAAGCCGCTCCCGAGCGATGAGAAATGCGATCAACTCGCTGTCACCCGTAGTATGAAACACAGCGCCGGCGTTCTCCAGCTCATCCCGCAGCTTTGCGCCGTTGGAAAGATTACCGTTATGAACGATGGAAAGGGTGCCCTTTTTGTATTTCGAAACAATCGGCTGGGCGTTCTCCCGGCCGGTGCCGCCGGTGGTGGAATACCGCACATGACCAATGGCCATTTCCCCCGACAGCCCTAAGATCACATTGGGCGTCAGCACGTCGCTTACCAGCCCGGTGTCCTTATAATACGCCACCTCCCGGTTATGGGAAACGGCAATGCCGCAGCTTTCCTGCCCGCGGTGCTGAAGCGCCGTCAATCCGAAGGGCATCAGCGGCACAATATTGCTTTTATCAAAATTGTAAATGCCGAACACGCCGCATTCTTCATGCAGTTTGTCCGGGCCCGACATGCATTCGGTTTTCACCGGATTCTTTTCCCCTTTCCTGTGCTCCCAAAAAAGGCGCAATACCCTGTCCATTGCCGAAATTCCAGGCATGGGCAGGGCATTGCAGTATGCTGTTGCGCCGGCGCCACAGGGCGCTCTTACAGAATGCCCATGCGTTTGGCGACGGTGATATACGCTTCTTCCACGCCGCCCATATCCCGGCGGAAGCGGTCTTTATCCAGTTTTTCCCTGGTTTGCGCGTCCCACAAACGACAGGTATCCGGCGAGATCTCATCGGCCAAAATAATTTTGCCGCATTTGGCGCAGCGTCCGAATTCCAGCTTATAGTCCACTAAAATGATCCCAATGGTCTTGAAGTAATCAATCATCAGTTGATTGATCTTCAGCGCCTGCTCCCCAATGTAATCCAGTTCCTCCTTGGTGGCGATTCCAATGGCCACCGCGTGGGAAATATTGATCATGGGATCGCCCAAATCGTCATTTTTATAGCAAAACTCCAGCACAGGGCATTTCAGATCGGTTCCCTCTTCGATTCCCAGCTTTTTGGAAAGGCTGCCCGCCGCGATGTTGCGGACAATCACCTCCACCGGGACAATATCCACCGATTTAACCGCCGTTTCCCGGTCGCTTAACTCCTGTATAAAATGGGTGGCAATCCCCTTTTCCTCCAGCATTTTGAACATAAAATTGGACATTTTGTTGTTCACTACGCCCTTGCCGGCAATGGTGCCCTTTTTGAGGCCGTTGAAGGCGGTGGCGTCGTCCTTATAATCCACGATCACCACATGGGGATCCTCGGTCTTAAAGACCTTTTTTGCCTTTCCCTCATATAGCATTTCCCGTTTTTCCATCTTCCCACCAGTCCTTTCTGACGATTCTTTTATATCCTGTAAAGATACTGCTCGATTTCCCAAGGCGTCACCATCCGGTTGTACTCGTGCCATTCATGCAGCTTTGCATCCATGTATTTTTGATGGATATGGCTCCCCAGCGCCTCCTTCAGCACCTCGTCGTGCCGCAGTTCGCCGACTGCCTGCCGCAGGCTGCCCGGAAGATTTTCAATGCCGTTTTCCAAACGGGCCTCCTTCTCCATTTCATACACATTGCCGCATACCGGATCCACCGGCATTTTCCCCTGTTTTATTCCCCAAAGACCCGCCTCCAGACAGCAGGCCAATACTAAATAGGGGTTGGCGGATGGATCAGGCGACCGCAGTTCAATTCGGGTGGACGCGCCCCGGGCCGACGGCACCCGGATTAAAGGCGACCGGTTGCGCGCCGACCAAGCGATATAGCAGGGCGCTTCAAAGCCTGGCACCAGCCGTTTATAGGAATTAACCAGCGGATTGTTTATCGCTGTCATCCCCTTAACATGCTGCATGATTCCGTTGATAAATAAATACGCGTTCTTACTCAATCCCAATGCATCGGAGGGATCGGCAAAAGCATTTTGCCCGCCGCTGAACAAGGACATATTCACATGCATCCCTGACCCTGCCACGCCGTAAACCGGCTTGGGCATAAAGGATGCGTAAAGCCCGTCGTGCTGCGCCATATGCTTGACCACATACTTGAAGGTCATGATATTATCCGCCGTTTCCAGCGCCTTGGAATACTTGAAATCAATCTCATGCTGGGCGGGACCCACCTCGTGATGCGAGGCTTCAATTTCAAAGCCCATTTCTTCCAGCGCAAGGCATATGTCCCGCCGCGCGCTTTCCCCAAGATCCAAAGGCCCTAGATCAAAGTACCCGCCGCGGTCAAAGCTCTGGGTAGTGGGACGGCCGTCGTCGTCCGTTTCAAACAAAAAAAACTCCAACTCGGGGCCAACGTTGAATTCAAAGCCCAGTTCCGACGCCTTGCCAATAGCGCGGCGCAGCCGATATCGGGGATCGCCCTCGAAGGGCTTGCCGTCAATCCCGTAAATATCGCAGATCATACGGGCGATTTTTCCCTGTTCAAACTCCCAGGGAAAGATCGCAAAGGTGTCCAAATCAGGACGCAGGTACATATCCGACTCTTCAATACGAGCAAAGCCCTCTATAGAGGATCCGTCAAACATGCATTCATTGTTCAGCGCCTTTTCCAGCTGAGACGCAGTAATGGCCACATTTTTCAGATATCCGAACATGTCGGTGAACTGAAGCCGAATAAACCGGACGTCGTTCTCCTTCACCATTCTGATAACGTCCTCCCTGGTATACCCCATACGGACATTCCCCCTTAAAATGATAAAAGCCGCACAATCGGCAGCGGCATGTTTTGATATTCTTACTGTTACAAGTATAGTTGTTTTTTTTCTTTTTGTCAAGGACAAAACCTCGCTGAAGCAAGCCAGAGTACGGTTTTGTGAATCGTGAACAGTTGCTGTGAAACGGCAGGCGAAAAATCCGTTAATTTGTCGTCCGCTGCTATGCCGCCTTGTATCATACGCCTGCCTTCCACACTGCATGCGCACCTGAATATTGTATTTGGTTCCCTGATTCATTTTAATCCTTGATGTTCGTAAACGGACATGGTATAATAGCTTAAAACGGCTATGATACATTTATTTTCAACACGCGCCTAGGGCTATGTGCATGTGATACCATTCACACTGTGTGCTTTTGGTTTTATAGCAAAATAATAATCATATGTTTAAGGCATGCTTCGAAAGGGAAAAAGGAATTCGTCATTTTGTCTGGCTTTCGCTGTTCGCGGCCATCATAGAAACGTATGGTAACAAAAAACAGCATGCAGCGTCTATGTTTATTGCATTCAATGCCCATCGGCTCCCGGCAGTTAACGATTGCGTTGACAGTCTTGTTTTGGCTTTTCATTTTAAGTGGTGATTAGGAGGTCATGCTTGATGGCTCATAAGGTTATCATTACCAGTGACAGTACCTGCGACTTATCTAAGGAGTTACTGGAGAATTATGGTATTGTAATAAATCCCTTGACCATTATTTTAGGGGCTCAGGATTATCGTGACGGTGTAGACGTCACGCCGGATGACATTTACGATTTTGTTGCGAAAACCGGGCAGCTTCCTAAAACGGCCGCGGCCAATATTACGGAATATGAAGACTTTTTTCGCCCTTATGTGGAACAAGGGTACCAGATCGTGCACTTTACCATTAGTTCGCAAATGTCCGGATCGTTTCACAACAGTGAGCTGGCGGCCGCAACCTTTCCCGAGGTATATGCCGTTGATTCTCAGAATCTTTCTACCGGCATCGGGCTTCTAGTCCTGCGGGCGGCAGAACTGGCCAGGGAGGGCCTATCCGCCAAAGAGATTTATGAGCAGATCTGCGCCTTGCGGGACAAGGTTGATGTTTCTTTCGTGGTAGATACCTTAGAATATTTACATAAGGGCGGGCGTTGCTCGTCCGTGGCCAAGTTGGGGGCGAATCTGCTTCAGCTCAAGCCTTGTATTGAAGTGAAAAAGGGCGCTATGGGCGTGGGGAAAAAGTACCGCGGTAAGATTGCCGATGTGGTTCCAGCCTACATCGCTCAGCGGCTGCATGATCCGGATGATATTGACACTCACCGAGTTTTCGTCACCCATTCTGGCTGTCCCAAGGAAATGGAAGACAAGGCGGTTGCCAAAGTGAAGGAGTTAATGCATTTTGATGAGATTCTCGTCACTCGCGCCGGTTGTTCTGTTTCCACGCATTGCGGCCCCAATACGCTGGGCGTTTTGTTTATCCGCAAATCGCCCATTTGCAAGGATTCGTAATTATTTGCTATGACTTGCCGCCTTTAACCTTCAAAAGCCAGTTACTGATTCATTGCTTATTAGCCAAAAACAGGCCTGCCCCCTTGGGACAAGCCTGTTTTTCATATATGGCATGAAATAGCCCTACTTTATGTGGAAATCATTATTTTACCATGCTGGCAACTTCATCGGCAAAATTATCTTCCTTCTTTTCCAGGCCCTCGCCCTTTTCAAAACGAACAAAAGCTGCAATTTTGATATCGCCGCCCAGTTCCTTGCCAGTATTCGCAACATACTGAGCCACTGTGAGGTCTCCGTCCTTAACGAACTGCTGATCCACCAGGCAGTTTTCCTTATAATATTTGCCAATCTTGCCATTCACTATTTTCTCCGCAATATTGGCGGGCTTGCCTTCGTTCATGACCTGTTCGGTCAATATTTTCTTTTCATGCTCCAGCACATCGGCCGGAACCGAGTCCCTGTCAAGATATAGCGGATTTGCCGCAGCAACCTGCATAGCAACATCCTTGGCGGCCAGCTTAAATTGCTCGTTCGCAGCAATATCGGCGCTGGTATCAAATTTTACCATAACGCCAATGCGTCCTCCGCCGTGAATGTAAGAGGCGACAACGCCTTCATACCGGGCAAACCGACGGATCTTGATGTTCTCGCCAATGGTCAAAATTTTTTCCTGAAGGGCCTGCGCAACCGTCAAATCGCTCCCCGCCATTTTCATTTCCGCAAGCGCCTCTACATTCGCGGGATTTCCGGCGGCGACCGTTTTGGCTACCTCCAAGACAAAGTCCTGAAACTCCTGATTTTTCGCTACAAAGTCGGTTTCCGCATTGACCTCCACGATGACGCTCACCTGCGCCGCCTCGTCGGTATATGCCAAAACCGCGCCCTCCGCCGCAATTCGGCCGGATTTCTTTGCAGCAGCGGCAAGGCCCTTTTCCCGCAGGAAATCAATTGCTTTCTCCATGTCCCCGTCAGAAGCAACAAGGGCTTTTTTGCAATCCATCATGCCGCAACCGGTTTTCTCCCGCAGGGCCTGCACGTCTTTCGCCGTAAATGCCATTTTTATTCCTCCTGTTTTAATTTCATACGTTTGGAAAATGCCCGCATATGCGGGCATTGTAGTTCTGCCGTATTTTCTCAGACAGCGGCCGCTTCTTCCTCTTGCTGCTCTTCTTCAGACGCGGCTTCCTCAGTTTGCTCACCCTGGCGGCCCTCCAGCACGGCGTTGCCCATCACCTGAGCAATCAGCTTTACGGCTCGAATCGCGTCGTCATTTCCAGGGATCACATAATCGACCTCGTCAGGATCGCAGTTTGTATCAACAATAGCGACCACAGGAATCCCCAGCTTTTTGGCCTCCTGCACCGCAATTTTCTCCTTGCGGGGGTCAACAATAAACAGTGCGCCGGGCAGCTTTCCCATATTCTGAATTCCACCAAGAAACTTTTCCAGCCGTTCAATTTCCAAGTTGAGCTTGATAACTTCTTTTTTGGGAAGCATATCAAAGGTTCCGTCCTCCGCCATCTTCCGCAACTGGTTCAGCCGGTCAATACGGCGACGAATGGTGCGGAAGTTGGTCATCATTCCGCCCAGCCAACGGGCATTGACATACGGCATTCCACAATTGCTGGCCTCATCCTTAATGGACTCCTGGGCCTGCTTTTTTGTGCCGACAAACAGGATATCCTTTCCATCGGCCGCCAAATCACGGACGAAATTATATGCTTCCTCCAGCTTTTTTACGGTCTTTTGGAGATCAATGATATAAATCCCGTTCCGTTCCGTAAAAATATACTGTGCCATTTTGGGGTTCCAGCGCCGCGTCTGATGCCCAAAGTGAACGCCGGCCTCCAGCAGCTGTTTCATAGAAATGACTGCCATTCTTTTTCCTCCTGATCATTTTGTTTTTGCCCTCCGTCGTGATCTTCTGCATCTGCCACCTGGAATCCAGGCACAGGACAGACGCATCCCACAACGTGTGTAGTGCTAAAATAGTATACCACAAGCATTTCCCATTTGCAAGAATTTTTTCTTTTTTATGGTAAAAAGCTTTTATTCTTTCGAAAGTATTTTCGATTCACAATCCTTTACAAATAGAAAGCGTCGCCGTTCCCTATATCCAAGAAGACGGCAGAGAACCAAAGAAAGGCTCCCTGCCGTCAAAAAGAATGCAAGGTATTCTGCATACTTGCCGTCGCTATTTTTTAAAGGTAACATAATCCTTATAAACATAGCCGGAGATTCCATTGGAAAGCCGCACTGAGTACCAGCCATTCTGGGCGGTGCCAAGAACCGTAAAAGATTCTCCACGCCGCAAGGTAGCTAGAATAGCAGCCGAGGTGGAGGCTCCTTTCCGCACCCGGACGTTGCTGCCGGAGGAATAGCCCGTGCGGGTTGCGACAGGCTTTGTAAAGGTGACATAGTCTGCATGAATATATCCCGCTGTGCCGTTGGATAGCTGTACATTGTACCACCCGTTTTGGGCGTCGCCTAAAACGGTGAAGGAATCCCCCCGATTGAGAGTTAACGAAATAGCAGCCGAGGTGGAGGCCTCCTTCCGCCCCCGGACGTTGCTGCCGAAGGAATAGCCCGTGCGGGTAATAACGGGCTCCTCTACATCCTCTTCCTGCAATACTATATACTCTGCGCTGACATACCCAAACCGGTTATCGTCCAGCTGAATTCGGTACCATCCGTTCCGAATTCCAACAATTGACACCTCCTCGTCACGGGATAAATATCCGATGGTGTCGCTAGAGGTGGACGGCTGCCGTCGAATGCGAAGAGACGAGGCAGTCACCCTGCCGGTAAGGGAAGCCTCTGTTTCCTCCTCGCCGTCGCCCTGCAGCCAACCGGAAAGCTGTTGTAAAATTGAATCGGGGGCCTGTGTCAGCGTCCAAGAGCCAAGCCCTTTGATATCATACTGATGAATCAGCTGTATTTTGCTTTGCAACGACCGTTCATCTTCAAACCATACAGTATATTTCCCTGGCGTAAGGCTCTTGCCGTTCACGGTGTACACTTTATCGCCTTCTGTGACAGTAAATTCCGCTTTTGGGGCCTGCGCCGTCTCGGAATAAGTGATATCCGCGTCGTAGTCAGCCAGCATTTTTTCAAGCGTTTTGACGCTAACGCCGTTGCCGTTAAAACGGCCGTCTTCGCTCCAAATTCTTCCATAAAAGGGAATGCCCAGTACCAGCTTTTCAGCGGGGGCATGTTTAAGCGCATATGCAATAGAGCGCTCGGCGAAAGTAATACTGGCAACTGGTCCTGCTTCGCTGCCCTGCCAATGTTCATCATATGCCATGATCATTAGATAATCGGCGTATTTCGCAAGGGCAGCATAATCATAGGAGCCGTGCCAGCCGACAGTCCAGCCATTGGGGTTAGCAGCAACCGCAACGGAAACCTCTTTCTCCTCAGGAAGCCTTTCCCGCAGGATTTTGACTAACTGGGTATAGGCGTCCCGATAGGTATGCGTCACATTCTCAATATCCACATTTACCCCGTCAAGGTTATATTCTTCAATCGCACTGATAATCTGATTCGCTAATTTTTCCGGGTTTTGTAAGGCCCGCTCTCCGGCGGTGCGGCTCCAATGGTTGCTGAGCATGGGAACCACCTTGATTCCCTGACGGTGCATGGCTTGTATTAAAGTCGTGCTAATTCCATTAAGCGAAAGGTTTCCTTGGGAATCAATGTCGAAATTGCCGGGGGATACCGTTTGAAATGAGCCCACCATTTCCACCTGTGCAATTTGCTGGGAGACTGTTCCCCCGTAGAGATAGGTCATGTGAAATTTAGCGTCGGACCGAATGGCCTCTTCCGCGGCAACAAGAATACTGTCGGCAATGGAAAAAAAATGCCGGCTTTCGGCCGCGGCGATTGTCGCGGCACTGAACGGAATGACAGCGACCAGCAAGCCAGAAACAAAGATACGAATGGTTCTGATCTTGATTTTGCGGTTTTGTTCGGTTAGATATTGGACAAACCGGTCATATGAGCTGCGTCCGTTGTTTTTTTCCAAAAAATCTAAACCAAATTCGGCTTCCCGCTGTTCCACCTCGATGATAAGATCGAAGTCATTGTCCTCCCGCTGTTTGAGAAAATATTGATACATCTCGATACACCACCTTTTGTATTAGAATATGAAAAGTTTAACGATATATACAAATCAGTAACCGCATTAGGAAAGCATGTGCAGCGGCAGCCGCTTGACCTTTGATGAATTTTTACTATTTTCAGCTGCATTTACTGCTTGCTAAAAAAAGAAAAAACCACCCGGAAACGGTTAATGTCTCCGGATGGCTCATATGCGTTGGATATTACAAAATGATGCAGATCAGTCCGCTGCACCCCTCGTTGATGACCCGTTCCAGGGTTTCCTGCAGCCGTCCGCGGGCTTCGGCGGGCATGCGGCTCAGTTTGGCGTGCAGGCCTTCGTTTACCAGCTCGTGGAGAGATTTTCCAAAAATATTGGAATCCCAGATTTTAATCGGATCCTCCTCAAACTCGCTCATCAGGTACATGACCAAGTCCTCCGACTGTTTTTCCGACCCGACGATGGGTGAAACCTCGGTGGTAATGTCGGCCTTCATCATATGAATCGACGGCGCAGAGGCTTTCAGGCGAACCCCGTACCGGCCGCCCTGCTTCATGATTTCCGGTTCCTCCAGGGAGAGCTCGGAAATATCAGGCATCACAATTCCGTATCCGGTAGCTTCCACCTCATCAAGGGCGTTTTTCACCTTATCATACGCCTTTTTGGTCTGGGCCATTTCGATCATGCAGCTCATGAGTTCCTGCTCGTCTTTAATTTCAATGCCGGTGGTCTCCGTCAGAATTTGATAAAACAGCTCTTCAGGCATGTTGAGAGAAATTTGCGCCCTGCCGCTGCCCAGATCTATGGAACCCGCAGTCATGCTTTTAATATGTTCGCATTCCAGGCGGGAGCCAAGGCTGGAAAGCTCTCGAATATGTCGGATTCCCTCCGCTGCCTTGCCCAACGCGCCGTACACCTCTGACTTCAGCCAGTGTCCCGCGGGGAGCTTCACCACCCATTTGGGCATATCCACAGCAATTTCCTTCACAGGAAATTCAAACAGCACCTTGGTGAGGATTTCTCGAATCTGTTCCTCGTCCATTTCCAAGCAGTTGACCGGCATAACTGGAACGCCGTAATTCTGGCTCAGCCGCCTGCCCATTGCCTGCGCGTCGTCTGCCGCGGGGTCGGCGCAGTTGAGAAGCACCACAAAGGGCTTGTCGATCTCCTTTAGCTCATGAATGACGCGCTGCTCTACCTCTTCGTATTCTTCCCGAGGAATATCGCCGATGCTGCCGTCAGTCGTGACCACCAAGCCAATGGTGGAATGCTCGGTGATGACCTTGCGCGTTCCCATTTCTGCCGCCATGTTAAAGGGGATGGGCTCGTCGAACCAAGGAGTTTTCACCATACGCGGCGCTTCGTTTTCAATATATCCCAGGGCGCTGGGAACAATGTACCCAACGCAATCAATCATTCGCACCCGGAAGCTGGCGTTGGAAGGAAGCTGGACTTCTACCGCCTCCTCGGGAATAAACTTGGGTTCGGTGGTCATAATGGTTCGCCCAGCCGCCGATTGAGGCAGTTCGTCGTTGGCCCGCTCCTTTTGATACTCTCCGGTAATGTTGGGCAGAACCATTGTGTCCATGAACCGTTTGATCAGGGTGGACTTGCCGGTACGTACCGGGCCGACAACGCCGATGTAAATGTCGCCCTGGGTGCGTTGAGCAATATCTCTATAAATGTTTTCGTCCATTCTCTCTCCTCCTTCGCTTAAAACCGTGGAATCAGCAGCATCTTATCCGCCGCCAGCGTTTCGCCGGAAATATCGTTGATTTCACACATATCGTCGATCAGCGTGTTATACCGCTGGGCGATGCTCCAAATGTTCTCTCCCGCCTTGCCGTAATAAATGTAAAGGGCCGCGCCGCTGTCATCAGCTTTTGGCTTGGATTCATCTAATTCGATGGAGGAAATCGCCTGCATGACGGTGGTGACCGTTACAGAGCATTTGCAGTTCAGCTCTGCGCGCACCTCCAATTCATTGCCGGAAAGCATTACAAAGGACGACTGAACGACCGAAACGTCGCATTCCATTTTTGCATCCCCCGGCAGCTCGCCGCCCACCGGACATAGATGCTCAAAATCCAGCGGCTTTTCTGTATAATAATAAATCCCCTCGCCATTTTGTGAAATGATGCTGCATAACGCCGTTCCCGTGATTTGGATGCCTCCCTCCGCCGGCACGGCGGATACCTTTTGCGGCTCGCACCAAAGGTGGATGATTTTGGCGGTCTCCCCCTCGTTCATGGAAACGTTTTGTTTGATGAGAAACTGTTCCTGCACGCTGGGAAGCTGACGAAGGATATTAACGGGGCTTCGCTGTGCGGAGAGCTCAAACATGGTGGAATACGCATCGCACACTGCGGGAAGCTCTGTCTCCCGGTTGACCTGGGCCGTAACGCTGATCCGAATAGCGGCCATCACACTGCGGATCTCTCCGCCCTGTCCGGTACGCAGCTTGCAATCGCAGCCCGCAACGCTGAGGCTCACATCAAAGGTGTTGTTTTCATCCGCGCCGTCCATATCAATGATCTGGTTGAAAGGAATTGCGCTCTGAGCGGTTTCTTGGCCGCCGGTGACGCTGTTGTAAAGAATATCCAGTAGAATTTCGCCCTTGATCATCATTTTGCCGCTTAGCACCTTGCATTCACTGTAAACGGCGCGGCAGTTGGTGCGAAGGATATTTTTAATGGCGGACATGGACTGTCCAACGTCAATCTCTTCATTCACGGATATGATTTTCTGCGCCACTCCGACACTTTCCGTTGCGGGAAGCATGCTTTTTTGCAGCTGAAGCCCGCCGCCCTCCGCGCCGCATAACAGCTCGCAGGACTGGGGCTGCACCACCCTGACCTTTAGGGTCAACGCGCCGTGAACATCCAGCTTTCGTTCGGTTACGGCCCGGCAGTTGACGTAGTCGCACGACGGCGCGCAGTAAGCTACCGCACCGTCGCCGTCGCCTGTTATTTCCACGTTTTTGCTGAAGCTCACCGGCAGCTCATAGCTGCACAGCTCGCCGGCGTCGGAAACATAGAGAATCCAAACAAGCGCCATTCCCTCCAGATTCAGGTTGCCGGCTCCCACTGCGGCGGATCCGACCCGCCCGGTCAGCTGGCATTTAAGAATCCTGCCGATGTTCTGGCAATAATCTGGCAGGTTGAATTCGCAGTCCACAGATTGCTCCACATTTTGGGCGTATATGACCCCGTTTTGGGCTATGGTCTGCCGGATAACCTTGAAGTCCATATGATCAACCTCTCTGTTTCGATTTTCTAATTGATACTATTCATCTCCTGTCCACCTTATGCCAAAAGCTGAAAAAATATTAATGGTATCTTGTACCCGTCTGTATATTCCTTCATAAGATATATTAGAATGAAAGGAAAAATGAAAAATAAAAGAATGTTTTCGGAAAGGAATGATGATCCATATGCATTGCTGTATCTGCGGCTGCAATCCCTGCCGATGCTGCGGCAAGGCTGAAGATATTAGTCTGCTGAAGGCGGTGGACAACACCTCAGGACAGGAAGGGACCCGTTTTCCCCTTTTGTTTGATACAAACCTAATCGTGCGGGGAAACGCGGTGTCTCACGATCCTGAAAGCCCGGAATTCCAACTGTCCCAGCCGGGTGTGTACCTAGTTACCGCTTCTGTCACCGGAAATGTCAGCAGCGGGGATCCGCCCGCCTCGTTTACCCTGTATCTCATTCAGGATGGAAATCGGGTTGTGGATTTCACAGCCATAACGCCAATTCTACAGGTTCCCAATTTTATGAGCGTTTCTGAAGCCTCGCTTCTCCATGTTCCCAGAAACGGATCGACGGTTTCCTTCCATATCCATGCGGACACAACGGTTTATATGAGTCTTGCCAGCGTTTCCATTGTAAAAATTGCAGATTAAAATAAGAAAACGCGGCTTAAATGCCGCGTTTTCAATGCCTAAGGGGTATGTTAATCGTCGCGTTTGATTCTGAAAATCAGCCTTAGAATTCCTCTCAGCACAGGTGGGCTCTTGACAACAACTACTTTCATACGCAACCTCCATTAACGGAAATACAGGCACTTAATGAGAGCAATGCCTACCCCTACTAAGCCCAGCGCCATGAGGATAACCAGAAACCGGGGCGGGCAAATGACTGCCACAAGCAGGCCACCTCCGAAGGCTAAAAGGTATGCGCCGCAGCCCAGGTTTTTTAGGCAAAATCGCTTCATGGTTCCACCGCCTTAGTATTGGCTGTATTTTACCGCCTGTGCCATTATACGCAATACAAGGAAAAGTGCTACTTATTTTTCGCCATGGCCGCAAAGACAGCCAAGTGCCTCGTCACGCAATTTGCATTCGGGGCATTTTGCCAAAGCTTTGGCGCTCGCTGTGAAAGCGGCGTCTTTTTTGTAATACTTGATTTTAAGGAAATCGTAAGATTTTGGCCCTGTAAATCATAAGAAGTGCCGATTAAACTATAGGGGTGTCACAAGCAACGGAGGAATTGCATTATGAAACGAAATAGACGCCCCATGAAACAAAAAAAGAAATCCCTATGCGTTTTTTGGCTGATCTGCTTTTTGTGCTTGGCGGTTGGCATTGGAGGATACGGCCTATACCGCCATGTCGAGACCGCCCGGAACCAGCGGGAAGACGAAGCGCTTCGCGCAGGAATGAACCAGCCTGGCATAGCAAAAGGGTGGAACTGGAAAGCAAAAACCGTCTCTGTGCCCCGTCAGCAGTTATTTAAAGGAGAGCTAATTCTGGTCAACGCCCAGCATGCCTACCATTTTCCGGCACAGGAAACGGTTGTTTCGGTATATGAGAATAAAAACACCGCCTATAAGGTGTCAAACACCAGCATCCGCTTGCTGCCAAAAACCATAGAGCGGCTCAATCAGATGCTCCAGGCTTTTGAGGCTAAAACAGGCATTCATGAGGTCATGGTCACCAGCGGGTACCGATCGCAGGAAAAGCAACAGGCCGTATTGGATGAAAAAGCTGAAAAACAGGGGATTACTGAGGCTAGGCGCTGGGCGGCATCGCCCGGCTACAGTGAGCACCACACGGGCTTTGCCGTCGATTTCGGCATTTATACCGACAGCGGCAGAAGCCTTGCTTACACGGGCGCCGGGGACTATGCCTTTCTCAACCGCACCGCCTATCGTTACGGATTTATCGTCCGGTATGCACAGGAGAAAAGCGATATTACCGGCATTGATGACGAGCCCTGGCACTTTCGGTATGTAGGCGTGCCGCACGCATATATTATGCGGCAGAAGAACCTTTGTTTGGAGGAATACATCGACTATGTGCGAGCGTTTAGCCCCACCAATCGGCTGCGGATCCAGGATGACGAAAATTTTGCATACGAAATTTATTTCGTTTCTGCCCAGAACGAGGAAAGCACGGCCGTTCAAGTCCCCGTTGCGCTTCCATACCGGATTTCTGGAAATAATGTAGATGGATTTATTGTGACCGTCGAGCTTGGAAAAAGCAAAACCGCCAGCTAACTGGCGGTTTTGCTTTTTCCCTTTATAAGATCCCTGGCTGCAGGCCGCTCTTTTTGGGTTTTATGCTTTCGGCTTTTCAGCACTGACTGAAGGAAGATGACTGAGATTGTTGCCGTCGGTTCCGTCTGGGAGCGAGCGAAGATATTCGCTGTCCTTCCGGCGGGCAACGCCAACGCCCTTGATATCTCCCTGTCTGGCCCGGGCAACACCTTCGTCCTTTGACAGGGTTTCACCGTTATCCAGTTGATATCCAACTACCTTTCCGCCATCCTTGACCAAAGCGGTAATGGATTTAGCGTCGGGCTTGGGTGTGGGATTTACCTCATTCATCTGCATAGGAAGCTTTTGCATGTCTGCGTTTTCATGCATATGATTGTCTCCTTTCCGGCAATGGAATACTCATAGTATGACACCGGTTAACAGAAACATACGTATCAATCAAAGGCTGTTCACTCGATCCGACCGCTTTCCGGCGGCTCAATAAGATGCCAGCCCTTCTGTCCGCATATCGGGCAGGTCATATGCTTGGCGCCCGCATGGCCCCGGCTGAGCAGACAAGGCCAGAACCTTGCCTGAAACTGCCGTTTGCAATGCGCGCATCGAAACCGATAAGCTCGCAGCCGATAAATATGAAATCCCAAGATGACCAACAGCGCCGTCAAAACGAGTACGATTTCCCCCATATGCTTTTTCTTCTCCTCAGCAGTATTTGGCGCCGTGTTGATCCAACAGCCGGTGCAGTTCTTCGACGCAGACATCCCGCACGTCAGCCCCATCCCGACAGGCAAGCGCCGCGGCTGTTCCCGCTCCCTCGCCGATACAGCAAACAATCGGCAGTACCCGGTAGGCGGACTGGGCCTCATGGGTAGAGGAAATGCAGCGCCCCGCTACCAGCAGGTTTTTCACGCCCTTGGGAATCAAGGAGCGGTAAGGAATATAATAGTATCGTCCGCCGATTTCCCGGCGGTCTGTGCCTGATCCATCCGGGCTATGAATATCAATTCCATATGCGCCAACGGCAATGGAATCCTCAAAGGGCTTGCAGGCCAAAAGATCCTCCGCCGTCAGGGTATACTCTCCATCGATCATGCGGCTTTCCCGCACGCCAATTTGCGGCGCGGCACTGAAAAGAACGCTGTTCTCAAAGCCCTCCGCGTATTCCTTCATCATGGAATAAAGCTCAAATACCTGCTCCCGAACCTCCATTTCAGCAGCGCTCAGATCCCAAGCATCCACACCGGACTTATTGAGAATCCGGGTGGAATTGAAATGCACCACGCCTCTTGCAATATGGTGAAACAACAGCAGATCTTCCCGGGTGTTCTTAATTTTCCCCTCCCGTTGCAGTTCCTGGTACTTAGCGTTAGCCGAAGCCCAATTCGACCAAAAGCGGCCAGTATCCACATTAATGACCCGGAAGCACATGGTCATGGGTTGGCAGGCATTGTCCCCTTCCCGGCCAATGTGGAAAGGGCAGCCCGCACCGGCTGCCACGTCCGCGTCTCCGGTACAGTCAATAAAATAGTCAGCAGAAAGTTCGGTTACACCCGACTTGTTGGCAACGGTTATAGACTGGATCCGATCGCCTTGTGTATTGACGCCCGTAATATAAGTGTGAAACAACACCTGAACGCCGTGTTCAGTGACCATTCGATCCAGTACCAGCTTTAAAATTTCATCATTGAAGGAACGATTGTCCCTGTCCAATCCTCCAAGCTCCTTCAAGCGATTAAGGATTTCCTGGAAGATGCCCGCATTTAGTTGGATCCAGCCCCCTTCTCCGTCTGGTATCGCATGAATCATAAAGGGGTTGACATAGCTGCTGCAAGCAGCGCCGCCCAAAAAGCCGTACTGCTCAACAATCAAAACCCGATGGCCCTCCCGTGCCGCGGCAATTCCAGCGGCAACGCCGGTAAAGCCTCCTCCCGCTACAATAATATCGTACTGTCTCATAACCCGCCTCCAATTAATATTTTTATTTTACACTATTATACCTTTGGAGCAGTAGATAAGTCAAGCAGCGCCCGAATCTACGATCATAAATTTCACGCCAGCCTCTCTTTAGGTAAAGCGCCTTTTCATCGAGGCTTTTATGGCGGATCCTTTGTTTTTTAGCCTTTTGATGCTGCACTGTCAACCCTCCATTAAAAGCAAATATTTTCTTTTTTTCTAGCTTTTTTAATTGATATTACACAAAAAAAGGCGAATCTTATGATTTTTACCGGAAATATCTTGACAAAGTATATTTTTCGGTGTAATATGTTCACGATAGCGTAAGCTATCTCCTGTCCAAACTGCGTCGGGTAGCATGAGGCCCGGCGCGGTTTTCTTTTTCCTCACAAATTGCGGAATACTGCATATTTAAAGAGTATTCTATTTGCATTTTTGCAGTCGCATTGGAACATTTGCGGCTGAAATGTCATTAAAAAATTGGTAGCGTTTTATTCACTGTTTCATCATGCCCAGCAAAACTTTTGTGAAAATCATTAACGTTTTTTATTTTTTTCAAAATGCAGCACCAATTCAGCCATATCATGAAGCTTTGATGCAAATACACCGATACAAAAAAGGCTGTTTCCATTGGAAACAGCCTTTATCATGCAATATTTTATAAATAAATGGCAAGCACATTGGCGGCAATAACAAGCACAGCAAATGCGATTGCAATCCATTTGGTCCATTTTGCTAAAACCGCGTCAATCGCCTTGGCTTTGCCCTTGGACATAAATGTGTCAGCCGCACCAGAAATGACCCCTGATACACCCTTACGACGGCCCTGCTGCATTAAAACAATAGCGATAATCACAATTGCGCCCACAATCAGCACGCCGCCCAGAATATAATTCATAATGCCCATTCCCGTTAAACCTCCACATGCACTTTCATAAATACAATTAAAAATATAACACATCCAACTTCAAATTGCAAGACTTTTTTCACAAGAAATATTACAC
>CALWPT010000020.1 GCA_944383495.1 uncultured Clostridia bacterium | reverse complement strand
GCTTCCTCTTGCCTTCTTTACCACTGTTTAATTTTCAAGGTCCCTCACCCTCTTTCAGGGTGCCCGATTATCTTACCACATCCCCTCCCCCTTTGTCAATACCCTTTTTATTTATTTTTTCCCCTTTCTTCCTCTTTTGTCACCCCACTCGAGATTGCCACGAAATTATCGGCAATTTCTTTTGCAAACGTTAAATCGTGCAGAGCGCAAATGATGCAGCCGCGGGAAAAACGATTCCGTATTTTCTCCCAAATTCGGTGGGCCAAGGCCTCATCGAGACCATTAAACGGCTCGTCCAGCAAAACGCAGTCGCCGCCGTACGCCAGGGCCCGCGCTATAGATACTCGCTGCTTCATGCCGCCGGACAACTCATCCGGATAGGCTCCCGCTTCCGGCTCCAGCTCAACCTGGGCAAGCCATTCGATGGCTTCTGGAATAAACCGTTTTCGGTCTCCTAAGACCAACGCGACGTTTTGCGCAGCCGTCAGCCACGGAAGCAGCCGCGGCGTTTGGAAAGCCACGGCTATACGTTTTCCAGAGATTCCTTCGATCCGTCCGCCATCCGGAATAATAATCCCAGCCAGCAAATGCAGTAACGTGGTCTTTCCTGCACCGGAAGGCGCAGTAAGACATGTTACGCCTTTATCTGGAAACTCCGCGGAAAATTTGTTTAGTACATCTTTATCTCCGTAGCTTTTCATTAAATTTTCACATCGAATCGGCATGCTTTTGATACCTCGCGATTCCTTTTCGTATCAAACGGACTAATAGCTGCTCTAATACAAGACTCATGATGATTACAACCATCGTCCAAGCAAATAGGGATGGCGTGTCCAAATACACCTTTGCATTGTACAATTGCACGCCAATAGAAAATTTCGGAGTGCACAGCACCTCTGCCGTAACGCCCGCTTTCCAGCCAAAGCCAATGGCAGTTGTCAACCCGGCTGTAAAGTATGGTATGACAGATGGAATATAAATTCGTTTGACCTTCGTCAGAAACGACAAATGAAACACCCCGGCCATTTCCAGCAGTTCCCGATCGGTTTGCTCCAGGCCCTTTTTCACATTAGACCAAATCAGCGGAAGTACCATAATAAACACAACCACGCCAGGAAGCAGGTTGGTGCTGAGCCAAATTAACAGCAAGATAATAAAGGAAGCAACCGGGACCGATTTAACCATTACCAAAAACGGCGATAATAATGTGCTGAGCCAATTAAAATGATAGGTCAAGGCTGCCAGCAGAATTCCACAAACGCAGGCAGCCGCCACACCTCCCACGATCCGCAGAAGCGTAACGGCAATGGATTTCCAAAACGATATCGCCGCTGCGGCCTGTGCCAACGTTCGTATCGCGTCGGCGGGCGCGGGAACCATTACCTGGCTCCCCACCCGCCACGCAATTACTTGCCAGATGCCGATCCAAAATAATAGAACAAGCGCGCCGACGGCCAGCTTTTTTCCTTTATCTCTGATAGTAGAACGCATCATCCGGCAGGCTTCCTCCCACGGATTCGGGATCCGCGTCAAACAATACCTGATAATATCCTTCTATACTTTCTTTCATTTCCGCGCCTTCGCTATAATAAAGGCTGCAATTGGGAAGGGCATTTTTTGCCACGGCCGCTTTTGGAACAATTTCAAATTTCTCGCACAGTTGGGCAGCCGCATCATAATCGGAAATGACTGTTTCAATAGAATTCTTGTATTCATCCAAAAACGCTTCCACTGCCGCCTCGTTTTCCTGCGCAAACTTTTTCTGCACGACCAGGCAGCTCATAATCAGCTCGCTGCTGGAATCTACAGCGTTCCATTCCTCTGTCATATTCAAGGCAATGCGGACATCCTGATTGCCCATCGTTACAGAGGACACATTTGGTTCTGGCAAAAGACCAATCTTTGCAGTCCCTTCGGTCATTAGTGCCGCTAACTCAGCGTGCTCGCTTTTAAACTCAATATTGACGTCCTTTTCCGGATCCAACCCATTCTTTTCCAAAATATAATTCAGAATATATTCCGGTGTGGAGCCCTTACCGGTGGCATAAATTGTTTTTCCTTTTAAATCGGAGACCTTTTGAATGGTATTGCCGTTCTCCAACAGGTAAAGCATCCCTTTTGCCGTTAGGTTCAGCAGTTGGATGCCGCCATCCTCATTGTCTTTTGTCCTTTGATACAATACAGCCGCTAAATTGGTGGGAACCGCGGCAATATCCAGTTCCCCACTAATTATTTTTGCGGTAGCCTGATCGGGAGAAGAAAAAACGGTCACATCATACTGATTGGCGGTCTCTCCTTTTTCATTTCGGTCCATCAGCACGGTGCCGCCCATTCCGATGGGACCTTTCAGCAAGCCGAGTCGAACAGTCGTTTTTTCCGCGGCAGTCGTTTGCTCCGGTTCATTGGAACTGCTTGGGGTTCCGTTGCAAGAAACCAGGCCCAGTGCCAGAACCATAGCCAAAGTGACGGCCATAAAAGATTTTGCCAAGCTTTTCATGCAGTATCACATTCCTTTTTGGGCTTTCAGCCCCTCTAAATTTAATATATTGATATCCCGTCCATGACGTTCAATATATCCGGCTGTAATTAATTGCTCCAGGGCCCGGTACAAAGACGCACGGCCCAGGTTCAGCGCCTGCGCCAGGTCGCTGATGCTGTATTCCAGCTGGATAGAGGACTTTTCTCCCGCGCAGTTTATCAAATACGCCGCCAGCTTCTGCACCGCATTGCTTCCGGTATACTCGTCAATCAGCCCGTTCAAGTAACAGACACGGGAGGACAGAAAGCGAATATACGCAAGGGCCATGTCTGCGTTTTCCCGCATCAGCGCTTCCAAAAAAGACTCCGGAAGAAAAATAACCCTTGCAGGCTTAGCCGCCGTTATCTCGCTCACATAAGTGTCCTGCTCGCAAAAAAGGCCGGCACAGCCAAACAACGCGCCAGGATCCAGCGTCCGCATCAGTAAATCAGACTTATACACTCGCGCTTTGCCGCTAATCAGGATTCCCAGGCACCGCCGGTTTTTTTCACGGCTGGCCAGTGAATCCCCCGGTTTGAACGCCTCCAATTCCGCAAACGGGCTTTCCATGATCCGCCGCAGCTCTGTTTGGTTCATGCGGCAAAATAATTCTGTTTTCCCCAACACCTCTAAAACCGCTTCATCCATAACTGCGCCTCGCTTTTTTGTATCAAATGATACACTATTGAAAGTATAATACTTTGTGAAAGAATTGTCAAGAGGGCAAGAGAACCTTTTGGAAAGGATTGCATTTTTTCTTATTTCGTGGTAACATATTACACAATAGGACAAAAAGAGTTGGCCAAAAGCGTCCTTTCTTAGTTTCATCGTGAAGGAGTGTTTCCATGATCGTTGCGCCAAAGATTCGGGGATTTATCTGTACCACTGCCCATCCGGTGGGCTGCCGGGAAAATGTTCGCCGCCAGATGGAATATGTGAAGGCCAAGCCGGAAACGCAGTGTGGGAAAAAAGCGCTGGTGATCGGCGCGTCTACGGGTTATGGGCTTGCCTCCCGCATCACGGCTGCGTTTTCCGGCCGAGCTGCTACGATCGGCGTGATTTTTGACAAACCAGCCTCCGGAATCCGCACGGCATCCGCTGGGTGGTATAACACGGCTGCGTTTGAGGAATTTGCCGCCAAGGAAGGACTATATGCCAAGACCATCAACGGGGACGCCTTTTCCCAAACGGTTAAAGAACAGGTAACTGAGTTGATTCAGAGGGACTTGGGGCAGGTAGATTTGGTAATTTATTCTTTAGCCGCTCCCCGCCGAACCATGGCGGATGGCACGGTTTATTCCTCTGTTCTGAAAACTGCCGGCAAAAATTACACTGATAAAACCATTGACCTGAAAGACAACAGCGTTCATCCCGTTACCATTTCCCCCGCAACGCCGGAGGAAATTGACGCGACCGTTAAGGTCATGGGGGGCGGGGACTGGTTGGATTGGATCAGGACTTTGTCTGACGCAGGGGTGTTGGCTTCCGGCGCTGTCACGACGGCCTATTCCTATATTGGGCCGGAATTGACCCACCCAATTTACAGGGATGGATCCATTGGCCGGGCAAAACAGGATCTTTATGATACCGCCCGGAAAATCACTAGGGAATTCCCGGGTGTTAAAGGTTATATTGGGGTAAACAAAGCGCTGGTGACCCAGTCCAGCGCCGCTATTCCCATTGTTCCCCTTTATATCTCGATTTTATACAAGATTATGAAGGAACTGGGTCTCCACGAAGGCTGCATTGAGCAAATGTATCGGCTATATCATGACAAACTTCCCGCTGAAAACCCGCTTTTGCGCTTAGACGATTGGGAAATGCGGGAAGAGGTGCAGACCCGCGTCGCTGCCGCCTGGAAGGAGATTGAGACCGATACGGTGGCGCAGTATGCCGACATTGACGGGTATTGGTTGGATTTCTATCAAATGTTTGGGTTTCGTGTCCCCGGCGTGGATTACGAGGCAGATGTGGAAGTCGGCGTATCCATTCCCAGTCTGCAATAGCCTAGAGCCTATGTGGATGTAACACAAAACAAAGACCGCTTGACAAAGCTTGCGGCTTATGGTATGATTTTGTCAGATTACAATTGAATATAAAGCAGGGGTGCTGGACAGGAATTCGGCTGAGAGCAGGCGTTGCGCGCCTGAAACCCTAGAACCTGATACGGATAATGCCGGCGAAGGAAGATGATATGGCTTTTTATCAAAAGTCCTGATAGCTGCGCATATTCGTGCGCGGCTTTTTTTGTATGCATAACCGGATTTTCCGGAAAGCAGCTATATTTTTTAAGGAGAGATTTTTATGGAACAATTTGAATGCAGCGCGGCTATCCAGGTCCTTCCCGCCGTGGAAGGCGAGGAGGTCATCCGAGTCGTGGATGAGGTAATCGCCTATATCAAGTCCACTGGTATGAACACCTATGTGGGGCCGTTTGAGACTACTGTGGAAGGCTCTTTCGACCAAATCATGGATATGCTGAAGGAATGCCAAAGGATCTGCATTGCCGCCGGCGCACCCAGCGTAATGTCTTATATTAAAATATCATATAATCCCGGGCAGGGGGTATGGTCCATTGACAAAAAGGTCACAAAACACCACTGACCGAGCCAAACGCCTGCTTCATAAAAGCGTCGGCCCTTTATTTTTACTGGCGCTTTTGGGGCTGTGGGCACTGGCGTCTCATTTTAAATGGCTGCCGGCTTTTATGCTTCCGTCGCCCGGCAAAGTGGTGCAGGCGTTTGTTAAGGATTTCCCGTTGCTCATGCGGCATGCGGGCACTTCGCTTTTGGAATCTCTTTGGGGGCTGCTGATCAGCGTGTCCTTAGCCTTTGTGTTGGCGGTGCTGATGGATGGAAGCAAACTGATCCGCAGGGCGATTTCTCCGTTGTTGGTACTGACCCAGACAGTGCCGACGATTGCCATCGCCCCGCTGCTGGTGCTGTGGCTGGGATACGGAATCGCCCCGAAGGTAGTTCTCATAGTTATTGTTTGCTTTTTTCCCATGGCGATTGGTCTGCTGGGCGGCTTTGGGGCGGTAGATGCTGATCTTTGCCGGCTGTTTGTCTCCATGGGTGCTTCTCGCCGGCAAATTCTGTGGCGTGTCAAGCTTCCCAGCGCAATGCCCTCCTTTATCGCCGGATTAAAAATTGCTGTCTCCTACGCGATTGTGGGCGCGGTGGTAGCTGAATGGCTGGGCGGCAACCAGGGCCTGGGAGTTTATATGACACGGGTGCAGAAATCCTACGGCTTTGATAAAATGTTCGCCGTTATTATTTTGGTCAGTGTCATCAGCTTAGTCTTGATCAAGCTGGTGGAACTGCTGGAAAAAAGGTGTACCCGCTGGGCGCGGGTGCGGGAAGAAAATCAAAATTGAGAGGAAGATTGACTTTGAAACTGAAAAAATGGATGGCCTTGGCCTTGAGCCTTATCCTGCTTTTGGGCCTGTGCGCCTGCGGCGATGACAACAATAGCGAACAAGCCTCTTTGGAGAAAATCACGGTGCTGCTGGATTGGACGCCCAACACCAATCACACGGGACTGTACGTTGCCCTGGACAAGGGGTATTATAAAGATGCCGGCTTGGACGTAGAGATCCAACAGGGTCCTGACAGCGGTGTACTGCCGGTAGTGGCTTCGGGAAAGGCCCAGTTTTGCGTTTCCTTCCAAGAGGAAATTGGCCCGGCTCTGGCAGCGGAGGATTCTTTGGATGTCACGGCGGTGGCCGCGATCATCGCCCATAACCAGTCCGGACTGATTTCCTTGAAAGAAAAGGGCATCGATACCCCCAAAAAGATGGAGGGCAAAACCTACGCCACCTGGGATACGCCCCTGGAAAAGGCCATCATTAAGGATATGATGGAAGCGGACGGCGGGGATTACAGTAAGCTGAATATGATCCCCAGCACGGTAACTGACGTATTTAGTGCGCTGCAAACCAATATTGACCTTGTATGGGTATACTATAACTGGGATGGTATTGCCGCCGAGGTGCAGGGGATCGACGTCAATTACATAGACGTGCGAAAGACCAATCCGATTTTTGATCAGTATACGCCGCTCCTGGCTGCTTCCAATACATTTTTGGAGGAAAACCCCGCTATTGCCAAGGCTTTTGTGGAAGCGACCGCAAAGGGGTATGAGCACGCCATGGAATATCCGGAGGAATCGGCGGATATTTTGCTGAAGTACGCGCCGGAAATCGACCGTAAGCTGGCGGTAAAAAGCCAGGAATACCTGGCGGGGGAATATCAGTCTGATAGTCCTCAGTGGGGATACATGGATGAAGCCCGCTGGACGCGGTTTTTCGATTGGGCATACCAGAACGGGATCATTGAGAAGGATCTGCAAAACGCGGGCTTTACCAACGATTATCTGCCCGAGCGGTAAAACCGCTGTTTTGATTCTTCTGCATAAAGACAGAACTTTGGAAAAAAGGAGGCGCCCGCCATGGCCTTTTTTGCCGCCCGGGAGATTGATAAACGGTATGGAGGCAATCTGATCGTGGAGAACATCTCACTTTCGGTGGAGAAGGGCGAATCCGCCGCTTTGTTAGGTGTGAGCGGTATCGGAAAAACCACCTTGTTCAATATTTTTTCCGGTCTGGAACGCCCTGACCACGGCCAGGTATTGCTGGAGGGTAACGATGTAACCGGCCGGACGGGACAGGTAGGATATATGCAGCAAAAGGATCTTTTACTGCCTTATCTCAAAATTATTGACAACGTGGCCCTGCCTTTGACGCTGCGTGGAATCAAAAAAAAGGAAGCCAGAATGGAAGCTTCCGGCCACCTGGAGCAATTCGGCCTTACAGGGTACGGCGACAAATACCCCGCACAGCTGTCAGGCGGTATGCGGCAGCGGGCCGCGCTGCTTCGCACCTTTCTGTTTTCCGGACGCATGCTCCTTCTGGACGAGCCCTTCAGCGCCCTGGACGCCATAACAAAAACCGAGCTGCATGGCTGGTATCTCCGGCTGCTGGAGGAAACACGCATAACCACAATTTTTATCACCCACGATATTGACGAAGCAATCTTTCTATCGGATAAAATTTATGTGTTGTCCGGTCGGCCGGGTAGAATCGCCGGAGAGCTGCGGGTAGATTTTCCCCGTCGGCGGGAGCTGGAATTCACCATGTCTCCGGAGTTTATCGCATGTAAAAAGAAAATTCTGCGCCTCATTGCAGAAAAAAATGAAGCATAAAAGCAACTCTTTTATTTAAAAGTGATTTTATATTCAGCGGCTCCCTCGTTGGCAGCACTGACAAAATCGAAAGGTTTTCATCGGAGGGGTTACAAAAAAACGCCCCACAAAGGTAGGATGCGTCACGCCATCCGCTGCCGCGGCAGCGGATGGCGTTTTTTATTCCGCTTCAGCCAAAATTTGAAACGCTTCTTTCTTTCGTCTTTGAATTTCACCAAATTGATCAATGTACTCATATGGAAATTTAAAATTAAATACCCGCTTTATTTGATTTTCCCCCAATACCAGTTTGGTAGAGGCCCCCGCTCCGCAGGCTAGTATGGTCTGGCACTCATCCATAATATAGACGTTGTAGTAACCTTCCGTTCCCGGCAGGCACCAACCGGTATTCTCCAGATTTTCCGTTTGGCGGCTCTGCCGATAAAGATAATACGGCTCGTAGCCCTGTTTCGTCAAGGCGTTTTGACTTTGCTCCAGCATCACGCCGGCGCATCCTTCTACCGGGTGCTCTCCCCGGTAGGTCATGCGGGATGCCCGCTTGGCTGAAAGGGTATGCACCGTGATATTCTCCGGCCCAAGTTCCAATGCGGTCTGCACTGTTTTGGCAAAGCCCTCCGCCGTATCCCCAGGCAGCCCTGCGATTAAGTCCATATTAATACAGGAAAAGCCCTTATTCCGGGCTAACCAAAACGCATCAACGGCCATTTGGCCTGTGTGCAGGCGGCCAATTGCCTTTAGCACCCGGTCGTCAAACGTCTGGGGATTCACGCTGATGCGGGTGCAGCCATTTTCTTTCAGGCAATCCAGCTTTTCTTCTGTAACCGTATCCGGCCGCCCGGCCTCAACCGTGTATTCCACCAAACGAGAATCAGGAAAGGAAGAGGCCACGACCTCCATCAACTGACGAAGTTCCTCCGCTTCCAGCACCGTAGGCGTTCCCCCGCCGAAATACACGGTATCCAGCGTCATCTTCTGCCGGGCTGCCAATTCCCCTGTCAGCTTGATTTCCTCACAAAGCAGCTTCACGTAATCCGGAATCAATTTTCGCGCCTTATCCATGGAATGGGACACAAAGGAACAATAGCTGCACCGGGTGGGGCAAAATGGAATGGAGACATACAGGCTGAAGCGCTCCGGCGCGAGCCGAGCCATCATCGGCCCTTGGGTTTTCAGAACCCGGCGGCAAAGCTCGATTTTGGCGGGCGTTACCAAAAGCTGATTTTGGAAGAACGCATCCGCTTTTTCTGCTCCTAACGCCCGGGTCAGCCTGCCAAGATACTTGACAGGGCGAACCCCTGTTTGCGCGCCCCAGGGCGGCCGGCGGCCTGTAACCGCGGTTAGGGCCAAGAACAAAGCTACGCACAGCTCCCGTTCCCAGTCGCTTTCCTGTTTTGCAAACCGCTCTACCCTTTCATGCTTTCCGTACACCGTCACATCCGCTATTAATCGCGCGCCGCCGGGTTCCCGTGCCAGTTGGGAATAAATCGAAATATTGCCGTCTTTCTTTTCCAAAGGTTCAAAGGGAAAAAAGAGACGGCAAATATTTTCCGTTTCATACTGGTATGTATGACCGATCCGCTCAAAAGTCATAAATATCCTGCCTTAAAAAAGGATTTTCCCGCCGTTCCCGTTCCAGTGTGGTGGAAGGCCCATGTCCGGGCCAAACGGTCTTATTCTCCGTAAGCTTCAGCAGCCGGCTGAGAGAGGCGGACATCGCGGAATAATCCCCGCCTGACAAATCGGTCCGTCCAATACTGCCGCGAAACAGAACATCCCCGGAAAACAAGTGCCCCGGGCAGGAGAAGCAAACGCTGCCAGGCGAATGACCCGGCGTATGCAAAACCAACAGTTCCGTTTTTCCCAGAGAAACCAAATCCCCCTCTTTCAGGATCCTGTCCGCTCTTACAGGCTCCTGCTTGGCATAATAAGCCATTGCCTGCGCCATGGACGCGCCGCTGTCAACCAATGCCGCCTGATCCTGCGAATGGATACAGACAAGGGCGCCGGTTTCCTTCTTAACCCGGGCAGCGCCCATGATATGATCAAAATGCCCATGGGTTAAAAGAATATACGGTATCCGATCCTTCCTGGCCATAATTTCCTTTTCAACGGCGGCCGTCCAAAACCCCGGATCTATTACCGCGCAAAGCCCTGTGGCATTGTCTGTGACCAGATAACAATTGGCCTCCAGCGGCCCGCAGGGAATTGCCATTACGCTGATATCACACACCGGCTCGGTCAACATGGATCACTCCTTCAATCTTTTTCAGCTTGCTCATGATGGTCTGCATGTGCTCGGCGCTCTCCACACTGATGGTCACAAGGATCTGGCTGTTTCCATCCTTTAGCTCGCGGGCGTTCATGCCGTGAATCGGCAGCCGCATGTTCGCCAGAGCGGTGGCTACATCGGCCAATAAGGAGGTGCGGTCAATGGCCACAATTAGAATGGTACATTTGAAGCTGTCGGTGGGCTTGGCAGCCCAATGAGCGCTGACCCAGCGTTCCGGTTCCTCGCAGTTGATCAGGTCCCGGGGAACGTTGGTGCAATCCCTTTTATGAATGGAAACCCCGTGTCCACGCGTAATAAAGCCTATGATCGGATCACCCGGAACAGGTCCGCAGCAGCGGGACAGCTTAATCAAGCAGTTGTCAATTCCTTCCACCACCACGCCGTCGGTTGGTTTGCTGACGACTGGGCGATTAACAATATCCTCCATCCGAACCGGCGCAGCGGGCTTGACTATTTTCTGATACTCTTCCTTGATCCGGGGCATCAGATGCGACAGGAGAATGCCGCCGTATCCCACCGCGGCGTACAGATCCTCAATGAAATTGCAGTGATGACGGGCGGCAATCAATGAGAGCAGCTCGTTCATTTTTTCTTCCGGCAGATTAATGTTATTCCGCCGAAATTCCCGTTCAATTTCCTGACGGCCGGTTTCTATATTTTCCGACCGTTTTTCTTTCTTAAACCAAGCGCGGATCTTATTTCTTGCTTCGGAGGTCTTTACCATTCCCAACCAATCTCGGGATGGCCCGTGCCCGGGCTGCGAGGTGGTCAAAATCTCCACAATTTCCCCAGTCTGCACCTTATGATCCAAAGATGTGATTCGGCCATCCACCTTGGCGCCAATCATCCGGTTCCCTACCGCCGAGTGAATCGCATAAGCAAAATCAATCACCGTCGATCCCACTGGTAAGGAAATCACGTCGCCCTTGGGCGTGACAACAAACACGTCCTCCTGGGTCAGATCGGTTTTAATGGTACGGACAATATCCTCCACATCGTCGCTGTCCTGCTGGGTCTCGAGAAGCTGTCGAATCCAGGCCAGGCGTTCCTCCATTTTATCCTTGCCGCTCAGTCCCTCTTTGTATTTCCAATGCGCCGCGATGCCATACTCCGCGGTGCGGTGCATTTCCCAGGTGCGGATTTGCACTTCAAAGGGTATCCCTTCCCGGCTGATCACAGTGGTGTGGAGAGACTGATACATATTCGGCTTGGGAGTGGAAATATAGTCCTTAAAACGGCCGGGAATGGGCCGAAACATATCGTGGATCAGGCCAAGAATGTTATAGCAGTCGTTGACCGTGTCGGTAATGACGCGAACGGCGTAAATATCATAAATTTCCTCAAAGGCCTTTCCCTGCATATACATTTTCCGGTAAATACCATGAATGGATTTCACCCTGCCTTCCAGGGTAATATTGTCGATATACGGGGTCAGCCGCACCCGGATCCGCTGGATGATCGACTGCAAAAACTCCTCCCGGTACTGCTTTCGGGTATTCAAAGCGTTTTCGATTTCAGCGTAGGCCACAGGATCCAGATGACGAATCGCCAAATCCTCCAGTTCCTCCTTGACCCCCCGGATACCGAGACGGTGCGCAATAGGCGCGAAAATTTCTAGCGTTTCCCGGGAGGTGTCCCGGCGCTTTTGTTCATTTCGGGCCCACAGCGTGCGCATATTATGAAGCCGGTCGGCCAGCTTAATAATAATAACCCGGATATCCTCCGCCATGGCAAAGAGCATCTTCCGGATATTTTCCGCCTGCTGCTCCTCCTTAGTGGAATAAGGAATTTTTCCGATTTTTGTCACTGCGTCCACAAGGCTGGCAACCGTTTCGCCAAATTCCCGTTTAACATCCTCCAGCGTGACATCCGTATCCTCTACCACATCGTGCAGAAGGCCGGCAACCACCGACTCTGTGTCCATGCCCAGTTGGATTAAAATCAAAGCGACGCTGCAGGGATGAGAAAAATACGCGTCCCCAGAATCTCGGAGTTGCCCTTCGTGAGCCTTCTGCGCCAGACGATACGCTTTTTCGATCATATCCATCTGGTAGCTTCCCGACTGCTTTTGAATTTCCTCCTTGATTTGCTCCAAGGTGATCTCTAAGCCCATGCGCCGCCCTCCTCTCTATGCAAGCTCCCTTAGAATCCGGCTGTTATCCAACTGCACCTTTCCTGCGGCCGGCAGAAAGGTCAACAGCAAGCGGCCGCCCTTTATAGTCTGTCCGATTAGACCGAATTCTTCCAATACATCCAATGCGATCCGGGTCTTTCCCAAGGGCAGGCCCACCCGGAACGCCAGAACGTCTCCTTCGGTTTCCAGCTTTTTCTGCTGCCGGATATACCGGTAAACCAAACCGATTTCCTCCCGCGTTGGTTTCAATGCAGCGTCAGGCAAACCGGCCGTCTTATACGCTTCATACCGGCGCAGATCCGCTAAAATCGCTTCCTCATCCTGCCCGGCCAGGCGCATGTCACGAATGATCACGGAAACGCTCCGCTCCCCATTATATTCATTGGTATCCAGCGTGACCGCAAGATCCAACAAATCCCCCGCCTGACATTGCAGTTGCTCCGCCGTAGTCCCAAACTTCAAAGCCGTAATGCGGCAGTCGCTCCGGGTCAGAATCAGCTTTTGATGCTTGCCCCCTCCCATGGGATAAATACCTTCCAGCTTCATTCCGAACAATCCAAATAAAGGCGTGGGGTTGCCGCATCCAAAGGGCTCCAATTGCTTGAGCGTATCTGTCAAACCGGTTGAAATACTGGCGGGATTCAGCTTGCAGTCCAGCTGAAGCTCCGGAAACGGCATTATTGGATACAATTTCCGCGCCGTTTCTTCAATTGCCAAGACAAATTCCGGAAACCTTTCGCTGGGCACGGTCATGCCCGCAGCCTGCTTGTGCCCGCCGAAGCGGGTGCAGAGATGAGAAGCGCCAGTAATAATATCATAGATGGAAACCCCGCTAACACTGCGGGCAGAGCCTACGCAATCGGCGCCGTCATCGGTCATCACTATTGTGGGGCGGCCGTGCAGTTCCGCTAAACGGGAGGCGGCAAGCCCGATCACGCCCGGATGCCAGCCCTCTCCTTTTATAACCAGAACAGGCTTCATCGCCTCCACCGGATGAGCGGAAAGCCATGCGGAGGCCTCCATGATAACCCGTTGCTCCAGTTCCCTTCGGCCAGCATTTTCTTCGTTCAGCTCCCGCGCAGCGTCGTCCGCCGCGGCCGTATCTTCCTCCAACAGCAGCCTGACCGCCCGATCCGGCGAGCCGATCCGCCCGGCAGCGTTCAGACGAGGTGCCAGCTGAAATGCCACGTTTCCGGCAGATACCGGCTTATTTCCCAGCCCCGCGCAGGACAGCAGCGCCTTCACACCGGGCCGCGGCGATTCATTGATCCTGTGCAGCCCGACTTTGACCATTTGGCGGTTTTCCCCTGTCAGGGGCATAACGTCAGCCACCGTTCCGATACAGATTAAATCCCCATATTCATACAAAAGTTCCTCAGGTGAACAGCCCTCTAACCCACAGATTAGAAAAAAGGCCACGCCAACTCCCGCGTAATCTTGATAGCCCGCATGACCCGAAATGTGAGGATCAATCACCGCGCAGGCGGCGGGAAGCGCACCGCCTGGAATGTGATGGTCCGTCACGATAATGTCCATGTCCAAATCGGCAGCAAAATCCGTTTCTTCAATGGAGCGAATTCCGTTGTCCACCGTAATAATCAGACTAACACCCTGCTCATGCAACTTTTGTAGAGAGGGTAAATTCATCCCATACCCTTCCCCGCTCCGGTCAGGGATGTAATACATTAAATTCGCGCCGCGGCGGATCAGGTAGGAAGACAATAAAGCGGTAGAGGTGACGCCATCGGCGTCGTAATCGCCGTAAACAGCGATGCGTTCAAAGCCGTCAATCGCCTTTTGGATCCGCTCCACCGCCTTTTCCATACCGGAAAAATCCAGCGGATCGGCCAGCGGACTGTCATCAGAAAGAAACTCCTCCATTTCCGTGGGATCGGCAAAGCCCCTGCCGCTAAGCAGCAGCGCAAGAAAGGGATCCATATTGCTTTCCTCTGCAATGGCGTTGGCAATGGATTTATCTACCTGATTGACAATCCACCGTTTTCTTGCCATGGTTGACCCCCGCCTTTTACTCTCATCATTTTACAAAATATGATACCAGATTTCGCTGAAATTTGCAAGGAACCCCTCTTTGATTTTCTGGAAAAACAGAAAAAACCGGCGATTCCGCCGGTTTTCCAAGCACCAATTTTTTACCAAATGGATTGCGCCAGCACAAGCGCAATCGTTCCGGGAAGGCCTAGAATCCCGCTGGTGCCTAAGGTGAACCAGTTTAGGGATACATGCAGGCCGGCAAACCGCCCCAGCAAAACCACTGCCAGTAAAGAGCCGCAGCCCCAGCCCGCCGTTGAAAGCAGCGCCGACAACGGTTTCTTCGTCCTAAACGCCATGATCAGCATAATAAGACCCACCAGGGCCGCGATGACAACAAAAACAATTTGCAGTATATCCACTTTGTTTCCCTCCGTATTTTTGCCTTTGGTTTAATATATGCTGCCCAAGCGGACAACATAACCTATACGAAGGGGGTTGTACCCATTTAATGAAAAAAGCCTGCCGCGGCAGGCTTTTTCCATTTGGCTATATCTGAATCATTCCCAAGCCATCCAGTACTGACGAAAGCAAAATCAAGATAATACAGATAGGCGCCAGATATTTGATGACCACTGTAAATAGCTTTTCCCTGCGAAATTTCGAGGAGAGCCTAACTTCGTCCGCAACTGTTTTTACACCGACGAAATAAGCTATAAAAATGCAAGTAATGAGGGCCACGACCGGCATAAGAACACTATTGCTGAGAAAATCAAAAAAGTCTAAAATCGAAAAACCCAGCGGCTGTAAAAAACGCAGCGGGCCGTAGCCTAAAGACGACGGTATCCCAATTCCAAAGGACACCAGCGCAACAATCAAACAGGCTTTTTTCCGGCTCCAATGCAGTCTGTCCCCTGTAAAAGAAACAATGGTTTCCATTAATGAAATCGAACTGGTCAGCGCCGCAAAAAGCACCAGCAGGAAAAAAGCCGCTCCTACTATGGTTCCTAAAAAGGAGCCTTGGCCCATATTGTAAAACACCTTGGGCAGCGTAACAAACATAAGCCCCGCGCCCTGATTGAGCGCTTTCGGATCGCCGCCCGAAAGGGCAAATACCGCGGGAACTACCATCAAGCCGGCTATAAACGCAATCCCGGTATCGAATATTTCGATTTTCCCAACGCTCTTTTCCAAATCGGTGTCCTTTTTCATATAAGAGCCATAGGTAATCATAATGCCCATGGCAAGGCTCATGGAATAAAACATTTGGCCCATGGCGGCCAGCACCGTGGTAACGGAAAAACGACTGAAATCGGGTATCAGATAATATCTGACCCCTTCCAACGCGCCAGGCAGGGTGATGGAATAAACGGCAATCACAATCGACAGGATCACCAAAACCGGCATCATGATCCGGCTAACCTTTTCCACGCCCTTCTCCACGCCAAACAGCACCACCAGCGCCGTCACTCCCACATACAGCGCCAGCCAGCCCAAGGGTTCCACAGGCATTGCAATAAAATCCTCAAAAAAGCCTGTTTGGGCTGATGCCTGCGCGCCGCCGGTTATAAAAACCGTCAGATATTTCATGACCCAACCGCCAATGACGCAGTAATACGGAAAAATAATCACCGGCACCAGCGCTGCCAAATATCCCAAAAAGGAAAACCGCTTGTCCAGCGCCCGGTATGCTTCAATTGCGCTTTTTCCCGTTTTGCGGCCAATGGCAATTTCCGTCGTCATCAACGTAAACCCAAGGGTGACAGCCAATATAAGGTACACCAGCAGAAAAATACCACCGCCGTATTTCGCCGCAAGATACGGAAAACGCCAGATATTCCCAAGCCCCACCGCAGAACCAGCCGCCGCAAGGACAAAGCCAATGCTTCCAGTGAAACTTCCCCTCTTTTTCGCCTCCAAGCTGATCCCTCCTAATATTAAGCTTTCAGCGAATTTCCGATAAATTGTAAGGTGTGTGCTGATACACAATAAAATTCAGCCAATTGGAAAATAAAAGACTGGCGTGGGCCTTCCACAGCATAACCGGTATCTCGTCTGGGTTTCCGGAAGGAAAATAGTTGTCCGGGACCTTGGTGGGAAGCCCTTTTCCCACATCCCGCGCATATTCTGCTGCCAGCGTGCCCCGGTCATATTCCGAATGACCCGTCACAAAAAACTTTCGACAATCCCGATCGGCTACTATATGGATTCCCGCCACATCCGAGCAGGTTAAAATATCCAACCCGGATACCTTTTCAATGTCTGCTTTTAAAACCTCTGTATACCGGGAGTGGGGCACATAAAACCAGTCGTCAAACCCCCGCAACAGCGGATGGGTCGGGATCAACACCCGATGACGGTATATTCCCGACAGCTTTTCCTTTCGCAAGTGCTTAGGAATCCCGTAATGAAAATATAACCCAGCCTGCGCCCCCCAGCAGATATGCAATGTAGAATACACATTGGTTACCGACCAGGCCATAATTTCCCGCAATTCAGCCCAGTAATCCACGTCTTCAAAGGCCATCTGCTCTATGGGCGCGCCGGTAATGATCATTCCGTCAAATTTTTCGTGCTTAATCTGTTCAAATGTTTTATAAAAATGGCTGAGGTGCTCTTGGGAAATATTCTTGGAAATATAGGTAGCCGTATGCACCAACGTAATTTCCACCTGTAAAGGGGTGTTCCCCAGCAGCCGAAGCAATTGGGTTTCGGTTTCCACCTTTGTGGGCATCAAATTTACAATCGCGATATGCAGGGGACGGATATCCTGATGCTCCGCCCTATCCTCCGACATCACAAATATATTTTCTTGCATCAGCGTTGAATAGGCAGGCAACGCGTCCGCAATTTTAATTGGCAAATCCCGCACCCCCTTAAAAATCGTAAAGTGTAATTGTTATTATACCAAACAACTCGCCTTGTTGCAACCGCCTTTTCTTTCTTGGCCGGCTATATACCACATCATCGTTTATCTTCAACATTACAAAATTGGAGTATAGAATAAAAAAGCGCCCATAAGCCTTAGCGTTACCAGCTTATGGACGTTTGCCTTTCCACATGGTGACCCATCGGAGATTCGAACTCCGGACACCTTGATTAAAAGTCAAGTGCTCTGCCAACTGAGCTAATGGGTCTTAAAGTGACTTTTTTATTATACAAAAGCAGTATTTGCTTGTCAAGCCTAATTATGAAATTATTGCCACAAATTTTTTTAAACCCAAATGCAATTTCAAAAACATCTTATTCCTGCATTAGCCCGTATTTCACCTTAACCCGTTCCAGCTTTTCTCCCATAGGCCTTGTCAAAAGC
>CALWPT010000019.1 GCA_944383495.1 uncultured Clostridia bacterium | reverse complement strand
GCGGCAGGCGTTGCAGTTGGTGTTCGAAAAAGAAGAAAGAAAGCGTAAGCTTGCCAGCAAGGGCTTGTCGGCTTTTGAGTCAAAAGCATGCAGACAAAAAGGATAGGTTTAAAACCGGTGCAGCATTCGCTGCACCGGTTTTCTTTTATTGCCATTATTTTGAAGGGTCAATTAGAAAAGACAGGATCTGCCAATGTCCAATGCCGCGCTCTCCATCATTAAAATAAGTAAGTCTAATTTTAATTGCCGCCGGCTCCAAACCGCTTTTAATGCATATACTGAGAATGGTTACCCGCTTACAGATAAATAATAATAGGCATAATTCCCTTTGGCGTAATATCCAGAACGCCATAAGACGGAACTGCTCCACCTCTTGGACAGGAAACGGATCCAGGGTTCATAATATAAATCCCATTTTCATAGCTGGTAACCGGAACATGAGTATGACCAAACAGCAAAATATCCGCCTTCATGGAACGGGCTGCGGAAAGCACTTCGCACAACCCATCCTTTACATGTAATTCATGTCCGTGCGTTAAAAAGATGCGTTTTCCTTCAAAATACAAAATTTCAATCAGGTTTACCGCAGCGCCACAGTCACAATTACCTTTGACCGTGTGGAATCGTCGATCCGGATACAAATGCGAAAGCCGGTCAATGTCCCGAAGGCCATCCCCCAAAAACAAAACATCTGTCGCGTCTTTTTGGGCTTCAATGGCTTTGCGGGCGCCAACAATTTTTCCATGAATATCGGATAATACCAAAATTCTCGTAAAATCACATCTTTTCTGTTTTAAGCAGTCTATAGGCATATTTGTTTTTTCTCAGTCATATATATTATAAAAGGAGTGAAACCACAATGATCAGTCCGGAGCAATACGAGGAATTGACCCGTACCGCTGCATCAAAGCTTGGCAAAGACCCAAAAGAGCTTCAAACCGCCCTGGGAAGGGATCAGCTCAATAAGCTTTTATCAAATCTAAGTGAAAAAGACGCCGCACGTATTCAAAGCATTTTAGCCGATAAGCAGGCGACAAATCATATTTTATCCAGTCCGCAAGCCCGCATGCTGCTGCAGCAGCTGCTGAAAGGAAACAAACGCTGAAAACCGCCGAAAGACGTGTGAAACCGGTAAGATCCTATGGCATCATAGTTGGGAACCATTTTCACAGCGCTGCATAGTTACGTTACCATTATTTGTTCCGCGGGGAAAGTTCACCAAACGGAACGGAAAGGTTGCAAATATGGACGATATAGCGGCAAAATTAAGCGAATTACTACAGGATCCCAAAAGTGTGGAACAGCTGAAAAGCCTGGCAGGGGCTTTTATAGGCTCCAAAGAGGCTGAAGAAGAACCCGCTGCGCCCGCATCCGTTCCGGCTGCGGTTGAATCGGAATCCCCCGGCGTTGATATGATAGCGCTGATGAAGGTGGCCTCTGCTCTTCAATCCATGAATCAGGAAACGGATCACACCCGGCTGCTGCTGGCGCTTAAACCGTATTTATCTGAAGAACGCCAGCAGAAGGTGGACAGCGCCCTGCGAATTTTGCGGCTGCTTGAGCTTTTGCCGATGATCAAGGAAAGCGGCATCATATAACTGATGGGGAGGTTGTGGCTGAATGGCGGAATATAGCTTTTCCGACTTGGAACGAATGCAAAATGAAGCCGCCCGACGGGTGCAGCGAATGGAGCAAATGTCTCGGGAGCGTGTACAGGAAGGGCCTTTGGAGCCCTCGCCTGAGCCCGAGGAAGTCGAAAAGCAAACAGAGACAGATTCCCAGCCTCCCACGAAAAAAAAGCGAAATGTGTTGGAGGGAGAGCGGGGTATCATCATCCTGCTCATCCTGCTTTTGGCGGGCGATGAAAAAAATGAAATGGTCGTTTTAGCGCTTTTATATACGCTGCTGTAAAGCGGCAATGGAGCGGGAAAGATATTCTTCCCGCTCCATTGCTGTTATGCGGTTGTTTGAACCGTGTTAAAACCAAGACGTTTTCCGCTGCGAAAGCCTCCCTTGAAAAACGCATATATTAACGAATAGGCGTATATTCTATATGGCTTTCCTCCGCTGTAGCTTCCAGCTTAAAAATGACGGGACGCAATCCATCGTTGCAGCTGCAAACGGCAACACCCGGTTTCCTGATCCAGTCCCCAAAATAAAATAGATCATTTTCACCGCCATGCGCCAAAGCGAACGCATACTGATAAATGGCTTTCCACGCTTCGTCGCAGAACCCCTCCGGCTTCGCATAGTCCGCATAGAATACCTGCCCTTCCCGCAGCATGGGACATGCCGTTAGTCCTTCAGCACCGTATTCAGCTGCTAGCTCTTGATCGAAGGTCGTCTTTAATACTGTAATTTTAACTTTTTTCATAAAATTCGTTTCCTCTTGGCAATACATCATTTGTGTGTTAGACCAGACATTCTTCAGGAAACCGCTTTACGCGCCTGAACTCTGGCCAAAGTTCAGGCGCGTAAAAAGAATGAATCGGCTTTCGCAGATTAAAAAGTTTTCCTCAAACCAGGAAGGACAATACACAAAGCCGACAAAACCACCTCAAACAAAAATACCTTAGCTGCCGAAACCATTCCCAGCTGCCCGGAAACGGCAAAGAACAAAAATAACGCAAAGGCGACGATTACGCCCGCAGCCTGTATTCCCACGGCAAAAGTCAATTTGCCTTTCAGACGGATACAGGCGGTAAGCGCCGCCGCAAGTCCAGCCACACCACCCGTGAAGGTCAGGACGCCATCGGCGTGATCCTCAGGGCGGGACAGCGTTTCATGCGTTTTTGCACCCGACGCCTTCAGGATTTCCACGCCGCCTTCCGGCAACTCAAACAGCTTGCACAGCATTTCTGCGTTGATATTGGGATCGCACGTACGCACCAGAACCGTGGTGCCCTGCTCGATGAGGCGGTAAAGATTTTCAGCCGCGTCTTCGTCAGCAACGTACTTTACCACAAACATGGCGGTCAACGCGCCGTCACAGGACATATACACCGGCCAGGTTCCCTCCCGGATAATGCGCCGTTCATATTCAATATCCGGTAATCCGTTTACGCCATGTCCAGTCATAAGCAAACGGTTGCCAACCAAAATATTCCGGCCGGAAACGGTTCCCACAATCCCCCGGTCATCCTCATAGGAAAGCGACTGCACCTGTGGCAGAAGCTTGCGCCGGCCTTCAATCACCTTGTCGAACACGTCGGCCAGAGGGCCGCCGGCATAAATCGCAACAGCAGCGGCGTCCAAAATCGCTTGATCAATGGAAAGGGAACCGGAGGTTTTAATGGAAAAAAGCTGAACGCTTCCCGCTGGAAAGAGCTCTTGCGCGTCTATCGCCAAAGCGTTGACGCCGTAAAGTCGATCCACAGCCTCATATCCGCAAAGCATGGTATCGTATTCCCGCAGCATCTTACAAGCGCCAGACACCGGCATATTGGTAGACAAAATGGCAGCCGCGGGAACACAGGCACAAATAAGCCCCGTGAACACCGCAACGGCAGTGGAAACGTTCCCGGTCAGGAAAAACAATAGCAGCCCCGCTAGCAAGCCGCCAATAAGACCCAAGGGCGCGACAATGCGGCTGATTTGATCTGCTGGATCTTCTGCGTATGAATTATATAGGTAATTTTTAATATTAACGGTTGGCCTATCGCAGGCGACCACAGGATCCCCCAGGATTGAGGTGCCCGCGGCCATACGTTTCGCCGCCTCTTCTTCCTCTACGAAAACAGAACGCTTGATATCCATGTTCGCCACGAGTCGAAAATTATCTTTGATCCGGCCCATCATGCTCAGCTTACCAAATACATTCAGCAGCAGCGCAAGAACCGCCACAGTTGGATATACGGAAACGGCAAGGGAGGCAATCTGTGCTGGCTGGAAGCACATGTAAACGCTTTGTGCAAAGGCTGCCAGCGTCGCCGTTCCCACGGCGGAGTCCAAATCGGGCTTGAACCGCAGCAGGGAGAAAAAACCGCCGAACACAGTAGAAGCGTTGGCCAGCAGCGCCGCCAACAGAAGAACAAGGTTGATCGCCAGATATGTAATAGGACTGCCGGCTGGGGTAACCGCGTCGGGTAGGGGAAGTCCAAACAGATGCGCGAAGTCCAGCGCCATCAATAGCAGCAGACACACCCCTGTGATCACGCCGCGGACACAAAGCCTTTTATACCGGTCGTTCAAATCGGCGGAAATGGAAGGCGCGTCGCCAATTTCCCGGTAATCGTCAATTTCCTCCGGCTGGTCTTGGGTGGGAGCGGCGTCCTCCTCGCTTTCCGATTCCTGCGCTCCAGTAAGGCGAAATCCCTCCGGTGGAGTAAGCTCGCGAGTATCGTCAGGCACGTAGGCATCTGAGCGAGAATGCATCAGCTGCGTCTCGTCCTGCATAATACCGGCAGGCACTTTCTCCGCGACGTCCGCCTCTGCGTGCGACGGCTCCTTCATAGCCTTTTCCTGCCCGAAAGAAACAGATGGGGCAAAATGAGGCGCAGGACTTAAATTTTCCGCTGCATCTTTCGTTTCCGGCTTTGCTGAGTATAGATCCTCTGCCGGCCTCGGAATGCCAAAACCCTCTGCGCCGTGAGCGGTGCTGCGAACCTCCTCTGCCGTCAGAGCATGTGACGGACGACGGGCCCGGCGTTGGCCAAAGGGAATAAACGCCTCTTCAGCAAAGGGCGCGGCGCCGTTCTTTTTTTCGCCCTCATCCGGATCTAACAGCACAGGCGGCGGGCCGGAAGGAGAATGAGACCGCGATAGAGGCGGCGTTGTGCCCGTTTTTAGAAAGGAATCAATTTTTTCTTTATTTCCAAAAGCTGCTGCAACAGGCGAATCCGGCTTTTGATGCATCGGCTTTCCCCCTGACGCAGGCTGCGCCGCTGTTTCAGGCTTCAAAGCCGCAGGCGGGGCCTCCGGTTTGGCCGGGGAAGCACTTGCGGCCTTCATTGCCCGCACCTCAGCCAAAATATCATCCACCGAGAAGGTTGTTTTGGGATAGGGCTCAGTGTTCTGGTTATGTTCCAAATCGGCCATGCTGTATCCTCCTTAAATGTCAAAAACGCTTACCGGTTCCGCGCCGGAATACCCGCCCGCTGACGGGCGACCTCGTAAGCCAGTACCCCGCAGGCCACCGACGCGTTCAAAGAGCTGATACGCCCCGCCATAGGCAGAGAAACGATATAGTCGCATTTTTCCCGAACCAAACGGCCCAACCCCCGACCTTCAGATCCAATGATCAAGCCCGCCGGCCCAGTAAAATCCATGCCGCACCAGGATTCACCATCCATATCCGCGCCGTAAAGCCACATGCCCCTTTCCTTTAGCTCGTCCATAACGGCGGGCAGGCCTGGCACCCGACAAACGGGAAGATATTCCAACGCGCCGCAGGCGGCCTTGGCAACAACGGAGGTCAACCCCGCGCTGCGGCGTTTGGGAACAATCACTCCGTGAGCTCCGCTGGCCTCCGCCGTTCGAATGATCGCTCCCAGGTTATGGGGATCCTCAATCCCGTCGCATAAAACAAAGAATGGCGGACAGCCGGATTCCTTTGCTCGGACAAACAATTCCTCCAGCCCGGCATATGCAAACGCGGCTACAATGGCGATCACACCCTGATGGTTTTGGCCTGGACACCTTATATCCAGCTTAGCGGGAGAAACCTCTTTAACCGGAATCCCCCTTTCCCGGCAAGCAGCGAAAACCGCGCCGATCCTGCCCGGGCGCTCTCCCCGCGCGGCCAGCACGCAATCTATGTCCCGTCCGGCACGCACAGCCTCCAAAACAGGGCCACGCCCGTAAATCAGATCCTGATGTTCCATTCCGACGCCAAACTCCTTTGGAATGCGCTAAAGAGATCCGCTCCCTTTTGGTTTATGCGGAAATATCCGTATAATTAACTATATTATACCACATAGCGTTTCAAAACAAAACCCCAAAATAAACTATTTTTTCGCCAAAATTTACCGGATTCGCCATGCGCTAGCTTATCGGTTAAGGCGCCGCGACGATTTGCTGCACAACGGCCCGACAGCTTTATATGAAAATGACGCTAAAATGTCAGCAGTATCCACAGTAAGAGGCCCGCCAGAATTGCGGCGCCGGCTGCAAGATAAAACCAGCCGCCCTTCAGCCGCTTTTGCCGGGCCTGGCGGCCGTCGCCCACGCCCGGCGGCTTTCCGATTCCCGCCACCAGTCGGTCAGCATGCTTTTTGAGGGCCGTTGCGCTTTCGCTCATATATTCCGGCCGAATGAATAAAATTACCTTTTCAAAATATTTGCTTCCGGTATCGCTCACCTCAATAATCTGCCGGTTGACGCCCTTAATCATTTCCGTTTCCTCCCTTTGGAAATTACTTATTATGAGTATTGGCAGTTTTTTCATTTTTTATTCTAGCCTGCCTTTTATGTTGGAGACAGGCCGCACCATACCGCGTTTCATTTACGGCCTTTGTATGACCAAAGGAAGCCGCAGAAGCCATCCCAAGCGGAATGATGGAGGTTGCTTCAGGGTATAGGATCAAAAGCGCACAAAAAGCGCCTTTTGACGGTAAAATCACCGCAAAAAACGCTTTTTATCCACTTTGTAAAAAAGCTATACGGCCTGCTTCTCCCGCTATAAACGACGCAGACCAATCATAAAACAACAGCCGCTTTTAGGCCAGCTATTTCTTTTCCGCCATTCTGATTCGACGGCTTTCCTTCCAATCAAACGGCATCAGCTCCAAGAGCCGCATGGTGTGTCCGCCTGGCAACAAAACAGCGGCGTGCAAATTATCGTCGTGCAACTGGCTGATAAACTCTCGGCACCGACCGCAGGGAGGGAGCGCCGTTCCATCCCGGTCTACGGCCACCATTTGCACCACCTTGCTCTCCCCGGCCGTGATCATGGCGGCTGCTGCGGCGTGTTCGGCGCAGAAGCCGACAGAACAGGCCGCGTCAATACATACGCCTGTATAAATATTGCCTCGATCGGTCATCAGCGCTGCGGCCACCTGACCCGCCTCGACATAATCAGTGAGCCGGCGGGGAGACAGAACTTTCCGGGCCGCTTCCAGCAACGGTTCAAAATTCATTCTTTTTGCCTCCTGGTTGAATACTGCCAAGTTATCATAACATAAGCTATACTATCCCGCAAGGGGAAACAATTATTTCATAATCTTTTCAAAAGTTGATAAAAGCTTTGTCATGAAATCCTCACTTTTTCGGTTTACACTAAAAACAATCAAACCGGTCACAGGAGGAATGCCTTATGTATTATAACCAAAATCATAATGATTTTGACGATTTTCTAAACCGAACCTACACACCGCCGGAAAATCAGTTGGTTCCGGTTCCCATTTCGAACCGAGCTGAATCGTCCAGGCCACCACGGGAAAAGAAGAAATTTTCCGGCAAAATGCTAGCGCTGATTTTATCGGTAAGCATTGCCTGCTCTTGCGCGGCGGGCGTTGGCAGCGTTCTGCTGATGCAGAAGGCAGGTGTTTTGGGAGGCGGCGGCTCCTCTATCGCTTATTTGTCCGCCAATCACACGAGCACCGCTTCTCCCTCCGCAGGAGAACTGACCATCGCCGAAATTGCCGCGCTAGCCGCAGACTCGGTGGTGGAGATTCAAACAGAATCGGTTACTACTGGCAGATGGCTGCAGCAGGCCGTAACCGAAGGCGCTGGCAGCGGCGTGATCATCACCACCGACGGCAAGATTGTCACCAACAATCATGTGATTGAAGGCGCGAGCAAGATTACGGTTCGATTGCGTAACGGCGAGGAGTACGCTGCAACATTGGTTGCCACCGATTCAGAAACCGATGTGGCGCTGCTGAAAATTGACGCAGAAAACCTTCAGCCTGCTGTTTTAGGAAACTCAGAATCCTTGCAGGTGGGCGAAACAGTGGTTGCCATTGGCAATCCTCTCGGCGAACTCGGGGGCACCGTTACCGACGGCATCATCAGCGCGCTGGATCGGGACATAACGTTGGATGGAAAAAGTATGCGGCTGTTGCAGACCAATGCTGCAATCAATCCCGGGAATTCCGGCGGCGGCTTGTTCAATGGCAGCGGTGAGCTGATTGGTATTGTGGTGGCAAAATCCTCTGGAACGGATGTGGAAGGTCTCGGCTTTGCCATTCCCATTGATCTTGTAACATCGGTAGTGGAAGAACTGGATGCCAACGGTTATGTAAAGGGTCGGATTGACTTGGGACTGGAGCTGCTGGATATTGATTCAGCGGAAACCGCCATGCTGTATCGGGTTTCCCGTACAGGCTTATACGTTCAGTCTGTAACCGGAACAAACGCCAGCGAAGCCGGGTTTCAGTCGGGCGACTGTATTGTAGCGGTCAATGGCACACAGGTTGCCTCTTCCGCAGAGTTGTCAGAGGCGCTGTCGGGAGCAAAGGTAGGGGACACGGTGGAATTTACCATTTTGCGAAACGGACGGCAGGGAAGCCTGACCTTGACGCTAGCGGAGTCAAAAGGCTCTTCCAACGCTAATAACGCCGGCGGAATAAGTTCATAAATCCTTTACAATGCGGTCAAACGCCGTACAAACGAGTTTGATAGGATCTATACCAAACAAGAACGCATCCCCCGGGCAACCGGGTTATCTATACTATTTTACTGTACGTGCGCCGAATGGACGGAATACCGATTCGGCGCACGGAGCAGACCAAAAGCTCCACATACTTGTCGGTATGTGTTTGATAAAAAGCGCACCCCTCGGGTTAAGCAGTGCGGCGCACTGAAAGAACCTAGGGGTGCGTTATTCATATGGGCCCGCTGTATGCAGCGGGCGTTTTTCCAGCGGCTACTGGGTCAGTACACCGCCGTCGGTTTTCAAAAGCAGGAACACAAATTCCTCTTCCAGGGTCTCTGTGTTGACATAAATCAGAATTTCTTTGTCCTCATCGGTCTTGCACAGGAATTCATAGCAGCTTACCTCGTTGAGGCCGCTGGTCAGGGCAATGCACCGCTGGTTTTTTTCCGGCGTAAGCAGGGGGCTGAGGACCTTCTGCGCTTCCTCCACGGTGTGAGAGGGATTTGTGATGGCCCGGTCATGATGGTTCATCACATAAGTGCGGGCCTCAACGCTGACAATCTCCCCATTATCCAATGCAACGCCCACCTTGATCAGGTCGGGATAGCAGACCACTCCGTTCTGGGTGTAAGCAAAATTGATGACGCAGACTCCTTCGCTGATCATATAATAGCTGTCGGTAAACCCGTCTAAATTGCATGATTTGAGATAAGCCTGGGCTTTATTCAAGGCGGCGTCAAAGTCCAGGGTCTGGCTGTCCACATTTCGGGGCTTGTTCATATACACGCAATATCCGCCCGCCTTGGTAACGGCTACGCTTCCGCCGTCTTTGGTGTTGAAGGTAAAACAGGGAAGCGTGCCAGTTTCATCACCGCCGTTTGTCAGCTGTTCCGGCTCCACCTGCATAAAATGGGCCGCAGCAATTTTCGCCTGCTCCTCGCTGATTTCGGTTTTTCCTTTGGTCAGCTTTGGCTCCTGCTGCATGATATGGTCTGAGAAGGGGCCGTCGTAAATGAGAGTGGGGTAATCGGTCAGGGCCTCGGCGTTTTTAGCGAGGCTGGCGGCAAAACTTTCTTCACCCAATTCGCCTGATTGGCTGATGATCTGCTCCACTTCGCCGGCCCATAGCTCTCCGCCGCTTAACAGGCCCTGCATGTCTCCCACCTGGCGGGAAAGTTCGCTGGCGTATTCAGACATGGCCTTAAGCTGGCGGCGGTCCTCGTCCTGCACGGCTTTCCCGGTAATGGTCTGCTTAGACAGGGTCATGGAATAATCGCCCACCTGGGATAAAAAGCGGTAGATTCCATCAATATCCGTTCCGCTGACCGGCAGCTGGCTGAGGCTCATTTTCGCCCCGCCAGCCTCCCGCCAAAGCTGGGCGGAAAGCAACGAGGTCTGTGTTGGGGTGGTGACGTAGAGCCCCTTTTCCAGTGTAATATTAATATTTTCCAAATAATCCGCCAGATCGGCCAGCGCCCGTTCATAGGTCTGCTCCACCTGAGCGCGGTATTGCAGCTTCAGCATGTGCTGCTGTAATCCCAATCCCGCCAATGCGATAACCAAAGCGCTGATATAGCTAATGACCCGCACCCAGCCCCGGCGGGACAATCTTTTTTTCATCCGGTTCATTTTCAATTCCTCCGTATCAGTCGATTTGCAAAATAACCTTTGCTTCCAGTTTTCCCCGTTTGCGGGAGAATTATGCCGAAATCTAAAAACCAAAAAATTTTTCTTACCCACTTGACAAGAAGAATGAATTATTATAATATTTATTTGATATTATAATGATATCAAAATTTAAGAAATGCGGGGGAAAAATATGTTGGCGCAGAGAGAAAAGCAAGGGTATGAGGAGAAGAAATATAAAGGAAAAAACGGATACGGTATGCTGTTTTTGCTGCTTGTTTTGCTGGTGGCTTCCGTGACAGCGCTTGTGTTCGGGTTCATGCAATTGGCTGACGGGAGCGGCGCGCTAGGGGGCGTTCTCTTGGGCGGCGGCGTTTTGCTGTTTCTGCTGTCCCTTTTAGGACTTTGCGGCTTGCGGGTCATCAGCCCCAAGGAGGCGTTGGTGTTAACGCTGTTCGGAAAATACGTTGGAACCCTGCGAGAAGAAGGCTTTTTCTGGATCAATCCTTTTTGTTCCGGGGTGAACCCTTCCGTTGGGCCGACTACTGTGACCACTGTTCAGGGCTCGGTGTCTATTTCAGGCCTGAATAAAAAGATTTCCCTGAAGACCATGACCCTGAATAACGAAAAACAAACGGTGAACGACGAACTGGGCAACCCTATTATCATAGGAACCATTGTCATCTGGCGGGTGGTGGACACCGCTAAGGCTGTGTTCAACGTGAACAATTACAAAACCTATTTATCTACCCAGTGCGATTCGGCGATCCGCAACGTTACCCGGATGTACCCTTATGACGTTGCCAAGGATGGGGATGAAAAGTCTCTTCGCGGCAGCAGCCAGGAAGTGGCGGAAACCCTGAAAACCGACCTTCAGGCACGGGTGGATACGGCGGGATTGGAAATCATGGAGGTTCGGATTACGCATTTGTCCTACGCACCGGAGATTGCCGCCGCTATGCTGCAACGGCAGCAGGCGGAAGCGATTATCGCCGCGCGGCAAAAAATCGTGGAAGGCGCGGTGAGCATGGTGGAAATGGCCCTGCGGAACCTGGGTGAAAACGGCGTTGTGGAGCTGGACGAAGAGCGGAAGGCCGCCATGGTCAGCAACCTGATGGTGGTGCTCTGCGGCAATCGGGACGCGCAGCCAGTCGTTAACAGTGGATCAATTTATTAAAGAACATGAAGGATCCGGAAAAGGAGGGGACGTCGCGGAATGGAACGCAAAGAGAAAGAGGGGAAGAAGCAGCTTCCCCTGCGGTTGTCCGCCACCTTATACAGAGAACTGACCGCTTGGGCGGAGGAAGAGTTTCGTTCGGTCAACGGTCAGATTGAATACTTGCTGACTGAGTGCGTCCGTCAGCGCAGAAAAAGAGGAAAGCAATGAAAAAATAGCCGTGCGTTAAAACATTTCCTAATAAGCGCTCAGCCTTGCAGCGCCAGCGTCGGCCGCTGACGTGGCATATTGCAAGGGGTGGCAAATTCCCGCTGCCTTTCTGTAAATCCGGCAACATATAAAGAACCTCCCCGGCGAAGCACAGCCCGCCGGGAAGGTTCTTAGCGCATATGAAGGCAAACATAATTATACTAAAAGTCCGTTTCTATTGTAAAGTGGGAGCTTGCTCGCCTTTCAGCTCCGCTACATATTCCTCCAGACATATGCCGCGGCTCATGATCTCCTTTGCCGTTTCTATACCCACATACCGGTAATGCCATGGCTCGAAAATCACCCCGGTCAAAGCCTCTTTTTCCTTCGGAAAGCGAAGAATAAAACCGTAGTCTGCGGCGTTTTCCTTCAGCCATTTGGCAGCATCAGTATTAGCGTATCCATCGTTCAGCCCTTGGTAGGATGGGGTGACGATATCCATGGCAAGCCCGGTATTATGCTCGCTGGTGCCGGGCCGGGCCACTTCAGAAGCGGCGACTTGCTCGGCTTTCTCGCGGCCGTATCCAAATTCGCTGATCACCCGCTGCACTTTGTTTTCAAACAGCTGGGTTTGCTTATCCACCGACCGGTAGCCGGAACAAACCAGCAGGCTGATCCCTTGCGCTTCAGCATCGGCAATCATCTCGGAGGCCGCATCGTAAATTCTGGCGTCAATTTTATAGCCTTGAATGCTGGCCGTTTCAATTTGGTAATCCTCCGGCATCCAATTTTGGGCGTTGACCAAGATCAACTCCCAACTGGAAAGCTTTGGCGAAACCGTGGTGGCCGCCTGCGTGGATGCTGCGGCCTGGGTTGAGGAAACGTCGCCGGCATCGGAGCCGCAGGCACATAACAGCGCAAGGCTACAGGAACAGATGAAAGCCAGAATTTTTTTTGTCATGAAAAATACCTCTTAAAACTAAATTTTTGAATATCCATAGCTGTTGACGATGGCGTCAATTTTTTGATTCTCCCGGCAGAAGGGGCATTCGCTGTAGGTCCATGTCCGGTAGTCGGGTAAATCGTCCCCCGTGAACAGGGAAACGACCGGCACGCCGTTCTGGGAGGAAATTGCGCTGAACACCGCGCCGATGCCCTGGATTTTTCCACCGTAGTATTTAATACATTCCAGAGAACGAATAATGGACTTGCCCGTGGTAACCGAAGGCAGCAACAAAAGAATGCTTTTGCCCCAGACCATATTTTGAATGTTATCCCGGAAAATCATTTGGTTGTTGGAGTTGAGTTCCGGCGTGATCACGTTAATGTTGCTGCCTTCGCTGAGGGTATGAGAACCAATTTTTGCAAGCGCATCGGCCAAAAAAGCCCCGACAATCTCTGTTCCGTCCAGGCAAATCACCGTGTCTACCGGTTTGTTTGCGTACTCTCCCGCCAGGCACTGCCCAGCTCGTTTGGCAGCCATCTGCTGGGACTTAATCCCGGTCAGGTCGACATAATAATTGATATGGGAGTGGTTGGTTGCAAAGTGCCCGGGGATCACCCGGATGGTCAGCCTACGGTCTTTTTTGGACTGGATCTCAATTGCTCTTGCCTCCATGATAAGCCCTCCTTATATTATCCCGCCATTGGCGGAAAAAATGACGATGAAATGGAAACTATGGCGGCCGCCAGAGCATAGAAGCATCTTGTTTGCTTCTGTATTTGTGTCTAGCGCTTTGAAAACGTATATATCAGCTTACAGATATAGTTTATTCTACCATGATTCTAGGTGATTTGCAACAAATAAGTTGAGGAATGCGACCCGATCGCGTACCATGTCTTTATCCAATAAAAACGACGGCGCCATTTTAAAACGGCGTTCTCTAGGGCAGTCTTAAAACCGAAAAACGGAAAAAGCACGGCACTGGTGCGCCCTTGAAAAAACAGGAGCATTGGTTTTCGATGGGACCTTGATGATTACGGGGCCAATTGGGAAAATGATATGCATTCTTCTTCCATGGAAATCTTTGCAAAATACTTGAATTGGATTCATATTTTGGAATAAAAATTAATATAATATAATGCTTGACAGCGCAGGAGCAAATCTGTATAATATACGATAATGGAAACATGAGGGCTACCTCATGTTTCCATCTATATTATGTGCGTGTCAAACCTTTTAGGGAAAGGACAAAAAATATGGCAAAGCAATTTATATTAACCGACGATGGTCTCAAAAAGCTGGAGGCAGAGCTGGATGAATTGAAAACGGTCAGGCGGAAAGAAATAGCCGATAAAATTAAGGTGGCGCTATCCTTTGGGGACCTGTCAGAAAACAGTGAGTACGATGAAGCAAAAAACGAACAGGGAAAAGTGGAAAACCGCATTGCGGAACTGGAGGCCATGCTGAAAAACGCAAAGGTGATTGACGAGGACGATTTATCGACCGACACGGTAAGCATCGGCTGTAAGGTTCGGCTGCTGGACATGGAATATAACGACGAACTGGAATACCAATTGGTAGGTTCGGCGGAAGCCGATCCTAAGGTGGGCCGCATTTCCGATGAATCTCCTATCGGCAGCGCGCTGCTGGGGCATAAATCGGGGGATACCGTAACGGTAGAGGCGCCGGCGGGTGAGGTTCTTTTTAAGATACTGTCCATTGACCGTTAAAAGCGATGGGGCGGGGCGACGTCCCGCCCTTTGCCGTTTTATATTTTGCTGCGGACCGAGGGGCCCGCGATGAACTGAATATGCCCGGAAAGGGGACGTATAAATGAGTCAACAGGAAAAGGAGCCCGTCATGCAGGAGGATTTAAATGAGGTCCTGCGGATCCGCCGGGAAAAGCTAAACACACTGCGGCAGCAGGGGAAGGATCCCTTCGCCATTACGGTGTGCGAAACCGATACAAACAGCCGGGAAATCGTTGAGCGCTTTGACGAGCTTGAAGGGCAGACTGTCACTATGGCGGGCCGGATCATGAGCTGGCGGGACATGGGGAAGGCTGCGTTTATTGACCTGCGGGACCGGGAGGGCCGGATGCAGGTTTATTTGCGGATCGACGATCTAGGAACGGAAGCTTACAACGAGCTGAAGCTGTGGGACATCGGCGATATCGCCTGTGTAACCGGTTTTGTGTTCCGCACCCGGCGGGGCGAAATTTCAATCCATGCCAAGAAACTGACGCTAATGGCAAAATCCCTACAGCCTCTGCCGGAGAAGTTTCACGGCCTGAAGGATACCGATCTGCGGTACCGCCAGCGGTATGTGGATCTGATCGTCAATCCAGAGGTAAAGGAGACCTTTTTAAAGCGCAGCAGGATCATTGCCGCCATCCGCCGGTACTTGGACGGCAAGGGCTATTTAGAGGTGGAAACGCCGATTCTTAACACCATCCCCGGCGGCGCCTCCGCCCGACCGTTCATCACTCATCACAACACTCTGGATATGGATATGTACCTGCGTATCGCAACGGAACTGTATCTAAAGCGTTTAATTGTTGGCGGAATGGAGCGGGTATATGAAATCGGCCGGAACTTCCGAAACGAGGGAATGGATATTAAACATAATCCGGAGTTTACCTGCATTGAGCTGTATGAGGCTTACACAGACTACCGCGGCATGATGGACATTGCAGAAGAACTGGTTCGTACCGCCGCCAAGGAAGCCTGCGGCACGCTTCAAATTTCCTATCAGGGAACGGAAATTGACCTGGAAAGGCCTTTTGCCCGGCTGACCATGATTGATGCGGTGAAGCAGTATGCGGGTGTAGATTTCGGGACGTTTATCGGTGATGTGGACAAAGCAGAGGAGACCGCCAAAGGCCTTGGGCTGGAGGTGGATCCCCAAAAACGGACTTGGGGAGATATTCTTAACCTGGCGTTTGAGGAATTTGCGGAGGAAAAGCTGGTTCAGCCTACCTTTATTATGGATTATCCGGTGGAAATCAGTCCACTGACCAAGCGAAAGGCGGGGCAACCCGCCTTGACAGAACGGTTTGAGCTGTTCATCACTGCCCGGGAATTTGCCAACGCTTACACCGAGCTGAACGATCCCATTGACCAGTATGAGCGGTTTAAAAGGCAGGCGGCTCTGCGGGAGGCGGGAGACGACGAGGCCAACATGATGGACGAGGATTTTGTTTTAGCGCTGGAATACGGTATGCCCCCTACAGGCGGCCTAGGAATGGGAATTGACCGTTTGGTAATGCTGCTGACCGACAGTTATTCTATCCGAGACGTTCTTTTGTTCCCCACAATGAAACCCTTGAATGGTGTAAAGGACGAAAATGGTGTAAACAAAACCGAGTCCGAAGCGCCAAAACCGAGCCGGAAAAGATAGATTTCTCCAAAGTAGAGATCGAGCCTTTGTTCAAGGATTTCGTAGATTTTGAGACTTTCTCTAAGTCCGATTTCCGGGCAGTCAAGGTGCTTGCCTGCGAAGCCGTACCGAAGTCCAAGAAGCTGCTGAAGTTTACCTTAGACGATGGCTCAGGCGAAAATAGGACGATTTTAAGCGGTATTCACGCCTATTACGAGCCGGAGGAGCTTGTCGGCAAGACCTGTATCGCTATTACCAATCTGCCGCCAAGACCGATGATGGGTATCGATTCTTGCGGTATGCTGATCAGTGCGGTACACCACGAGGAAGGCGAAGAAAAGCTCCATCTTCTGATGGTAGACGACCACATTCCGGCGGGCGCAAAGCTCTATTAAGAAGTACCGTTTTGCCTGTGAAAACGGGATGTACTTTATATCCGGAAAACGCCCTGAAAGTACACTACTACATCAAATTACATCATTTGATGCGGGAAAGTGTGCAGAGGCA
>CALWPT010000018.1 GCA_944383495.1 uncultured Clostridia bacterium | reverse complement strand
GGGCGCTACCTGCGCCGGATCTTCCCGGCCTACGGCGTCCGGTTCATCGCCATCAACGATAGCATCGACACGGCCCACGAACACGCCGGGGATGATTTGAGCATCTCCATGAAAAATCTGATCAACGACGCCTACTGTCACGATATTTCCGTCAAGACCAGAAGCGCGTTGGAGGTCAAACGGAAGAAGGGCGACTATGTGGGCGCCTGCCCGGTCTACGGCTACCGGAAGTCCGAGGAAAACCGGAACCAGCTTGTGGTGGACGAATATGCCGCCCGTGTGGTGCGTGATATCTTCCGGGCGAAGATTGACGGGCGCAGCGCCAAGCGGATTGCAGATGAGCTGAACGCCCTGGGTGTCCTCTCTCCCCTTGCCTATAAAATCAACCGTGGGCTGCCCCACTCCAAGGGCGGCTTCGCAGACCGGCCAGATACGAAATGGTCTGCGACCACGGTGATCCGCATTTTGCAGGACGAAATCTATACCGGGACGCTGGTGCAGGGCCGCCAGGGGACGTACAACCACAAAATCAAGGAGGTGATACGAAAGCCAGAAGAAGAATGGATTCGCGTGGAGAACACCCATGAGGCCATCATCCGCAAAGCGGATTTTGACCTGGTGCAGCACATCATGGGCCTGGATACGCGCACGGCCCCTGAGGGCGAGAAGGTCTACCTGTTCTCCGGTCTGCTGGTATGCGGCTGCTGCGGGACGCGCATGACCCGGAAAACCAATACCATAGGCGGGAAAAAGTACATCTATTACCACTGTCCCACCGGCAAAAAGCACGGCTGCACCCATCCCGTGATGCTGCGGGAGGATGATTTGATACAATGCGTCCTGGCCAGTGTGCAGGCCCACATCAAAAATGTCGTGTCGGTGGACGAGCTGCTGAACAGCATCAGCGAGGAGAGTATCAACCGGGAGCTGGTGGCAGGCTGCAAGGCGCAGATTGCCGAGAATAAAGCCCAGCTGGAGCAGATCAGTGTGTTCAAGGCCGGCCTTTACGAGAGCTTTGTCAACGGGATACTGGACAAGGCCGAGTACAAGGCCCTGCGGGACGGCTACACCGGGCGCATGGAGGAACTGCGTTCTGCCATAGGCCGGCTCCGTCAGGAGATGGAGCGCGTCACAGACCGAACCAGTGAGCGGCAGAAATGGACCCGCCAGTTCCGGGAGTTCTCCAACATGGCCGAGCTGGACCGCCGCACCGTGGTTACGCTCATCCAGTCCATCCGTATCATCAGCAAAACCGAAATCAAAATCAATTTCCGTTACCAGATGGAGTATGACGCCGCCTTGCAAAAGCTCTCTCAGGCGCGGTTGGAACAGGAGGCGGTCTAAATGGCGCGGAAAAGCAGGAAGGGTACGGCGGCAGCGCCGGCACCGCGCGGTATGAAGCTCTGGAGGGCTGCCCTCTATATTCGCCTGTCTGTGGAATTTAACGGCAGGCGCGGGGATTCTTTGGAGACACAGAGGGAGATTATGGAGGCCCATCTGGCGCTCTATCCTGATATTGAGGTTGCAGGCATCTATACCGATAACGGCATCACTGGCCGCACCTTTGAACGGGAGGCATTTCAGCGGATGCTGGCAGACATTGAAGCCGGCAGAATCAACTGCGTTGTGGTCAAGGACCTGTCCCGGCTGGGCCGGAACACCATTGACACAGGCTATTACATCGAGAAATACTTCCCACTTCATCAGGTTCGCTTTATCGCCGTCAACGACCAGTATGACAGCGAGGGCGCGGACAACAGCGGCAGCCATATCACGGTCCCGCTGAAAAATATGATCAACGAGGCATACGCCGCCGACATCAGCAAAAAGGTCCGCTCCCAGGCCCACCAGAGCATGAAGGCCGGGGAGTTCATCGGCGCAAGGCCGCCCTACGGCTACCGGAAGGACCCGGGCAACTGCCACAAGCTGCTGCCTGATGAGAACACAGCCCTTGTGGTGCGCCAGATCTTCGCCTGGGCGGCAGAGGGTGTACCCCTGAACCAGATGGTCAAGCGGCTGAATGAGGCTGGTATCCCTACGCCCAGCCACTATAAGGCCAGCTGCGGCTTAATCAAGCATGAGAACCTGATGGGGAGCGGTGTGTGGCAGACGATGACTGTCACCAAGATTCTATCCGATGAGGTCTATATCGGCGATATGGTACAGGGCAAGACCACTGTAATCGGCCACAAGCAATTCCCTGTCCCTCCCGAGGATTGGATTATCGTGCGGGGCACCCATGAGCCGCTGGTCAGCCGGGAGCTATTTGAACAGGCCCGGGCGGCCCGCGAGGTGGCCGCAAAAAAGTACACGCAGACAGTGAAAACGCCCTATTCCGAAAATATCCTGCGCGGGCGTATCTTCTGCGGGTGCTGTGGGAAGCCCCTGCACCGGCAGCGGAGTAAAAATAAAAGCCGACGCGATGACTATTTCTATCGCTGCATCTCCAATGACCGCATCAAGAAGGATGCCTGCCAGCGTCCTGTCAGTGTCCGGGAGGACCATCTGCTCCAGGCCATCCTGACGATCATCCGCAAAGAGGCGGAGGTCGTGATGGGGAACAGCCTGCGGCTGAAGCAGCACAGCGGGCAGCTGGCGCAGGACAAGGCTGACGCAGGCCGGGAGATTGCCAAGCTGCGCCAGTCCGCCGCAGATAGCCGGAAGTACCTGACCAGCCTATATGAGAATTTCATTTCCGGCATCCTCACCGCAGAGGAATACCGCACCCTGAAAGCGAATTACGAAGGGACCACCGCCGCTGCGGCACAGCGTATCCGGGAGCTGCAACGCCGACAGGCGGAGCGCACCGCGCAGGTGGCGGAGTACATCAGCATGGCAGACCGGCTGGCCGGTATCAGTAAGGGCCGTAAGCTGTCCGCCCTGCTGGTAGAACAGCTCATTGAGCGCGTTACTGTAAATGGCCCGGAGGACGTTTTGATTCAATTCCGGTTTGAAAGCTGCTTTGAGCGCGTGGCGGAGGTTCTGGAAGATGAATAAAACGATGGCGTATGTGATCGCCCTCTATATCCGGCTGTCCCTGGAGGACAGCCGGGTGGAGAGCATGAGCATTGAGAACCAGAAGCGCGCTTTGCACAGCTTTGTGGATCAGATGGAGAACGTCCGAAATGTAGAGGTGCTTGAGTTCATTGACAACGGCTACTCCGGTACAAACTTCGAGCGGCCCGCCGTCCAAAAGCTGCTGGGGCAGGTGCAGGCCGGTGAGATCAACTGCATCATTGTCAAGGATTTCACCCGTTTTGGCCGCAATGCTATTGAGGTCGGCTACTTCATGGAGCGCGTGTTCCCGCTATATGGAATCCGCTTTATCTCCATCAACGACAATTTTGACAGCGGGCGGCTTCACGGCGATACCGGCGGCCTGGATGTGGCGTTCAAATATCTGGTGGCGGAGTTTTACAGCCGGGACCTGTCCGTCAAATCCAAGTCAGCCAAGTATGTGAAGATGAAGCGGGGCGAATACCAGAGTAAAATCTGCCCTTACGGCTACCGCAAGGGCCCGGATGGGCGGATGGAGCCGGATGAGGAAACCGCCCCCGTTGTGCGGCTGATATTTGAATTGGCAAAGGACGGCCATAGTACCACGCAGATTGCAAAGGCGCTGCTGGAGAAAGGAATCCAGACCCCCGGCGAGTACAAGGCCGCCAAGGGAATCGTCAAGCGCGATGTTTCCCGGTGCGGCGGTATTTGGCACACCTCCACCCTCCGCAATATTTTAACCGATGAGCGGTACACCGGGACTTATATCATGGGGAAATGCGCTGTACGGGAGGTGGGCAGCTCTTTGGTCAGGAAAAAAGCGGAAAGCGAATGGTTTAAGATACCAGACCATCATCCGCCAATCATCTCCAAAGAGCTGTTCCAGCAGGTGCAGGAGTCATTCCCGCATTTTGCCTGTGCCAAGAAGCAGGTCCACCGCTACGCCCTTCGGAACAAGGTGTTCTGTGGCGTCTGCTCCCATACGATGTCACGCACCAGCAATAAGAACCACGCCTTCTACTGCCGCCATTCCCGGGCAGACGAAAGCACCCCCTGCCACGGCCTGCGCATTTTGGAGGCCGATCTGGAGGGGGTGGTGTATGAGATTATGAATAAGCAGGCACAGGTCATTCTGAGTCTGGACAACATCTCTGATGCGGAGCCGATGGACGTGCATCTGGCACAGCAGAAGGACTACCTGAAGCAGATTGAAGGCTGCCAGGACCAGAAGCGTATCCTGTATGAACAAATGCTGCTGAGGGAAATCAGCGCAGAGGAATACAAAACGAGGAAAGCTGAGGTGGACAAGGAATTAGACCGTCTGGACCGTATCTACACCGCTCTGTGTAAGCAGACGGAACAGATGCGGATGGGTGATGAGTCACGGGCCGCCCGGAGGCAACTGGCGCAGGAAGTCACCGGGACCGGCGGCCTGACTGCTGCGCTGGTGGACGCCCTGATAGAGCGGATAGAGGTGTATCCTGGCAATCAGGTGCGGATCACTTGGAAGCTAAAAGACTTTTGCACGGAGGAATGACAATGAGTGGAAACAGGACATGGATTTATTGCCGCATTGCCCATGGCAGTGTGCTGGGGCCGGACGCCATTGAAATCCAGAGGCGGCGGCTGGAGTGGTACGCGGCCCAGCATGGTTTGACGGTTGTGGGCAGTTCCGAGGACTGCCAGCCGGGGACAACGATGGACCGTCCTGGGGTGCAGAAAATGAACCGGGCTGTTGAGCAGCATACGGTTGACGTGGTGCTCGTGTTCAGCCTGGACCGGCTGTGCCGGAAAATTGGGGACGCCATCCGATATTGGCATTATCTCAGCAAGCATGGCGTCCGCCTCTGCTCAGTAAGCGATGGGGAGATTGACCTGAGCATGGATGCGGATATTATTGGAACCCTAAGCAGTGGTGTGATATAAGAACAACTTATCGCCTTCTTATTAAAAAGAGACAAGTTTTGTGAGATATTTCCTGAGGCGGATTGGCTGACTACATACAAATACAAATCAAAAAAGCAGTTTATGATGTGGAAATACTTAAAGCCAAAAACGCCTATGCAACTGTCCTCCCCAGGGCAAAGCTATTTACACGGTTTATGACCTCTTTGAATAGTTGAAGATACGAAAACGAAAAACCCAGGCGACCAAAATGGATTTGATAGCTTGGGCTTTCCGTTTTCGGTACTTTTATAGATGCGCAATAAGTGGTACAATATGTAAAGGGGTGAGGCAATGTACATATCTAAGGTAACAATTAGAAATTTTAGAATATTTGATGAAATAGGCATAACAGCTTTTTTCGAAAAGGGTGTTAATGCTATTATTAGCGAGAATAATTGTGGTAAAACAGCAATAATTGATGCAATTCGAATCGCATTTTCTACGGCTTCGTACAAAAAAGACATATATTTCAATTTGTCGGACTTTCATGTTTGCAATAATGGTATTCGTTCTGATGAAGCGTTTATTAGCGTCTATTTTGACGAAATATCACCGGATTTTTTTGAGATTTGGGACCCTGAGAATCCATCTAAGGGAGAATTTCACATTCGGTATTATATGATAAAAACTCCTGAGGGGAAAGAAAAAATTCGCTATAATATTTGGGGAGGACCTGTTGAAGGAAATCCCGTTTCTTCTGATATCTTTGAAGCAATTCAGTTAGTGTTTCTTGGCGCGTTAAGAGATGCCGAAACTGAGATGCGCCCTTCTCGGTCAAGTAAGTTGGCCTCACTATTTAGTACTGCCACAAATACCGACGAAGCGAAGGAAGAAATCGTAAATGTTTTGCGCATGGCAAACAGTGAAATTTTAAAAAAGGATTCTTTAATCCGAGTGGGGCATATTGTCAACGATAACCTCTCAACGATTGAACAGGATGTATTAAAACAGAGTATAGAACTTGGATTGGTAGAGCCGCGCTTTGAGGCCATCGCAGGAGCCTTAAGAGCATGGATCAAGCCACGTTGGGTATATTTACGAAAGGATCATTCAGAATTTCATCTGCTCAAGGACTCATATTCTGAAGAAGAATGGACGAAAAACACTTCTGAAGACGAGGCGGGAGTATATCTTGACATCTTGGCACTTAGACAACTGAAAAAGGATCTCCCGGCTGCTGTTGTAATGCTATTAGACACATTATCATTAAATTCTTTTGAGCTTTTTCAAAACGGATTAGGCTATAATAATATCTTATTTATGTCTACCGTATTAGGAGACATGAAAACAAGCGCAGACACTGCATTGTTCAACCTCTTATTGGTTGAAGAACCAGAAGCCCATCTGCACCCACAATTACAGGAATTAGTACATGGCTTTTTTGATAAAAACTCAAACCGCGAAAGTTTTCAGGTGATATATACATCACATTCTCCCACATTGGTTTCGCGTATTGGGATAGATAAACTTGTACTTCTTTATGAGCAAAAACATCGAGTAAATTGTCTTTCTCTGTCGCAAAGTAATATAGATGAAGATGATAGAGATAATCTTGAACGGTATCTTGATGTTACCAAATCTCAAATGCTTTTTGCAAAAGGAATTTTGTTTGTGGAGGGAATTAGCGAAGCGCTATTACTCCCCATCTTTGCAGAATATTTAAATCGCCCCCTAGATAAATATGCAGTCGAGGTTATTAATGTAGATGGTGTTTCTTTCAAACCATTTGCAAATCTGTTATGTTATGCAAATGATACTCACCAAGTAACGATTAAAGCAACCATTATCACCGATGATGATAGGTGTACAAACAAAGAAGATAAAGAAACCTATATTATGAAGGACATTGATTATGACACAGATGATATTAATTCTATTGTTTTGAAACTCAAATCAACTACACCCTCTGAACGTTTTCAAAGTATTGATGCCTTATGTCAAACAGCGCACGTAAATATTTTTGGAGCCCGAAAAACTTTCGAGTACGAACTTGCTGCTTATCCGGAAAATATTCCTTATCTTCTTGAGGCAATTATTCAGGCTCAGCCTGTAGCTGGTAGAAGACTAGCCGCTGTGCTTGCGAAGCTTCATAGTGATGAAGAAAAAGCCGCTTGCCTGTGGTTGTATATTCGAGATCGCTCTAAATATAAAGGCGAAATAGCACAAAATCTTGCTCGTCGATTAAAAAGAGAATTAACCACTATGCTCTGGCCACGTCCTGAAAGCTCTGATATTTGCGCCATCACTAAACCGTTTATTGTTCCAGATTACATTAAAAAAGCAGTATATTCTGTAACGGAGGAAGCAT
>CALWPT010000017.1 GCA_944383495.1 uncultured Clostridia bacterium | reverse complement strand
TCCGCACCGACCATCACTGGACTGCCCGGGGCGCATATTACGGATACCGGGAGTATGCGGCGCTGGCCGGTATGGATCCGGTTCCCCTCAACCAGTTCGAAACCAAAAGCTACGATGGGTTTTTAGGGGCCTTTTACAGCGAGACAGGCAAAAAACCCGCGCTGGGGAACCATCCGGACACAGTGACCTGCTATCTGCCGTTGCAGGAGGTAAAAATGCAATATACCGACCGTTCCGGAAAAGAAATTACCAATTGGCCGGTGATCGCAGACGTCAGCACCTGGTCCGCTTCTTCCAAATACAGCGCCTTTATCGGCGGGGATAATCCCTTTACCACGCTCGAAAACACAGAAAAGAACGACGGCAGCGCCTGTTTGGTGGTCAAGGAATCCTTTGGCAACGCATTTGTTCCGTTCTTAACCTCGCATTACCAGTATGTGTATGTCATTGACTATCGGTATTACAATGGAACGATCGTGGATTGTGCCAAAGAGCACAAGGTGAATGACGTACTGTTTCTAAACAATATATCCGCCACCCGGAACCGTTCTCTCATGGGGCGTTTGGAAAAGATCATTGATTGACGGCCGCAATGCCGGGTATGTTCAAACAACCAAAGAAAAAACAGCCCCGCTGGATCTTTCGATCCAGCGGGGCTGTTTTTCTGTCAAGATGCCGCCGTGTTATGCTCGCTAGCAATTTTGCCATCCCGCAGTTCAATGATCCGGCTGCACCGGGCTGCAAGCTCCGGGTTGTGGGTGACGATCACCACGGTAATTCCCTTTTGATTGAGCTCCAGCAGCAGCTGGGTGATTTCCTCGGCGGTTTGACTGTCCAGCGAACCGGTCGGCTCGTCGGCGAAAATGTATCGGGGGTTCCCCGCCAGGGCGCGGGCGATGGCCACCCGCTGTTTTTGTCCGCCAGAAAGCTGCCCGGCGTTTTTCTTGGCCATTTCCGCAAGGCCCATCTGCTGCAATAGTTCCATCGCCCGGGCTTTTTTCTCCTTTTTTGCGCCTTTGGAAAAATACAGTGGCAGCATCACATTGTCAAGCACCGTGAAATCCTCCAGCAGCCCAAAATCCTGCAAAACAATGGAAACCGTTGTCCCCCGCAGTTGGGCCAGCTTTTTGGGAGACTGGCGGGAAAGCTCCTGCCCGTCCAGCTTAACGCTGCCCGAATCAAAGGAGTCCACACAAGCCAGAATATGCAAAAGCGTGGATTTGCCCGCTCCCGAAGGCCCGGTAATCGCCAGTAACTCTCCATCTTCAATTTGCAGCGAAACATCCGACAAGGCGGGATAACTGTGGCGTTTGCCAATTTGATAGGTTTTGCTGAGATTTTCAATCGATATCATTTCATCCTATCCTTTCCTGATCAAGCTGGGTCACGCTTCTGACTTCCGCAGAAGGGACACGGGCGTGTGCCGGTTCAAAAGCGCGCATGGCACCGTCGCTACGGCAAACAGCACCACGGCGATGACAAGCGGAGCAAAAACGCATAGGGGTGTAAAAATCGCGCCCATGGCTGTGACCACATCCGCCGCAACCAGCAGATAGTACAGCAGAGCCGATACTACAAACCCCACAACAGAGAAAATCGCGATAAAGGCAAAAATAATCTTGTAGCAGTCCTTCCAGGTCCGCCCTGTGACGAATAACACGCCGTACAGCCGCAAATGGTCCTCAATCAGTAAAATGCTGCACCCCACAAGGCCGGTGATCGTGACCAGAAAAGCGAACACGAAAAATGGCGCTATTCTCCGCAATACGAACGCCGCCTGATCCAGCGCCCGCTGTCGGACTGTTTCAAAGGGCGTGACCCAGCCAAAGCTGGACAGCGCTTCGTTGTTGGCTTGGATTACATCGGGGTCGTCCGTTTCGTAAAACACCAGGCTGGAGCTGCAGCGGAACCGATAGGGCTCGTATTCATCCCCCATAGAATCCTGGTTGACCAGCAGCATGGGTTCTGCCGATTTTTCCATAATTGTGTCGGCCCCCACGGTGCCGCCCTTTTGAAAGTCGATGAAAAACGGATTTTTGAGAATTCCCACGATTTTTACCAGAATGGTTTCACTCCCGTGGATGGGGAACTGTACCACATCCCCCACGTCCGCGTCGGTCACCGGCAGGGTTAAAACCCCGGGAATGACGCCGTTCTCTGGCTGTGCGTCTGTCAGCCAGGCTCCCTTTTGCAGCGGCGGACGGAAATGCCGCAGGCCTTCGCTGGAGTAAGCCCAGATTTTGCGATTGGATTCGGAGTTATAAACGCTGACTCTTAATATGTCGGCTTGCTCAATTTTTTGAAGAACAAAGCCATCACTGTCTTCATAGGGGTCATATTTCATGGAATCAAAACTATAGAATACACCGTTTTCCTTTGCCAAGCTGCCAAATGCAGCCACCGACCGATAGGCCCCCGCAGTGATACCAGTCATAACAGCCGCCAACAGCATGCTGATTAAAAGCTGAAGCAGCAGGATCATGCTCATAAAGGTATTTTTTGTGAAGATATGATAGGCAAATTTGAAATATTTCACAGTGTTTCCCCCTTCGCCACAGGCCGGATGATTTTAATCGCTCTGCGGATAAACCGCAGAAAGATTAGCAGCACCACCAGGAGGTATAAACCATAAAACAGCAGATAGTGGGTGAAATGCAGGGAATAGGTCATTTCATAAAATGCTTCGTTGAGAATCAGGGGGAAGGTCAAATGCCCGATGAGTGCAGCCAGCCAGTATGCAGCGGACGCCAGCAGCAGCGTTTCTGCCAAAAAGAGGCCCACGCACCACCCGGGCGACGCGCCGCACAGCTGCATGGCCTGAATCTGTTTGCGCCGCTGCTTGAGCACGTACTGATACAAAAAGGCTACATTCACCACGGAAAACAGCATAATGATAATAGCAATCCCGGAAATCAAAATATTTTCCTGCTCCGCCTGGTAATTTCGCTGTGCGGGCTGTTGAATATCAGCATTCGGGAAGTTTTCATTCAGCCATGCTAATATGTTTGCTTCCTCTTCCGGCGTTGGTTTTTCAGTATATGTCAAACGTACATTTTGAATATTTATATTCGTGGGAAAGTAAGCAAATGGAACGATTGTTGTAGAAAAATCAAGTCCAATAATTTGCATTTTCACCTGATTGACTTCATAAAAATCCCCAATTGTTAAATTTCCTTGTAATTGGGAGGCAAGAATCACCAGCGGTTTGCTGTCATTAAATTCCTTTTCTGAAAAGTAGCGCCCCCTTCCTCCTATCCAATGTGCTGTTTTGGGATAGACTACGTCTGTTTGCATGGCATTGTCGGAATTAAGAATCATTTGGTCAAGCGTATGGGAATATTCTTCCGAGAATGTTTGTATCTTGTCCTTAAGGTCGATTGTATACGGAACGGAGCATTGGAGGAAAAAGCTTCGTGTTCCTCTATCATATGCTGCATGTTGTATGCTATTGCTAATAAAAACGCTCAGAATAAATAAAACAGAAGAAACTACAAGAAATTGTAATGCTATAAAAACTGTAAACAGCAGTTTATGCTTCATTATGAAATTTTTCAAAGATGAAACAAACATCGGAATTTCCGCCCCCAATAACAAAATGGATAACTGCCTGCAGATAAATGCAGGCAGTTATTTTACCATTAGGATCCAGTTGTTTTAAAAGTCCCAGAAGCCGATCCCTGTTTGCATGTCACAACATGCTCTGCTTTCAAAGTCGCTCTGCCATACGGACCCTCCGCAATAGCAGTTAAAACGCCTTCTCTGGTTGTGGTATCCCCATTTGAGCCGTGCCATCTTGCTAACGTGTATTGGGAGGATGTATTGATGGATGAATCTACTTTTGAGGTAACACTATCTTTTGCTAGGAATCCGCCTTTATAAAACGTACCTGATCCAATAAAACTGCCAGAACCAACCGTTAACGTTGACGAAGTGGATTTGCGGGTTGACCCGTTGGACATGTCTGAAATAGAATACGTTTTTGTTTGATTGGAAGCTGCCGACGCTCCTACCAGACACAGGGATGAAACTAAAACTGCGCTAAGGAAAAGGGTTACTGCAATTTTTTTGATTGTCGCGTTCTTTGGCCTCCTTTATGACTTTACTTTTTTGCTTGCGGAAAGTTCAAACCTTTCGCGAAAAGGTAATAGCTTCCCGCACAATAGCGCACAAACGCCATTATAACCTCCGCCCTATGTACACTTGGGCGATTGCTACCGTCTTTACTGTTGTTATTTCCAAGCGTTTACCTGATTCACATCATAGCATATTAAATTCACAATGTCAACTATTTTATATGATAAAAAGGTTATATTTATGACAATTTTTGACAAATATTTAAAAATTGATAAGATTATAACGGCTTTGAAAGCAAATGGCAGATGGCTTCCTATAGAGAATTGGACAACAAGTTGGCTCACATGTATACCATTCATCCTTCAAAACACACATTTGCAGGATTCGAGAGGAAACGAAAGAAAAACGGAGAGATTGGGAGGAAATAAAATTTACCTTTGGTTTTACGCCGTTTTTCTGCAAATTTTTCTGAAAAATACTTGACAACTAGTGAAAACAGAGCTATAGTAGTAATCGCACGATTTTCCATCTGTGCCGTGAGATTTCGCCGGCCCGGCCGGTTTTGGAGGGATGGGACTATGCAGGAGAATATCCTCACCCTTCGCGACATCGTCGTGGAATTTGACGGAGAGCGGATTTTGGACAAAATCAACCTTTCCATCAGGGACAATGAGTTTGTAACCCTTTTGGGCCCGTCCGGTTGCGGAAAAACCACCACTTTGCGGATTATTGCCGGGTTTGTGGAGCCGAATGCGGGCGAGGTTCTGTTTGAGGGCCAAAAGATTAACGGGGTTCCGCCGCACATGCGGCAGGTGAACACCGTTTTTCAGCGTTACGCCCTGTTTCCCCATTTGGATGTGTTTGAAAACGTGGCCTTCGGCCTGCGGATCAAAAAAACGCCGAAGGACGAGTTGAACCGCCGGGTCATGGAGATGCTGGAGCTGGTGGATCTCAAGGGATTTGAAAAGCGCAGCGTCCAATCCTTGTCCGGGGGGCAGCAGCAGCGGGTAGCCATTGCCCGCGCCGTGGTAGGTAAGCCGCGGATGCTTTTGTTGGATGAACCTCTGGCCGCTTTGGATCTTAAATTGCGCAAGGAGATGCAGCTGGAGCTGAAGAATATTCAGCAGAGCTTGGGCATCACCTTTGTGTTCGTCACCCATGATCAGGAGGAAGCCCTGTCCATGTCGGATACGGTGGTGGTCATGCAGGATGGGGTGATCCAGCAGATCGGCACCCCAGAGGATATTTACAACGAGCCTGCCAACGCCTTTGTTGCCGATTTTATTGGCGACAGCAATATTCTGGACGGGATCATGAAACGGGACTTTTTGGTCAGCTTTGAAGGACAGGAATGCGCCTGTCTGGATCGGGATTTCGCGCCCAATGAGCGGGTGGATGTGGTGATTCGTCCGGAGGATGTGGACATTGTCCCCACGCAGCTGGGCATCTTCACCGGCACGGTGGAATCCAGCTTGTTTAAGGGCGTCCATTATGAGATTGTGGTGGATGTGAGCGGTTATAAGTGGTACATCCACACCACCGACAACGTGGAGATTGGCGCGCAGGTGGGCTTGAAATTTGGGCCGGAAGACCTGCATATTATGCATAAGATGTTTGATGGAACCACCAACGTCCTGCAAGGCGAGGTCGTCGGGGAGGATGAAATTGAGTTTTTGGGCGTGCGTTTTACCCGGGAAAACCTGGGGCTGCCGGTGGGAGCCCCTGTCCGGCTGACCTTTTCGCCTTATGATATCATTGTTGCACCGGAAGAGGACCGGGACGCCACCGTTTATGTGGAATCGGTGATTTATAAGGGACGGTTCAGCGAACTGATCGTCTGGAAGGACGAAACGCAGCTGATTCTGCGTACCCAGCGGGATGAGCAGGTGGCAACGGACATCGGCGTGGATTTTAATTTTGATCATATAAAAATTGAGCCCTTAGGGGAAAAGGCCGACGCATAAAATGGCCGCTGGAAAAAGGCGCTTTGGAATAATGTGAAAGGAAAAGGCTTCCCGGCGGAAGCGCGGGTGGATGTGCTATGAAATCAAAAGTCCCGGCTTACCCTTATTTCGGCTGGATGGCCGTATTCACCATAATCCCCATGCTGTTCGTTTTGTACTTTGCTTTTATCGGCGACGACGGACAGTTCACGCTGGATGGATTTCGGCGGCTGGCCGATCCGTATATGATTGCAATTTTCCTGAAATCCCTGTGGCTGGCGCTGCTAACGACAATTATTTGTCTTCTGATCGCATACCCAATGGCGTATATTTTATCCCGCATGAAGCTGAACACCCAGCGGACCATGATGCTGCTGGTGATGCTTCCCATGTGGATGAATTTCCTGCTGCGGATCTACGCTTGGATGATGCTGCTGGAAAACAACGGACTGATCAATAAACTGCTGGGATTCATTGGATTGGGCCCTTTTCAGCTGATCGGTACCACCGGCGCGATTTTGGCGGGCATGGCGTATAACTTTTTGCCCTTTATGGTTTTGCCGATTTATTCCGTTATGACCAAGATTGACGGAAGCCTGATTGAAGCGTCCCAGGATCTTGGCTGCAATTTCTTCGGCGTGCTGCGGCGGATTCTGCTGCCGCTGAGCTTTCCGGGGGTCATCACGGGGATCACCATGGTCTTTGTTCCCGCGGCCAGCACTTTCGTTATTTCCCAGCGCTTGGGCGGCGGCGAGCTGATGATCGGCGACGTGATTGAAATGTACTTTGTGGGGGCGGAGCCCAATTTCAACACGGGCGCGTCTATTTCCCTTGTGCTAATGTTGGTTATTTTGATCGGCATGGGAATCATGAATTTGTTCGACAAGGATGAAATGGAAGGCATGCTGATTTGAGGAAAGGGGGCTTCCTGCGTTGAAAAAGGTTGGCTCGAAGCTGTATTTGGGGCTGGTGTTTTTGTTTTTATACGCCCCCATTCTAGTCATGATATTTTTTTCCTTCAACGCCTCCAGCAGCAAATACAAATTCACCGGCTTTTCTCTGCGGTGGTATGCGCGGCTGTTCAACGATTCCGCGCTGATGGAGGCGCTGCTCAACACTCTGATTGTGGCCTTTCTAGCGGCGGTGTTGGCCACGGTTTTGGGAACCATGGCGGCAATTGGATTTCACAACATGAAAAAGCGTTCCCGGGGCATCGCCATGAACATTTCCAACATCCCCATTATCAACCCGGAAATCGTCACGGGGGTCTCGCTGATGCTTTTGTTCGTGGCGGTGCTGCGGCCGATGGGCCTTCAGCTGGGCTTTTTCACTGTACTGCTGTCCCATATCGCCTTTAACACGCCGTATGTCATTCTCAACGTGGCGCCCAAACTGCGGCAGATGGATAAAAATTTATATGAGGCGGCTCTGGATTTAGGGTGCAGCCCGGTCCAGGCGTTTCGGAAAGTCGTGCTGCCGGAAATCATGCCTGGGGTGACGGCAGGGGCTTTAATGGCTTTTACCTATTCGCTGGATGACTTTATTATCAGCTATTTCACCAGCGGAACCTTTCAAACGCTGCCGGTCTATATTTATTCCTTGCTGAAAAAACCCATCCCGCTGTCGATCAACGCTCTGTCCACGCTGTTGTTTTTACTGGTACTGACAGTGCTGCTGATTACCAATATCAAGGACATCCGCCAATCCCGGCGGGAAGCCAGGGGTCTTGCGGGCTAAAAAGCGGTCGTTAGGCCAATGGGCCTTTTGATAAATCTAATAATTCGATTGGAGAAGTGAGAAATGAAAAAAATCGTATCGCTGCTGGTAGCTGCCGCTATGTGTATGGGACTTTGCGGAATTCTAGGTTCCTGCAACAATCAAAATGTCATTTATGTGTATAACTGGGGTCAGTACCTCTCCCGGGGCGAGGAAGAAGGGGAAATGGATATTTTGGCCGAGTTTGAGGCGGAGACAGGCATCAAAGTGGTGTACCGTACGTTTGACCATAATGAAGGCATGTACGCCCAGCTAAAAGCAGGCGCCAGCAAATACGATTTGGTTATTCCCTCCGATTATATGATCGCCAAGATGATTGAAGAGGATATGCTGGAGAAAATTGATTATGAGAATATCCCCAACTATAAAAATATCATGGAGGATTTCAAAGGCCTGGAATATGATCCCACCGGCGAATATTCCGTGCCCTACACTTGGGGGACAGTGGGCCTGATCTATAATACTAAAATGGTAACCGAGCCGGTAGACAGCTGGGAAATGCTGTGGAATGAAAAATACGACGGTAAGATCCTTATGTTCAACAACCCGCGGGACGCGTTCGGCATAGCGGAGAAAAAACTGGGCTATTCCCAGAACACCTCAGACGAAACCGAACTGCGGGCCTGCGCGGAAGAGCTGAAAAAGCAAGCCCCCCTGACCCAATACGTGATGGATGAAATTTTTGATAAAATGATCAATGGCGACGCGGCCATTGCCCCATATTACGCGGGGGATTACCTCACCATGAAGGACGAAAACCCCGATCTCGCTTTCGTGATTCCCAAAGAGGGCACCAACCGATTCGTAGATGCGATGTGCATTCCAAAAGGCGCGCAAAACAAGGCGGGGGCGGAGGCCTTCATCAACTTCCTGCTGGATCCGGAAATCGGCCTTGCCAACACGGAATACCTAGGCTATTCTACCCCCAACCAGGCGGTATATGAGCTGCTGGATGACGAGGTGAAAAACGACGGGGTATCCTACCCTTCTCAGGAAATTCTTGAAAAATGCGAAAGCTTTGTTAACCTGCCCTCTGACGCCAACGCCCTCATGCAGGACTTGTGGATCGAGGTCAAAGGAAATAAGTAACATCGGGAGTGTTTTGCGCCATGCAGCCAATTAAAGCGGTGCTGTTTGATATGGACGGTACCATTATCAATACCATTGACGATCTTGCGGCCGCCTCCAACCATACCATGGAGGCTCTGGGATTTTCGGGCCACACTGTAGCGCAGTATAAGCTGATGGTGGGAAACGGGATCCCCAAGCTGGTGGAGCGGGCGCTGCCTCCCGGCCATCGGGATGAGGCGACCAAGGCGGAGGCATTAGAGGTTTTTCTCGATTATTACCGGGAGCATGCCGCCGACTTGACCCGGGCTTACGACGGCGTGCCGGAACTGGTTGCTACGCTGAAGCAGAAAGGGTATAGGCTGGCGGTGGTTACCAACAAGGTGGAGGAAATGGCGCTTCGTTTATTGGACGATCTGTATCCGGGTTTGTTTGACGTGTGTATCGGACAGAGGCCGGCGCTGCCTCCAAAGCCGGATCCGGCGGCGGCGAAGCTCGCAATGGAGGAGCTGGGCGTCACGCCGGAGGAGTGCGTGTTTGTGGGAGACTCGGGCGTGGATGTGAAAACAGCGGAGAATGCCGGAGCGTACCCGGTAGGGGTTCTATGGGGCTTTCGAGATGAACCGGAGCTGCGGGAAAATGGCGCAAGGGCCGTGATTCGGCGCCCCGAGGAACTGCTGACCTTGCTGTCGGACAATAACGCGAAACCGAAATAGCGAAAATAAAAACGGAGACGCTTTTAGGGCTGTCTCCGTTTTTTAGCACCAATTTCAAAAAAGGTTTTACAAGGCGGTTCCAAAAATAATTTGTAAAATTTTGCTTGACAAAACAATTAGTTGGTGCTAACCTATATTTGTGAGTTAGAAAACACTAACTAAAGAAAAATAAGAAAGGGTGAAAGAAAATGCCATTAACGCTGGTACAGGCGGGAGAGTCCGGGCAGATCCGGCAGGTCTTTGGCAGAAAGGATACGCGCCGGTTTTTAGAGGGCCTGGGCTTTGTTGTTGGCTCAGAGGTTCAGGTTGTTGCGAGAATGAGCGGGAACGTGATTGTAAATATCAAGAATTCCCGCGTGGCGATCAGCAGGGAAATGGCCAATAGGATTATGGTATGAGCCAAGGACAACCAGCGCTGCTTTTCGATGGAGAGGCAGTCCAAGCCAGTTATTTTTGCGAAAGGAAGGGTAATGAGATGAAAACGCTGCGAGAGGTTCCCTGTGGCAAGTCAGCGACTGTGGTTAGACTGCATGGGAAAGGCGCGGTCAAGCGCCGGATTATGGATATGGGAATTACCAAGGGGGTTCCTATTTATGTCCGCCGGGTAGCGCCGTTAGGCGATCCTGTTGAGGTAACCGTTCGAGGCTATGAACTGTCCATTCGTAAGGCCGACGCCGATATGATTGAGGTCAATTTATTTTGACTATAAGTTAGTCAAATCTAACTATAATGAATGAGGAGGAAATGCAATGCCGATCAAAATTGCCCTGGCCGGCAATCCAAACAGCGGTAAGACCACGCTGTTTAACGCCCTGACGGGAGCCAACCAGTTTGTGGGAAACTGGCCGGGCGTCACGGTGGAAAAGAAGGAAGGACGGCTAAAAAACCATAAGAATGTAGTCATTACCGACCTTCCCGGAATTTACTCTCTGTCTCCCTACACGCTGGAGGAGGTTGTAGCGCGGAATTATCTGCTGCAGGAGCGTCCCGACGCTATTTTAAATATCGTGGACGGAACGAATATCGAGCGGAACCTGTACCTGACAACCCAGCTGATGGAGTTGGATATCCCGGTGGTTATGGCCGTCAACATGATGGACGTGATTAGAAAAAACGGCGACAAGATCAATATCGAACGGCTGCAAAAGGATCTGGGCTGTGAGGTGGTGGAAATATCCGCCCTGAAAGGCACGGGGATTCAGCAGGCAGCCGCGGCTGCGGTCCGTGCGGCGAAGGAGGGCGTAGCGACGCCTCCCGTGCACCGGTTTAGAGAGTCCGTTGAACAGGTGCTGGGCTCCATTGAGGAGCAGCTGGTGGGAATTCCCGATGGGCAAAAGCGGTTTTATGCCATCAAGCTGCTTGAACGGGATGATAAAATCCGGGAGCAGATGGAGTCCGTTCCAGCCGTTGAGAACAAGATTGCCGCGCTGGAGAAGGAATTGGATGACGACAGCGAAAGCATCATTACCAACGAACGGTACCAATACATATCCTTGATCATGGAAGGCTGTTATGAAAAGAAGAACAAGGCTAAGCTTTCGGTGTCGGATAAAATTGATCGGGTGGTGACCAACCGGTTTGCGGCGCTCCCAATTTTCGCGGTGGTTATGTTCATTGTGTATTACATTTCCGTGACCACGGTGGGAACCTTTGTTACGGACTGGACCAACGATTGTCTGTTTGGCGATGGCTGGCACTTGTTCACTATTGGCTCTTCCGCGTATGAAGAGGCGTCGGAGGAGTACGGCGTGGAGGCTCTGAAGCTGGAGGCGTATCTGGAGGGCGCGGACGAAGCCGGCATCGACACGGCGGGGATCCGGGAAACGCTGGAGGCGGAGACCCCCGACCAGGCGGTGATTGATTCCTTCACCGCAAGCGCCGCCGCAGCCGGGCTGACGGCCGTTGCCCAGCAGGAGGCTGAGGACGGCAGCGTGACCGAAATCACGGTGGCCCTGGCGGATTTTGCGTCGGCCCTGGAAGCGGAGGAGCCTGACCCGGCGGATTATGGTGTTTGGGTGCCGGGCATTCCCGTTTTAATTGAGGATGGACTGCATGCCGTTCATTGTGCCGATTGGCTGCAAAGCCTGATTTTAAACGGTATTGTAGCCGGCGTAGGCGCTGTGCTGGGATTTGTGCCGCAGATGCTGATTCTGTTCCTGTTCTTAGCCTTCCTGGAATCCTGCGGGTATATGGCGCGGATTGCCTTTATCATGGACCGAATTTTCCGCAAGTTCGGTTTATCGGGCAAGTCCTTTATCCCCATGCTCATCGGTTCTGGATGCGGCGTGCCGGGCATCATGGCGTCCCGCACCATTGAAAACGACAGAGACCGGAAAATGACGGTTATGACCACAACCTTTATTCCCTGCGGCGCGAAGCTTCCTATTATTGCGCTGATCGCGGGAGCGCTGTTCCAAGGGGCCTGGTGGGTGGCTCCCAGCGCGTACTTTGTCGGTGTTGCGGCTATTGTGGTATCGGGCATAATACTGAAAAAGACCAAAATGTTTTCGGGGGATCCGGCGCCCTTTGTCATGGAGCTGCCGGCTTACCACTGGCCCACTGCGGGCAACGTGCTTCGCAGCATGTGGGAACGAGGCTGGTCCTTCATGAAAAAGGCCGGAACCATCATTCTGCTGTCTACCATCGTTATCTGGTTTACCTCCAGCTTTGGCATTGTGGACGGAAGATTCACCATGGTGACGGATTTGTCCGATGGCTTCTTAGCCAACATTGGAAACGCGATTTCCTGGGTGTTTGCGCCTTTGGGCTGGGGCAGCTGGGAAGCGGCCGTGGCTGCAATTACCGGATTGGTGGCAAAGGAAAACGTTGTGGGAACCTTCGGCGTCTTGTTCGGTTTTGCTGAGGTGGCGGAAGACGGTGTGGAAATCTGGGGAATGCTGGCCTCCAGCTTTACACCCCTGGCGGCTTACTCCTTTCTGGTGTTCAACCTCCTCTGCGCTCCCTGCTTTGCCGCCATGGGCGCAATCAAGCGGGAAATGAACAGCGCAAAATGGACTATGTTCGCCATCGGGTACCAGACCATATTTGCATACGCAGTGGCCCTGTGCATATACCAAATCGGCAGTTTGTTTACCGGCGGCGGATTCGGCGTCTTCACTGTGATTGCGTTCCTGCTGGTGGCGCTGTTCGTCTGGCTTCTGTTTAGGCCCTATAAGGAGAGCAATTCTCTGAAGGCTAGGGCTCGCGTTTAAAAAAGGAAAGGAGATGGGCAAATGCTCGAATTTTTGACCGAGAACCTGTCGACGATTCTAATCGGAGCGGTTATCCTGACTGTGGTTGCGCTGATTATCGTCAAGCTGGCGCGGGACAAACGAAAGGGAAAAAGCTCCTGCGGCTGCGGATGTGAGAACTGCCCGTCTGCGTGTGTCTGTCATAAGAAATGATCCGACTGTAATTGGGCGCCCGGCGGAGCGCTAGCGCGCCGCATGCAATTGGGCCAATGAAAAAGCGGTGCTTGGCTTTCAAGCACCGCTTTTTTAAAGCGTAAAAGACGGCCTTCGCCGGCGCGTAAAGCGCCTGCCCATTGCGATGATCCGTGTCAAATTGTTAAAAAGGAGCCGCCTCAGTGCTCCGACACGCTATCAATGACGCCGCCGCCCAGCACCTCGTCCCCCTGATAAAAAACCACAGCCTGTCCCGGCGTTGCCGCCCGCACAGGATGGTCAAATTCCACTTGGGCGCGGTTTCCATCCAAAAGCGTGACAGTGGCGGGAACCACCGGAGCAGAGTAGCGGATTTTGGCCTCGCACCGCAGCGGCTGCTTCGGGTGGTTAGGGAGGATCCAGTGCAGGTTTTCCGCTGTGAGGCCCCGTTTCATCAGCTCGCCGCCCATTCCCAGCGTCACCTGGTTATGGACAGCGTCCACCGCCAATACAAACCGGGGCGCCCCGAAGCTCACGCCAAGGCCCTTGCGCTGGCCCACTGTGTAGTGGATCACGCCCTTATGCCGTCCAATCACTTTTCCATGGGAATCAACAAAGTCCCCCGGCTCACAGGCTCCCTTTCGCTGGGTGATAAACCGAGCGTAATCGTTATCCTTTACAAAACAGATTTCCTGGGAATCGGGTTTGGCAAATACCGGGAGGCCTTTTTGTTCCGCATACCGCCGCACCTCGGGCTTTGGGATTTCCCCCACCGGCAGCAGCAAATGGGAAAGCTGAAATTGATTCAGACGGTATAAAGCGTAGGTCTGATCTTTGCCGCTGGGTGCGCTAAAAAGGCGAAATAAACCGCCGGATGCGTGAATGCGGGCGTAATGCCCGGTGGCGATAAAATCAAACCCCATCGCCAGCGCCCGGTGCAGAAGCGCTTCGAACTTGATCCTTTGGTTGCAAAGGATACAGGGATTGGGCGTGCGGCCCCGCTGGTATTCTTCCATAAAGGGTTCGATGACCGCCTCCTCAAACAAATCCATAAAATCAAAAACGTGGTGCCGGATTCCAAGGCGCTCGGCTACCCTTTGCGCGTCCAAGGCGGCGGAAGGGGAGCAGCCCCTATTGGAAGCCTCCTCTTGCGAATCGGGACAGACCCGGAAGGTAGCCCCCTCCACCTCATACCCCTGTTCCAGCAGCAGCGCCGCCGCCGCCGAGGAGTCCACCCCGCCGCTCATGGCGACCAGAACCTTTTCTTTTGCCATATTGATTCCCGATGCTTCCGCCTGGAAGCAGGTCTCCTTTCCCCGGTTTCTGAATATTTTTTGCGCGCGGCGGACAAACGGCCAGCCACGCGCAAAAACAAGGATTGTGAAGGCAAAAGCCTATGCGTTCCGCTGCCTGGGATCTGCCGGCTTTTGCTTCCTTTTCTTTATCAATAAAATTACCAGTACCGCCCCGGCTGCAACCACCAGGCCAATAAGCACCATCAGCAGCCAGCTGTTAAATTCTTCAGCTTCTTTTGCAGGCTCCGAAAGGGAGGCGCCAACACCGTCTCCCTTCATGAGAATTTCCTTCCCATCGTAATTAAAAATACTGTCCATTTGCAGGCGAATTGCCCCGTCGCCCTTTTGAATGCCCGTTTTGGCCTTGAATTCGGCGGTAAAAAAAGGCTCCGCTGTAACCAGCGGTTCTAGATTGGCGTAAGAATATAAAATTTTTCCCGCCTGCTCGGTGTTGGGAACGGAAAGCCCATTCAACTCCTCGGCCTTGCCGCAGCTGATCAGTTCCGCCTTGCTGCTGTCATACAAAATGGTGAAATCAATGCCGCAGGCTCCGGAGTTCTCCGACAAAGCGATGGATATGGTAAAATTCTCCCCGGCCTTAGCGTCGGGCTGGTTCAGGGTAACGGTAGCTGGGTCAAGGGGAGCCTCGGCGGTTCCAGCGGTTCCGGCTTCCGCAAAGGCAGGCAATACGCCGCCCGCCGCCAGAAGCAGCGAAAGAAGCAGGCAAAGGAACGGCTTTGTCAAGCGTCTCATCAGTGAACCCCATTTCTCCTTAAGCAGTTGCTGCTTTATCTTATCATACCTGGCGCGGAAATGCAAGGGCGCTAAGAGCTTTTCCCCGTCTTGCCCGCCATATCCGGCTTGAGCAGGCGCGCATTCCGCTCGATGACCGCCCGCCCCCGCCATCCGAAGGCCCTGCCTTCCAAAGGATCCCCCGGATTAAAGCTTTTTCGAATGTCTGATAAAAATCCGGGCAGCGATGTTTGCGGCGTATCCCGGTTCAAAGGACAGGCCTCCTGACAGAGGTCACAGCCCCAGATACAGCCGCTTTCACGGATCATCTGCGCTTCCGCGGGGGACAAATCTCCTTTTTTCTGGGTTACAGCGGACAGGCAAGCGCCTTTATCCCCTGAGATTCCCGCCGCCCCGGTAGGACAGGCCCGCTCGCAGGCTCCGCATCCGGGACATTCCCGCAGCGGATGGGCCTCTGCCGGAAATGCTTGATCGGTAACGATTTCTCCGATAAACACATAGCTGCCAAACACAGGAGTAATGAGCAGTCCATGCCGGCCTAAAACGCCCAGGCCCGCAACGCAGGCGGCGTATACCTCCGGGATAGGGGAATTATCCGTGAAAGCAACAAACTGCTTGCCGGGAAAAGCCTGCTTCAGCTCTGCCGCCGCCTGTTCCAGCAGCCCGCCCGCCACCTGATGGTAATCGGGCACCGCAGCGTATCGGGACAGGTTTCCCTTTCCGTGGGTAAAATAAGGAAACAGGCACACAATAACCGACCGGGCGGATTGCGGCAGACGGGCGGCGGCCCGGCAGGATCGCAGCCGCTCTCGCAGCGGCTCAAACGGGCAGATCCCGTACTGCGGGATCCCCTCCATGCCCGGGAGTCGCATAGATTTCTCCAAGTGCCTGTCCTCCTCTCATTGTGCAGGCCGCTCCGGGCGGCGACGCATCTCGGCGGCTTTTTGAAGCTGCGGCGGGCCGTTTGCTCTGGCGGCAGTCTTGTCCGGATCATCTGCTGATTTGTATTCTTGATCTTATCATACCATAAATCTTACCGGCCTGCAAGGATTGCGGCCCGGGGTATTATTTGGTAAGCTAGAACAAACAGGGAAAGGAGGCTAAGCACATGCCGGCCATTAAATAGTCCTTTTATTTTTTATATTTTAAAACGCACTGTTGCGCCGGTCTGCGAAAAGCTTGATAGGACAAGCCGGTTTCGACATTGTTTAGTTGACAAATGGTGTTTTCCTGCGGTATGATAGAATTCAATCCCGCTGAAGAAAAGAGCCGTTACATCGCTTCAGGGCAGACTGCCAAGGTCTGCCCTTATCGGTGTTTTAAAAGGAACGGCAGGGCGAAGGAGGGCAATAATGTTTGGAATCAGGAAGAATAAGGGGTTTGGATCCTCCGGTGCGCCCCAGTATATGATCGTGGGTTTGGGCAATCCCGGCGCTAAATACGAACTAACCCGGCATAATGCGGGCTTTTTATTTCTCGACGCCCTGGCCGGACTGCATGGCATCCCGGTGAAAAGGCTGAAATATAAGGCGCTCTACGGCGACGGAAGCATTGCCGGCGCACGGTGCTTATTGGTAAAGCCCCAGACCTTTATGAACCATTCCGGCGAGGCTGTGCGGGAACTGGCGCAATTTTTCAAGATCCCCATGGAGCGGGTCATCGTGGCTTTTGATGATATTTCCCTTCCGGTGGGCAAGCTGCGAATCCGCCGTAAGGGAAGCGACGGAGGTCACAATGGAATAAAGAGCATTATTTACCAGACGGGAAGCGACCAGTTTCCCCGGATTAAGCTTGGCGTTGGGGGAAAGCCCCATCCGGACTATGACCTGGCGGCTTGGGTGCTGTCGGAGTTTTCCAAGGAAGAGCAGAAAATCCTGGCCGGGGTGCTGGACGACGCGGCCAAGGCATTGGAGCTAATGCTTCAAGGCGACGTGGATCAGGCGATGAACCGATATAATGGATAGGATAAAGGTGAACCTATGGAGTTTTTAGACGAGGCCCTGCGAAAAGAGCCCCCATACCGTGTGCTGCGGCAGGCGGTGGCAGAGGGCATGCTGCCGGGCTGCGCAACGGGACTGTCGCGGGTCCACAAGGCGCATGTGATCCACACCCTCTGTCTGGATACCGGGCAGGGGGCTTTGGTGATCACTGCCGACGAAGGAGAAGCCTCCCGCCTGCGGGAGGATCTAGCCAATCTGGGAACCGATGCGCTGCTCTATCCCGCCCGGGACTTTGCACTACAGGGCTTGGAGGGAGTTTCTAAAGAGTACGAACACAGGCGGATCGGCGTATTGACGGCGCTGCTCTCCCAACCGGGCCGCGTGGTGGTTTGTCCGGCGGACGCGGCCGTGCAGTGGACCATCCCAAAAGAGACGCTGCGGCAGCGCACCATCGTCCTGCGGGAAGGACAGCAGGAATCCCCGGCCCTGCTGATCGAACGCCTGTTGGCGTCTGGGTATATTCGCTGCGAGTTGGTGGAGGGCGCGGGGCAGTTTGCCGCCCGCGGCGGCATTCTGGATGTGTTCCCCATCGGCTGGGACAAGGGCGCGCGCATCGAATTTTGGGGGAATGAGATCGACAGTATGGCCGCTTTTGATCCAGTAGACCAGCGGCGGATCGACCGTATACAAGAACTGCGGATTCCCCCCGCGGGCGAGGTGCTGTTTGATTCCATGGAGGATTGTGCAGAGCTTCTGAGCGCCTTTGCCGAAGGCCTTTCCAAAAAGCAGGAGGCCGCTAAAGAAAATATTTTAGCCGACGCAGCCCGCCTGCGGGATGGCGTTCGGCTTTCGTCCTATGATAAATACATCGCCTTAGCGTATGAGAAGCCGGCGTCGATCTTTGATTACTGCGGGGGCCTGTTATTGATCTGCGACCATAGGAATATTCGCGACCGGCAAAAGAGCTTTTATACGCAGCAGAACGAAGATATCAAGGCCCTGCTGGAGCAGGGAAAGCTGGCAAAGGGCGTCGACTGCTTTTCCCTCCAGCCTGGAGAATTCGCATGGAAACTGGAAAGGGGCCATCCGGTATTTCTGGAAACGTTTGTTACCGGCGGGTTTGATACGCCTTTGCAAACGTTATGCAGCTTTACCCTGCGGCAGAGAAACGCCTTTATGGGATCCTTAGAGCAGCTAAGAGAGGATTTGGCCCCCGTGCTGGAAAACGGCACCGTCTGCGCTGTGCTGGCGGGAGGGGAGCGGGCTGCTTCCGCTTTGGCGGCAGATCTGTCGGACATGGGAATTCCCGCCCTGTACGCTCCTAATCCCCGCGAATTGCGTCCGGGGCAGGTAACGGTCACCACAGGCGCGTTATCTGCCTCGGTGGAATACCCGGCAGCAGGGCTGCTGCTCCTTGCCCAGTCTCGGAACACCGGAAAAACGAAAAAGTACAAACGCCCCAAAAACGCCGCATTTATCGGCTCTATTGACGAGCTCAAACGGGGGGATTACGTAGTTCATGCCGCTCACGGGATCGGCGTGTTCGACGGGATCCATAAAATTGAAACGCAGGGCGTTGTGAAGGACTACATCAAAATCAACTATAAGGGCGCGGATGTGCTGTACGTTCCCGTGACGCAGCTGGATTTGGTGAGCAAGTACATCGGCTCTTCTGAGGAGAGCGCCGTTCGGGTCAACAAGCTGGGGGGAACGGAATGGCATAAGACCCGCAGCCGGGTGCGGGGCGCGGTGAAGGACATGGCCAAGCAGCTCATCGCCCTATACGCCAAGCGCATGCAGCAAAAGGGCTTTGCTTTCAGCGAGGATACGGAGATCCAGCGGGATTTTGAGCAGAAGTTTGAGTACGAGGAAACCGACGACCAGCTTCGCTGCGCCGCCGAGATTAAAGGAGATATGGAACGCCCTGTGCCCATGGACCGGCTTTTATGCGGGGACGTGGGCTTTGGAAAAACCGAGGTGGCTCTTCGGGCTGCCTTCAAATGCGTCACCGAGGGCAAGCAGTGCGCCATTTTGGTGCCCACTACCATTTTGGCCTGGCAGCATTACCAGACCGTGTCTCGCCGTATGGCGGGAACGGGGGTGCGGGCGGAGCTTTTGTCCCGCTTTTGCACCCCCGCTCAGCAGGCGAAAACCGTGAAAGAGCTGAAACGGGGAAATGTGGATATTGTTATCGGCACCCATCGGCTGATCTCAGGAGACGTAGGCTTTCGTGATCTTGGGCTGCTGATTGTAGACGAGGAGCAGCGGTTCGGCGTGGGGCATAAGGAAAAGCTCAAGGAGCTGTATCCGGCGGTGGACGTGCTGACCCTGTCGGCAACGCCGATTCCCCGAACGCTGAACATGGCCATGTCGGGGCTGCGGGATATGTCGATCATTGAGGAAGCGCCGGGGGACCGGCTGCCGGTACAGACCTACGTGATGGAATACGATTCCGGCGTGCTGCTGGACGCCATCCGAAGGGAGCTGCGCCGGGGCGGACAGGTATATTATCTGCATAATCGGGTGGAGTCGATTGAAAAAACCGCTGTGCGGATTCAGTCCCAGCTGGATGGGGCGCGGGTGGCGGTGGCCCATGGACAGATGGGGGAGGATGAATTGTCCCGGGTTTGGCAGCGGCTGGTGGAGCAGGAGATTGACGTTTTGGTCTGCACTACCATCATTGAGACCGGCGTAGACGTTCCCACGGCCAACACCCTGATCATTGAGGACTGCGACCGTATGGGCCTGTCTCAGCTCCACCAGATTCGGGGCCGGGTAGGGCGGTCGCCAAGGCGGGCTTATGCGTATTTTACCTTCCGGCGGGGCAAGGCGCTGTCGGACGTGGCGCAAAAACGGCTGGAGGCGATCCGGGAATTCACAGAATTCGGCGCGGGGTTTAAAATCGCCATGCGGGACTTGCAGATTCGGGGCGCGGGCAATATTTTGGGCGCCCAGCAGCATGGCAATATGGAAGCCGTTGGCTATGATATGTATTTGAAGCTCCTGTCCGACGCGGTGGCCGAGGAAAAAGGCGAAAAGCCAAAACAAGACGTGGAATGCACCGTGGATCTTCCTGTCACCGCCCATATTCCGGAAAGCTATATCGAGTCCCTTCCCGCCCGGCTGGGAATTTACCGCCGGATCGCGGACATTCGAACGCAGGACGATGTTTCGGATGTGCTGGATGAGCTGATCGACCGGTTCGGGGAGCCGCCTGCCGAGGTAAAGGGCCTCATCGACATTGCCATATTGCGCAACCGGGCGGCAGCCTGCGGTTTCTTTGAAATTGCCCAACGGGATGGCAGTCTGCTGCTGTATCCCCGGCAGCTGGATATGGAGCAGGCGGGGCGCTTGGCAGCTTGGTACAAGGGCAGGATTATGGTAGGCGCCGGCGCAAAGCCTTATATCAGCCTGCGCCTGCTGCCGGGAGAAGAGGCGGCAAAGACGCTGGGCGAGCTGCTTTTCCGGCTTTTTTCTAAAGAAGAAAAGCAAACGGATTCCCCAATGGGCCATTAGAAAAAACGAAGAAACGGTTAGGGCGTTCGTTCTGCCGATAAGCTTTTCTAAAGATATCATTCATACGCAGAAGGGTTGGTTTGTACGTAACGGTAATGGGAACGCATCTCTGGGGTTTACCAAATCTGCCCCAGGAATTTTGCTATCAAACGGAAGGCGCCGTCAAAAACGCCTTTGCATCGGAAGCTTCCGGCGCAAAGGCGTTTTCTGTTCCTGATCCGCTCCGGCTATGGCGGGTTTACGGAGGGCGGGGGACTGCTTATTCTTCGTTTACTTCAATTTTTTTCAGAGGATCCACCCATTTGCCGTCTTCCTTCATGGCAAAGTGAATGTGAGTTTCCTCAACGCTCTCGCAAGGGATCGTGTCCACTGCGCCTAGGGGATCGTTGGCCTGCACCACATCATTTTTCTTAACCAGGATTTTTTCGCTCAGGCCCTGATAATAGGCCGTGATGTCATTGCCGTGATCAATTACTACCGTGTACCCCCAAATAGGATCGTTATACACGTCTTTGACCAGACCGTCTCCCGAGGAACGAACCTCCTCGCCCTTTTTCACAGCGATGTCCACACCCGTGTGCAGCCGCCAGTCGTTATATGTCTCGGAAAACTGGAACTGCTTGTCGTCAAATTTTTTGATTACCGAGCCTCCGATCGGAAGCACGAAAAAGGACGCGGTTTTGGATTTCGTCGTGGCTGCGACGGTGGTTTTGGCTTCTGTCGTTTTTGGAACCGTGGTAGGGGCCGTAGTGGTTTCCGCGGGAACGCCGGTGACCCTGTTCTCCACTTCCTCTGCGGTTGTGAAATGAATGGACGTGAGGTTGTTGGACAGCACATCAGGATCCAACTCCTGAGGCTTGACCGAATTCATAGCGGAGAAAGCCCCGACGCCCACCGCGATCAAGCAGACCGCCAAAGCGACGTAAAAGCCTTTCCCTTTCCATTTGCCGGACTTTCCGTCAAAACGAACTTTCTTCAATGCAATGCACCTCCGACAATAGTGTTGCCGGAGGTGCATGGATTTATGCCGCAGATGAAATAAAATTCCGTCTTGAGCCGGTTAGATTGCTATGGGCGGCGTTTTCCCTTAAAAGCCGCGGCTGGACCCGCCGCCGCCAAACCCTCCGCCGCCGCCGGAAAAACCGCCGCCGCCAAAGCCGCCGCCCCTGAAGCCACCGCCGCCGCGGGGGCCGCGGAAAAAGGAGGATAAAAGCAGGATGTGCCGCGTGCGGGGATTGGCCATGAGAAACACAAAGGCTAGCACCAGAATCACACCGCCGGCAAAGCTGATCATCGTGCCGCCGCTGGCTGTCTGCGCCCCGGCATTCTCGTATCCAGGCAGCGCTTCCAGTCCGTATTCTTCCATCACGACGGATAAAACCGCCTTATATAGCTCTCGAATGCCAGTATCAAAATCGTTGTCTTTTAAATAAGGAATGGCGTATTCGTCCATCAGTCGCCCGGCCTTGGAGTCAGGCAGAGCCCCCTCCAAGCCCCAGCCTACCTCAACGCGAATTTTCCGATCCTCCACCGCCAAAAGAATCAGCACGCCGTTGTCCTGGTCCTGATCGCCGACGCCCCAGCCTTCCGCTACTTCCATGGCATATTCCTCCACGGACTTGCCATCCAGAGAATTTACCGTTACCACTACGATCTGCGCCCCCGTCTGCTGTTCCAGGGAGGGAGACTGCCCCATAATGATCGAAGTCGTGTCCTGGGATAGAACGCCCGCATAATCGTTCACGTAAAATTGGCTGGTGGGGGCCAATGAGCATAAAGAAAGGAAAACCAACAATACGCCCAATAGGCATAACAGTCGTCTCTTCATCGTTTTTATTCAAAGCTAACAGTGGGAACCTGCTCTGAACCGGCGGACGCCTGGAAATAATCAACCTTATCAAAGCCGAACAGTCCCGCAATCAAATTGGTTGGAAAACGGACAATGCGGTTATTATAGCTTTGGGCCGCTTCGTTGTATCGGGTTCTGGCGGTATTAATGCGGTTTTCTGTCCCGGCCAGTTCATCCTGAAGGGCCTGGTAGTTGGCGCTGGCCTTCAAATCGGGGTAGTTTTCCACAATTAATAGCAGGCGGGACAGGGCGCTGTTCATTTCAGCCTGGGCTTCATCCATTTCCGAAACGGTGTTGGCGCCCATTAGCTTTGACCGGGCCTCGGTCACATCGCTGAACACCTCGGTTTCATGAGCGGCATAGCCCTTTACCGTATTGACCAGGTTAGGAATCAGATCCGCCCGGCGCTGAAGCTGGGATTGAATGTCCGATTGGCTTTTTTCCACTGTTTGCAGGCTGGTGGCCAAGCCGTTATAGGAAGTAAAAAAGAAAATACCTATCAGGACAACCAGCACCGCAATGACGATCAAAACAATGGTTGAGGTTTTGATCCTTTTCATAATGCACACTCCTTAATCTTCAATACTTAGCTTAATACTATTATTATATAACCGCCGGCCGTCAATTACAAGGAAAATACAGGCAGCGGGAATTTTCAACAGAATCCTTTGGAATACTTGCAATTCTTGGAAGGTCTTGGTATAATATATTTGTTTTGTATACCGGTAAAAAAAACGGAAAATTTGCAGGAAGCAGGGAGATAGAAGAATGAAAATTCTTGTGATCAACGCAGGGAGTTCATCCCTGAAATACCAGTTGATTGATATGAACGGCGAGGTGGTTTTGGCAAAGGGAAACTGCGAGCGCATTGGGATTGACGGCCGCATCAAGCACGCCACCCACGATGGCCGTTCCTTTACGGCGGAAATTTCCATGCCTGATCATACCACTGCATTTCAATGCGTGATGAACGCGCTTCTGAAGGGCGAGGGCAAGGTGATCGACTCGCTGAGCGAAATTTCTGCCGCCGGGCACCGGATCGTTCAGGGCGGTTCGATTTTTGACCGGTCGGTGCTGGTCACGGAAAAGGTTATTGAGGATATTGACAGTCTGTCCGAGCTTGCCCCTCTGCATAACAAGGCTCATGTCCAGGGAATTCGCGCCTGTGTTAGCTGCCTTGGCCCCGATGTGCCGCAGGCTGTGGTGTTTGACACGTCCTTTCATCAAACCATGCCGCCTGAGGCGTTCCTGTTTGCCCTGCCCTATGAATATTATGAAAAATATAAAATTCGCCGGTACGGATTTCATGGAACTTCCCACCGGTATGTCAGCGCCCGGTGCCTAGAGCTTTTACAAATGGAAAAAGAAGGTTCCCGGATCATCACCTGTCATCTGGGGAACGGATCTTCCATCACCGCGGTAAAGGACGGGAAATGCATTGACACTTCCATGGGCTTCACCCCGTTGGACGGGTTTATGATGGGCAGCCGCACGGGGACATTGGATCCCTCCGTGGTGACCTATATCATGGAAAAGGAGCATTTAAGCGCCCACGAGCTGTCCGAGCTGTTTAATAAAAAATCGGGCGCGTTGGGAATTTCGGGCGTTTCCAGTGACAACCGGGATGTAGAGGCCGCTGCCGCGCAAGGCAACAAGCGGGCTAAGCTGGCCATTCAAATGATGTATTATCAGATTCGCAAATTTGTCGGCCAGTATATTGCGGCGCTGGGCGGGGTTGACGCCATTGTGTTTACCGGCGGCCTGGGCGAAAACGTCGCTCCCCTGCGGGAGGATGTTTGCAAATGGCTGGCATTCGCAGGCGTAAAGATCGACAATGCGCTCAACGCCACCGTCCGTTCCCGAGAATGCGAACTGTCCACGCCTGATTCCAAGGTAAGGGTTCTTGTGATCCCCACCAACGAAGAACTGGTCATCGCGCGGGACACGCAGGAATTGGTTCGGGATTTAGTGAAGGAATAAGAGAATTTGCCCAGGCGCGTTTCCGTTGGTCCAAACCTTCCCCCTTCATGGAGGGGCGCTTGCGCGCCCGCCGGCCGGTCAGCGGGACTTTCTATTGTGACTTTCCGCCCGCCCATTCGAACGAATGGACGGGCGGCTTTTTATTTATTTTTCGGGGATAAAACCAGCCGCCGCACCAGCTTAAACAGCTCTGACGCGACCACCACGGAAAACGCCACCGCAATAATTTTCAGCCACAGCACCGGCTCCAGGGGAACAGTGTTAAAGGCCGAGCCGCCGAACTGGACGATCAAAAGCTGCAAGCATAGCGTGATGGCAAAAACAAGCAGCATAATCCTGTTTTTAAGAAAATCTTTAAAGATACTCCTATCAGAGATCACCCGCGCGTTAAAGGCGTTGAACAATTGGAACAGGACAAACAGGGTGAAAAGAATCGTTCCCTGCTGCGCCGCTGTGCCGCCCATAAAATTAAAATGGGATTGCAGCATGAAAACGCCCGTGATGAATAGGCCGTTAAACACAATCCGCCCCAGCATGGAACCGTTGACAATGCTGGCGTTCCGCGGCGTGGGGGCGCGCTTCATTAAGTCGCCGGAAATGGGCTCTAAACCAAGCGTCAGCGCGGGGGGGCCGTCCATAATAATATTGACCCATAAAAGCTGCAGCGCCGAGAAGGGAGAATGCCCCCACAGCAGCACCCACAGCAGCACCGTCAGGACCGCGGAAACGTTGACGGTCAGCTGGAACTGGATAAACCGCTGGAAGTTTTGGTAGATGCCGCGGCCCCAGTGCACCGCCCGAACAATGGTGGAAAAGGAATCGTCCATCAGCACGATATCGCTGGCTTCCTTGGAAACCTCGGTTCCCGTGATTCCCATGGCAATGCCCACGTCGGCGTTTTTGATGGCGGGAGCGTCGTTGATCCCGTCGCCGGTGACGGCCACCACATTGCCCATGCTCTTAAGGGCTTTCACCACTCGCATTTTCACAACAGGCGTGCTCCTGGCGATCACCCGAATTTTAGGCAGGGCCTCTTTCAGCTCCTGATCGCTCATTTCGTCAATCTGCCAAGCCTCCAGCGCTAGGGCCTCGCCCTCTAACAGGCCCAGTTGTCCGGCAATGGCGGTGGCGGTGACGATATTGTCGCCGGTCAGCATTTTCAGGTCGATTCCCGCAGACTTGCATTGCATAACCGCATCGTAAACGTCGGCCCGCAGGGGATCGGAGATGGAAACAAAACCGTCGAACACCATGTCAACGTCAATTTTTTCCCGTTCTGTTTCCAAATCGGGCAGCGAATCCAGCGCACGGTGGGCAAAGCCCAGCACACGCCCTGCCTTTTGCTGAAACCCGGTGATGGCGGCTTCAATTTTGCTTAGCAGTTCGTCGGTTAACGGGCCTTCGCCGTCCGGCAGGGCAATTTTGCTGCATTGCCGGAGGATTTTTTCCGGGCTGCCTTTGCAGTACGCAATATATCCGCGCTCGGCCACACAGAGGGTGGTCATATTTTTGGTTTCAGAAGAAAAGGGATAAACATAGGCAATGTCCGCGCCGCTCCGCATGGACTGATAATCATGCCCCGCCTTGGCCAGCGCTGCCAGCAGGGCGCATTCCGTAGGGCTGCCCATAAATTTAACCCCTTCCGGGGAACCCTCCATCTGCGCGGTGGAGTTGACGGCGAAATTTACCGCCATTGGCGCTGGAAGCTCCGCAAAGGAAACCGGCTCCGCGCCGGCGCACAGATCGGTCACAGTCATGCGGTTTTCTGTCAGGGTCCCTGTTTTATCCGAACAGATCACGTTGATGGAACCCACCGTTTCACAGGCAATCATCTTTTTAACCAAAGCGTTCTGCTTCGCCATTTTAATAATATTCAGCGCCAGGGAGATGGCCACAATGGTCGGAAGTCCCTCCGGCACCGAAGCGACGATCAAAATAATGGAAGAAATAAACGCGTCGGCGATGCTGACAAAGGACAGGCCGCCTGCCAGCGCGCCCTCAATGATCTGAATCAGAAATACCAAGCCCGCTACCGCAATGCCCAGAATACTGATGGTTTTACTCAGTTTGGCAAGCTTCTCCTGCAACGGCGTGGAGCCGCTGTCCTGGGCGGTTAATTCTTTGGCGATCGCTCCGAACTCGGTTTGGTCGCCCACGGCGGTGATGACCGCCGTACAGCTTCCCGCTGTGACATAACACCCGGAATAGACCATGTTGCTGCGCTCCGCCACAGGGGTTTTGGGATTGTCAAATAGAGCGGCTTCGTCCTTTTTGGCCGGAACGCTTTCCCCTGTCAGGGAAGATTCATCTACCTGAAATGCAATGGATTCCAGAATTCGTCCGTCCGCAGGGATTTTGTCGCCGGTCTCAAAGAAGACGATATCGCCCACGACCAAGTCCTTCTGGGGAATCAATTGGTGTTTTCCATCCCGCAGAACCTTGACTTTAATATCATCCTTGATCTTGTTCAGCGCCTCAAAAGCCTTTTGAGAGCGGCCTTCCATGGCAACCGTGATGGCCGTGGACAAGAAGATGGCGACGAATATACCGACGCATTCAATAAAATCGGTTTCCCCTCCTGTGAACAAGCGGACGAAATTGACCGCTAACGTGATCACCGCCGCAGCAATGAGCAAAAGCAGCATCGGCTCTTTCAGGGAGGATAGGATCCGAGCGATAAAGGAGGGAGGCCTTTGCCGGGTAAAGGCATTCGCTCCGTTTTTTTCCCGGCTTTTTTCCACGGCCGAGGCGCTGAGCCCGGCTTTGGGATCGACGCCTAGCTCCTTTACCGTTTGATCCGGGGATTTCATAAACCAACTCAATTTTACCTCATCCTTTCGATCATCGTCAAAGCCATGGTTGATATTTTACGCAGAGTGAAGTCAATCACCTGCGTTGGCGAAAAAGAACGCCCGCCATTATGACGGCTTTTCAGTGCTGTGATAACGCTCCGGACGATTATTTTTGTTTTGTGCCGGCGCTGCAACAGCTGAACGGGGAAAGATTTTTCGCTATGCGGTAATAAAAAAAGACCTTTGACTCCATCCGCGAAAGCGGATCAGCCAAAAGTCTCATTACCTTATAAAAAGGCCATAAAGCCAGGCGAAAACGCCGGGTATGTTGGCTTTATGCGGAGAATTACTCCCTTTTGTTGAGATTCATTATAACAGTGAATTTCTTCTTTGTCAAGCACCTTTCAAAAAAAACAATATCATCTCATGGCGTTTTGAAGGCAGCGTGAAGCGATCCCCCCTTGTGCTTTTCTTTTCATTGTTGTATAATTAAAACAAGGATGTTTTGGGATGTGAGTGGGTTGCGGTATATCGGGAGCAAGGCGCAGCTTTTGGGAAAAATTGAACAGGTGCTGATTCGAAGCTTAACAGGACAGGAGCAGGTGTTTTGCGATCTGTTTGCGGGCACCGGCGTGGTGGCCCGCTATTTCAAGCCCCGGTTTACGATACTGGCAAACGATTCGCTGTATTTCTCCCATGTGCTGCAAAAAGCCGTCATTGAAAACAACCGCCGGCCCCGGTTTTCCCGATTGAAAAAAAACGGGATTTTGGATCCGTACGCGTTTTTGGAGGACACGCCGCTTCCCGCAAGCAGCGCGTCTGATCCGGAAAACTTCATCACCTGCGAGTATTCTCCCGCCGGGCCGGCGCACCGCATGTATTTTACCGTGGAAAACGCCCGTCGAATTGATTTTGTCCGCCGAACGATTGAGGCGTGGAAAAACAAGGGCTGGATCACAAAAGGAGAATATGCGCTGCTGCTGGCGGGACTGCTTGAAGGCGTGCCGTCGGTTTCCAATATCACCGGGACTTACGGGGCGTATTTGAAGCAGTGGGATAAGCGGGCGGAGAAGCCGCTGGAATTGGTGCGGCTGGAGCCCTTCGACAATGGAAGGAAAAACCGGTGCTATCAAAGGGACGCCAACCGCCTGATTTCCCGGATTGAGGGAGATATCCTTTATCTGGATCCGCCCTACAACGCCCGGCAGTATCTGCCCAATTACCATGTGCTGGAAACCATTGCCCGGTATGACCGGCCGCAGGTTTACGGCGTGACCGGTATGCGGCCGTACGAGGGAGAAAAATCGGCCTACTGTATAAAGGGCGAGGTGGAAGAGGCGTTTGACGAGCTGATAGCCAGGGCCAGATTCACCCATGTGCTGCTGAGCTACAGCACAGAGGGCCTGATGACGGCTCAGACAATTCAGCGGATTATGGAGAAGCGCGGAATAGCTGCCAGCTTCCAGCAGTATGCGTTTCCATACCGGAAATATAAAAGCAAGCTGGAATCGGAAGCGCCGCCTCTGCGGGAATTCCTGTTTTACGTTCGGAAACAGCGGGGGCCGGGGCGAAGCGTGTTCGGCGGCCTGCATTCCGCTGCGGCAGAAACGCCCGCCGCGGGCGCGGGGAAATATTTGAAAAGCCCTCTCAATTACGTGGGCGGAAAGTTCAAGCTGCTTCCCCAGCTTTTGCCGCTGTTCCCCCCGGATGTGGACACGTTGGTGGATCTGTTTGCCGGCGGCTGCAACGTGGGAATCAATGCCGCCGCCCGCCGTGTGGTCTGCAATGATTTGAACAATCGCGTCATCGGCTTGTTTCAGGCGTTTCAGGAGATGGAACTGCCGGAGATCTTGCGCCGGATCGACCGAAATATTGAACGCTATGCCCTGTCGAAGGAAAATGAGGAGGGCTTTTTGGCCCTGCGGGAGGAATACAACCGCACGAAGGATCCCATCGACCTTTACACCCTCGCCTGTTATTCCTTTAACTATCAATTCCGCTTTAACAATCAAATGGAATACAATAACCCCTTCGGCCGGAACCGGAGCCAGTTCTCTTTGGCGATGCGCCAGCATCTGGAGCGGTTTGTCAAGCGGATCAAGGGCCGGGATATATCCTTTATTTCCATGGACTTCGCCGCGTTTCCCCTTTCAGGCTTAAGCGGGCAGGATCTCATCTATTGCGATCCCCCCTATCTAATAACAACAGGAACATATAACGACGGTAAACGGGGTTTTAAGGACTGGAAGGAAGAGCAGGAAAAAGCGCTGTGTGCTTACCTGGACAGGGCGCATTCTCTGGGCATCCGTTTTGCCCTTTCTAATGTGCTGGAGCATAAGGGCTTAAAAAACGAGATTTTGTTGGACTGGGCGAAGAAATACCGTATCATTGAGCTGCACCGAAATTATTCCAATGCCAGCTATAACACCAAGGCTGGCGGCAGCCGGGAGGTTTTGGTGGTGAACTATACGGATAACGGGAGGGCTCTGATATGATTGCCGTGCTGAAAACCGACCTGCGCCCCCGCACTTTTGGCTGGACGCAGGATCCGGGAGACTGGGGCGGCCTATGCAATGTGGTATCCCTGTTTGATCCTGCATCCTCTTTTCATCGAAAGCTCCGGGATGAACTGATTCCGCAAAAGGTGGAAGATCCCGGCCTGCGAGAGCGAATGCGCCGGCTGTTGGACGCGCGGCCCCTTCGCCTTCCCTATGGGGATCTGACGGGAAAAGGCCCCAGAAAGGGCCAGTCCCGCACGGGGCTGCCCTGCACGGGGATTGTTCAGGCGGCCGTGAAGGGACAAAAGGCGCCATACATCAGTAATTGGCCGGCGGATAATTTTCTGCGCTGGGCCCATGATCTGCATTTGATTGAGTACCGTTACAGCGACGACAGCTTCGCCATCACAGCGGAGGGCCTCGCTCTTTCGGCGGCAGGAGGCGGCAGCGGAGAACTAACGGAAGAGCAATTATCCCGGCTGGGGGAATGCCTGCTTGCGTATCCTCCCGCTGTGCGGATCTTGGAGTTGCTGCAAAAGGCGGAGGGCCGGACCATGACCAAATTTGAGCTGGGCCGAAGGCTGGGATTTCCGGCGGAAGGCGGGTTCACCAGCCTTTCCCAGAACCTTCTGCTGCTGGAGCTGGCAGAAAACCAAAGGGAAGGGCGAGCGGGGGAAAACAACGCCCTGGTACAGAATTGGGAGGGCTCCAGCGATAAATACGCCCGAACCATCGCCGGCTGGCTTGCCAAACTGGGGCTGGTCCGGCAGGAGGCGAAAGCATTTTATGTGGAAGCCGGCGGACAGTCTGTGAGCATTCCCCATGCCTACCGGATCACCGCTAAGGGCAGCGAGGCCTACCGGCGATCCCTGGGCGGCAGCCGGCATAAGCGGATCCCCAAATTCGTGTGCTGGGAAATGCTGGCTACCAACGTTCAAAGCCGGAATTACCTGCGCACCCGCCGGGCGTATGTTCTCAAATGCCTGGCGGAAACGAAAGGCTGGGTCACACCGGAAAGAATCGCCGCGTCTCTTTTGGAGAATGGGCTGGAAGCCTCTCAGGAAACCGCCGCGGAAGACGCGGAGGGCCTGCGCCGCATTGGCCTTCGGATCGAAGCCGGGCCGGAGGGATATAGGCTTTTGGATGAGCTAGGGGATTTCATCATCCCCCTTCACAAGGACTTGGAAAAGCCAGACCTTGCCAAACTGCGGGAGGAACTGAAGGCGGCGCTGCATCGGGTTCCTCACGAGTTCCTATGCTTGCTGGACCTGGCGCGGGACGGGCAGCAAAACCGCGTGCTTGAAATCAAGGTGATGGAACTGCTGACAGATGTTTGCGGCTTCTCGGGCAGGCATTTGGGCGGATCCCGCCGCCCCGACGGGATCGCATATACGAGAGGGCTGACGGAGGATTACGGCGTCATTGTTGATACGAAGGCCTATGGAGGCGACTATTCTCTGCCGATCAGTCAGGCGGACGAGATGCTTCGATACGTGGAAGAGAACCAAAACCGGGATCCCGCCGCAGGGGACGGACGATGGTGGCTGCATTTTCCAAAGGATGTGTCGCGTTTTTATTTTCTGTTTATATCGGGGGATTTCACTGCGGGTGTACCGCGGCAGTTGGCGGAAATCAGCCGTAGAAGGGGCGTGCAGGGCGGCGCGCTGCCGGTTGTGGATTTGCTGCTGCTATCCGAGGCGCTTTTAAGCGGCAGCTTGACCTATGAGGATTTTGCCCGCCGGGTTTTTCGAAACGAAATTTACCGGATGCCGGGCGCCGGGAACGGCCCAGAGCAGCTGCGCCTGTTTTAAGGAGCCCTGGGCGACTGTTCCTGCAAATGGTGCTGGAATGCTGAAAACCGACATTTTCTGCAACACAGAGTGAATGTCGGTTCTTCCCTTTCTAATCTAAGTGCGGCAAAACCGGAAAACGAAGCTGCTTTCCGGTTCTGCTATTGCCCTTTTTGGCAAGGTTTGCTATAATGATTATAGAAACGGCGTCACCCATGGCGTCGCGTTTTTTTGACGAAAGGCTGATGAGGTTATCATGGAAGAACTGCGCTGCGACCGCCTGTGGAGCTTTGAACATTCGCTGGGCGGAGAATTTCTGCGGCAATTTGCCTACCCATGGGAGGCGCTGCCCCACATAGGCGCGTTTATTCATTCCCTGGCTTCCTTGCTGAGGGGGGAATACGAAAATCGGGGCGAGGATGTTTGGGTGCATAAAACTGCATCCGTTTCCTCCACGGCAGAGATTATTGGCCCTTGCGTCATCTGCGAAGGCGCCGAGGTGCGGCATTGCGCCTTTATCCGCGGCAGCGCGCTGGTGGGGAAGGGCGCCGTGGTAGGAAATTCCACTGAACTGAAAAATGTTATTTTGTTTGACGGGGTGCAGGTACCTCATTACAATTATGTAGGGGACTCCATTCTTGGGTATAAGGCTCACATGGGCGCGGGCTCCATCACCTCCAACATGAAATCGGACAAAACCAATGTGCGTGTTGTCTGCGGAACGGATGGATATGAAACCGGTCTGCGGAAATTTGGCGCGGCGCTGGGGGATTTTGTGGAAGTCGGCTGCAATTCGGTTTTGAATCCGGGCACAGTCGTTGGGAAAAACAGCGTGATATATCCCTTGTCGATGGTGCGGGGCGCGGTACCCGCAGGGAGCATTTATAAAAAACAAGGCGAGATTGTGGATCGGCGCTGACGGGGATTTTTGAGCGACTTTCCCGAATATGCCTTTACAAGGCTGTTTGTTTGGTGTATAATAACTCCATATAAGCTGGGAAAAACTAGAATAGGAAAAGAACGCGGGTTTTGTCCCGTGGCCTAGGAGGAAAACAAATGACTATGCATCGTTGGATCAATCGGTTGGGCGCTGTCTGCCTGGCGGGGCTGGTGGCTGTTTCAATTGCGTCCTGCCGAAAGGAAAAGGAGACGATTCTGTCCTATCATGATCCGGCGGCCACGTCCGGGGAAAAAGGCGATATCACAGTAGATATCCCTGCGGGGCTGTACCTGTGCTTTCTGATTCAGGCTGACGGCGAGGCCCGCAGCGCTGTGGACGAGGCCCAGGAGGAGGCCAGCTCTACAGCCTCCGAAGTGGATTACTACGCCCAGAAGGTAGAGGATAAGGAGTTCTCCACGTGGGTAGTGGACCGAGCGCAGCAGTTGGCTGCCAATTATGCCGCGCTTATGATTTGGGAGGATCAGCTCGGTTTGCAAATGACCGATGATCAGCAGTCCGCTGCCGAGTATTACGCCGATTATTATTGGAGCCAGATGGGAAGCTTTTATGAAAGCAACGGCGTCGCGGAAAGCACCTATAAGACCTTTTATGAAGCCACGTCAGTCAAAGCCGCGCTGTTTGATTATTACTATGGCGAGGGCGGCGAGCTTCAGGTGTCGGATGCGGATTTGAAAACCGGCCTACAGGAAAATTACGTTTTAGCCAATACCATCCAGTGGTCTTTTACGGACGAAGATGGAAACGAGGCGTCTGACGATGAAAAGAAAGAAATGAAATCCACGCTGGACGGTTATGTGACCCGGTTAAACGCGGGAGAGTCGTTTGCGGCAGTAAAGGCGGCGTACGAGGAAGTCACCGGGACGCAGCAGGAAGAGCAGGAAGCCGCTACGGAGGCTGCCACCGAGCAATCCACTGACGCCTACGGAAACGTGGTGAAAAATGCAAGTCCCCAGGATCCCAACGCCTCCGTTTTCGCAGGGGATGAGACCAGCTCGCCTTCCAGCTACTACGCGATGCTGGCTGAACTGGAAAACGGTAAGGCCGAGGTTTTGAAGTTTGACGATTGTTATATGCTGGCGGTGCGAAAGGATATTTTATCTGATCCCTATTATTTTGATGAATTGAAGGAATCCGTTCGCGCGCTGTTGAAGGGCGACGAACTGGAGGAGAAAATCGAGGAATTTGCAAAAACCCTGACCGTGACGAAAAATGAAAGCGCCATTCAATATTACGCACCCAAGAAAATTGATTACGGCACAGCTGCGGCCTAACGCAGCCTGACACATTGAACACGCCCCGGCGAGAGAAAATCCCGCCGGGGCGTTTTGCGTTTCTTTTGCGCTGGGTGAACAATTGAGAATTGGCTGGCCTGGGGCGGCGGACAAGGCTTCTCCTTTAAAAGCCACTGAAGAACAAGTCCACGGGATCTCACGCTTTTACTCGGTTTGCGATAAACTGGTAGATACCCCGGCGGCCCCGGGGCATTTTTCCCTACTTTGTTTTACTATGCCCATTTTCTAATGGTGAGAAATATAGTATCGCAAGGGAAGCTGTAAGCCGGAACAAAACTTGGACAATTATTGGCTGGAATCAAAGCCTTCCTTTGAATGAATCGGAGCAGGGCATGAAGAAGCAAAAGCGGGTTATGCTATAAGCAATTGGGAAAGCGGGAGGGATAGCTGTGCTTGAAAACGCCAAGGGGGGAAAGCGAATGTGGATTCTGTTTGCGATTTTATCGGCGGTGTTCGCGGCGGTTACCTCGATCTTAGCCAAGGTGGGAATCGAAGGAATTAATTCAAACCTAGCGACGGCGATCCGCACGGTGGTGGTTCTCATTATGGCTTGGGGAATTGTTTTTATCACCGGTGTGCAGGACGGGATTAAGGATATTACGCCGCGGAGCTTTGTGTTCCTGATTTTATCCGGCCTGGCAACGGGGCTGTCCTGGCTGTGCTACTACAAAGCAATCCAAATTGGGGATGTATCCCGGGTGGCGCCGATTGACAAATTCAGCGTTGTGATCACCATGGTGCTGGCGTTTGTGTTTCTCCATGAAACGGTGACATGGAAAGCGGTGACCGGCGGAATCCTGATTACCCTAGGCACCTTTGTCATGATCTTATAATAGGCGGATCAAGCCGCCCGGGAAAGCGACATAGTTGCTTTCCCGGGCGGCTTGATTTTACATTTGGCAGGGGCATACAAGCCTATGCTGCTTCGGAGGCTTTTTACTGAAACTGGGAGTAATATAATTTGGCATACAAGCCCTTATGCTCCAGAAGCGCCGCGTGCGTTCCCTGCTCCACAATATCCCCGTTCTGCACCACCAGGATATGGTCCGCGTTTTGTATGGTGGAGAGTCGGTGGGCGATCACGAAGCTGGTCTTTCCTTTCATCAGCGTTCGCATGGCCTGCTGAATTTTCTGCTCTGTCTGGGTATCCACATTGGAGGTTGCTTCGTCTAAAATCAGCATTTTCGAATCCAAAAGCATAGCCCGGGCAATGGTGAGCATTTGCTTTTGGCCTTTGGAAAGCCCGGAACCGTCTCCTGTTAAAACGGTATCGTAGCCCTTGGGCATTTGAAGAATGGCTTCATGGATATGCGCGGCCTTGCAGGCCTTGACGACGTCGTCCATGGTTGCGTCCTCTTTTCCGTAGGCGAGGTTTTCGTAGATCGTGCCGGTAAACAGCCAGGTATCCTGCAAGACCATGGTATACGCCCGGCGCAGGCTTTGGCGGGTCAGGCTGGCGATGTCCCTGCCGTCCACCCGGATCACACCGGACTGGGGATCGTAGAACCGCATCAGAAGGTTGATCAGGGTGGTTTTCCCTGCCCCTGTGGGGCCCACAATTGCCGTCAGGCTTCCAGGCTCTGCGTGAAAGCTCAGGTCGTGGATTACCGTTTGCCCCGGCAGGTAACCAAATCGCACATGCTCCATTTGAACGTCGCCCCGCACATCGTTCAGTTCTTGGGCATCCGCCGCATCGGGGGACTCGGGAGCCTCGTCAATCAAGCGGAACACCCGCTCCGCCGCTGCACACGCCGACTGCAGTTCGCTTAGGATATTGGCGGCTTCGTTAATGGGGCCTGAAAATTTCCGGGAGTAAAGTACAAAGGACGACAAATCCCCCAAAGAGATTTTTTGATAAAGAAACAGCGCCGCCCCCAGCACGCTGATTAAGGAAAGAGACAGGTTGTTGATGAAGTTGACGGAGGGCCCTGTCATGCTGCCGTAGTAATCCGCGTTGTAGTAGGCGTCCACGGCTTCGGTGTTTTTCTGGTCAAAGCGGCCGATCATGGTTTCCTCCTGGTGGTAGGCCTTGATTGTTTTCTGGCCGCTGACGATTTCTTCCACAAATCCGTTCAGTTCTCCCAGTTTGGCGGAACGCTTGCGGAACAGGGGACGAACCTTCCGCGTCATATACCTGGTGAGGAATATGGATGCCGGAATGGTAACCGCAAAAACACAGACCAGAGCCGGAGCGATGAAAATCATCATGAAAAGGGATCCTGCCACGGTGATCACGCTGGTGCAGATTTGCAAAAGATCGTTGGTCAGGGAAGCGTTTATGGTGTCAATATCGTAGGAAATGCGGCTGATGATCTCTCCGGCTTGGGTGCGGTCAAAATATCCCACGGGCAGCGCCGTCAGTTTGTCAAAAACGTCTTTTCGCATCTGATAGATGATTTTTTGGCTCAAGCGAATCATGATGCGGCTTAGAATATACGACAACAGGGAGGACAGGATGTAAAACCCGATCATCAGCCCTGCATAGAAAAACACCGAGGGAAAGCCCACGTCGCCCTGACCGTGAATGGAATCAATGGCCCGGCCGGATAGCATGGGGCCCACCAGTCCGAACAGGTTGCTGGCGATGGTGAGCAGCAGGGATAGGGCAATCAGCCATTTGAAGCGGTATAAATACCCCCAGAGTCGAGTGAACACATATTTGCGATCCTGGGGCCGGGACCGGGAAGTCTCCCGTGGAAAACGATTGTTCATAACCAGGAGGCCTCCTTTTTTTGCTGTTCAAAATCGGTGGGAAAATCTGCTTCTCCCATTTGAGAAACGGCAATGTCCCGATAGGGAGCGCAGGAAGCCATCAGCGCTTCATGGGTGCCGTATCCAATTTCTTTTCCGTTCTCCAGCATGAGGATATGATCCGCATGGCGCACGGAGCTGATTCGCTGCGCTACCACGATGGTTGTGGTATTCTGAAATTGCTGGGACAACGATTGCCGCAGGCGGGCGTCCGTCTGGTAATCCAGCGCGCTGGAGGAATCGTCCAGAACCAGGATTTCCGGGTGGGCTGCCAGCGCCCGGGAAATCAGCACCCGTTGTTTTTGCCCGCCGCTCAGATTGGAACCGCGAATAGCCAGCTGGTAGTCCATGCCCTCATCCAGCTCGTTGATGAACCAGCGGGCCTGGGCGCATTCCGCCGCTTCTTCTACCGCCTGCCGTTGCAGTTCGCGGCCAAAGCGGATGTTTTCTTCGATGGTGTCGGAAAACAGCACGTCGTTTTGAAACGATATCCCGAATTTGGAATGCAGCTCCTCTGGCGGGATCCCGCGGATATCGTCCCCATTAATGCGGATCACGCCGCTGTCCGGGTCATAAAACCGGATCAGCAAATGAATCAAGGTGCTTTTCCCGCAGCCGGTGGCGCCGATGATTCCTAGGGTTTCCCCCCGTTTCAGCGCAAAGGAAATATCAGAAACCACGCTGCTTCGGCCGGTATGGTAAGCAAAGCTGACATGCTCGAAGGCAATATGATATTCGCTGTCTTTATGATCCCGCTGGCCAACCTGCAAATCCTCCGGTGCGTCCAGCACCTCGCTGATCCGCTTGGCGGAGGCCGCACCCTTGGAATACAGCACGAACATCCGGTTGATGGAGAGCATGGCATTCAGAATAATGGTAAAATAGGTCAGAAATGCAAGGATGGTTCCCGTTTGGGTTTGGCCGCCGTAGACCCGGAATGCGCCTGCCACGACCACCAGGGTCAGCCCCGCGTTCAGGAACAAATTCATCAACGGGTTGCTGGCCGCCATGGTCACGGAAGCCTTGGTTTCCCTTTCCACCACCTCTCCGTTGACACGGGAAAAGCGGTTCTTTTCATAATCTGTTTTGGACAGCGCCTTGATCACCCGGATGCCGGAAGCGTTTTCCCGCACCACACGAACCATTCGGTCTACGGATTTCTGAAGCTGCGTGTAAAGCGGGATGCCCTTGCGGGAAATATGGAATACCACAAACGCTACAAAGGGAAGCACCGCCAAAAGCACCAGCGTTAACACCGGTTCCAGAAACAGGGTGATGGCTATGCCGCCCAGCAGCAGGATCGGCGCTCGGATGCCTAGCCGCTGCATCATGCCGATCATTTGATGGATGTTGTATGTATCCGATGTCAACCGAGACTCTAAGGATGCAATGGTAAAAGCGTCCGTCTGCCTACAGGAAAGGTACGAAATGCGGGCGAACAGGTCGTGCCGCAGGCTTTGGGTGGTATCACGGGCGACCCGGGAGGCCATCCGGTTGGCCAGCACGTTTCCCGCCCATGCGGCCACCGAGCAAAAAAGCATCAAAGCGCCGTAAAAAAGGATTTCCCTCATGTTTTCTTTTGGAACGATCACATCAATCAGATAGGACAGAATCCACGGCAGAAAAAGATCCATAATCGTCCCGATAAATTTGATGGTAATGCCCAGAGCCATTTTGGAAACATAGGGCCGAAGATAGGCCAAAATTTTTCTCACCGCTGTGCATCCCCTTCCTGCGGATGCTCCAGAAGATAAGCCGCTTTTTGCATGACCCGTTCCATCATATCGCAGAGCAGGTTTTTTTCATCCTCTGCAAAATCCTCCAAAAGCCGCTGGTTCCAGGATTCTCGAACCTGTAAAACCTTTGGATACAGCCGCAAGGCCTTTTCTGTTGGATATACCAACAGCTGCCTGCGATCCTCCGGCCAAGGCTCTCTGCGGATCCACCCGTTTTGCTCCAGCAAAGACAACTGCCGGGCAACGCTGCTCTTGTTTACATAAATTTCCCGTACCAGTGCATCCTGTGAAATTCCCGGCTGCTTGCAGATCTTAATGATGTACAGATGCTGGTATCCGTTGATTCCCTCGTTTTCCAGCTGGTTGTTTCGGTATAGGGTAAAGCACCGGGCGGTGCGGTTCACAAACCGCATCAATGAAGCCATACAGCAACGCCCTCCTTTTCCGGTGGCGATACAGGATGACCAGCAAGCCTCCTTTTTATATGCTTCCCGAATCCCATATGGCCCGCCAAAATCGGTTGTTTGCGCAACCGTTGCGCGCGCAACCGTTTTTATTTACGATACCACTGCCGTCAGATTTTGTCAAGCTGGAATAAACGGCTTTCATTTTTGAGGATATCTGCTTTCCAACGCAAGGAAGTTGCTTTTGCGCGCTCCAGTGACACGGCCGGAACCGCCCTGCGCCGGCCCTTCTACTGGGCGGTTCTATCCACAAATTCAGTGGTCAATTTGGAATAAACGATCTTTTGGCTGCTGTACAGCCCGTAATACCCCGAAAGCATGTAGCTGACGCAGCAGGCCACTGCGAACAGGAGAATTTCTCCTGTTCCGAACAGCTCAATGGACAGCATAATGGAAGCGATGGGGCAGTTTACCACGCTGCAAAACAGGCAGATAAGACCAATCGCCGCAGCAAATCCAGCGGGCAGGCCTAAAAGAGGCCCAGCCACACAGCCAAAGGTCGCACCGATCATCAGAGTGGGAACGATTTCACCTCCTTTAAAGCCTGCCGCCACAGACACAGAGGTTAGCAGCATTTTAAAAAGAAAATCAAAAGCACCAGCTTTTCCCGCAACAGCTAGGGTAATTTGTTCCATGCCCGCGCCGTTAAAGGCCCGGGTATGAAGCAAATAGGTAACCGCCACCACAGCAGCGCTGCCGGCCGCTATTCGTACATACTCGTTTTTTAAGTATTTTTGTGCTAAAGCCTGTGTCTCCTTCATCAGCACGCAAAAGAGGATGCTCAAGACTGCGCACAGCGCCGCCAGCACAATCACCTTCACCGACAGCAGAGCTGTAAAGTCTGGAATATCCAATGCAAACACCGTGGGAGCCGTGCCAAGGGCGGTGGAAATCTGATAGGCCGTGATGGAGCAAACGATACAGGGGATCAACGCCGCGTAATGCAGCACCCCAATAGAGATCACTTCAATGGAAAACACCGTTGCGGTAAGCGGCGTTCCGAACAGGGCGGCAAAAACGCCGCTCATGCCGCAAAGAGTCAGCATATGTACATCCTTAATATCCAAGCGCAACCGCCGCCCCAAGAAAGAACCGATGCTTCCGCCGACCTGCAAAGCCGCGCCCTCCCGCCCGGTGGACGCACCCACAAGTTGGGAGATAACGGTGGCGATAAAAATCAGCGGGGCCATTAGAATGGGAAGCTTCTCCTTAGAGCGAATGGAGGAAATTACTTGATTGGTTCCCATGCCGGCTTCCATCCGGCAAAGCTTATATAAAAAGACGATCAGCACACCGCCCAGAGGCATCAGTAGAATCACGAAATCGTGTTGGCTGCGAAGGCTGGAAGCCCATGCAATGCAATGATGGAACACGGCGCCCGCCGGCCCGCAGACAAGACCCATCGCCGCTGCTAGACCAACCCATTTCAGAAATGCCGCAATAAAGGCCAGCGCATCCTGCCCCTTTTGCTGAAGGATTGCCAAATGGATCCTCCTCCTTTTGTTTGACATACAATACGCCCCGCGGCAAGGTTCCTTCGAGGCCTGCCGCGGGGGATTTCAGTTGGAACGTTATTTTTTTTCCTGCTCGTATCCGTTTGGATTTTTGGACTGCCAATTCCAAGTATCTTTACACATTTTGTCCAGATCCCGGGTGGTTTTAAACCCCAAAAGCCGCTCCGCTTTTTTCGCGTCGGCGTAAATGATGGGCAGATCTCCTGGCCGACGGGGGCCCACTCGGTAATGAATCTTTTTTCCACAGACCTTTTCAAAGGCATGGATGACCTCCAACACGCTGTATCCCCGGCCGGAGCCCAGGTTTATGGCCTCCAGGCACCGATGGTTTCGCACATAATCCACCGCCTTGACATGTCCTATGGCAAGATCAGTCACATGAATATAGTCCCGCACACCGGTGCCGTCGGCCGTGCTGTAATCATCGCCGAACACCACAAGCTCTTTCAGCTTTCCCACCGCCACTTGGGCCACATAGGGCATCAGGTTGCTGGGAATTCCGTTGGGATTCTCCCCGATCAGCCCGCTTTCATGGGCGCCGATGGGGTTAAAATACCGCAGCAGCGCAATACTCCAGTTATGATCGGCGCCGTAGATATCCTTTAAAATGCACTCAATGAAGTATTTGGTGCGTCCGTAGGGGTTAGTGACGTTCCCGGTAGAAAGGGTCTCCACATAAGGTACTATATTGTCGCCGTACACCGTTGCCGAGGAACTGAATACCATACGTTTGACTCCAAAATCTTTCATGACTTCCAGCAGGATGATGGTACCGATCATATTATTATCGTAATATTTTAACGGAACCTCGCAGGATTCGCCCACCGCCTTGAGACCGGCAAAATGAATCACCGTGTCAATATCATTATCCTGAAAGATCCGGCAAAGGCCCTCTCGATCCCGGATATCGCACTGGTACTGCCGAAAATCCCGGCCGGTAATTTGACGCACCCGATCCAGCGCCTCGGGAAGGGAGTTGTCATAATTATCCACCACCACAATTTCCTCTTTGGCGTTTAAAAGCTCCACGCAGGTATGACTGCCGATGAATCCGGCGCCGCCTGTCACCAAAATTGCCATGCCGATCAATCCTCCTGTTGTTCCGGACAGGACACCGCAGTCCGGCTTTGTAATAAAGCACCCATAAGCTAGTCATATTGTAGCATATGGTTTTTTCATCTGTCAATTCACGTTTAAGGAAATATTTAAGATCTTTTTGCCTGCAAACTGGTCATTGTGCCATGCTGCAAAAAGCCTATTGCACAGGGTGAATAAATTTTTCCTCTTTCCCCATTGACAAGATAAAAGAGATGAACTACAATATATTGTGTCCAGTTATTGGATCGATAACCATATATAAGGATATTAAAGCCATAGGAAAGAGGGAAAAGCCGCTATGAAGCAGCAAGTAAAAATCAGTGACAACGCCCGGAAAGTGCTGGAAAAGCGTTATCTGATCCGGGACAAGGAGGGAAACCCCATTGAAACGGTGGAGGAACTGTTTCTCCGGGTGGCCAAGGCTATAGCGGCTGCCGATGAGGCGTACGGTGGAGACGCCAGCGCATCGGAAGCTGCGTTTTTTAACGTTATGACCAATTTGGAATTTCTTCCCAATTCCCCCACGCTGATGAACGCGGGCCGGCCCTTGGGCCAATTGTCCGCCTGCTTTGTGCTGCCGGTTCCCGATTCTATGGATGGGATTTTTGAGGCCATTAAACAGGCTGCACTGATTCATAAATCGGGCGGAGGAACGGGCTTTTCCTTCTCACGGCTGCGTCCAGCCGGCGCGCCGGTCAACAGCACCGGGGGCGTGGCCAGCGGCCCTATTAGCTTCATGAAGGTGTTCAATATGGCTACCGAGGCCGTCAAGCAGGGCGGTACCCGTCGGGGAGCGAATATGGGGATTCTGCGGGTGGATCACCCAGACATCCTGGAATTTATTCATTGCAAGGCCGATGGAAAGGAAATCACCAATTTTAATATTTCGGTGGGAATCACCGAGGCGTTCATGAGCGCCGCTGAGAGCGGGGAGGATTATGATCTAATCGATCCCAGTACCAATAAATCTGTGGGGAGACTGAACGCCCGGGCGGTGTTTGATGAAATCGTCGCCGCCGCCTGGCAGAACGGCGAGCCGGGCATCATTTTTCTCGACCGGCTCAATCGGGACAATGTGGTGCCCGCCCAGGGGGAGATCGAATCCACCAATCCCTGCGGAGAGCAGCCGCTGCTGCCCTATGAGTCCTGCAACCTCGGATCTATCAATCTTTATAAAATGCAAAAGGATGGCGGCGTCGATTGGGACAGGCTGAAAAAGACGGTGCGCACCGCCGTGCATTTTCTGGACAACGTCATCGACGTGAACAAATACCCGTTGGAGGAGATTGACAAAACCACCCGTGCCACCCGAAAAATTGGTCTGGGCGTTATGGGGTGGGCCGATCTGCTTCTGACGCTGGGTATCCCCTATAATTCCGATGAAGCCGTGGAGCTGGCGGACAAGGTGATGGCCTGTATCACGGAAACCGGGCGGGAGGCCAGCCGGGAGTTGGCAAAAACGCGGGGAGCGTTCCCATTGTTTGACGAGAGTATTTATAAAGACGGGGAACCTCTGCGTAACGCAACCGTTACCACCATTGCCCCCACGGGCACCCTTTCCATGCTGGCGGGCTGCTCTTCCGGCGTGGAGCCGGTGTTTGCCTATGTGTTCATCCGGAATATTATGGACGGCACAGAAATGGTAGAGGTCAGCCCGGTGCTGAAAAAGGCGCTGGAGGATAGGGGCCTTTATTCCGAAGCGCTGATGCGACAGGTGGCGAAGGCCGGGTCTCTCGCCCATATTGACGAACTGCCCGAGGAAATCCGCCGTGTGTTTGTCTGCGCTCACGACATTTCTCCAGAGTACCACATTAAGATGCAGGCGGCCTTTCAAAAGCACACGGACAACGCCGTTTCCAAAACGGTTAACTTTAGCAACAGAGCCACAAAGGACGATGTGCGGGAGGTTTATGAGCTGGCATACCACCTGGGCTGCAAGGGCGTAACCATTTACCGGGACGGCAGCCGCACCGAGCAGGTTCTGAACATCGGCCAGGTCAAGCACGACACAGACCCCCAGAAGCCTGCCGGCGAGCTGATGCCCCGGCCCCGGCCCGACGTCACGACCGGTATCACAGAAAAGGTGCAGATTGGCTGCGGCAACCTTTATATTACCGTGAATTACGACGAACAGGGCATCTGCGAGGTGTTTACGAACACCGGCAGAGCGGGGGGCTGCCCTTCCCAGTCAGAGGCAACGGCGCGTTTGGTTTCGGTTGGACTTCGTTCCGGGATGAGCGTCAAGGCCATCGTGGAGCAGCTTAAGGGCATCCGGTGCCCTTCCACCATCCGGCAGAACGGCATGAAGTGCACCTCCTGTCCGGACGCCATCGCCCGCGTGATTGAAAAGGTGGCGTTGCAGCAGAATTTTGCGGAAAAGCCCATGGTGGAGGCGGTGAAGGCCGCAGCCAAAAAGCCGGGGGATTCCGCCCAGGGCAGGCAGATGAAATTTTGCCCCGAATGCGGCGAAAAGCTGGAGCATGAGGGCGGATGCGTCACCTGCCGCAACTGCGGGTATTCCAAGTGCGGCTGATTGCCGTCAGCTGATATGCATTTTGCTCGGCAGAAAAGTCTTCCAAAAAAAGCGCGTGCAAAGGAAGGCTTTGGATGCTGAAGGTACAGACGTCCTCGCTCTTTGCAGCGCGCAGGCAGCCGGTCGTATTGCACGGGATTTGTCGGATCAAGGAAGTCCATTCGATCCATGCGGAGGGTCAAATGAGCGTTGCTGCCACATCTCCCTACCATCTTCCTCCTGATTCTGCCGTTAGCATATAAGCAGCGTTTCTTCCGCAAGGGAAAATCGTTGTTTCAGGGCAAAATACGTGGTATACTAAAACCAGCCGGCCAGGAAGGAGAGCGAACGGTCTTATGCGGTATGGCGCTGTCAGCCCTGCTGTTTTTATGCACCGTCCCAACCGTTTTGTCGCCCGCTGCTTGTTGGATGGGCGGGAAGTGGCGGTTCATGTAAAAAATACCGGCCGATGCCGGGAATTGCTGGTTCCCGGCGCACGGGTTTACCTGGAACACGCTTCGGGATCCAACCGAAAAACTGAATTTTCCCTCATCGCGGTGGAAAAGGGCACTTTGTTGATTAACATAGATTCTCAGGCGCCCAATGCAGCGGCGGCCGAGGCGCTGGCAACAGGGCTGCTGCCGGAACTGGGCGGCCGGCCATCCCTTTTGCGCCGTGAGGCGGCCTTTGGAGACAGCCGATTGGATTTTTATCTAAAAACGGGGCGCGGCGGCTGTTTTCTCGAGGTAAAGGGGGTAACGCTGGAGGATGGCGGCGCGGGATATTTCCCCGACGCGCCCACACTACGGGGCCAAAGGCACGTGAAGGAACTGATCCGAGCCGTGGAGAAAGGGTATGACGCCGCCCTTTTGTTTGTGGTACAATTCTCGCCTGTTTCATTTGTCTCGCCCTACGATGTGACCATGCCTTCGTTTCGTGAGGCTCTTCGCGCTGCTAAGGCCGCGGGCGTGCGGCTGCTTGCTTATGATTGCGCCGTCACGCCCAATTCCATGACGCTGCGCGCTCCGGTGGAGGTTCGGGTGTGAGTCCTGGGCGGTTGAATTATATTAATGATTGCAATTCTATAGGAAGATATGGTAAAATAAAGCAGTAAAAAGTATTTCTGCACGAGGGAAATTATTCCGTTCCATGCCATTTTTTTTGCGAGGTGACCCCCATGAACCTATCTTTGCTGACGGATTTTTACGAGCTGACAATGGCCGGCGGGTATCTGAAAAATGGGCGGGAGAACAGAACGGCTTGCTTTGATATGTTTTTCCGCAAAGTCCCCGACCGCGGCGGCTTTGGTATCATGGCCGGACTGGAGCAGCTGGTGGACGAGCTGGAGCATCTTTCTTTTTCCCATGACGACATTGATTATCTGCGTTCCCTTTCGCTGTTTGACGAGGCGTTTTTGCAATACCTTTCTAATTTTCGGTTTTCCTGCGACGTATGGGCGGTTCCTGAGGGTACGCCGATTTTTCCCATGGAACCCATTGTCACGGTTGTCGGCCCTGTGGCCCAGGCCCAGCTGATTGAAACGTTGCTGCTTATAACCATCAATTACCAGTCCCTTGTGGCGACCAAGGCCAACCGCATTGTCCGCGCTACGCAAGGCCGCCCGGTGCTTGAATATGGCGCCCGCCGTGCCCATGGCGCCAGCGCCGCGGTCTACGGCGCCCGGGCAGCCTATATCGCCGGATGTGCTGGCACCTCCTGCACGCTGGCGGGTAAGCGGTTTGGCATCCCCGTGACTGGAACGATGGCCCACAGCTGGGTGCAAAATTTTGATACCGAGCTGGAGGCGTTTGAGGCCTATGCCCGGCAGTTTCCGCAAAATTGTGTTTTGCTGGTGGATACCTATAATACCCTTCAATCCGGCGTGCCCAATGCGATCAAGGCTTTTGACTCGGTGGTTGTTCCTGCGGGGTTCCGCCCCCGGGCCATCCGCATCGACTCGGGGGATATCACGTACCTGTCCAAAAAGGCCCGCAGGATGCTGGACGAAGCAGGATATCCCGATTGCGAAATCATCGCCTCCAACTCGGTAGATGAGTATATCATCCGCGATCTGTTCATTGAAGGGGCGCGGGTGGACATGTTCGGGGTGGGCGAGCGGCTGATCACCGCTTCCTCCGATCCGGTGTTTGGCGGGGTATACAAGCTGTCCGCGCTGGCGGATGAAACGGGAACCCTACAGCCCAGGATTAAGCTTTCCGATAATGTTAGTAAGGTGACGATTCCCTGCCGCAAGCAGGTCTGGCGGCTGTTTGACCGGCATACCGGCAAAGCGCTGGCCGACGTTGTGACCAAGTTTGACGAGGTGGTGGATGACCGGGGAGATTATGAGATATTCGATCCCGACCACACCTGGAAGCGGAAAACTGTCACCGATTTTATCGCCCGCCCGATGCTGCATCCCGTGATGCAAGACGGAAAATGCGTTTACGGCCGGCCCTCCATTGAGGAAATTCGGGCTTATGCCGCCGAGCAGAACGCCACTTTGTGGGACGAGGTCTGCCGGCTGGAAAACCCCCATGCGTATTATGTGGATTTGTCGGCTCCGCTTTGGGAGGAACGGGACCGGCTTTTAAAGAAGCATGCGCTGTAGACGTGGGATTTGGAAAGGAGAAACGATGATGCGCCGCACTCAAACCATTGCGATTTTTCTGGCAGCCCTGCTGCTTCTCCTGCCGCTTTATGGATGCACAAGGGAAAACGCCAGCACAACCAGCGCCTTTGAGCCCATTATTACGAGGGACGAGTTGAAAGAGCAAGTAGAAAAAGGAGAAATTCCCGGCATTCCCATCAAGCTCAATCAATCGGTTCAATCGGTCAAGGAATATTACCATTATGGTGATCCGGCCTACGGCTACGAAGGAACCACTGCGGCGGGAGCGTCCACGGCAACAACTGCGGACGAAGAGGTTGATTTTCTGACCATTGTGGAAATGGATGGATATAATAAGCTGTTGGCAGGGGACGCGGGGTATTGTTACAAAACCGATCGGGAGGCGGATGGGATTTCCGCAGTGGTCAGCTTCAGCGAAGCTTACGGTTTTGCTACCAGTCTTTCCACCGAGCAGGAGGTGGAGCAGTCCTTGGGTACGGCAGACGAAATCCTTGACAGCCCGGGAAAAAGCGACCTGTTTTTTATCATAGGCCAGCCTCAGAATGCCAAGCTGATCCGATACAGCTTTGGAAATCATCGGGTGGACTTTTTAATGGTGGATGGAATGTTGTCCGCTGTTGCGCTGATTAACACGGAGACATGGGGGAAGTAAAGCGGATGAAAATCATGCTGAAAACCCTGTTCCCGGGGGACGAGCTATCCCCTGCATTTGCCATTCGAAAGAGAGTGTTCTGCGAAGAGCAGGGCTTTCATCCTGCATTGGAATTCGATGGGAGAGACGAAATCTGTCATCATGTTCTGCTGCTGGCAGACGGAGAGCCCGCCGGCGCCGGAAGAGTGCTGGCAGAACCAGGCGGGCGTTTTACACTGGGCCGGATCGCCCTGCTGCCGGAATTCAGGAAACAGGGCCTAGGCCGGGTTTTGGTTTTCGCCATGATGGACTTGGCGCGGGAACTAGGGGCGCGGACGCTGCACGTAGGAGCGCAGCTCCAGGCCCGGGGGTTTTACGAAAAGCTGGGCTTTACCGCAACTGGCCGGGAATATCTGGATGAGCATTGCCCACACTGTGAAATGGAACAGGCTGTGAAATCAAGCGCGCGGTTTAATGTTTAGGTCATAACCTGTCATGCCCAAAAGCCGGTCATTTTTATGACTGCGGTTCAAAAACACGGGATTCTTTCATGAATCCCGTGTTTTTAGATCGGCCTTGCATTTGCCTTACATCATATCTCATCCCTTGAAAACTGCGCCGTTCCCGTATGGCGCCGCACGTTTTTCTCCGCTGCGCGGGCTGGTTTCGTTGGGATCACGCATCGCTCGCTGTTGCTTTCAACCGACAACAGGGGAAACGCCTGGCTGCGGTGTTCCCGCGTTTCTGGCAGGTCTCCGGCCGCCGCCGGCGCTTCCGTCAGCTCCGTCATGTGTTTCCAGTATCGTTTGGGCATTTGGCTCATCCGGCAGCGAGGGTTGTTCCGTCCTTCGATGGCAATGGTATCATAAAACCGCTTCCATAAACGGCGATAGGCCTGTTCCCGTGCGTCCGGCTGGGGAAGAGACAGGCCTTCCACCGGAATGATCGCCGCCTTCCCCGGCCTGTGGATCAGCGCCATCCCGTGGGTCTTATCGTAAATCATAAAATACTCGCGGGGATACCGCCCGCTGAAATGATCGGACAGCAGCGGCAGAACCATGTTTTTGGGCTCAATGATCGCCGTCAGCGCTCCGCCGGTATCGGAAAACCGAACAAACCCCTTCCATTTATGCGCCTCTCCGGTCAGTTGATCCACCGCCTTTTGCAGCTCCCGGACCCGGTTGTCATACAGCATGGCCGTCACAGGGGCGCCCTGTGCGAAGCCCAGCTTTAAAAACCGAAATACAAGCAGCTCCTTTTCCGGGTGACAGGTGAAAAAGCCCAGGGTTACCCAATCCAAAGCCTGCTGCGAGATTTTTTTCGGGATGGCTGCTAAAACCCGCCGGGCCTTTATGAAATCGGTTTCAATCTCCCGGGAGGGATACAGCAGTGTCTGCGGCGTGTCCGGAGACAGAATCGCAGCAGGCGTTTCCTTTTGGGCAAAGCCCTCAAACACACAGGTCAGCAGCCCTTCAAAGGTTCCGTCATACCGATAGATTAAATCTGTCCTGTTAGGCATTTCACCACGTCCTCTTGCGTAACCAGGGCCGGATCGGGGAACAAGGATAACTGCTCCGGCGTCCCGTCTGGCAGTTCCTCTTGGCACCGTTCCGACGTCAGCGCCCGCAGCAGGCCATTTTCCGTCATCCGGAGCCCCTCGTTCATTTTTCCGTTGCAGGTGACGAAATACTGTGCCCGCTTCAGCACTGCGCCAAGCTTTTTCAGTCCCTCGAAGGTAATTGTTCCGGTGCGGCGAGCCTTCATGATCCGTGCGGCGCTGGTGGTTCCAATCCCCGGCACCCGCAAAAGCGTTTCCATGGACGCGGTGTTGACCTCTACCGGAAAAAACTCCATATGATGTAGCGCCCAGTTGCATTTGGGGTCAAGGTAAGGATTGAAATTGGGGTGATCCTCGTCTAGCAGTTCGTCGGCTGAAAAGCCGTAAAACCGCAGCAGCCAGTCCGCCTGGTAAAGCCTGTGCTCCCGCATCAGCGGCGGACGTGTAGTGACCGCGGGCAGCGACGGATGATTTGAAACGGGCATATAGGCCGAATAAAAAACCCGCCGCAGCCGGTACCTTCGGTATAACGCCGCCGAAAGGCTGAGGATTTGATAATCCGTGTCCGGCGTGGCGCCAATAATCATTTGCGTGCTTTGCCCCGCTTTCGCAAAGGAGGGCGCATGGCGGTAGCGCGTTAGCTCGTTTTTGCTTTCCCGGATCCGTCCGCTGATCTGGGCCATGGGCTTGAGGATATCCGCCTTGGATTTATCAGGCGCCAAAGCCGCCAGGCCCCGCTGAGACGGCAACTCAATATTAACGCTCATCCGATCCGCCAGCAGCCCCATCTGCTCAATGAGCAGCGGGTCGGCTCCCGGAATGGCCTTTGCGTGGATGTACCCCCCGAATCGGTATTCCTTGCGAAGGATCCGCAGCGTCTCAATCATTCTCTCGCAGGTATAATCGGGATTTTTCAGGATCCCCGAACTGAGGAAAAGCCCCTCGATGTAATTCCGGCGGTAGAATTGCATGGTCAGCTCTGCCAGCTCCCGGGGCGAAAAGGCTGCCCGGGGCGTGTCGTTAGATCGGCGATTGACGCAGTACTTGCAGTCATACGCGCAGGCGTTGGTCATCAGCACCTTCAATAGAGAAATACACCGCCCGTCGGCGGCAAAGCTGTGGCAAATGCCGCAGCCCACCGCGGAACCCATGCTGCCGGGCGCCGCCGTTCGATCGTCCCCGCTGGAGGTGCAGGCCGCGTCGTATTTTGCCGAATCTGCTAAAATCGTCAATTTCTTCATCAAGTCCACGGCAAACTCCGACCCTCCCATGCAATTTGGTTGAGCCGGTAAAAAGCCTGCGTTTGCTGTGTGGGAGAAGTGCTTCCTGTGGTCAATCTATTGCCCTGTGTTTACCGGCTCTGGCGACATTATACGACAGAACAAATGTTCTTGTCAAGAGGAAAAATAATTTTTTGCAGACGGATGCAAAAGAGGAAAGCGTTAAAAAAGCCCAAAGCAACGCAATGCGTGGGGAGGCGGAGAAATTCAAAGGGGGAACTCCCTTTGGTCGTTGCGGGGGAGGTGTAAGGAGGGGGGGAGTCGAAACACCCCCTCCTTTGCGTCTTTTGCCCACTTTTCCACGCACGGAAAAGTGGGCGCCCGCGCGGCAGGAGCGCAAAAGAATAAGTTTCACAATTTTGTTGAGTGAGAATTAGTCGCGAAAGCA
>CALWPT010000016.1 GCA_944383495.1 uncultured Clostridia bacterium | reverse complement strand
AATATTTGGGAAAATTCAACACAAATCAAACATAAATAGCATCATATTCACAATAGGTTTTACGGATAGACGGCTTTGCATTGATTCTGTTGTTTCCGCGTTGCCTTGTATCCAAATAGTATTGATTGCGACCGCCTATAATAAAAAAACCCCGCAAAAGCGGGGCTTAGCCTGTTAAAAATGATACGAATGAGCACGGGCGGCCGCTTCTTCTTGTTAGGCGGAAACGGTAGGTTTGCTGGCGCGCCGCTCAAAAAAAACGCTTTGGCAACATGCCGGGCGCGGTCTCGCTTACTGCTTCCCCACGGAAGAGCCCGGGTAATACCACTGTAAAATTTCCCGGTACCCGCTGCCCTGCTTGGCCATGTAATCGGCGCCGAACTGACTCATTCCCACCCCGTGCCCAAAGCCCCGGACGGTGAACTTCACCTTTCCGTCCGCTTCGGCGATATCAAAGTTGGCGGATCGCAGCCCAAAGGCTTCCCGCAGCTCCTGGCCGGTGGCGCTGTCATCTCCGATTTTGTATTCGGTCACGGTGCCTGCTTCAGATCGGGATGGTGTAACGATACAACCGGAGAGCGTGTCGGGAAGGGAAGAAAATCCCAGCTTTTTCATGGTTTCCCGGAAGGTCTTCTCGTCCACGGCCTTTTCCGATAAATAATCCGGGGCCAGCAGGTCGCAGACGCTGTCCACCGAGGTAAGGCAGGGGAGATCCCCGCCCCACACCACCCTGGCCGACTCGGTTTTCCCGCTGCTGACAGCGCAGTAGGCCGCGGTGATGGGTTCGCCGTTGTAGTTGACCGTTTCTCCCGCCACTGCTTTGACGGCGGCCTCTATTTTTTTGGCATAAACGTCGTACTGGCTTCCCCACTTTTCCTTGGCGGACTGCCGGGATATATATCCCTGATGAACGCCGGAGTCCGTGGTCAGATCGGCCCCCTTTAAATCGGGATCGGGGTCGTTTTCCTGCTCTTGCCTATTCTTGACTGCAATGGTATAGGCCGCCACTGCCTGGGCTTTCAGGGCCTCAACCTCATAAGAAGCCGGCATTTCCGCTGCCACCACGCCCCAAACGTACTCCAGCGCGGGTATGCTTTCCACCGCTCCGGTTTCGTGGTTTAGCACGGCGAAATAATCGTCTTTGCCGGCAGGCGGCAGGGTGGAAAGCGGCGCTTCGCTTTCGTCGGAAACCGCCGGGGGATTATTGCCGGCAATGGATAGAATGGGGATGCACAGCATACACACCAGCATGACGGCGGCTAGGATCCCATATAGATTTCTCATATCCTTCTCCTTTCACACACTTGGTTTTTCCTTGACTTTGTGCTGAATTTTTGGTAAAATATATAAACATTGCAGCGCCGGAGAAAGGACGTTTCCTCTGAACTCGGCGTGTGTTTACCAAGGGGGGATCGGCATGGCTCTGAATCTTGAGGCCTTGTCCATTTTATGCGAGGAGTCCCGGAAAAATAACCGGATCGACCCCCGGCAATTTGACAATTATAAGGTGAAGCGTGGGCTGCGGTATCCGGATGGAACGGGTGTAATGGCCGGTCTGACCCGGATTTGCAACGTCCACGGGTATGTTGTAGACGAGGGGGAGCGCCGCCCGGTGGAAGGGGTTCTGACCTATCGGGGCATGGATGTGCGGGATATTGTCAGGAACTGCCAAGCCGATAATCGCTTCAGCTTTGAGGAAACCGTCTGGCTTCTCTTATTTGGCTATCTGCCCGACGCGGTCACATTGCGGACGTTTACGGATTTATTGTCTGACGCTCGCGAGCTTCCGGAATATTTTGCGGAGGACATGATTATCAAGGCGCCGTCTCCCAATATTATGAATAAGCTGGCCCGGTCGGTGCTGGCGCTGTATTCCTATGATGCAAGGCCGGATGATATGTCGTTGGAAAACGTTCTGCGTCAGTCCATCAGCGTGATCGCGCAGCTTCCCACCATCATGGAATACGCTTATCAGGTCAAGCGGCGGCATTACGATCATGAAAGTATGTTTTTTCATCCGGTGGTGCCGGGGCAGTCGACGGCGGAGTTTATTCTGGGAGCCCTGCGGAACGACCGGCAGTTTACCGATGAGGAGGCAAAGCTGCTGGATCTATGCCTGACCCTCCACGCCGAACACGGCGGCGGAAACAATTCCAGCTTTGCCTGCCGGGTACTGACGTCCTCGGGAACAGATACATATTCGGCGATTGCCGGGGCGATTGGGAGCTTAAAGGGGCCCCGGCACGGGGGCGCAAACATCAAGGTTATGGAAATGATGGGGCACATTCAGACGGGGGTAAAAGTCTGGGAGGACGAAGACGAAGTAGCCGCGTTTTTGGAAAAGCTGATCCGTCGGGAAGCGGGAGACCGTTCGGGCCTGATATACGGGATGGGCCACGCGGTGTACACGCTCAGCGATCCTCGGGCCGTGCTGCTGAAGGAGGCGGCGCGAAGGCAAGCCGCCGAAGCGGGGCTGGAACGGCAGTTCGCCCTGCTGGAGCTGGTGGAAAAGCTTACGCCGGCCGTCTTTGCAAGGGTGAAGAGGCAGGAAAAGCAAATGTGCGCCAATGTGGATCTGTATTCTGGGCTTGTGTACCAATCCTTGGGCATTCCGCCGGAACTGTTTACTCCTATGTTTGCCGTGGCGCGGATCGCGGGCTGGTGCGCCCATCGCATTGAAGAGATTCTTACGGGCGGAAAAATCATCCGCCCTGCCTATAAATCGGTCTGCGCCCGGCAGGAATATCTGCCTTTGCGGGATCGAAAGCCCTTGTCCGAGCGGCTCCGCTGAGCATAGGCGGAAGATTGGAGTGGAAAATGAAACTAAAAAACACCCTTTGGATTTTCTTGATCCTAACACCGCTGTCTGTGCTGATGCGGGTGTATGAGCTCTTGGTAATGATCGACCCGGAAACCGGGTTTCCCAGGCCGGAATTTATGCAGGCTGACAAGACTTTGTTGGCACTGTTTTTTCTGCTGTTTATCGGTTTTATCCTGCTGTGCCGGATGATGCCCAGGTTTCCGCCGGATGTACCGAAAAAGAGCTTTTCCCTGGCGGCGGTATCCCTCGTTACGGCGCTTGTCATGGTCAGCGAGCTGTTCCGCATGGTGATTGCCGACACAAAGGGCGGCGCGCTCTTTTTTGTGCAGCTGCTTTTACTGCTTGCCACGGCGGTGTATTTTGTACTTCAGGGCTTTCACTTGCTGGGGATGGTTCCTATTGCTCGAGGGCTGACGGTATTTCCGGTTCTGTGGTGCGGCGTGCGCTTGGGAGCCTCCTTTATACAATACACCGGCATTGCCAAAATATCTGAAAACCTGCTGGATGTGGGTATGCTCTGCTTATATTTATGCTTTTGGCTGTTTCACGGCCGGCTTTGGTCCGGGATTTCCAGCCGTAAAACCGCCCGCTGGGTATACGGCGTTGGATTAGCGGCGGCATTGTTCGGCGTGATCTGCACGGCGCCCCGCTGGATCGTAAGCTTAACGGGGATTTCTCTTCACGGCGCATCGGTTCCCGGCGCGGTGGACTTTATGATGGCGGTGTATATTGTCGTCTTCTGCTTTGCGGCGGTGAGGAATATTAAGTCTATGCGCATCAGCGACGAGCCCCCTGCGGCGCAGACGCTGCCCGCCATAGAGCCATTGGAGGATTTTACGGGGGGGAATGGGTCGCCGCAGCAATAGTCCTTGCGCTCAAAAACACATAGCTATTCCTTCATTAAATGCAGCCAACCATTGGGGCGCCTTCCTTGCGGAGGGCGCCCCAATTTATCCTTTCTGATGAACAACAGGAGCGGCAAGCCCCGGCCTTCCGTGCGATTAATTTACAACCAATCGGGAGAAATCGGTTTCCGATTTTGCTAAGACCCGGCACGAGCTGTTTTCCGCCAAAGCAGGGAGCGAAGCATGACCGCATCCTTTTTACTGATACAGTGAAGGATTCGCAGTGCGGCAAAGTAAACCAAAACGCCGGCGATGATGGACAGCGTCAGTCCCAAGGCGGGGGCTATGCCGGCAGCTGTGAATCCCAGCAGCGCCAGCTTGCCGCAGGATCCGCCGCCCGCAATCGCCAGCACCGGCTTCAGGATCCAGCCTAGCACCTGGATCCGAAACTGCGTGATGGTGATCAGCCTCCAGGCACTGAGCAGGGTGTTGAGCATTTCACTGGCAAAGATCACCACCACGTATCCTTTAATCCCCCACATGGGCAGCAAAAAGTAAACCAGCACGACGCTGACGAATGCGTCAATAATATTATACCGCATGCAGGCCACCTGCTCGTTCATGCCCTTTAAAAAGGAGTCTACCGCCGTATCTAGGTACATGACCGGCACCAGCGGCGCGAGAATCTGAAGAAAAGGGCCTACCAGGGGGTTGCCGTAAATGGTTTTGCCCAGATCTCCCGCAAAAAAGAACAAAATCCCTCCCACGCCGATGGAAAAGATCAGAACGACCTGAAATACCCGGGACAAGGCCGATTTGATCCTTGCCATTTCCCCCCGCGCAAACCGCTCGGTTATTTCCGGAATCAAAAGGTTGGCAAAGGCATAAATAAACGCCGCGGGGAAAAAGACAATGGGCAGCGCCATGCCCTGGATCACACCGTATTGCGCTAAGGCGGCCTCGGTGGTAGCACCGGATTTCCGCAGCCCCGTGGGAATCATGAGATGCTCCAGCGTGGTCAGCCCCGAACGCAGATAGGAGCTTAGCGCCACGGGCAGGGAAATTGCCATAACCTTTTTCATAGGATACGGCGTTTCGGTTTTTCCCTTTAGGTGCACCCGGCGATCCCATAGATACAGCAGCAGGGAGCATAAAAAGGAAAAAACATTTGCAAGGCAGCCGCCCGCCACCACTGCAAGACATGCGTATTCCAGTCCGGCAGGCAACAGCAGCATCAGACCGAACACCGTCAGCGTGATCTTGACAAATTCTTCAAATATTTGGGTAAGAGCGCTTTTTACAACTCTCCTGACAGCTGTAAAATACCCGCCCAGCGCCGCGCACATAGACGTAAAGGGAAGGGAAACAGCTAGAATATAAAGAGATTTTAAGGTGCGGGGATCCTGCAGCCATTGTTCAGCAATCACAGGCGCCGTGCACAGCAGCAGAACCATGGAAAGGCAGCCGAACAGCAGGCTGTGAAGAAGGCATTTGGACATGGCGCGTTTTGCGCCGCCCGGAGAATCCTTTGCCAGCTCCTGCGCGACCACCCGCGTGGCCGCAAGCCCAATGCCTGACAAGGCCAGCGTCAGGGCAAGGTTATGAACGCTCATGATCAGTTGGAACAGTCCCATGCCGGAAGCGCCGATCTTATTCGAAATGTAAACGTTGAAGGAAACGCCCACGGTGCGCAGCAACAGGGAAGTAGCCGTTAAAATGACCGCATTGATCAAAAAAAGCTTCATTTTTTTCATGAAAGGGCCGCCTCCTCATCTGATTCAGTATATGTGCGGCCATAATGGTCAATTCCCGTTATTTTTATGCGCTTTTGGGTCGCCCCGTTCCCGGGTGATCTTGCGGATCCAGACTCCGATCAAGACCCACCAAATGTGAAAGGCGTTTCAGCGTGCGCATCCTGAATTGTAAAAGCAAGGGTAGAATGCGATTTTCCGGGGAAAATAGAAAAGCCGATTCCACGGCAATAAAAACCAATAGGAGGAGAATACGTTTTGGCCCCCAATAAAAATAAGGCCTTCTGGCCTTCCTTTTGGATTTCGTTTCTGCCGTCCCTTTTCTGGTTGTTAACCCTGGCTCCAGAGTTGGTTTTATGTTACATTTTTCAGCTTCAATCACCGCTTTTTCCTCTGTTGACCTTAGCGCTGCAAATCCTGTTATGGTATCCGGCCCTCCAGGGGAGAATGGATGGCATTTATCGAAGGACCGTGGGGGAAAAAAGCAATCCCCTGCGATGGTTTGCCGCCCCGCCGCGGTATTGGCAAAGCCTTTGGCTGCGGCTGCGGCTACAGCTCCTTTTTTTTCTGTGGGGCATTCTTTGCGCGCTGCCGGGGGGATCCTGCTTTTTGCTATCGGCGCTGTTTCCAGCCTTCAGCCAAGGGGTTCTTTTGACGGGAGGCGTTCTGCTGCTGCTTTTTGGAGCCGCGCTGCTGCTGCTGGGCGTCATGCCCCGCTATTTTTTAGCCGGTTACCTACTTTGCGAGGGCTTCCCAGTAAAAACAGCCTGTAGAGCTTCCCGGGAGCTGACCCGCGGCCGGGTGGGGGAGATCCTATACCTGTTCTTTTCGTTTGTTCCTTGGTGGCTTTCCTGTTTGCTGGTATTGCCCGCATTTTACGTTTATCCCCGTTGGCACATGAAAAAAGCCGCGCTTGCTCATCTTCTCTTATGCCGCGCGGCCTTTACATATGATCCATTTTCAATTCTTTCCATCAGCCCAGCCTTGAAACAAACTTACCAGTTCTGCAAGCATAACCGTTCTCTTACAGTTTCTGGGACAATTCACGAATGCACTTTTGACAAACGTTTTTTCCATTAAAGGAAATAACTCCATTGGCATTTCCGCAAAATACACAGGTTGGTTCGTATTTCCTAAGTATCACTGAATTCCCCTCCATAAAGATTTCAAAGGAATCCACATCATCCTGTATGTTCAAGCGCGTTCGAATTTCTTTTGGAATCACCAAACGGCCTAAGTGATCCACACCACGAATAATTCCCGTAGATTTCACAAGATTCTCCCCTTTATTACTAAGTTTTACCAGTCACAACATAAAAATACCATATTCTTACATTTTTGTCAATAGGGAAAATAATCCAGGAAAAGAGGAATGCTGTTGGTAATATTATCATAAATATTAAATGAAATCTATTATGTTTCAACAAAATATCAATTTGGAGGAATCGCCTGTGATGGACTATATCTGGGGTGGAATGATCCTCCTTTCCCTGGTGTTCGGCGCGTGCAACGGCCGAATGCAAGAGGTGTCCGACGCGGTATTTTCCGGCGCAGGACAGGGCGTTGAGGTTTGTATCGCCCTGCTGGGAGCCATGTGCTTTTGGAGCGGGCTGATGAAAATCGCAGACAGGAGCGGTATCACTATTTTTATTGGCAGGCTCTGCCGCCCGATCATTCGCGTGCTGTTTCCCACACTGGGAAAAAACAGCCCGGCAGCGGGCGCCATGTCCCTTAATTTCGCGGCCAATATTCTTGGTCTGGGAAATGCCGCTACGCCCTTGGGCCTGAAGGCTATGAAATGCCTGCAGGCTGAGAATCCACGCAAAGACGTCGCCAGTGATAATATGCTTATGTTCGTTGTCATCAATACCGCTTCATTGCAGATTATCCCTACCACCGTGGCCACCCTGCGCGTCAAATACGGCTCTGTGAATCCGCTGGACATTATGCCCGCAATCTGGATTGCCTCCATCGGCGCACTGCTGGTAGGCGTGCTTCTGGCAAAGCTTCTGAACAAATGGAGGGCGGCGCATTGAACATCATTGGCGCATGGGCGATTCCCATTGTCATATGCCTCTTTATCGCGGTAGGGCTTGTAAAAAGCGTGGGGGTTTTCGATTCCTTCCTAGAGGGCGCAAAGGATGGAGCAAGGGTTCTGTTCCAAATCATCCCCTCTTTAGTGGGGCTGATCACAGCGGTGGAAATGTTCAAGGCCTCCGGCGCGCTGGATGTGCTGACCCATGCCATGGAGCCCGTCGCGCAGCTTTTGCATATCCCCTCCGACGTAATGCCTCTGGCATTGCTGCGGCCGGTATCCGGCGGCTCGTCCGTCGCCATGCTTGACAGGATCCTCTCCGCCGTCGGGCCCGATTCCCCCTCAGGGCGGGTAGCATCGGTGGTCTGCGGCGCGGGAGAAACCACCTTTTATACCAGCACGGTTTATTACGGTTCCGTGGGCGTCAAGAAAATTCGCCATACCCTCATTGCCGCTTTAACGGCTGATGCTACGGCTTCTATTTTGAGCGCATGGGCGGTCAATCTTCTGTTTTAACACATATGCCTCCGTCCGCCGCAATTTCCAAAATACATAAGCGCTCCCGGGCGCCACAGCTGGCCCCCGGGAGCGCTATTTCTTTTTAAACTGATGCGTCAGGCTCTATTAGCCTGCTGTATCTTGCCGTTCCCATCAATTTTACCGAATTACATCTTTGGAACGGTCCACATAGGAGGTGTGCAGCACATGATGGGCCGTGTGGCTGCCGGGCTTATCCAAAAACTCCTCGTACACCATCTTGATGGCGGGGTTCTCGTGGGATTTCCGCAGCGGCATATCCGCGTCGGCCTCATAGAGCGCTGCGGCGCGCTTGGCCTTCAGATCCACAAAGCTGCGGGTGGTGGCGCTTTGGATCGGCTGGCCGCCGCCGTTGACGCAGCCGCCCGGGCAGCCCATCACCTCAATGAAGTGGAAGGTCTCGCCGTTCTTGACCCGCTCCATCAGCTCATGCGCCCCTTTCAGGCCGCTGGTGACCGCAACCTTCACGTCCATGCCCGCTACCTTGTACACCGCTTCCTTGATGGTATCGGTGCCGCGAACCTCTTTAAAGTCCACGTTGTCCAAGGGTTTCTCCTCCAGCCATTCCGCCGCCGTGCGCAGAGCGGCCTCCATGACGCCGCCGGTGGCGCCGAAAATGGTGCCCGCGCCGGTGGAATCGCCCAACGGATTGTCAAACGCCTCGTCGGGCAGGGCCTTGAAGTTGATATGGGCCCGGCTGATCATGCGGCCCAGTTCCCGGGTGGTGAGGGCCACGTCCACGTCCGGGTACCCGGAGGCGCTTTCGTCGTCCCGGGCGACCTCAAATTTTTTCGCCGTGCAGGGCATGATGCCCACCACGAAAATATCCTTGGGATCAATGCCCATTTTCTTGGCGTACCACGTTTTGGTGATGGCGCCGAACATCTGCTGGGGCGATTTGCAGGAGGACAGATTCTCCAGCATCTCAGGGTAGTAATACTCGCAGTATTTGATCCAGCCGGGGGAGCAGGAGGTGATGATGGGCAGCTTCCCGCCGTTTTTCACCCGGTCGATGAACTCCGCGGCCTCTTCCATGATGGTCAGGTCGGCGGCGAAGTCGGTGTCGAACACCTTGTCGAAGCCCAGCCGCCGCAGGGCCGCCACCATTTTGCCCGTCACGTTGGAGCCGATGGGCATATCAAAGCATTCGCCCAGCGTCACCCGAATGGAGGGGGCGGTCTGAACGATAACGTGCTTGCTGGGATCGTTCAAGGCGGCGGTAACCTTGTCGGTATCGTCTTTTTCGGTCAGCGCGCCGGTGGGACAGTTGACGATGCACTGGCCGCAGGAGACGCAGGGCACTTCATTCAGCGCCACATCGAAGGTGCAGCCAATGTGGGTGTCGAACCCGCGGTCGTTGACGCCGATGACGGCGACCTTCTGCTCCGCGCAGGCGGCGACGCACCGGCGGCAGAGGATGCACTTGGTGTTGTCCCGCACCATGTGGATGGCAGAGTCGTCGGTGGTGACGTCGCATTTCTCGCCATCAAACCGGGACTCGTTCTCCACGCCGAATTCCTGGCACAGGCGCTGGAGCTCACAGGTTCCGGAGCGCACGCAGGAAAGACAGCTGCGGTTGTGGGTGGACAGGATCAGCTCCAGCGTCATGCGCCGCGCGTCCTGCACCTTCTTGCTGTTGGTGTTGATCTCCATGCCCTCCGCCACGGGATAAACGCAGGCGGTGACAAGGCTCTTTGCTCCCTTGACCTCCACCACACAGATCCGGCAGGCGCCGATTTCGTTGATTTCCTTCATATAGCACAGGGTGGGAATTTCGATTCCCAAATACCGGGCGGCCTCTAGGATTGTGGAGCCCTTGGGAACTTCCACGTCGATGCCGTTGATTTTAACCTTTACCATATCCATTTCGGCACGCTCCTTTCTCAGTGAATTTCAATGGCGCCAAACTTACAAGCATCCTTGCAGGCGCCGCACTTAATGCATTTTTCGGTATTGATCTTATGGGGGTTCTTGACCGTGCCCTCAATGGCGCCGGTGGGGCACACCCGGGTGCACAGGCTGCAACGCTTACACTTGTCGTCGTTAATGGAATATTTCAGCATGGATTTACAAACGCCGGCAGGGCAGGTTTTGTCCTGCACGTGGGCGATGTACTCATCCTTGAAATACCGCAGGGTGGACAAAACGGGGTTGGGCGCCGTCTGGCCCAGGCCGCACAGGGCGTTTTCCTTGATGTAGTAGCACAGTTCCTCCAATTTGTCCAGATCCTCCATGGTGCCGTTGCCCTTGGTAATCTTGTTGAGCAGTTCCAGCAGCCGCTTGGTGCCCACCCGGCAGGGGGTGCACTTGCCGCAGGATTCATCCACGGTGAACTCCAAAAAGAACTTGGCGATGTCCACCATGCAGTTGTCCTCGTCCATGACGATCAGGCCGCCCGACCCCATCATGCTGCCGATGGCGATGAGGTTGTCGTAGTCAATGGGCGTGTCGATCAGACTGGCGGGAATGCAGCCGCCCGAGGGGCCGCCCGTCTGGGCTGCTTTGAATTTCTTGCCGCCTGGGATGCCGCCGCCGATTTCCTCAATAATCTCCCGCAGGGTGGTGCCCATGGGGATTTCCACCAAGCCGGTGTTGTGGATCTTGCCGCCCAGGGCGAACACCTTGGTGCCCTTGGATTTCTCCGTGCCCATGGAGGCAAACCACTCCGCGCCGTTCAAAATGATCTGGGGAATGTTGGCATAGGTTTCCACGTTGTTCAAAATGGTGGGCTTCTGAAACAGGCCCTTCAGCGCCGGATAGGGCGGACGGGGCCGGGGCTCGCCCCGGTTGCCCTCAATAGAGGTCATCAGCGCCGTTTCCTCGCCGCAGACAAACGCGCCCGCGCCCAGGCGGACTTCCACGTCAAAATCAAACCCGGTGCCAAATATGTTCTTGCCCAAAAGACCATAGTCCTTTGCCTGCTCAATGGCCACCTGCAAGCGGTGCACCGCAATGGGGTATTCCGCCCGAACGTACACATATCCCTGGGAAGCGCCGATGGCGTATCCCGCAATGGCCATGGCCTCCAGCACGGCGTGGGGATCCCCCTCCAGCACCGACCGGTCCATAAACGCGCCGGGGTCGCCCTCGTCGGCGTTGCAGCAAACGTACTTCTGATCGGCCTCGTTGGCCGCCGCCAAAGACCATTTTAGGCCGGTGGAAAACCCGCCGCCGCCCCGGCCCCGAAGGCCGGAGTCCTTGACCACCTGAATGACCTCCTGGGGGGTCATTTCCGTCAGCACCTTGCCCAGCGCCTGGTACCCGTCCATTGCAATGTACTCGTCGATAACCTCGGGGTTGATCACGCCGCAGTTGCGAAGGGCCACGCGTTTTTGCTTTTTATAGAAATTGGTCTCGTTCAGGGACTTTATGTGCCCTTCCTCTGCCACTGTCTCATCGTAAACCAGCCGCTTGACGATGCGGCCCTTTAAAAGGTGCTCCTCGACAATCTCGGCAACGTCCTCTTCCTTGACCCGGGAGTAAAAGCAGCCCTCGGGATAAACGATAACAATCGGGCCCAAGGCGCACAGGCCGAAGCACCCGGTCTGCACCACCTTTACCTCTTGATCCAGACCCTTGTCCCGGATCTGGGACTCAAAGGCTTCGCGAATTTCTTTGGAGTGGGAGGAGGTACAACCCGTACCGCCGCACACCAAAACCTGTGACCGATACATTGTCATTCCTCCTTATTTCTGATATGAGCCTATGGTGTATTCCTGCACCGGACGGCCGTTGACAATATGCTCCGTGACGATTTGGGCCACCTTTTCCGGCGTCATCTTCACATAGGTGACCTTTTCCTTGCCGGGCTCAAACACCTCGACCACCGGCTCGTACTGGCAGATGCCGATGCAGCCGGTCTGGGTGACGGACACGCCCTGCAGCCCCCGGCGATTAACCTCTTCCACGAACTCGTTTAAAACCGGACGGGCCCCGGCGGCAATGCCGCAGGTGGCCATGCCCACTACAATGCGGATTCCGTCTTCGCCGGATTCCTCCCGCACGGCGATGCGCTCGCGGGCCTTGTCGCGAATCGCTTTGAGTTCTTCCAAGCTTTTCATACTGTATCATTCCTTCTTCAGATAAATTCTTCCAAATTGCCGGTTATCCATTCCATGACCTCCGGGTCGTTGAGGGGAACGTCCCCCAGAATCTCCCGCAGCTCCCGGGTATCCAGCGTGTGAATTTCGGCGTTTTTTTTCCGGCGGAACACAAAATCCAAATTGGGATTCATTTGAATCAGCGTTTTGATCGTGCCGTTCATATCCCCCAACGGCATGCAGTCAATGCTGGAAAGAACGAATTCCGCCGTCAGCCGGGTGCCCTTCCCCGGCTGGGATTCAATGCGCAAGCCGCCTCCCGTCATTTCCGCCGCCATCTTGAAAAATGGAACCCCCAGGCCCACCCTGCGTGTGGTTCGGGTGGTATAAAACGGGTCGGTCACGGCCCTGACCTGTTCTTCCGTCATGCCGCGGCCATTGTCCTCAATGACAATGGCCAGCCGATCCTTTTCCGTGTCCTCTGCCACCTCAATGCCGATGAGAGAAGCCCCGGCCGAAATGGAATTCTGGACAATGTCCAGTACGTTCAAAGAGAGCTCCTTCATAAAGAACGCCCCTAACCGTTTTCAGGAACCAGCCGGGCTTTGCGCCCCGGGATCCCTTATACTCCCCCTGCTTTACGCTTTGTACTTTGCCAAAATGCCGTCAATGTCCTTTTCCGTCAGCCGGCCGTACACCTCGTCATTGATGGTCATGACAGGCGCCAATCCGCAGGCCCCGATACAGCGGCAGGCCTCCAGGGAAAACAAGCCGTCCTCCGTGCATTCGTCAGGGCCGATGCCCAGGCTTTTGGTAATGGCGTCCACCAGCTTCTGGGCGCCCTTGACGTAGCAGGCGGTGCCCAGGCAGACGGAGATGGTGTACCGTCCCTTAGGGGTCAAAGCAAACTGGGAATAAAAGGTGGCCACACCGTACACCTTTTCAATGGAGGTGCCCAGCCCCTTGGCAATCATAGACTGCACCTCCATCGGCAGGTATCCATAAATATCCTGCGCCTTTTGCATGACCGGCATGAGCGCGCCGGGATCCCCCCGGTGCTCGTCGATCACAGTCATCAGCTGCGCCTCCTGCTCCTTTGTCCCGGCAAAGGGCAGAGTGCTTTTGCGTTTTTTCATGACTTGTTTCCTCCCTAATTGCGGATCGCATCCTATCAAACCATATGCGCAAAAAGGGACGGCTCATGATCTATTTGCCAAAAGCCGCCTTTATTGCATATTTCGTTCCCATTATAACAGAAAAAAAACGGAAAATCTACTCCCATTTTAGAATATCTATAAAATTTTTCTGCTATTTTTCCCAAAAAATTCCGCATCTCAGAAGAAGGATAGAAAATTCCTGCTTTAGGCGGCTGAAAGGACTTTTCCCCAATTTTCCTTGAAACCAGGGCCGGCCTTCCAAAGCGCCTGTACAGCCGTCGCTTCACCGTCAGTGCGCAGGCCTTTTTAAGACCGTTACGGCTCCCCGCCATTTGACATTTTTTAGGCTCCTTTTTCGTATTCTTTAGAAGGACAATTTCCGAAAGCTTGCATGGTCCAATAAAGCGCAAATGTCCTTTCGTCCTTTTCCTTGCTGCTTGCAGCCTGCTAGTAAAGAAATCATGAAAAAAGCTATTGTGCAGTAAGGAATATGGTGATATAATATTAAATTAATCAATATTCACTAAAGACAATTATCTGGTTTGGGATAACGAAATATTTATAATGCTGGTGGGGGGAGCAAAATGCCGGAAATGAAGGATTTGCAAAGGCTTTTGGAATTGTCAGTGCTGTCTGTTTCCCAAGAGGAGGAAGCGGCGCTGCTGCTTGACCTGCAAAGGGCCGTGCGTGTGGTAAGCCGCATTCGGGATTTCCCAGCCGAGATGGAAGCGGCGGGTGCTTTCGTGCAGACGGCGGACGATTTGCGTGCTGACCGGGCGTATCCCTCCCTGTCGCCTGAGGAAGCGCTGGGAAACGCGGCGGACACCGCCTGCGATTGCTTTTGCGTTCCCAAAATGCTGTAAAGGAGGCTGATCCTTTGGTGGGCGAAGAATTGTTTCGTGCGTCCATTGGAAAACTGCGCCGGCTGCTGGATCAACGTGAAATTTCCGCGCCTGAGCTGGCCGAATATTTTCTGGATCGGATGCAAAGGCACAACGGAACGTTAAACTGCTATATCACGGTGACCGAAGAGCAGGCCATGGAAATGGCCCGCCGCGCGCAGCGGAAAATTGACCAAGGGGATGTCCGCATCTGGACGGGGATCCCTCTTTCTGTAAAAGACAATATCTCCACCAAGGGCATAAAAACCACCTGCGGCTCCCGCATGCTGGAGTCGTATGTCCCGGTATATGACGCGACCATTATATCCAAGCTTCGGCGATACGGCGCGGTGCTGCTGGGTAAAACCAACATGGATCCCTTTGGCATGGGCAACACCTGCCGGACCTCTCATTTTGGACCGGTGCAAAATCCCGTCTCCTCCGGCCGGATTCCAGGCGGCTCCTCTGGCGGGGCCGCGGCCTGCGTTGCGGCGGGGTTGTGCGCGGGGGCGCTGGCCTCCGATACGGGTGGCTCTATCCGCCAGCCGGCCGCCTTCTGCGGCGTCACAGGCTTGAAGCCCACCTATGGAACCGTCCCGCGGTACGGGCTGATCGCGTTTGCCTCATCCCTTGATCAAATCGGGCCCATTGCCGCCAGCGCCGAGGACTGCGGCTATCTTCTGGACGCGATCACCGACTATGACCCCAACGATTCTACCATGCGCCAGCCCAATTGTTATGGCTATACCGGGAAGGTGGGCGCGTCTTTAAAAGGGATAAAGATCGGCGTGCCAGCGGTGCTGCTGGAAAAGGCTGAGCCCGCGGTGCAGGCAGCCGTCTTGGACGCGGTGGAATTTTATAAGGACGCGGGCTGTGAATGCGTTCCGGTTTCCCTGCCCGGACGATCCTATGCCTTAAGCGCTTATTATATCATTTCCTCTGCTGAAGCCGCCTCCAATCTTTCCCGGTTTGACGGGATCCGGTTTGGATCCAGGGGAGAGGGGGAAACCTGCACAGAGCAAATGAAAAGCAGCCGGGGAAATGGGTTCGAGCCGGAGGTTAAGCGCCGGATTTTGCTGGGAAATTACGTGTTGAGCGCCGGTTATCGGGAGGAATATTATCAAAAGGCGACGGCGGCGAGAAACCGGATCAAAGCCGAATTAGAAAATGCTCTGCAAGCCTGCGATTTCCTTTTATCCCCAACCCTGCCCTTCACCGCGCCGCGGGTCGGCGTATTGGAAGGAGACCTGATCCGGCGGTATGAAGCGGATGCGTACACAGTCCTGGCAAACCTATCGGGCCTGCCTGCGGTCACCACGCCCTGCGGATATGACGGCGACGGCCTTCCCATCGGGCTAAGCCTGACCGGGCGGGCTTTTGATGAAGCGTCTATTCTGGGAGCTGCTGCGGCTTTTGAAGCCCAGTTCACAAGAAGGGAGGCGGCTGCCTTATGACGGTGCAGCCTCGGATTGGCTTGGAGATCCACGTCCGGCCTGTAACGAAAACCAAGCTGTTCTGTACCTGCGAGGCCGGTTTTGGCGGAAGACCCAATACCCGCTGTTGTCCCCGGTGTCTGGGGCTGCCCGGCTCTATGCCCAAGCTCAATGAACAGGCGGTGCGCCAGGCGGTTAAGGCGGGACTGGCATTGGGATGCGAAATTCCATCCAAAAGCGTTTTTGTTCGGAAAGGATACAGCTACCCAGATTTGCCCAAGGGCTATCAAATCACGCAATGGGAGGATCCCATTTGCAGGGACGGAAGGGTGGAGCTCAGCGGGAAGAAAATCGGGATTTTCCGCATTCAGCTGGAAGAGGACGCGGGAAAAATGATTCATGACCGGGGCGCCTGCACGCTGGTGGATTACAACCGGTGCGGCCTGCCGCTGCTGGAAATCGTTACCGCGCCGGAGCTGGAGTCGCCTGAACAAGCCGCGGCCTTTGTTAAGGAACTGATTGCCCGGCTGCGCAAATATGGAATTGCCGAATGCCGCATGGAGCAGGGCGGACTGCGAATGGACGTTAATGTCTCCCTCAACGGCGGAGAGCGGGTGGAAATCAAAAATATAAATTCGATCCGGTTTATGGGCAAGGCGCTGCGGTATGAAATCGGCCGCCAGCGGGAGCTTTTGGAACAAGGCGGCGCTGTTTCCTATGAGACTCGCCGGTATGACGAACGGCAGGAAATTACTGTTCACATGCGGTCTAAGGAGCAATCTCCTGATTACCGCTTTTTCCCTGAGCCGGATCTGCCGCCGCTTTTGCTGTCGCGGGAGGATATCGCGGCGGCAAGGCGGGAATTGGATCAAACGAATCACGGATAACCAACGTTTGCACGCGGGAGCAATTTGTTTTGCAGCTTGTCTGCCTTTGGCAGAAAACGTTTTTAAACAGCGGATCTGTCACGGCGGCAGGCGCTGACGTGTCCGCCATCCAATAAAACGCCCCCGTTTCATAAAACGGGGGCGTTTTATTGGATGGAACCGCATATTTGTTTTGTGCGCGGGCTTTCGTATGGGGCGGCTCGCGCGGTTTTACCCCCGCGTCAGAAGGGCTTTGAAGGACGCTTGTTTCATTAGTCGGCGCCCTCCCAGGAGGGCCCGTATTCCGCCTGCTTCACCCGATCACGGGAGACAAAGGCCTCGTACAAGGCTGCGATGTGATCCCATGTGGAACGGTTGATGCAGCCGTCGCTTTTCAGGCCGCAGCAGCTCTGGGTGTTTTTAACAACGTTGACCGACGCTTCATCGTGAACGCCGGTAACCTCCAGCTCTCCCAAGCGGGGAAACCGTCGGGTCAAGCCCTTAAGCATGCCTTGAATGGGGTAGAGGCTTTCGTGGGCGCTGCCAGGCTCGATCACGGTGCGGGAATCGGGGAAAATTTTTGCAAACGGCGGTTCCTCATACAAATATCTCGCTTCATCAAGAGCGTCGATGACTGCGTTCCAGGTGGTAAGATCCACTTCCCCGGTCACCGGCAGTCCATAGCGCCGCTGGAATGCTTCCACGGATGCTTTTGTCCGGGGGCCGTAAAAGCCGTCGGGGAGCACATTGGGGATTCCGCCGGTGGTATTGGAAATATACCGCAGAAAGGTTTGCAGGTTGCGGATCGGCAGGCCTATATCTGGTACGGTGGGCATATGCTCTTCCTCCTTTTACATTTTGTCCTGCATGCCCGACTTCAGGACAAAGCCGGGATTTTGCCGGGGCAGGGTCGCTTCGCTGGAAATCACATTGCGGTAGGTGTTGGCGATGGAATTCCAGGTTGCCTCGTCCACCTGCCCCGTGGGAGGCAGCTGAAACTGCACCTGGTACCGCCGGACAGATTCCGCTGTTGCCGGGCCATAAATACCCGTCACCTGCACGGGCGGTATGGTATGGTACAAAATGGAAATATTGTTTAAGTACTGCTGCAGCGTGCGCACCTCCGGGCCGCGGGAGCCCTGCTTCAGCACCATTCCGGGGAACGGTACGGTCTGCATAAAATCGGAATAGCTGCGGGTGAACACCGTTAAAATAATACCCTGATACATGTTGTAAATTTGATCCCAGGTGGCCTGATCCACCTCCCCGGTCAGGGGAAGACCGGAGGAGCGCTGCACCGCCGTGACTGCCCGCACGGTCTGTTCGTCATAAACGCCTGTGATATCCAAGGGCGGCACCGAGCTATAAAACTCGCCGATCATTGCCAGAAAGAACTGAACAATGCGCACCTCCTGCCCGGAGTCTCCGGGACCCAAGGGGGGCGGGAGCGAGGCTTCCGGATTCCGCCTCGCCTGCGCGAAAACCGGAACTGCCCGGGGGCCGGCGGTTTGGGCGGGCGCGGTGGGAATGCCGGAAACGCCGCCGCTGATTTCCAGCGGGATGCCGAAGATCCGCTGCCCCTCCGATTCCAGCTCAGACAGCCGCGCAAAGGCGACATACAGCATGACCAGCTTATACCAGGTGGCTTTTCCCACAATACCGTCCACCGCTAGGTTGAAAATGCGCTGGAACGCCCGGACGGCTTCCTCCGTTTGGGGGCCAAACACGCCGTCCACGGGATTGACCTTGGGAATCGCGGGATAATTCTGCGACACCCGGTTAAGGCTGGCCTGAATAACCGTTACCGCCGGGCCGGTGCTGCCTCGGGAAATAGGATAGCCGGGATACGACTGCCGAATATTGCTCACAGGGGCGTTCACCACCAACTCTATATCATTGCCGTAATAGTTCCGCAGAATGGAAATAGCGTCGTAGCCCTGCGTGGCAAGGCTCTGGCTCCCCCACTGGGACAGCCCGTTGCAGGTTACCGTCGTACCGTTGCAGTACCGGGCGGACAAGGGCTCCAGCACGCCCTGGCGGCGAATATAGTTGTTAAAGACCTCATCCACCAACTCGCTGATATTCTGAAAAATATTACGGCCGTAGTGAAAGCTTTGGTCGTAGGCGGTGGAATTGGTGATATTGAAGCCGTAGCCGCGGCTGGGGTAATATTCCAGATAGACCCGGTTCAGGGCAAAGGAAATCTGCGCATAGATGTTGGCCAGCACTGCCGAGCGATCCCAGGTGGGGTAAATTTCGCTGGACGCCACGTTCTTAATATAATCCGGAAAGGAAACGGTGACATTCTGGGCGCTGGAATCTGGCGGGCCGAGATGTATCGTGATCTGCTCCGGCACATACGGCCGGGGAACGGGTGTTGACATAGACAAAGCCTCCCTTTTTACAGATTTTGAGGAACAACCTGATGCACCCGCACCTGGGACCGGGGAGACGCAAATTCCTCCAGGGGCACCAGGGCAAATTCCTCCCAGCTTTTAATCCCCGCGAAAATTTGAACGTCCTCTATGAATTCCACATAGTAATTCGGATGATCCAGCCGCAGGTCATAGACCGCAAAGGCGGCGCCGTCGCTTTCGGGCGTTAGGGAAGAGGCCGCGTCAGGCGCTTCCAGATCCACTGTGTCGGTGAGTCCGTCTTCGTTGGTCAGCCGAAACGCGATCAGATCCCCTTCCTTGGATAAAATGGTCACCTTTGCGCCTTCGATGGGCAATAGGCTCTTGGATGTGTAGACCCGAGCGGCAAATGTGCCGGTTGCCATATAAATTCCCCCTCACAATTGGTTTACCATTGAAATATATGGGGCTGCAAAAGTGAATATGCCCCTGTTTGGGCTTTTCGGTTATTTCCCGCCTTTTCGCTGCATAATTTTGGAGAGGAAGGGGAGTCGAATCATGTATGTAAGCCTTCGGCTGAAAAAGCTGACACTGGTGGCCGCGGCAGTTATTTTATGCGCCGTTGTGGCCGCGGGAGGCTGCGCCCTGTATGCGGTCGCCAGAGAAGGCGAGGAAGAACCACAGGCCCAAAAAGATTTTATAAAGTGGGTGGATTTCGGCCCCACCTATGAAGCCATGGATAAAGCTATGCGGCTGGATATCCAATCGCAAACGGAAGAGGTAAAGCTAAACTGGATTGAGCTGCTGGCTTACCAGGCACTGCAAAACGGCGGAAACTTCAAGAGCTTCAAGGCTTCGCAGCTGGATGTCGTGGCAGATAAGCTGCGTAAGGGAGTCACCATGGAGGAACTGACGGAAAGCGGCAAAAAATACTACGATTATTATTTAGAGGCATACACCGCCGTGCTGGGGGAATTCGTGGGGGAATATGAGATTGAGGTCAAGGACGAAGCCTCCCCCACCGGAAAACGATGGGGAAAAAAGTACGGGCTGAAGGTCTTTTTCCCCATTGCGAAAGGGTATGGCTACAGCCATTACGATGATTTCGGCAACAGCCGGTCGTACGGCTTTCGGCGCAAGCACCTGGGAAACGATATCCTGGGGTATATTGGAACGCCCATCATCGCCGTGGAGGGCGGAACCGTTGAGGCGCTGGGCTGGAACCAATACGGCGGCTGGCGGATTGGGATCCGCAGCTTTGACAAAAAACGATACTACTACTATGCGCATCTTCGAAAAAACTTTCCCTTTAACAAATCGCTGGAGGAGGGCTCCATCGTCAAGGCAGGGGATGTGATTGGATACCTGGGCCGCACGGGGTACAGCACGGAGGAAAACGTCAATAACATTACGCAGAACCATCTGCATTTTGGCATCCAATTGATTTTCGACGAGTCCCAGAAGGAAGGAAACAACGAGATTTGGATTGATTGCTATCAAATCGTCAAGCTTTTGAGCCGCAACCGATCCGCGGTTTGGAAGAATGTAGAAACGAAGGAATACAGCCGGGTTTACGATATCAGGGATCCGGAATATCCGGCCGATATCCAGCCTCGCACCGCGCCGCCGCCTACTACGACGCAGCCAACAACAGCCCCCGCAACACAGCCGGAAACAGAGCAGCCGGCCACCGGAGAAAAAGGGCAAAAAGCCGCCGGGCCGCCGCAGAACGCCCAGCAGCAGCCGTCGGGAACGGCTGCTGGGCAGGGACCATAGAAAGCCCATAACGAAACGGCAATTTCGCTGCTGAGCCATGCGTTTCCCTATTGCCAATGAAAGCTGAAGCGGGTATAATAAAAGGCAAAAGCCGCTAAATAGGGAATGGGGGAAATGCATGGAGCCGAAAGGAAAAATGCACAGCGGAGAGCTGTATTTTACGGGCGACGAACAGCTGATGCAGGAACAGGCAGCGTGCCTGGACCGCTTATACGACTTTAACAACACACGCCCAACCGAAGCTGCCAAACGGAAGGAAATGCTACAGGAAATGTTTGCCGAAATTGGAACGGGCTGCTATATTGAGCCGCCGCTTCACGCCAACTGGGGCGGAAAGCATGTTCATTTCGGAAGTCATATTTACGTGAATTTCAGTCTAACGCTGGTGGACGACACCCATATTTTTGTGGGGGATTACACAATGATCGGGCCCAATGTGACCATCGCCACCGCCGGGCATCCGATTTCGCCAAGGCTGCGGGAACGGGTGTATCAGTATAACGTTCCCGTCCATATTGGCCGAAACTGCTGGATCGGGGCTGGAGCCGTTATACTTCCCGGCGTTACCATTGGGGATCACTCCGTAATCGGCGCCGGGAGCGTGGTAACAAAAGACATTCCGGCGGGAGTGGTGGCTGTTGGGAACCCCTGCCGGGTGCTGCGGGAGATTGGTCCGCACGACGAGGAGTATTATTTTAAAGACCGCAGGATCAAGGAGCAGCATCTGGACCCAAATAAAAACCAGCTATGAGAGAACCGCGGCGCCCTTGAAAAAAGGGCGCCGCGGTTTTCCGTGCGGCAATAATTCTATATTTTCCGATCCATCCATTTGCCCTGCCGGAACCGGAGCCAGGTCAAAATAAACCGCATAAACTGGTCGACTGCCAATCCCAGCCACGCGCCGAACAGCCCCAGCCGGAGGGGATAGCAGAAAAGCCAGCCGCCCCCCGGCCGAATAATCGCCACGCTGATCAGGGAAACAAGGGCGGTATACCGAGTATCTCCCGCCCCCCGCAGGCACCCGGAAAAAACCACCTGGGAAATTTGCAGAAAGACAATTACCGTCATCATCGCCATGATCATGGTCCCATACTGTAAGATCTGCTCATCGTTGGAAAACAGGCGGAAGATCAGCCGGCTGCAGGAAAGGAAAATCACCGATAAAGCGCAGGCGAACAAAAGCCCCGACCGCTGGCATACGCTGCCGTAAACCTTCGCCATATCCTTGCGGCCAGCCCCCAGGCTCTGGCCCACCAGCGTAATTGATGCAACGGAAAGCCCGTCCCCAAAGGAAAAGGAGATCGACATAAAGTTCATGCCGATTTGATGAGCGGCAAACGCGATGGTGCCCAGTCTCGCAACCAAGATCGCATAGGCCAAAAAACCGATTCGGAGAAAAATCTGCTCCGCCAGAGTGCTGGAGCCGATATTGGCGATGGCGCTCATGGTTTTTTTGTCAAAGCGCAGCCGGGGCGCATGGCGAAAGGAAATAAAGCCATCCCGATGGGCAGCGGAAAGTATACTCAGCCCACAGGCAAAGACCGAGCCTGTTACCGTGGCAATGGCTGCTCCACTCACTCCAAGCTTGGGAAATCCCAGATTCCCCCCGATCAAAAGGTAATTAAGCAAGATGTTGACCCCATTGGAAACCAGGTTGGCGCGCATGGCAACGCGTGTGTTTCCCGCCCCCCGCTGAGCGGCGTTAATGACCATGGAGACGGTGTTGAACACCATGCCGCCCATAATAATTCGGAAATAAGAAACCGCCGCGGCATGGGTATCCGGCTGAGAACCGGCAAAACGAATGATTGGGTCGGCGAGCGCCACACAGATAACCGTGACGAGCACCGTTAATATTCCTGTCAGGAGCAGGGCTTGCATGAGAGTCCGGTTGGCGCTGTCCTGATCCTCCTCCCCTTTGCGGCGGGCAACGATAGTGGATACCGCCACGTTGAGCGATAGAAACATCGCCAAGGCAATAAATTTTGGTTGGGTGGTCAATCCCACTGCCGCGATGGCGTAAGATCCCAGACCGCCTACCATTATGGTATCAATGAGTCCCACTAGGCTGATCAGAAAGGACTCTAAAATGGAAGGCCACGCCACCCAAAAGGTACGCAGCAGAATCTCCCGCTGGGAGGGCAGTTCTCCTGCAACGGGGATTTTTCCCACCAAAGCCCGTGGATCAAATATTCTCATATAAAATGTCCTTTTCCATCTGTAGTGATATTGGTTGGATCGGTTAACAGCGTTTTCCCCTCGCATTCTGTTTAGGGAAAACTCCCATACTTTATTCAGTATATCACAAAAGCAATCGATTGAAAAGGTCTGGTCAGGTTAACGGGGCTTGCTATTTTTCTTTTCCCGCTGCCTCTCTGATATCCGTGCGCTCCAAGAGATAATCCACGCTTACGCCGTAGAAATCTGCCAGCCGGATCAAGGCCTCCACCGGAATGGAAATCCGCCCGGTTTCGTAATCGGAATAGGTAGACTGGTCTATATGCAGTCTGCTGGCTATTTTAACCTGGGTTAAATCGTGATCCACGCGCATATCCTTGATTCTCCGATACATGTTGATTTCCTCCTTTAAAATGGTGGATTTATTACGAGATTTTAGTTCGGCGCTATTATTTTCCAGATTGCGGTATTTTTATGAGAAATGATTTAACTGCTGCTGCATTTCTATGGCAATACTTCATTTTAGAAATAAATAGGTTTAATATATTCACATTTTTAATATTATTATAGCAAATAACAAGGAAAAGATAAAACTATATGGATGATTTCCATATTATAATTGCATACTAAAAAAATGGGAAAATACCAACACGCACCAAAAAAAGAAAGCGGCCCCGCGGATGTTCCGCAGGGCCGCTTTTGCAAGCGCAGCTTATTAATTATTGCAGCATGAGTTGCAGCAGCTTTGATCCGTTTTTTTCAGCTTGGGCGGGAAGAATTCCTCTGTGGGGAATTTGATCCGATCAAACATTTCGCAGGGGCTGTCGTTGTTGCAGCTGCATTCCTTTTGAGGAATACAGAAGTCGTAAACAGGAATAAGCATCTGGACGTTGCGGATCAACTGCACAATGGAAAAAACGCCCAAAGTAACGTACAAGCCTTTGCTGAATCCCGAACGGGTGCAGATATCCCCGCCCAGGCTCCGCATAACGCAGCTGGGCAAATGGCAGCTTAAATCACAGCTGTTTCGGATCTCGCAGAGCTGGGAATCCAGCACCACCGGATCAACAACCTGCACACAGCATTTGGGTTGGTTATTGGAGGAAAATTGGGGATCCGGGTCGTCCTCCTTCATGGTGCTGCAAAAGGTCTGTACCGAGCCCTCGCTGCCGTACAGAATGACCTTTTTATCGAACACGCTGATGCCGTTAATGCAAACCGGCGCTGTGTTGGGAGAACAGATGACCTCCACCTTCAGCAGGAAGAAGAAGGTTATGTCGCAGGAATAAAATCCCCGGTTAAAGGTGACGGGTTCCACGTCGATGTACGTCCTCAAAATTTCAGCACATTTCACTTTTGCAGATATGGCGTGCTGAAGCAGCTCCTGGTTTTCCTCGGTGAAATACACCCGCAGATCCTCCAGGCAGTCGCGATCACAGCAGCTGTCGTAAATTCTGCCTGCGTCGATACAGCAGGCTTCCTTAAAGCTGCCGGGCACGCCCGAATTGCATGCGAATTTTTGGTCTGGCATAAAAAACTCCTTTTCTCCGGCGGAATGATTCTGATCCAGCCGTCCCCGGCCGCCGCCGGACAGCCGGGGACGGGTTAGGATTAGCTTGTTTGAAGGCGTGAACTTCAATACATTATATGAATGCCCTCCGTTTCCGTTACTGCTGGGGTTCGGATATTTCTATCTTATCAAAATAGGGATTTGTACCGGCAAAATGTACGGATTTATTTTTTGCCAGGTTTAGTTCTGAACCATGATGCCGGTCGTGCAAGGAGCAAAAGCTGGCTTTTTTTCGCTCAAAACCACAAAACCGCGGGCAACGCTTGCCCGCGGTTTTATGGTTTTGCTTTGGTCAGCCCACTCCTTTTAAAAGGCTTACAAAAACTTTTTCAGCTGCTGGACGTTGTTTTCCTCCGTTTTGTGCAGCCGTTCCATCAACGCTGTGATCTTGGGCTCCGCGTCCTTGTTGCGGCGCAGGTTTTGGAGGGATTTAATCACGCCCATATTGCTGCCGATCATCATCATCTCAGCAATATGGGAAACAGATTTGTCCGCCATGGTTCCCATATCAATCATCAGGTAGGACCGCACCTTCTGAAAGGCGTTCAGGCCCTTTTCATCCACGCCGTTTTCATTCAGCAATTCCTTTGCCTCCCGACAGATCTCGCCGTATTCCTTGCGCTGGGTTTCTAACTGCTCCCGAAATTCCTTGTCCTTGACAATTCCCAAAAGCTGGTCGATGGTGACGATGCCCATTTCAGAATTTTTATATACGAACTGCAAAAGCTCCTCGGTAGTGGTCTTGATTTCTGTCATAAAAAGCGCTCCTTTCCCTCATAGCATACCCGGGAAAGAAGCGTTTATCATGTAATTTTTGTTATTTGATATCCCGGCGGATAAAGGAATCATAGGCTGTCAATGCCATGCAAAGGGCCAAAGCCGCCAGGTAAATAAGGGAAAATACCAGCGATGTATTGGCAATCCGGGGAATTGACATACCCAACATGCTCATGTCTCCCCCATAGCCCGAAAGCAATTGCTCCAAACTGCCAAAGGGGAAAAATTTGGACTCTAAGGACAAATGGTAGAAGGGAACAAATTTCATCCATTCCCCGGCGGAAAGCTGTGCTAGAACCGTCGTGACAATCTCTCCGCCAAAGGTGACCGCCATCCCCACGCCAACCGCCGCCGCGGTGTTTCTGGTAACCACGGAAAGCATCAGCGCCAGCAAAAGATAAATGGACAAGGGAATCAGATTCGTCAGCAAACGCGCCGCCATATAAAGATAATACGGAAGGGTGCAGACCGATCCCCCCAAGGCAAAAACGTAATCCACTCCGCCAAAGCCGAACAGCAGGCCGCTGGTAACCAGCCAGGTCAAAAACCAAAGCGCAAGGCCTAAGACCGAAACCGTCAGCAGCGCCAAAATTTTTGCAGTAAGAATTTTCCAGCGCTTTACTGGGGCGATAATCAGGGATTTGATGGAGCCGGTGGACATTTCCGACGAAACCGCGCTGCCGGCTAAAATAATGATCAGTAGTCCCAGCACCAGCACGCCCATGGACATCATAGCAAAAGTCGCCATTTCAGAATAGCTGTACGATTCGTAGTCCGCCGGCAGCTGGCCGTTTTGCAGCCGGTAGGTTAGAACGGCAAGGGCGTCCTCCAATTTAGCCCGCTTTTGATTGGTCAGGGGTTCTTTTCCGCCGTCCTCCACAAGATTTGCGTTGTTCAGCAGGGACAAACGGTACTGGCCGATCCTGGAGGCCGCCCGGTCGTAAGCCGAACCGCCGCCGCCTGCTGTCTGGCCGGTGGGCTCCGCCTGGTACAGCAGCTCGCTGCAGTCAATCTCGATTTGTTTCTCTTCTTCGCTCAGCGTATCGTCCGCTTCAATCATTTTTATTTTGGCGTCGGTATAAAGGCGGAAGCTGTCCTGCTCAAGGGACTTCACCAGCAAATCGCAGATTTCCTGGTCTGATCTCTGCTCTGCGGTAAGCTGTTGGCTGGGGGTTGATTCCAATCCGGCCGTTTTTTGCCGGTAGACCGCCAGGTCTTGCAGGGCGGCAGTGTAATAGCTGTTGGGATTTTCCCCGGCCAGGTTATATTTCAACGCCAGCCGGTCCCGTTCCGCCGTAACCTGCAAATCGTTGAGCTGCATTTGCAGATTTCGCCTTTCTTCCTCCCCCAGGGCTTGGTTCTCCAGTTGGGACTGACAATCCTGGATTTGCTCTTGGGCTTCCCGGATGGATTCCTCCAGCTCCTCCCGGGTGGAGGCCGCGCCGCTATATAGGATGTACTGCCGGTTGTTGACCTGCGTTATTTTAACCAGAGCGCCCATACCTACCGTCACGACTGCCATGATAGCGGCCAGGACCAAAATGCTGATCTTTCGGGTCATTTTTGTCATTTCGTTGACATACAACGCTCCTAGCTTACGCAATGGTGTTTCCCCCTCCCGTGATTTGGATAAAGGCGCTCTCCAGCGACTGCTCCAGCCGGCTGACGCCGTAAACCGGAATGCGGTTCTCCACCAATAGGGCGACAAATAGAGGCACCTGCTCCTTTTGCAGGGCGATATCCGCCCAATCCCCGCCCTCGGCCTGCACGGAATACCCCGCCCGCACAGCAAGGGACGCGGCCATGCCTGCTGAAGTGGTTAGTACCCGATAGACCTCTTTGCCGGACACCTCCTCCAGCAGCGCCCCAATGGGCTTGACCCCCAACAGCCTTCCGTTGTTAATGATCCCTACCCGGTCGCACATTTGCTCCATTTCCGGGAGCATGTGGCTGGAAACAAAGACCGCAATGCTTTCCTCGTGGGCCATCCGCTTCAGAATATCCCGCAGTTCCTTGATCCCCATAGGGTCTAAGCCGTTGGTCGGTTCGTCCAGGATCAGTACCCTCGGGCGATGCAGCAGAGCCTGGGCCAGGCCGATCCGCTGCTTCATCCCCAAGGAATACTTTTTCACCTTTTCATGGGCGCGGTTCTGCATTCCCACTAGTTCTAGTACCTCGTCGATGCGGGCGGGTGTCACGCCGTCGTGAAGGCGGGCGTACATTTCCAGGTTGACCCGGCCGCTTAGCTCCTTATACATTTCGGGGTTTTCCACAATTCCGCCGATTTTCGCCATGGCGGCCTCGTACCTCAATCTGCGGTCCAGTCCGTCAATGACCACCGTTCCCCTGTCGATGGACAAAAAGCCCATAATCATTTTAATGGTCGTGGTTTTGCCCGCTCCGTTGGGGCCCAAAAAGCCAAACACCTCGCCCGCGTTTACGGAGAAGGAAATATCGTCGATTACCTTGCGTTTGCCGAACCATTTGCAGAGATGCTGAATTTGTAAAACAGCTTCCATATGAATCCCTTATGCTTCCAGGGGAAGCATAACTCCTTTCGTTGTTTTTGTCCTGCTAACTGTTTTGGGAGTGGTCACCAGGTCTCTAAGGCGCCAAACCCCGGCTGGGTCAATCCGGAAGCGGCTATTTTCCAGTCCCCTCCCACCTTTTGCAGGGTAATGGTATCGCTGCTTTCAAACCGCATGCTGCCGTTAGAGGATTCCTGGCAATCGATACGCATGTCAAGGGAGACCTCCACTGTGTTCCCCTCAAAATAAAATCCTTTAAAGCGCCGGATGGTTCTTTCATATTGCAGGATCACTGAGCGCCCTTGGGCCTGGTTCTTTAATACCTGGGTAATTTCTTCAATTTTTTGCTTTTTCGCGTAGGAATCCTCCGAATAAAACGACGAGACGGTGTTTGCCGCTTCATCCAAATAGTCGTTCAGCGCGGCCTTTGGGATATTGGGAGAAACGGTGCGGTATTGCTGCGGCAGCAAATACGCCTGCGTTTCCGCCTCCACATACGCTCTGCATACCCGCTCAATTTCAGGCCTAACCTCGCTTTGCCGGGAAGCCGAAGCCATTAAATACGCTCCAACCCCAATGAGAATGACAATGGTTAAAAGCAGCCCCCGATTGATTTTATTGAAGCCTTTCATACCTTCCTCCTATTCTTTGCAGCCTTTGCCTTGGGAAAACGGCTCTTAATAAGCGATGGCCCGGGCTTTTCCATGTGGCAGTATACCGCATGAAACAGCCCGGCCGCAATAAACATTTTCTTACGGTTTTCTTGCAAATTTCTTAATGGCCTTTTTCGGCCTCATCTCACTGGTTTTTAAATGCCGTCCACATCTCGTCGTAGATTTGGTTGGTCTCATTGTCCACGGTTTGAATGATTTCCGGAGCGCGCTTTGCGGCAGGGGGAAAGGCCGAGTCAGGGGGATATACCACGGGATTGGCCTTAAATTCCGCCGACAGGTAAGCTTCCGCCGCCGTGTTGCAGTTGATATAATTGATCAATTCCGACACCTTGGCCGACACTTCCCCATCCAGCAGGTAGTTCACAAAATCATAGGCCGCGTCCATATGGGGGGCATTGGCGGCAATCATCAGACAGCTGACGCCGAAGCCCAACCCCTCTTCCGGGTAAACCACCTTGAAATCCGGGCGTTGTTTTACCACTTCCATGGCCTGCGAGGTGAACACAAAGCCCGCCGCCGCGTCGCCGTTGATCAGGGCCACGTGGGGCGTGCTGCCGTCGATTAGCTTGACGTTGGGCTTCAGCTGCAGCAGCTTTTCCCGGCATTGGGCCAGCACAGCTTGGTCGGTGGTGTTCATGGACTGGCCCATGGACAATAGGGTGATCCCGGGGATGACCCGGTACTGATCCAGAATGACCAGCTTATTTTTCAGGCGGCTGTCCCATAGATCGGCGTAGCCCTTGATCTCAAAGTCCACCTGGGCGGGATCGTACACGATCAAAGGAAACCCCGCCAGATAGGGGATGGAATATAGGTTCTCTTCGTCGTAAAACTGGCTTTGGTAATGGGGATCAATGTTTTCCGCATGGGAAAGCCTGCCGTAATCCAGCTGGGCGGCCACCTGAGATTCAATCATGGAGGGAATGATATAATCGTCGCAAATGACGATGTCATAGGTTCCGCCCTTGGCGGCCTGCAAAAGATCCAGCATTTGCTCGTTGGTCTGGGCGGCGGTGTAATTCACCTGGTAGCCCCGGGCTTCGTAATCGGCAATAATTTCATCGGGAATATAGCCCTCGTAGGTCAGGACATTCACCTGCTTTTTCCCGCCGCTGCACCCGGTCAGCAAAGCCGCCGTCATGGAGAAAAGCAGGCACAGGCTCAAAAGCTTTCGAATCGGAAGTTTCATTGGGCATCGACCTTTCTTTGTAATATTTTTCGGATCTGGAGGGTGACAGCCATTGTCGCCACCAGCAAAAGCATCACGCCCAGAATCAGGGTAAACAGGGCGTTAACGTCTGGCGTTACCCCTAGCTTCAAGGCCGCGTAAATTTTGGTTGGGAGCAGTTCGGAGGTAGGGCCTCGCAGATAGGAGGAAATAATCACATCGTCAAAGGACATCGCAAAGGACAAAAGGCAGCCCGACAGCACCGCCGGAAGAATGATGGGCAGGGTCACGGTGAGGAACGCTCGAATTTTTGTGGCGCCCAATGTCCGCGCCGCCTCGATCACAGAGGGATCCAGATCCCGGATGCGGCCCTTGACAATAATATAGACATAAGGAATACAAAAGGTGGTGTGGGCCAAAACCAGGGGAAGCATACCTCCCCGCAGGCCCACCAGGGCGAACATGGACATAAAGGAAATGCCCAAAATAATTTCTGGGATCATAATGGGAAGCATAGACAGGCTTTCAAAGACGCCTTTGGTTTTGAACGCCCGAGTCGCGGCGGATAGGGCGGCCGCGGTTCCGATTACCCCCGCCAGAAACGCGGAGAGCAGCCCCAGCTCAATTGAGTGAAGAAGGGGCTGCGTGTATTTTCCTTCCTCCAGCAGCTTTTTATACCAGGAAAGGGTAAACCCCGTCCATTGAGCGCCCGAACTGGCGGCGTTAAAGGAATAGGCCGCCACCACTAAAATAGGCAGGTAAAGAAGGAAAAGGATCAGCGCCAGATATAGCTTTCCCCAAACACTGGGCTTTTCCATCCATTTCCCTCCTTTGTTTAAGGTTCAACCGTTCAAAAACCGGTTCCTACGGCAGCCTTGGCCGCAGGCATCTCCTGTTTTGTCCGCTACGCGATTCCCTCCAGCTCGCTTTTGCCGGAAAAGGCCCGGTAAATTCCAATAAAAAGCAGCGCCATCGCCAGCATCACCACCGACAGGGCCGCCGCAAAGGGGAGATTGCGGCCATTGATCTGCTGGTTGATAATGTTGCCCAGCATGGAAGACCGCGCCCCGCCCAGCAGGTCGGAGATAAAAAACATGCCGATGGTGGGAACAAAGGTCAGCACGCAGCCCGACAGGATCCCCGGCAAAGTCAGCGGCAGCGTGACGGTGAAAAAGCTCCGAACCCTAGAGGCTCCTAAATCCCGGGCCGCCTCCACCGTTTGCCGGTCCAGCTTTTGACAAACGGAATAACAGGGCAATATCATGAAGGGCAACAGGGAATACACCATTCCCACCACCGTTGCTCCCGGCGTATACAGCAGGGAGAGCGGCTCTTTGATCCAGCCCCAGTGGGTGAGCAGCGTATTGATCAGGCCGTTGGAGGACAATAAGGTGATGATCCCCGTGGTGCGCAGCAGCGAATTCGTGTAAAAAGGGATCACGATCAACAGCATGACCACCGACCGGGCCCTGCCTGACAGCCTTGACATAATATACGAAAACGGATACCCCACGGTAAAGCATAAAAGCGTGGTTAGCCCGGAAATCGCTACCGACCGAAGCATCATATCCTGATAGTCACCGGAAAAAATCCGTTTATAATTGTCCAGTGTAAAAGAAAGGGTAAACCCATAGGTCATATCCTGCTTTAAAAAGCTGAGAAAAATAAAGTACCCCAAGGGCAGGGCCACCAGCAGCACGGCCCAAAGGTACATGGGCAGCAAAAATTTCGGGAAGGATTTTTCCTGCTTCATACCCTTTCCTCCCGGAACAGGGCCACTCGGGAGGGGCTGACGCCTACGCAGACCTCGTCCCCCACGGCGGGCTGTTCCCCGGCGCTGCGGCGGTTGGAATGGATGACGCCGCCGTCCGCAAGCCGGACGGTGGTTTTTTCCACTGAGCCAAAATAGGCCCGGCTTTCCACCACACCCCGGCAAAAGCTGCCCGCCGCCGAGCTTTTCTCCAGTTCCACATCGTCCGGTCGGATGCAAACCCCCACCTTCTGTCCCGCGGCGAAGCCCTGATCCGCGGCAAACACCGTCCCAAAGGGAAGGGTCACAGCGCATACCCCATCCCGCGTTTTTTCCACCGTTCCCTCATATAGGTTGGAATCCCCGATAAAATCCGCCGTGAAACGGTTGGCCGGGTGGTTGAAAACCTCGTCGGGCGTCCCCGTTTGCATGATTTTCCCCTCGTTCATGACGATGATCTTAGTAGAAAGATTGAGGGCCTCCTCCTGGTCATGGGTGATGTAAACACAGCTCAGGCGCAGCCGGCTTGCCAGTTCCTTCAGCTCGGCCTGCATCTCCCGGCGCAGCTTTAGATCCAGCGCGCCTAAAGGCTCATCCAGCAGCAAAACGTCTGGGTTCAATACCACTGCGCGGGCAATGGCCACCCGCTGCTGCTGCCCGCCGGACAGCTGCGTCACCCTTCGCTTTTCCATGCCCTCCATGCGAACCATGCGCAGCGTCTGCGCGACCCGTTCCCTTCGCTCCGGTACGGGAATCCGGCGAAGCTTCAGCCCATAGGCGACGTTTTGGGCCACATTCATATGGGGAAAAAGGGAGTATCCTTGAAACACCGTCGTAAAATTCCGCTTTTCCGGAGGCAGGGCGGTAATATCCTCTCCCCGAAAAAAGACCTTTCCCTCCTCAGGGCGCAAAAGCCCGGAAATGATGCGTAAAAGAGTGGTTTTTCCGCAGCCGGAAGGACCCAGCAGAGTCACGAATCCGCCCTGCTCCACCGACAGGTCGATTCCCTTTAGGATCGCTTGGCCAGAAAAAGCTTTTCGTATCCCACGCAGGGCCAAAATCGGTTCCAACGCCGCACACTCCTTCCATTTTCCGAAAACCAATTTATTATACCCTAATTTTTTCCATGACGCAAGAAGTTTTTAACAGCAAACGCGGCTCCTGCGGCAGAAAAACGGCCGGTAAGAGGGATTCGCAATTGATATTTCTGTTTTCTCACTGCTGCGAACCTATGTCGGGCTTGCGGCATAGCATAATAAAAAAGGAGGCGCCTATGCAAGAGATACCTTATAATAGAATCGCCGCCGTGGCCTATGCGCGTAAATGGGCGCTGGATCGAAACCGCGCTTACTATGATTTTGAAAATATTGGAGGGGACTGCACCAATTTTGCTTCCCAATGTATTTTTGCAGGCGCGGGAATCATGAACTTCACCCCGGTTACAGGATGGTATTATCGTTCCCTCTCTGACCGCGCCGCCGCATGGAGCGGCGTTGAATATCTCTGCAAGTTTCTTATGAACAACCAATCCGTCGGCCCTTACGGGCGCATCGTGTCGCAGGAGGAGGCAAAGCCCGGTGATATTGTGCAGCTGGGAACAGAAAGCGGAAATTTTTATCATTCCCCCGTTATCACAGCCGTAACGCCTACGATTCTTGTAGCAGCGCATACATATGATGTATTGGACAGACCGCTGTCCTCCTATGACTTTGGAGCTGCCCGCTTTCTTCACATTGGCGGCGTGCGGACCTGGTAAAGCCCGGCGCGCACCGGCAATACTGCCGGTGCGCACCGGGCTTTAACCATATGCTTCTTGGCGGCGCTAAGGCGTTTTTGTTTCTATGCAAGCCCGCGGCCGCCCTGCTTCCTGTTTTCACAATCCTTCATAATTCTGCGGCGAAAAAAGCGCAAAAGGCTTTATAAGCGGTGTAAATATCAAATTTTCCCGTCACCTCAAAGGGAGAATGCATGGACAGAACGGGAACCCCGATATCCACCACGTCAATATCCAAATTGGCCAAAAACATGGCGACCGTTCCGCCGCCGCCCAGATCCACCTTTCCAAGTTCTGTCACCTGCCAGGACAGCCCCGCCCCGTCAAGAATGCTCCTCACCCTGCCCATCAGCTCGGCAGAGGCGTCCGACGTGCCGCTTTTGCCACGGGAGCCTGTATACTTCATCAGCGCCACGCCGTGGTTAAGGAAGGAGGCGTTCCGCTTATCCAGAACATCCGGAAAGGTGGGATCGAACGCTGCGTTGACATCCGCAGACAGGCAGACCGAGCGTGACAGCACATGGCGTCCCTTCGTACCCTGCACCGCCGCCAAATCGTCAATAAAATACGGCAGGAAGCTGGAATTCAGCCCTGTGTTCCCCTCAGAGCCGATTTCCTCCCGGTCGGCAAGTATAGTGACGGCAGTGCGCTTGGGCGTGTCCGTATGCAGAAGCGCCATCAGTCCGGGATAGGCGCAAACCCGGTCGTCCTGCCCGTAGCCGCCCACCATCGACCGGTCAAAGCCCACGTCGCAGGCGGCATGGGCGGGAACCAGTTCCAGCTCAGCGGAGAGAAAATCCTTTTCCACCATGCCGTACTTTTCATGAAGCAGCTTCAGGATATTTAATTTAATCAGCTCGCTGCCCTTATCATCCCGGAAAGGATAGGAGCCCACCAGCACGTTCAGTTCCTCGCCCTTAACGCCCTCGTTCAGCGTGCGCTTAACCTGCTCGGTGGCCAAATGCGGCAGCAGGTCGTTAATGACAAACCGGGGCTCGCCCTCTTGGTCCCCCAAATGAACCTCGAGCTTTTCCCCGCCGGCTTTGACCACCACGCCGTGCAGCGACAAGGGAAGAGCCGTCCACTGGTATTTTTTGATCCCGCCGTAGTAGTGGGTCTTGCACAGCGCAAGCTCCGCGTCCTCATACAACGGATTGGGCTTCAGGTCGATGCGGGGCGAGTCGATATGGGCCGCCACCAGGTTGACGCCGTTGGCAATGGGTTCTGTACCGATTACCGCGGCAATGAGGGACTTGTTTCGGTGCAGAACATAAACCTTGTCTCCGGGGGCGTAGGCTTCATTCCGGTCAAAGGGAACAAAGCCGTGCTCCTCACACAGCTGCGCGGCCTGGGCAGCCGCCAGACGCTCGGTTTTGCCCTTGTTTAAAAAATCCTTATACCCTTCGCAAAAGGTCTCGGCTTCCCGCAGAAAGCCGTCGTCCGCGGTCAGGCAGCCGTTCTTATGCTGCAAAAACAGGGATTCCTTCAGCGCCTCTGATTTGCTTTTCGTTTCAACCGTTGCCATTTGACAGTTCCTCCTTATATAAATCCAAATATCGCTCCTTGGCTTTCATGACCTTTTTGACATAATGCTCCGTGTCCGTGAAGGGGATGGAATCCAGCCGCCCGTCTCCGCTGGACACCTCGGGATCGTTCAGCCATTCGTTCACCTGGCCCCGGCCCGCGTGGTAGGCCGCCAGGGCCACCCGTTCGTCCCCAAACTCTAACAGATGCATGGACAAAAGCCTGCAGCCATACCGGATATTGGTTTCGGGATCGTTGAGCGCGGATACCTCCAGATCTTCCCCTGTTTTGGTCTGTACCCATTCAAAGGTCGCGGGCGTAATCTGCATCAGCCCCAGCGCTCCCACGGAGGAGACCGCGTCGTTTCGAAAGGAGCTTTCGCATTTAATTACCGCGTACACCAGCGCCGGGGAAAGCTCATTTTCCGCGGCGTACCGGTCTACCAGCTCGCTGTAGTCCATGGGATATAGCTCCTTTAGAATCTGCCGGTATCCCAAATATCCGATACGGCATAGTATAACCGCCGCGAGAATCAATATGACAAATTTGGCCAATCGCATCATATCCGGCGCTCCTTTATTTCCTCTACCAGCTGCCGGGCGGCGCGTTCAAAAGCGGGAAGGTCGCCGTCGTTGCGCAAAATTCGGTTCGCCTTTTGATAAAACTCGTCCTTTGGCTGGGCCTTGATCCGCTCCCAGGCCATGGCTTTTGAAATCCCGTCCCGCTCCATGATCCGAACCAGCCGGGTTTCCGGCGCGGCCAGCACCGCAATCACTTCGCCGCACAAAGCCTGGGCGCCGCTTTCAAACAGCTGCGGCGCGTCCAGTACCGCAAGCCGTTCCCCCTCTGCCTCCAATTGGGAGAGCGCATCCCGGATCAAAGAGAGGATCGCGGGATGGGTTATTTCATTGAGCCGTTTGGTGGCCTGCGGTGCTGCAAAGGCACGGGCGGCCAGGATTTTGCGGCAAAGGGCCCCATCCGGGTTAAGAATATCCCTCCCAAACACCCCTGCCAGCCGCTCCAGTACAGGCGACCCAACGGCAGTAACCTGCCGGGCGACCCCGTCCGCGTCCAGAACGGGAACGCCCTCCCTTGCAAATAGGGTGGCAACGGTGGATTTTCCCGCCCCGGTGGGGCCGGTCAGTCCCACGACATATAGACGATTCACAGCGCGCACCCCCTTCCTGGTTCATCCCTTATGGCTTTTCCGCCTCCACCACCCGGAAGGCGGCGGCGCGAAGCATCCGGTTCAACACAGCCAGACCCATCCCCTCTTCATGGGGACAGCGGGCGTATACAGTCTGAGCGCCCAGCCGGTCCAACTCCCGCAGGGCGGCAAAAAGAGCCTTTGCCTGCGTTTTTGCATCGTTTTCGGCTCCGTAGGATACGTAAGGAACGGGTAGGCCTTCGCCATCCCCCGAAAAGCAAAGGGCAAACACCCCTGGCCCAGCATGCTGGGCCAGGTAGCGGGCAAAGGCCTCCCGGCTTCCCTTGACCAGGGTGACTTCGGCCCTGGGCGCGTAATGCTTGTATTTCATGCCCGGAGAAGCGGGCCGTTCCCCGGGAGAAAGAGGATGCAGAACGCCGGAGGCCACCTCTAAGTCCCCCAACGCCTCCCGGAGCTGTTCTGCCGTCACGCCGCCGGGACGCAAAAGGCGGGGCCGGCTGCCGCACAAAGAAACCACCGTGGATTCCACGCCCACAGCGCAATCCCCCCCGTCCAGCACGGCGGGAATTTTCCCCTTCAGGTCCAGCAGCACATGGGCCGCGCAGGTGGGGCTGGGGCTGCCCGACCGGTTGGCGGACGGCGCCGCCAAGGGAAGGCCGCAGCAGGAAATAACCGCCCGGGCCAGGGGATGGGATGGCATACGTACCGCCACCGTGTCTAACCCGGCGCTGACGATAGCCGGAACCAGCGGGGAGCGTGGCAAAACCATGGTCAGCGGGCCGGGCCAAAACGCTTTTGCCAGCGTCTGCGCTTTTTTTGGTATGTCCGAAAGAAGCGGCGGCAGCATGGACATTTCACTGATGTGCACGATCAGCGGATTGTCCTGCGCGCGCCCCTTCACCTGGAAAATGCGCGCCACGGCCCCCTCGTTCAGGGCGTTGGCAGCAAGACCGTACACCGTCTCCGTGGGGATCGCCACAAGGCCCCCGTTTTCCAGAATCCTTGCCGCTTCTTTCATTTCCGTTTCTTTCAATATCCGGGTCTTCATGGAATCAATCCTCGCCGGTGGCTTTGAGTTTTTCCGTTCGGTCAGCGGTAATCAGCGCGTCGATTATTTCATCCAAATCACCGTTGAGAATCTGCTCCAGCCGGTAAAGGGTCAGGCTGATGCGGTGGTCGGTTACCCGCCCCTGAGGATAGTTATAGGTGCGGATCCGCTCTGAGCGGTCGCCGGTGCCAACCTGGGCCCGCCGCTCACTGGCGATCTGCTGGTGCTTTTCGCTTTCCAGCCGGTCTAAAATCCGGGACCGCAGGATTTTCATGGCCTTGTCTTTGTTTTTATACTGCGAGCGTTCATCCTGACATTCCACCACCGTACCCGTGGGCAGGTGGGTAATGCGGATGGCCGACTCGGTTTTATTAACATGCTGGCCGCCCGCGCCGCCGGAACGAAAGGTATCAATCTGCAAATCGGCGGGGTTGATCTCAAAATCAATCTCCTCCGCCTCGGGCAGCACCGCCACGGTAACGGTGGAAGTGTGGATCCGGCCGGAGGCCTCGGTTTCCGGCACCCGCTGCACTCGATGGACGCCGCTTTCGAATTTCAGCCGGGAATAAGCCCCCTCCCCCTCGATCATAAAGGTGATTTCCTTATACCCGCCAAGTTCCGTTTCGCTGGCGGAAACCACCTCGGTTTTCCAGCCCTTGCTTTCGCTGTACATGGAATACATCCGGGTCAGAACCCCTGCGAACAGGGCCGCTTCGTCTCCTCCCGCGCCGCCGCGGATTTCCACGATAACATTCTTGTCGTCATGGGGATCCTTTGGCAGGAGCAAAACCTTGATTTCTTCAGCGGCTGCTTCCATCTCGGCCTCGGCCTGCTGCAGTTCCTCCTCGGCCATGGAACACAGCTCCGCGTCCAGTCCTCCTTCCCGCAGCAGGGCCTTTGTTTCGGCGCGCCGCTTCTCCGCGGCCATATATTCCCGGTATTTTTCCATCAGCGGGGTCAAGGACTTATGCTCCCGCATAAGCTTTTTATACTGCTCCTGGTCGGTGACCACGGCAGGATCCATGAGCTGAAGGCCAATCTGTTCATACCGCGCCTCCACCTTCTTCAGCTTTTCAATCATATAGACATACTCCGTTTCCTTTATTGGATATGAGCGGCTAATCCTGCCGCAGCACCCGTTTTATGGATTTTTCGCATTTGGACCGGGGAACCATAACCTCCCGGCCGCAGCCGGTGCAGCGAATTCGGAAATCCATGCCGATCCGCAGAACCAAAAACGTTCGCGCACCGCAGGGATGGGGCTTTTTCATTTCCAGAGCATCCCCTACATGCACTTCCATTTTTCTCCCTCTCCTTTACCGGATTCTTAATAAAATAGTATACCAGTTTTATCTCTTTCTGACAACCATATTTTGTCGAAAATAAAAATGCTTGAAACAAAAACCCAGAGCGGCTGGGTTCAGACTGATAAGAAGAACCGCCGTTTTGCCGTTCGACGCGGCCCGCGCCGGCAGCGTTTTTATCCCTCGTTTTCCCACAAGCTATAAATAATTCAGAGAAATGGGAAATACTATTGGCAGGAGGTGAGGATTATATGAGCCCGAAAGAATTATTGTATTTGGAAGATGCGCTGGGACATGAACAGTTTCTGAAATCCCAGTGCCAGGAGGCGGTGCAGCAGCTACAGGACGCCGACCTGAAAAACTGTGCGCAGCAGATGCTGGACAAGCACCAACAGATTTTCAACCAGTTTTACCAGCTGGTATGACGAAAGAGGGGTAATTATGGACGATAAAAATCTAATGGAAAATATTCTTTTGACCACCAAAGGCGTAGCCGACCTGTATCTTCACGGTACCATTGAATCCAATACGGCCAATGTGCACCAAGCCTTTGATAAGGCGCTTCACGATACCCTGTGTATGCAGGACGATATTTATAAAAAAATGGCCGCAAAGGGCTGGTATCCCGTTCAGCAGGCCCAACAAACGCAGATCGACCAGGTCCGCCAGAAATTTAGCGGGCAATAAACGCATTCCAGCCGGCAGAACCGCCTTTTATGAAAGGCGGTTCTTTTTATCGCTTGTCTTCATAAAAGCCGCGCGGTTCCCGCAGGCCATACGATAGTCCAACGCCAGCCTGGAGTCCCAGCTCAAAATAAGCTTCGCTGTTTTCCGTCATAGCTTTCATGAGCTCGTCAATCACCTTGTCCTGCTTTGCGGGGTCAGAGTACTCACGAGCGGCAAACGCAAAAATCGCCGCCTCAGCCGCTTCAACGCGTTGGTCAAACGACCGGTTCTCCGTGCGGACGGATTCGCTGCCATAAAGAAGAAAAGACATAATTTGATGGCGTGTTGCACGGGATAGAATAGCACGATACAAAGAATCAAACATATAAGACTCTCCTTTTTTAATAAAAAGTATCAACAGGCTTCCTTCATCGCCATACTCCCACCTCCCCAAAAGCTTCATTTGCAAATGACCAGCCCGCCGCTCCCCATGCGAAAGAACCGCCTGTTTTCTGCAAAGGCAACAAAAAATTCGCGGTGGGCCCTGGGGATTTTCTCTGCCGCCTTCCTTGTTAAAAACTTGACAAGGACGCCGCTTTATAGGATAATATTATATCATTGGGAATGATCGGGAGGAATACGCCCGCATAACAATGCATTCCGGTTTTTGCGGCGCCGGGATGAGTGAAACACAGGAAGGATGAAGACCATTGGGACTGACCATCGCGCAGAAAATCATTCAGGCACATCTTTTGAGCGGGGAAATGACCCCCGGCGCCGACATTGGGCTGAAAATCGACCAGACCCTCACCCAGGACGCCACGGGAACTATGGCCTACCTGGAATTTGAAGCCATGGGCGTGCCGCGGGTGAAAACCGAGCGCAGCGTGGCGTATATTGACCACAACACCCTGCAAACCGGCTTTGAAAACGCCGATGATCATCGGTTTATCGGCTCCTGTGCCAAAAAACACGGGATCTATTTTTCCCGCCCCGGCAACGGTATCTGCCACCAGGTGCACTTGGAGCGGTTCGCCGTGCCCGGCAAAACCCTCATTGGTTCAGATTCCCACACTCCCACATGCGGCGGCATGGGCATGCTGGCCATGGGCGCGGGCGGGCTGGATGTGGCCGTCGCTATGGGCGGCGGGGCCTATCATATTCCCATGCCCAAAATGGTCAAAATTAATTTGACCGGCATGCTGCGGGACTATGTTTCCGCCAAGGACGTGATTTTGGAGGTTTTGCGGCGCATGACTGTCAAGGGCGGCGTGGGCAAAATCGTGGAATACGGCGGGGAAGGGATTAAGACCCTGTCCGTCCCCCAGCGGGCGACCATCACCAACATGGGGGCGGAACTGGGCGCGACCACGTCTATTTTCCCTGCCGACGAGGTGACCAGGGCGTTCCTCAAGGCCCAGGGCCGGGAGGGGGATTTCACCCCGCTTGCTTCCGATCCCGACGCTTCCTACGACGAGGTCATTGACATTGACCTGTCCGCCCTGCGCCCCGCCGCCGCCATGCCCCACAGCCCCGACGCGGTGAAGACCGTGGAGGAAATCGGAAAAATCAAGGTGGATCAGGTGCTCATCGGCTCCTGCACCAACTCCTCCCTTTTAGATATGCTGACGGTGGCGGAAATGCTCAAGGGCAAAACCGTTCACCCCGACGTGAGTTTGGGCATCGCCCCGGGCTCCAAGCAGGTGTTCAACATGATGGCCGAGTGCGGCGCGCTGGCGACGCTGATTGCCGCCGGTGCGCGGATTTTGGAATGCGCCTGCGGCCCCTGCATCGGCATGGGCCAGTCGCCCAATTCGGGGGGCGTGTCCTTACGTACCTTCAACCGGAATTTTGAGGGCCGCAGCGGAACGGCCGACGGAAAGGTCTACTTAGTCAGCCCGGAGGTGGCGGCCGCGTCGGCGGTCACCGGGGTGCTGACCGATCCCATGGAACTGGGCGAAGCGCCTAAGATCACCCTGCCCGACCATTTCATGATCAACGACAATATGATCGTTCCCCCCGCGCCGGAATCGGAAATGGACAAGGTGGAAATTCTGCGGGGCCCCAACATCAAGCCTTTTCCCCAGGCCCAGCCGCTGCCGGACACGCTGTCCGCCGACGTGCTTTTAAAGGTGGGGGACAATATCACCACCGACCATATCATGCCCGCGGGGGCAAAAATTCTCCCCTTCCGTTCCAATATTCCCTATTTGTCCAACTTCTGCTTTGCCCAGTGCGACCCGGATTTCCCCGCCCGGTGCAAGGAAGCAGGGAAGGGCGTCGTCGTGGGCGGCGCCAACTATGGGCAGGGCTCCTCCCGGGAGCATGCGGCGCTGGTGCCGCTCTACTTAGGAATCAAGGCGGTGGTGGCCAAGTCCTTTGCCCGGATTCATGCCGCCAACCTGGTCAACGCCGGCATTCTGCCCCTGACCTTTGCCGACGAAGGGGACTACGACACGGTGGCCTTGGGGGACACCCTGACCATTGAAGACGCGGCGGCTGCCGTGGAGCGAGGGGACGAAACGCTCAGCGCCGCCATCGGCGGGAGAACGGTTGCCCTGCGGTGCGGGCTGTCCCAGCGGCAGCGGGAGATCATCAAGGCCGGCGGATTGCTGAACTACACCAAAGAGCATGTGGAAGATTGACGGAACCCTCCAAGGGTGAAAGGAAGGCGGAAGTAAAGTGGAAAAGATTCAAATGAAAACTCCTTTGGTGGAGATGGACGGGGACGAGATGACTCGTATCATCTGGAAGATGATCAAGGACATTCTCCTGACCCCCTATATCGATCTGAAAACCGAGTATTATGACTTAGGGCTGAAGCACCGGGACGAAACGGGCGACCAGGTGACGGTGGACAGCGCCGAGGCGACCAAAAAATACGGCGTCGCCGTCAAGTGCGCTACCATCACCCCCAACGCCGACCGGGTGAAGGAATACGATCTGAAGGAAATGTGGAAGAGTCCCAACGGCACCATCCGCGCCATTCTGGACGGGACGGTTTTCCGCGCGCCGATTTTGGTGGATTCCATTTCTCCCTTTGTGAAGCCCTGGAAAAAACCCATTACCATCGCCCGTCACGCCTATGGCGACGTTTACAAGGACGTGGAAACCCGCGTCCCGGCGGGGGCGAAGGCGGAGCTAGTGGTCACAAAGGCCGACGGCAGCGAGGAACGCAAGCTGATCCACGATTTCAAGGGCGACGGGATTATTCAAGGCATGCACAACCTGGACGGGAGCATTGCCTCCTTCGCCCGGGCCTGCTTCAACTTTGCGCTGGATCAAAAGCAGGATCTCTGGTTTGCCACCAAGGACACCATTTCCAAGCAGTACGATCACCGGTTTAAGGACATTTTTGCCGAGATTTTTGAAGCGGAATACAAGGAAAAATTTGCCCGGGCCGGCATTGAATATTTCTACACCCTCATCGACGACGCGGTGGCCCGGGTGGTCCGGTCGGAGGGAGGCTTTATCTGGGCCTGCAAAAACTACGACGGGGACGTCATGTCCGATATGGTGGCTACCGCCTTCGGCAGCCTTGCCATGATGACCTCCGTGCTGGTCTCGCCTGACGGTGTGTACGAGTACGAGGCGGCCCACGGCACGGTGCAGCGTCATTACTATAAGCATTTGAAGGGGGAGAAAACCTCCACCAACTCCATGGCGACTTTGTTTGCCTGGACGGGAGCCCTGCGTAAGCGGGGCGAGCTGGACAGCCTGCCTGCGCTGACTCAATTTGCGGATCAGCTTGAAAAGGCCTCCATTCAAACCATTGAGGACGGGGTCATGACCGGCGATTTGGCGGCGCTGTCGTCCCTATCCAATAAGCAGACGGTGGACACGGAAGCCTTCCTGCGGGAGATCCAGGTCCGCCTGAATAGGCTTTTGGCCTAACCTTTGATTTATTTCAAGAGAAAGGCTTGATACCATTATGGCAAAATCCCAGGGCGTTTCCTTATCGGTCATCAAGCGCCTTCCCCGGTATTACAGGTTTTTAGCGGAATTGACGGCTCGCGGCGTGGTTCGGGTATCATCCCGGGAGCTGTCCCAGATCATGGGATTGACCGCGTCGCAGATTCGGCAGGACCTCAACTGCTTCGGCGGCTTCGGCCAGCAGGGATATGGATACAATGTGGAGCAGCTCCATGAGGAGATCGGCGAGATTCTCGGCGTGCACCACGGGTTCAAAACCATTTTGGTGGGCGCGGGGAATTTGGGCCGCGCCATCGCTACTCACATGAACTTTGAAGGCCGCGGTTTTCAGCTGATCGGTGTGTTTGACAACAAGGAATCCATGGCGGGACAGCTGGTGCGGGGGCTGCCTGTCCACCATGTGGACACCTTGGACGAATTTTGCAGGGCAAATCTGCCGGTGGCGGCGGTGCTGTGCGTGCCCAAGCAGGTGGCGCCGGAACTGGCAGACCAGCTGGTGGGGCTGGGCGTTAAGGGGTTTTGGAACTTCAGCCACTATGATTTGTCTATCCGGTACCCGGATCTGCCCATTGAAAACGTTCATCTGGGGGATTCTCTTATGACCTTCTGCTATCGCGTCAACGAATATATGGGGCGCAGTGAGCCTGCTGGCTTAACCGGTACGCTTTCATAAGGGATCACCGCCGCTTTTCCCTGCGGGGGAGCAGTTGGATCGGCATGAATGATTATGGACTGCACGGCGGGTCGGCTTGGCCGGGCCGCCGTTTTTGTACAAAGGCCGGTCAGGCGACGTTTAAACCACGGGTTCAATGTCCCGGCTCAGTGCAAGGGCCCATACTGCGGTGCAAATGGCGCGGGATTTCGGGCTGCTTTGAGAATGATAGGCGCAAGAGACTTATTTATTCGGAGGGATTTCCAGTGGATCAGCCAGCGCCCGTCCGGGGCAGGTTCGCCCCCACTCCCAGCGGGGAAATGCATGTTGGCAACGCTTTTTCCGCCTTAATTGCCTGGCTGTCCGCGCGGTCGCAGGGCGGGCAAATGGTATTGCGTATGGAAGACCTGGATCCCGCCCGCACCTCTCCCGCCTTTGCCCGGCAGATTGAGGAGGAGCTTGCCTGGCTTGGGCTGGATTGGGACGAAGGCAGCGAAAAGGGCGGCCCGTTTGGGCCTTACGCCCAAAGCGCCCGCGGTGCGTTTTACGCCGCCGCCTTGCAGACGTTGGAGGAAATGGGCCTTCTATACCCCTGCTTTTGCAGCCGTGGGGAGCGCCATGCCGCGGCTGCTCCTCACGATGCTGACGGGCGGTATGTCTACTCCGGCCGATGCCGAAATTTGTCGCCCCAGCAGAGAAGAGAGCGGCAAAAAACCAAATCCCCCGCACTGCGGGTACGGCTTCCCGCCGAGGAGGTTGTTTTCTGCGACCGGCTGTACAACTGGCAGCGGTTTTTTCTGCCCCGGGACTGGGGCGACATTATCCTTCGCCGCGCCGACGGGGTTTTTGCCTATCATTTGGCGGTGACGGCGGATGACGGCGCTATGCAGATTACGGAGGTGGTGCGGGGCCGGGATTTACTGGCCAGCGCAGCCTGTCAAACGGCGCTTTTTCGCCTGCTGGGGTATGAGCCTCCCGCTTTCGCCCATATCCCTCTGATTCTTTCGCCGGAAGGGAGGCGGCTTTCCAAGCGGGATGGGGATTTATCCCTATCAGCGCTTCGCACCCGGCTCAAAACACCGGAACGGCTGATCGGCGCACTGGCCTTTGCCTGCGGGCTGTTGGACAGGCCGGAGCCCCTGACCGCCCGGGAGCTGCTGCCTCTTTTTTCTTGGGATCGGATGCAGAAAGAGGATATGATTCTGCCGCGGGAATGGCTGATGTAGACCCTTTGGTTGCAAGGAACGGAGAAAAAGGATATACTGGTTTTATAAGGCGGGCCTCGAATTTGAAACGGATGGGAATGACGGTATGGAACAGGAACGGAAAATCGCGGTGCTCATCGACGCGGACAATGTTTCCCCCAAGTATTTGAAATATATCTTGGATGAAATTGCCGGTCACGGCGCGGCAACCTACAAGCGAATCTATGGGGACTGGACCAGCCCGCAGCTATGCTCCTGGAAGGAGGCGCTGCTGGAATATTCGGTCACCCCGATTCAGCAATATGGGTATACTACGGGAAAGAACGCTACGGATTCGGCGCTGATCATCGACGCCATGGACATTCTTTATTCTCATAATGTGGATGGATTTTGCATTGTGTCCAGTGACAGCGACTTTACCCGCCTGGCTGCCCGGCTGCGGGAGGCGGGTATGTATGTGCTGGGCATGGGAGAGAAAAAAACGCCGCGGCCATTTATTGTGGCATGCGAAAAGTTCAAGTATTTAGAGTCGTTAATCCCTGAGGAATCCCCGGAACGCAAGAGAAACGATAATAAGGCCTTCCGGGAGTTGGTGAAATCCATCCGCGCCATCGTGTCGGAGATCTCCGACGACGACGGCTGGGCATTTATGGGCGAGGTAGGGAACATGCTCAACCGCCGCTACCCGGATTTCGATACCCGAAATTACGGCTTTTCCAAACTGACCCCGCTGGTTTCCTCCCTATCGGAATTCGAAATTGATTCCCGTAAAACCAGCAATCCCCATATCACCCACAAGTATATTCGTAATAAGGAAAATAAAGGGAAATAGGCATGGATCCCATAAAGCTTGACAAACGGCTGCGCCTTGCCGCGTCCATGGTCCGCAAAGGCCGCGCCGCGGCGGACATCGGCACAGACCATGGCTATCTGGCCATTTATTTGGCCCAGCGGGAGATTTGCCCCCAGGTAATCGCCTGTGATTTGCGGGAGGGGCCTTTAAGCGCGGCGCGGCGAAATGTGGAGACCCGGGGCCTGTCTGACCGAATTGACCTGCGTCTGTGCGACGGGCTTTCCGGCGTTGCGCCGGGGGAATGCGACGATATCATTCTCGCCGGCATGGGCGGGGTTTTGATCTCCCGCATTATTGACGCTGCCGCGTGGGTAAAAAATTCTCAGATCCGGCTGGTTTTGCAGCCCATGTCCCACGGGGAGGCTTTGAGAAAGTACTTGTGCGAAGCGGGATTTAAAATTATAATGGAACAAACCGCCGCCCTGCCAGGTCATGCCTACACGGTGATGCAGGCCGTTTATACCGGCGAAATAGCCGAGCCGGACGATTTAATGCTGGCCGTTGGCCTCATCCGGGATCCAAACGAGGGGGACAACGCCATATATCTGCGAAAACAGCGGAACCGGGCGTTAAAGCGGGCTGCGGGACTGCAAAAAGGCGGGGATCCTGCCGCCGCCCGGGCCTTTGCCTTGGCCCAAAGGATTGATCAGCTATTACGAAAGGGAGGAACCGGAGATGACGCTGAACCGGGACATTTACCAGGAAATTGACGCTTTCGCTCCGTTTGCCACGCAATTGAAGCTTGATAACGCCGGTTTTCTGGCGGGGGATCCGGAAGCTCCCGTGGAACGGGCCGGCATTTGCCTGGATATCACCCATGATACGGTAAAAGAGGCTCTGGCCTTGGGCTGCACTTTGCTGATTTCCCACCATCCGGTGATTTTTGACCCTCTGCGGGCCTTGCTCGCCGAATCGGTTCTTTATAGAATGGCGCGGAACGGCCTGTCGGCCATTTGCGCTCACACCAATTTGGACGCGTGCGAGGGAGGCGTTAACGACGCCCTGGCCGAGTGCTTAGGCCTGCGGGACGTGGAAACGTTTGCCGATCCGGAAAACCCCGGCGCCCCGCCCATAGGACGGGTGGGCCGGATCGATCCGGTGAGCCCGGCGCAGCTTGCGGCCCGGGTCAAAACCGCGGTGGGCTGCGGGAGCATTCGATTTACATGCCCCCGGGCCGAGGTAGGCCGCCTGGCGGTCTGCGGAGGCGCGGGGGACGACCTGATTGCCGCGGCAGCTCAAACAGGGGCGGATGCGTTTTTGACCTCTGAGATCAAGCAGCACGAATGGCTGGCGGCGAGCGCAATGGGCCTTTGCCTCTATGACGCGGGGCATTTCTCCACCGAGGCAGTGGTGCTCCCGCCGCTGAAGGAGCGGCTGAAAGCCGCTTTTCCGGAGGTTTCTTTCCACCTTTTGTCGGAAAAAGAGCCCTATTTGACAATATAAACGAGCCGGAATCGGCCGCTGGCGGGGCCTATTCCGGCGCAATAATCGCAAAAAGGAAAACCCGTTATGGCTTTGGACGGAACGCTGCTCTACCTTTTGCGGGAGGAGCTGAGCCGCGCGGTGGGATGCCGCGTGCAGAAAATCAATATGCCCACCCGGGAGGAAATGCTTTTGGCGCTCAGCGCCAGGGGCTTTTCAGCAAACCTGTTTATCGCGGCAGGCGGGGCGTTTCCCCGGATCCAGTTTACAAAGGTGCTGCCGCCGAATCCGGCCCAGCCGCCTATGTTCTGCATGCTGCTGCGCAAGATGCTGGGCGGGGCGCGTCTGGCGGAAATTCGCCAGAACGGGCTGGAACGGGTTTTGTTTTTAGACTTTGATTCCGTGAGCGAGCTGGGGGATCCCGTGAGGCTGACCTTATGCTGCGAAATGATGGGCCGGCGCAGCAACATTATTTTGGTGGGCCCGGACGGAAAAATGATAGACGCGGTGCGCCGCTCTTCCCCTGAGGCGGAGGGGCGCCTGATCCATCCCGGAGCCGTATATGAAATGCCGCCTCCCCAGGGAAAGCTGAATTGGCTTCGCGAACCGCCCCAGGCGACGGCGGAGGCCGCGATGACGACTCCGGGACTGCTGTCCAAGGCCCTGTGCGCCGTGATGGACGGGGTTTCCCCTCTCATCGGCCGGGAGCTGGCTTTTTTATCCTGTAAAACCGTGGACGCGCGCACCGATTCCATGTCCCCGCTGGAGCTGCAGCGGCTGTCCGTGCAGCTTGAACGGCTGCGGGAGCAGGTGGAATCGGGCGGCACGCCGACGCTGGTCTGCGATCCGAAGGGGACTCCCTTTGAATTGACCTACTGTCCGGTTACCCAGTATGGCATGGCCGCCGTTACCAGCGTTTATCCTGATTACAGCTCCCTTTTGGACGCGTTTTACGCCAAAAAGGATCAGGCCCAGCGGCTGAAGGCCCATTCTGCGGGGATCTTAAAAGCCCTGACCACCTTAAGCGAACGCACGGCGCGCAAAATCAACCGCCAGCGGGCCGATTTGGAGAAAACCAAGGATCGGGAGCAGCTCCGGATTTATGGCGAGCTGTTAAAGGCCAACCTGCACGCCGTTCAGCCGGGGGATCCTTATTGCGACGCGGTGAATTATTACGACCCCGACTGCCATGTGGTGCGTATTCCCCTGAACGTGGCCCTGTCTCCCGCCGCCAACGCGCAAAAGTATTTCAAGGACTACCGCAAGGCCAGCGCCGCCGCAGGGCTGCTGGGAGATTTGATCGAAAAGGGCGAGGAGGAACTGAAATACTTTGACTCGGTGTTTGACGAGCTGAGCCGCGCGGAAACCCTCTCCGAGCTGGACGCAATCCGGGACGAGCTGACGGCGGGCGGGTATGTGAAGGATGCGCGGCCCAGCGCGGGAAAGGGCAAACGCAAATCCCCCCCGCCCCTTGCGCCGCTTGAATTCCGGTCAGACGAGGGCTTTACCATCCTCGTGGGCCGCAACAACCGGCAAAACGATTCCCTCACCCTGGGAACCGCTGATAAGACCGACCTTTGGCTGCACACCAAGGGAATTCACGGCTCCCATGTCATCGTTCGCTGTGAAGGAAAGACCCCCGGCGATACCACCGTCACCCAGGCGGCGGTGCTGGCGGCGTTTTACTCCAAGGGGAGAGACTCCGCCATGGTGCCGGTGGACTATACGCTTGTAAAGCATGTGAAAAAACCGGCCGGGGCAAAGCCCGGCATGGTGATCTATACCACCAATGAGACCGCATACGTCGCTCCCGACGGGGCGCTGGCGCAGCGGCTGCGGGTGGACAATGGAAAGGATTGATTGAACCATGATTATTATTATGAAAGACCGTGCCAGCACGGAACAAATTACACAAATGGAAACCCGGCTGAAAAACCTGGGCTTCCAGACCCATCCCATTGTGGGCGAGTTCAAGACCATCATCGGCGCCATCGGCGATAAACGCCTGGTGGACATGGAGGCCCTGAAAACGCTGCCCGGTGTGGAAGACGTTGTGCCCATTATGAAGCCGTATAAGCTGGCGGGCAGGGAGCTGATCAAGGAAAAAACCCAGGTAAACGTTTCCGGCGTGACCATCGGCGGCAAGCGGCAGGTGGTGTTTGCCGGCCCCTGCGCCATTGAGAGCGAGGAGCAGGTGGTGGGCATTGCCAAGGCGGTCAAGGCGTCAGGGGCCTCCATCCTGCGGGGCGGCGCGTTTAAGCCCCGCACGTCGCCCTATTCCTTCAAGGGCCTCGCCAAAGAAGGGCTGGAAATTCTAAAAACCGCCCGGGAGGAAACCGGGCTGCCCATTATCACTGAGGTGATGGATACCCGGGATGTGGAGCTGGTCTCCTCTTATGTGGATATGCTGCAAATCGGCGCGCGGAACATGCAGAACTTTTCCCTGCTCACGGAGGTGGGCCGAACCAACAAGCCGGTGCTTTTGAAACGGGGCTTGTCCGCCCGCGTCGAGGAATGGCTGATGGCGGCGGAGTATATCATGAGTGAGGGCAATGAAAACGTTGTTCTGTGCGAGCGGGGCATCACCACCTTTGAAACCGCCACGCGCAACACGGTGGATATTGCCGCGGTGGCGGTGGTGAATGAACTGTCCCATCTGCCGATTATCGTGGATCCCTCTCATGCCACGGGGCATTCCAAATATGTTCCCTGCGTGGCCCGGGCCGCCATCGCCGCGGGCGCGGACGGACTGATGATCGAGGTCCACAATGATCCGCAAAACGCCATGTGCGACGGGCCCCAGTCCATTACCCCCGGCCAGTTTGACGAGCTGATGGGAAGGCTTGCCGCCATTTCAGGGGCGGTGGACCGGTCGCTATGAGCAAAATTGCCGTTTTAGGGCCCAAAGGCACCTTTTCCGACGGGGCCTACGCCGCTTTTTCCGGCGGCAGGGAGCCCATGCTGTGCGACACCATTCCCTTGGCGATGAAGGCCGCCGAGGAAGGCCTGGCGGCGGGGGCGTTTTTGCCGATTGAAAATTCCCTGGAAGGAACAGTGACCGTCACCGCTGATCTTTTGGCGGTCAGCCCGCTGCACATCCAGGCGCAGTATATTTATGAAATTCATCATTGCCTCATGGCCCTTCCGGGCACGGCGGAATCCGACCTGCGAGAAATTGCCACCCATCCCCAGCCCGCTGGACAGTGCCGGCGGCTGGTGGAGGAGATGGGGCTTCCAGTCCGGTTAACGGAAAGCACGGCGGCGGCCGCCGCTGCCTGCGGGAAGGGCGAAGGCGTTATCGGCCCCAGGGAGCTGGCGGAAGCTTACGGCCTTTCCATTTTAAGGGAAAACGTGGAAGACGGCGGGCACAATTCCACCCGGTTTGTGCTTTTGGGAAAGGAGCTCACGCTGCCGCACAAACATCCGCGAACGTCCTTGGCCTTTTCCTTGAAGGATCGTCCGGGGGTTTTGTACGGGGCCCTGCGAATTTTTGCCGAAGCGGGGATTAATCTGCTGAAAATTGAAAGCCGCCCGGCAAAAACGGTGCTGGGAGAGTATTTATTCTTGGTGGATCTCGACGGCAGCGCCGCGGATCCGCCGATTGCAGCTGCTTTAGAGGCATTGGGGGAGATCGCACAATGGAAAAGGGTTTTGGGATGTTATGAAAATGAGTAAAAATTGCGAACCGCACAGCTAACAGTGCGCTTTGCGGCTTTTTGCAAGGCCGTGGAGCGTTTGTTTGGCTCTAGGCATTCAGTGATAACGGGCGGCCTGCTTAATCGGCGCCGTCCTCAAGGGCAGCCGCCTCCCCCGCGTAAGGCAAGGCATTCCGGCATAAAAGCGACTCGCTGGCGTTTGGAAAGGATAATGGCCCGATTCATTGGACAAAAGGGGTCGAAATATTTAAAATGAGAATACGGTATTGACTTCTATTTAAAATGGTTTAAAATAACAGTAAAGGGAAATAACTGGTTTGTGTTAAGGGCTTTTTCTATAGGGTAGCCGCGCTTTATCACGGCGTGGGCGAATCATAAATGGGAAAGTAAAGGGAGAGATGATATGGACGTGAAATTTTTTATATGTAAGCACTGCGGCAATATTATTGCTTTTGCCAAGAATACCGGGGTTCCGGTTCAATGCTGCGGTGAAAAAATGCAGGAGCTGGTTCCGAATGTCACGGATGCGGCGCAGGAAAAGCATGTGCCGGTAATCACGCGGGAGAACAATCGCGTGAACGTGCAGGTGGGGGCGGCGCCGCATCCGATGACGGAGGAGCATTTTATAGAATGGATTTGCCTACACACCTTGCAGGGAAACCAGCGCAAATGCCTGAAGCCGGGAGACAAGCCTGAAGCCTGCTTTATGATCTGCGACAATGACGAGGTTGTCGCGGCGATGGCATACTGCAACCTGCATGGCTTATGGAAAAAAGTGTTTAAGGAGCGTGATCAATGATGGATCAAAAGGTAGCAAGGCTGTTAAACGATCAAATTAATAAGGAGTTTTATTCCGCTTACTTGTATTTGGAATTTGCCAATTATTACGCTGCGGCAGGGCTTGACGGCTTTGAGAACTGGTATAAGGTACAGGCCCAGGAAGAACGGGATCATGCCATGCTGTTTTATCAATACCTGCAAAACAACGGCGAAAAGATAACCTTTGAGGCCATTGCCAAGCCCGACTGTAGCTTGAGCGATACGATGGCTCCCTTGAAGGCGGCGCTGAAACATGAACAGTACGTGACATCTCTAATCAATGACATTTATGCCGCGGCATATGATGTAAAGGATTACCGCACCATGCAGCTGCTGGATTGGTTTGTCAAAGAGCAGGGCGAGGAGGAAAAGAACGCTTCTGATTTAATTACCAGGATGGAACTGTTCGGTACTGACGCAAAGGGATTGTATATGCTCAACAGTGAACTAGGCGCGCGGGTTTATACCGCGCCGTCTCTGGTGTTGTAGCTTCCCAGCCGGAAAACGGGCCGTGTTTTTAAAACACGGCCCGTTTTTGCCGTTTACAATGAGAAAGAGATGTAAATGACCCGTTCACGACGGAAAATGAATTGGGGAGGGGTCACCAATGCGGCACAAAGCACGAATCAATATGGGTTTGAATAAAATATGTGAATATTTGGGATTAATTGTAGAATTATGACGGGAAATATAGTACAATATAAATGCAAGACGCAGACAGTCAAAAAGGGAACGGGGAGTTGCATGAATTATTCCAGCTTGAAAAAACAGATTATACAAAAAGACTTCGCCTCCATGAACGACAGGCAGTTTGAAGCAGTCGTTCATACCCATGGTCCGCTGCTGATTTTAGCCGGCGCGGGATCCGGAAAAACCACTGTGCTGGTTAACCGGATTGCTAATCTGATAAAATATGGAGATGCGTTTGAATCAAAATTTCTTCCCTCTTTAACAGAACGGCAGGCTGAGATGATTGCGGAATGTGCGGCTGGGACCTCCTCGTACCCGGAGGAAGCGAAGGCCTTGCTGGCCCATAACCCCGCCCGTCCTTGGGAGATTCTGGCCATTACCTTTACCAACAAGGCCGCGGGAGAACTGAAGGAGCGGCTGGAAAAAATGCTGGGAAGCACAGCGCTGAACATTTGGGCGGCGACCTTTCACGCTACCTGCGGAAAAATTCTGCGGCGTTACGGAGACCGAATCGGGTATTCCTCGCATTTTACCATCTACGATACTGATGATCAAAAACGGGTAATCAAGGAATGTCAGAAGGAATTGGGAATTGACGAAAAAATTTTGCCCCACAAATCCATCCTGAACGAGATCAGCCGCGCAAAAGACAGCCTGATCGAACCTGACGGCTATCTTGCCACGGCAGGATCTGATTATCGCCGTCAGCAAATCGGGCAGGTGTACGCTTTATACCAGAAAAAACTGACCGACGCTGACGCAATGGACTTTGACGATATGATCATGCAAACGGTGCGTCTTTTCACTGCAAGCGGCGATATTCTGGAATATTACCAGAACAAATTTCAATATATCATGGTGGACGAATACCAAGACACCAACCATGCTCAATACATGCTGATCAAGCTGCTGGCCGCAAAGCACCGCAATATCTGTGTAGTGGGAGACGACGACCAAAGCATCTACCGGTTCCGGGGCGCCACGATTGAAAACATTCTCGGCTTTGAGAAGGAGTATCCCGACGCGAGGGTCATCCGGCTGGAGCAGAATTACCGGTCGACGGAGAGGATTCTCAACGCGGCCAACAGCGTAATCGCCAACAATTTGGGGCGCAAAGGGAAAAATTTGTGGACGCAGAACGGCAAGGGCGAAAAAATCGAATTATACACGGCCAGCGACGAGCAGGAGGAAGCTCGTTTTGTGGCCGATACCATTCTGGAAAATCTGGAAAAGGGCGGAAGGTTTGGCCAGCATGCTGTGCTGTACCGGATGAACGCACAATCCAACGCGCTGGAAAACGTGTTGGCCCGATCGGGGATTCCATACCGGATTATCGGCAGCCTGCGGTTTTATGACCGGAAGGAAATCAAGGATGTTCTGGCGTATCTGCAATTTATCATAAATCCCACAGACAACCTGCGGCTTCAGCGGATCATCAACGAGCCAAAGCGCGGCATTGGAGACGCTACGGTAGGAAAGGCGGCGTCTATTGCGGGAAATTTGGGCGTTTCCCTTTACGAGGTGTTTCAATCGGCCGATCAGTACGATCCGCTGAAACGGTCAGCTGCCAAGTTGCGGGCCTTCTGCGAAAAAATGAATCCTTTGATTGAAAAGGCCGACAGCCTGCCGCCTCACGAGCTGCTGGAGCTGACTCTCGACCGGTCGGGTTATCTCATGTCCTTGATGGCGCTGGGGAAGGAGGAGCAGCACCGGGTGGAAAACGTAAACGAGCTGTCGTCTTCCATATTGGCGTATGAAAACGAAAACGAAGAGCCGACGATGGCCGGGTTTCTGGAGGAGGTGGCGCTACAAACCGATCTGGATACGTATAATGATGATGGAACCGCGGAGCAGGACCGCGTTGTGCTGATGACGCTGCACTCCGCCAAGGGATTGGAATTTCCTTATGTATTTTTGGTGGGTATGGAGGAAGGAATTTTTCCCGGCAACCAGTCAATTTATAGCGGGCCGGATGAGATTGAGGAAGAACGCCGCCTGGCATATGTGGGCATCACCCGCGCGAAAAAGCGGCTGTATCTCACCCATTGCGGGCACCGGATGCTGTTCGGAATGACCAACCGCAACCGCGTGTCCCGGTTCGTAACCGAGATTCCGCCGGAATGTCTGGAGAAAAAACACGCTGCGCCTGTTTCCGCATTTATGGGGGAACGTGAGGCTTTTGCTGCGCCGGCGCACAAGCCGCGTCACACCGGCTATATCCCGGCCTCCCCCAATCAGCAGCATTTTTCGCCCGGCGATCGGGTGGTGCATAAAACCTTTGGCGCGGGCTTAGTGGTCACCGCCACTCCTATGGGGAACGACACTTTGCTGGAAATCGCCTTTGACGGGGTGGGAATTAAAAAGCTAATGGCGAATTTTGCCAAGATTCAACGGGAATAAACAGCCGGCATTTCAAGCGTTTCTCCTGTTCGCCGCCTTGGGTCAAGGCGCAAAAAGAAGGGGGGATGGGTTCATTTGGACGGCCTAAAACAAACGAAATGACCAAGCATTTAAAAAATCAGCAGCAGGGAGGATCACAATGGATTGCAAATATTACTGCCAATGCGGTGCGATGAGTCTTAGAAAACATATTCTTCCCGCCCCGGATCATTTTAAGGTGAGAGAGGATGCGCTCATGGGGCTGAGCAACGATGCGTTTGTCAGCGGCTTTCAGGCGCTGTAGCAAAACGCCGCGCGCATGTATGAGGACATGGCCGCTGATCCGGAGGGCTATGATTTAGAGCTGAATCCGGTAGAAAAAGCTGATGTAGAGCAAATCACCCGATCGCTGAGAGATATTAATCGGTTTGGCAACACCATTTTTTCATTGGCCGGCTGGGAAAGCTAGAAGGGAGCACGCTGGTGGTTCCGGTTGCCGAGCTGGAGAAAACGCTGAAGGAGCGGGCCAAGCTTCCTTTGGTGCTCAGCAAAATGAGCAAGCTGGGGTTTCATTTCGAGGGCAGGATCTTTTCTCAGGAGGCAAAGGCTTTTAGAGTGTCCTATCCGGACAATCCTTACCTGATCCCAGCGCTGAAGGGGCTTGCCATGGTGACGCCCTACGAAAACGCGGACGCCCACCGCTGCCAGGAACAAAAGGATGCGATTATGGATCCCCAGTTCCTGATCCTGCGGTACCGGCTGGTAGCAGATCCCGACACCTTGCCCGCGGAGCACCGGTTTGATAATTTCCTGCTGATGCTGGAAGAGCCGAACCGCGCCTTTGCAAAGGAATTTCACAGGCGGGTCAAGGAACTGGGCTTCCTATACCGGGATTCCCAGTTGCCTGACGATTCGGTGGATTACTATTATAACGGCAGTCTGGCCGTCCGGCTGATGTACGATGTGATCACCGATGTTTTCACCTGTAGACTGCGGTTATATGACGTCAACCGCTATACGAATGAGATTGCGGAAATGGCCCCGGCGGTGAAAGAAAATTTCACTAGTTCCAGCTGCGGCCATTGCTCCTTCCAGCACAGGAAGGAGGACGCCTGCCCCCATCGGATGATTTGGACGCTGGAGGGTAATCGGTATGAGGGCTGCGAATTCGGAACCTTTTACTGCGGGCAGCCTGCATTGAAAGATATAGAAGATTATTTGCGGCTATTAAAGCTGGAACATCATATCGGGGAGTAAGCGTTTAAAAGCTGTTTCGGCTAAAACGATTTTTCCCTTGGCGGCGCGGGTCCAAATGGTTTGGAATGCATTACATGAGGAAGCTTGACCGGGGCCTCTGTTTCAAATGGAGGCTATTGTACGTTTGATCCGCTCTGGGTGGAAGAAGCAGCTGCGGCTGTTCTGAGCCGCCCGGGGCGGCTTTGTATCCCTTGCAATTATGGGCGTTTCGTGCTATCATATCGTTTGAATGATATCGGCGGTTTTGCCGCTGCGGAAAGGTTTGAGGAAGTATGAAGCTGGGCATGGTAATATGATGCCTCGATTTCATAAATCTCCAAAAATCTGTAAAATTTTATAAAATCCCATATCACAGAGAGTTTTCAAACATTGCAGCTGATGTAACACCATATAACCTTATAAAGATTGATACAAGAATGGTGTAAAAATGGTGTAGTGTTTTAGAGAAACGATAACGAGAAAAAAGCCATGCAATATAAATATGACGCACCCCCGCATCTGCAATTTGCAGATGCGGGGGTGTTGCTTGTTATAAGATTACAACCGTACAATCCTGTATTATCCTGCCATGTTATTTTTGTCTAAAGTCGACTTTGATGATTTTAGATTTTCTTTTTCATTGAATTTCAGATAGACCTTGCCTTGCTCTAAATATAATATTTTTTGTTCCGGAGTAAGAGAACGAAAGATACGAAGTAAATCGTCTTCTTGATATGTTTTGGAATTTTCTGATCTGACATTCAGCAGATAATCAGTTGAAACTGTAAAATATTCTGCTAATAGCTTTAGTGTGGCGAAATCCGGTTCACTGGTTCCTTGAACATATCCCCCCATAGTGGAAACTGGTATATGTAAATCATTTGCTGTCTGCTTTTGTGTTAAGCCGCGTTCTTCGATTAATAACCGCAAAATTTCATGAAATTTCATGTTTTTCATCCCCTTTTTTCTTATTTTAATAAGAAGATGGTAATATATGGTAGAAAAACGTGATAATCGTTGACATAACTACATTCAGGTTTTATAATGAAGATAGAATACAAATATAGGAATATTATATAAAAAGAAACTGAGAGAAAACAATATATGGAAAAGAGAAAAATTGACATCAACTCCCAAATAAATTTTCGAAAGCGGCTTCAAGAATACTTTACAGCCAACAAAGATGAAGATGAATATGTGTTCGATTCAAATTTACATAACTACGTACAAGATTTTATAATTCCAAATAAAAAAGACCTTCCTTTATTATATCGCTACTCTCCAGCTGATTATAACAATATTCGTTGTCTCGAAGAACAAAAGTTGTATCTTTCGGAAGCTGGAAGAATGAATGATATATTTGAAGGACTTGCTTGTAAAATAAATGATACTGTAATAAAAAATTTGGAAGAATTATATGATATTGCTTATTTAAAATCATTTTCGGAAAATAAAAACGATATTTTAATGTGGAGTCATTATGGTGATAACTTTTCTGGAATGTGTGTTGAATATGATATTTGCGAAATTAACAATGCACTTGCGTTTCATCTTTTTCCAGTTATTTATTCGAATAAACGCTGTATCAAGAGTAGTCTAGATATATCTTTGAAAGAATTATCCACCTTAAAATATGCAATAAAAAACAGAGACTGTCCAGATGAAGTGGATTTTTTAAAAGATATTATGGCGTTATTTATTTGCAAATCCAAAGAATGGGAAAAAGAAGCCGAATGGCGTTTGATTGTTACTTATTTACAGATGCATTGTGATTACGATGAAGTTGAAGATGGAAATGATACTCAAAAACATTATGATATAAATTCTCAAAGAATAAACTTTCCATATGCAAAAGCTGTTTATTTGGGCCCAAAAATGAAAAGTCATATTAAAGACCATATTGCCTTTATATGCAAAACATTAAAAGTAGAGGTTTTTGAAACTAGCTTGTCAAGGAATTTCTATAAGCTTGAGGCTACAAAATATCCATATAAAGGAGAGGAGAATATATATGAAAACAATTAAACTAAAAAAACTTAGTCGAATTATTTCTTGCATATTATCAGCTGCACTGATTTTCACAACATTCCCAATGTCATTGCTAACTGTAGGTGCGGAAGGCGTTAACAATATTGTTACTGCGCTGACGGAAAACACCACAGAATTTTTGGGCGGCAACGGTACAGCGGAAAATCCCTATCTAATTTCCAACAAAACGCACCTGAACAATGTGCGGAAGTATCTGAACGCTCATTTTAAAATGGCGGCGGATATTGAATTTACTGAAGATGACTTTGCAGAAAACGGAGCATTTTACAATGGCGGTCAGGGGTGGGAACCGATTGGAACAGATGATAAGACACCATTTACAGGCGTGTTTGATGGAGACGGACATACAATTAAAGGTTTGTATGTATATTCATATACTCAATATGCAGCCGGATTATTTGGATATAATAAAGGAACTATAAAAAGTTTAGGAATGTTAGATGGCAGTGTAGCCTCCTCATCATACTCATCCTCATCCTTCGTCTATGCGGGGAAAATCGCAGGATATAACAGCGGAACGATCAGCGGCTGCTATAACACTGGCACTATATCCTCGTTAACAACCGCGATCTCATCTTATGCCTATGCAGGAGGAATTGCGGGGTATAATAGCGATAACGGAATAATCAGTAATTGCTATAACACCGGTATCGTATCCGTATCCTCACACTCTGTCAACGCCGGAGGGATTACGGGATATAGCAGCGGAAGGATCAGCAACTGCTATAACACTGGCACCATATCCTCATCCGCAAACTCATCCTATGTCAACGCCGGAGGGGTTATAGGAGATAATAACAATAATGGAATAATCAGCAGTTGCTATTATCTCGATATCATTTCAAGGGGTGTTGGAAACGGTGAAGACCCTACTGTAAAATGCACATTAGAACAGATGAAACAACAGAAAACTTTTACTGGGTTTGATTTTGATACGGTATGGGAATTTAAAGGAAGTAATAGCTATCCATTTCCAACCTTGCAAAAACTACTATATACTGATGAAAGAGAAGAAAACACAACAGAATTTGCCGGGGGGACGGGAACACCATATAACCCTTATTTAATATCAACCAAAGAGCATCTGGATAATGTACGGAAGTATTTGTATGCACATTTTAAGATGGTGAAGGATATTGTTTTTACCAAGGAGGACTTCGCCGAAGGCGGAGCATTTTACAATAACGGTCAAGGCTGGGAGTTTATTGGAACAAATAGTGAGACGCCTTTTTTGGGGGGGTTTGATGGAAATGGACATACGATAAAAGATCTGCACATCAATATTTATATACAAGACAAGGACAAAACATCCTATGCCGGATTGTTTGGATACAATCAGGGTACAATCAAGAATTTGGGGATGTTAGAGGGTAATATATCTGTATCCTCTGCTTTTGCCTCATCCTCGAACTATGTCTACACCGGAGGAATTACGGGATATAACAGCGGTATAATCAGCAACTGTTATAACACTGGTACGGTATCCTCATCCGCAAATTCATCCGTTGACCCATTCTATACAGGAGGAATTACGGGATATAACAGTGGAACGATCAGCAACTGTTATAACACCGGTACGATATCATCCGCAAACTCATCCCATGACCCATTCTATACAGGAGGGATTGCGGGATATAACAGCGGAACGATCAGCAACTGTTATAACACCGATGCGATATCATCATCATGCGCAGACTTATCCTTTGATTCATTCTATACAGGAGGGATTGCAGGATATAATAGCGAAAGCGGTATAATTAGCAATTGCTATAACACTGGATCTGTATCCTCATCATACTTGAGCTCATCCCCATCAGACACAACCAAAGTCTCTATTAACTCCGGAGGGATTGTGGGATATAACTATGGAACGATCAGTAACTGCTATAACACCGGTGCGATATCCTCAACCTCATCTTTATATTTATACTATGCCTATGCGGGAGGAATTGCGGGGTATAATGGTGGAACGATCAGCAACTGCTATAACATTGGTCTTGTAACATCCTCATACTCAACCTCATACGTAAACTCAGGATGTACCTATGCGGGAGGAATTGCGGGATATAACAGTCGTATAATCAGCAACTGTTATAACACTGGTGCGGTATCATCTTCCGCCTCTTTCGCATCCTATGCCTATGCGGGAGGAATTGCGGGGTATAACTACACGGGAACGATCAGCAACTGCTATTACCTTGATATTATTTTCAGAGGTGTTGGAAACGGTAATGATACCACTGTGAAATGTACATTAGAGCAAATGATTCGGCAGGATACCTTTGTTGGCTTTGATTTTGACACAGTGTGGGAATTTGTGGAAGATAGTCCCTATCCATGTCCTACTTTACAAAAGTTGCTCCATATGGACCCTGAAGAAAATGTTGTTGAGTTTGACGGGGGGATAGGCACAGCCTACAATCCATATCTTATATCTGATAAAACCCACCTGAACAATGTACGGAACTATCTGGGTGCCAATTTTAAAATGGTAGCAGATATTGAGTTTGGTGCAGAGGATTTTACTGAAGGAGGAGCATTTTATAACAACGGTCGAGGCTGGGTGCCGATTGGGAAAGATGATAAAACATCATTTACAGGTGTGTTTAACGGAAATGGACATACGATAAAAGGCCTGCACATCAATATTGATATACAAGACAAAGACAAAACATCTTATGCCGGATTGTTTGGATACAATCAGGGTACGATCAAGAATTTGGGAATGTTAGAGAGTGATATATCCTTATCCTCTGCCTTATCCTCTGCTTATGTCTTATCCTCTGTGGGAGGAATTGCGGGGTATAATAGTGGAACAATCTGTGATTGCTATAACACTGGCATCACATCTTCCTCATCCTCATCTTCCTCATCATCATCCTTATCCACTGCCACCGCCTATGCCTACACGGGAGGAATCGCGGGGAGTAGCGACGGAACAATCAGCAACTGTTCTAATACCGGTGCGGTATCCGCATCCTCGTCTGCATCCGCATCCAATGCCTATGCGGGGGGAATTGTAGGGCGTAACTACACAGGAACAATCAGCAACTGTTATAATACCGGTGCGGTATCCACATCCGCATCCACATTCTCATACGCATCCTCGTCTATCTCATCCTATACGGGAGGGATTGCGGGGAGTAGCGGCGGAACAATCAGCAACTGTTATAACATGGGCATCGGCACCGCATCCGCATCATACGCACCTTCATCCAGAGCCAACGCCAGAGGAATTGCGGGAAATAACTATGGAACGATCAGTAACTGTTATTACCTAGATATTATTTCAGAAGGTGTTGGAAAAGAAGATGATACTGTGGTAAAATGCACCGCCGATCAAATGAAACAACAATCCACCTTTGTCGGCTTTGACTTTGATACAATATGGGAAATCGACAATTATCACACTTATCCTTATCCACAGCTTAAAAACAACCGACAGGAACCAATAAAAAAAATTGAACTATTATCCGATCCTACAAACAATCAAACACTGGAAGGAATATTGCCAGATCTGACCGGAGCAAAAGTGAAAATTACCTACCAAGACGGAAAAACGGTAACGGTTGACGCAACACCCCAGATGCTGTCAGAATTGAATATCAATCAAGCAGGGTCGCAGACAGTTCATCTGACATATGGCGGGGTAAAAAGTACAGAAACAATTACAATTGAAGTGTTAAAAAAGCAGCTCGACCATATTAAAGTGAATGCATTACCAAATAAAACAACATATGTGCAGGGACAGCCGCTTGATTTAACAGGAGGAACCATCACTCTCTTTTATAACAATGGCAGTAATGAAGTTATTGCAATGAACTTAGCAGAAATCGACTATGATAAAGAGAAAGCTGGCACTGTGACAGTAACAGTTAGCTATCAGGAGAAAACTGACACCTTTGATATTACTGTGTTAGAAAAGCAGATTAAATCCATTACACTTACAGAACCCAATAAATTAAGTTATCTGGAAGGACAAGAACTTGATTTGACCGGCGGTAGTTTAAGGGTTCTTTATGAATCGGAAGACAACTATAGCGAGACTATTCCTTTAGAGTTGTCAATGATTAGCGGGTATGATAAAAACAAAGTTGCCGTTCAAACTTTAACTGTCAGTTATGGGGGGCAAACGACAACATTTGTAGTAAATGTTGTTGCGAAGTCTCTAAAATCCATCGAAGTCTCTACATTGCCTACCAAAACAAAATATCTCGAATGCAAAGAAACACTGGATGTAACCGGCGGTAAGCTTACGCTGACCTACAACAACGATACAACCGAAGTGATCGATCTTACTCTTGATA
>CALWPT010000015.1 GCA_944383495.1 uncultured Clostridia bacterium | reverse complement strand
GACCCTGCCGGTGGGACGACGGAGCCTTGTTTCCTCCAAATACCTATTGGCGTTTCTCTCCGCGGTGGCGGGAACGGCCGTGGCTTTCCTTGCAGATTTGGCCGGAAGAGCCGCCCACGGAGGATTTAATTGGAAGGAGCGGCTGCTGACCGCTTATTTAATCCTGCTGGTCATACTATTGTTTCAGCAGATTATGCTGCCGCTAATGCTCAAACTGGGGCCGGAAAAAGGACGGGTGATTATGATGCTTTTGTTTGCAGTACCCTTCCTTGCGGTCTTTCTTTTGATGAAGAGCGGCATGCCTATACCGGGGGAGGAGGCGATACGGAAAGCGGCCTTTCTGGCGCCGTTGTTCATCGTTGTGCTGGAAATTTTGTCGTTTCTTATTTCCTGCCGAATCTGTGAAAAACAGGAATTATAACGGCAACCGGTGAAAAAATGAAAAGGGGCGCTGCCTGCGCCCCTTTATTGCATGTTGGATTTGGCACTTGCATAATGTCGTTTTGTGCCGTATAATAGGATCATCAATCGCAAAGGAAATGTGAGGATGAAAAATTTTCTTCACGGCATTGCCGATTACATCCGAGAAACAGATAAGCTGCTGTTACTGATTTGCCTCACCGCGTCGTTCTACGGAACGGTGCTGATTTATTCTGCCACCTATTCCACCGGCGATATCCGGCAGGTTTTGGTGCAGGCCGCGTCTGTGGCAATTGGGGTTGCGGCGGCCATTTTCATCAGCCTGTTTGATTATAAAACGATTGCCAGGCGTTGGTATATTTGGGTGGGCCTTTGCGTGGCGCTGCTGATTGTGACCTTTATTTGGGGGTACGCGCCTCAGGGCACTTCCAATAAAGCCTGGCTGGAATTGCCGGGGGGGATGTCTTTTCAGCCGTCTGAATTGGTTAAAATTGCTTTTATTATTACCTTTTCTTTGCATATTCATAAGGTGCGGGATCAAATTAACCGCCCTAAAAATCTGTTGCTGCTTTGCGCTCATGGCGCTTTTCCCGCACTGTTGATTCATTTTTTGCAGGGGGACGATGGGACTGCGCTGATCCTCGCATTTATTTTCGCTTGCATGCTGTTTGTCAGCGGTGTGAAATTACGCTATTTTATTATTGCGGGCGCGGCGCTGGCCGCCGCGGCGCCGTTTATTTGGTTTTTTGTTCTCAACAGCTACCAGAGAAACCGGATTCTGATTGTTTTTAATCCTGAGTCGGATCTGCTGGGCAACGGCTGGCAGCAGTGGAGGGGCCGCATCGCCATTGGATCCGGCGGCCTTACGGGATACGGTTTTTTGCAAGGTCCCCGCATTCAATCAGGCAATGTCCCCAAGGCTTATAATGACTTTATTTTTGCCACTGCCGGAGAGGAATTGGGTTTTTTCGGCTGCATGGCAGTGTTAATTTTACTGTGCGCGCTGTGCCTGCGTATTTTAAGGGTTGCCCGTTTGTCTCGGGATAAAATGGGGGCGATGATCTGTACCGGCGTGTTTGCTATGTTTTCTATTCAGACCATTATTAACATCGGTATGTGCCTTTCCTTACTGCCGGTTATTGGAATAACGCTGCCCTTTTTCAGCGCTGGCGGAACGTCTCTGGTCAGCTTATTTATCGGAATCGGCCTGATTCTCAGCGTGTATATCCATCGGGGCAGGCGGCGGATTTACCTGCGGGATGATTTCTAGGAGGTCTTTTTGTGGAACCGTATTTAACCGAAACGCATTTTCATACCAGTGAAACGAGCGTCTGCGGGAAGATTCCCGCCGCGGAAGGAATCGCGCTATGCCGGGAGCGGGGGTATGCGGCGGTTATCGTGACGGATCATTATGTACAGGCCTTTTTTGCTGAAAGGGAGGCTTTATCCTGGCAGGAAAAAATGGATTGCTGGCTAAATGGCTACAAGGCTGCAAAGGAAGCGGGAGACCGACTAGGCGTTCGGGTCTATCTTGGGATGGAATGGCGGTACATGGCCGGCCCGGAGGATTTTCTGGTTTATGGAATCACGGAAGAGTTTTTGCGGGAAACCCCGGAGCTATACCGGATTTTGCCGGAAGAATTTGCGGCTTTATGCAGGAAACAAGGCTTTTTCTTTGCCCAAGCCCACCCCTTTCGTTTTAATATGCGGCGGCTTGAACCAAGTTACCTGCAAGGAGTGGAGGTCTTTAACGGAAATATGCGTCATGATTCCCATAACGATCAGGCACAGGCTTTTTGCAGGGAGAACGGTCTGGTTCCCTTGTCGGGTTCGGATTTTCATGAACGGGATGATATTGCCCGCGGCGGGATTTATCTAACAGAACTGCCAAGGAATGAGGCGGCGCTTGCCGAGTTGATTGCTGAAAACCGCCATTCGCTGCGAAAAAGCTGAAAGGCCGGAGAAACTTTTCTTCGGTCTTTTCATATAGTTATGTTACAAGCTAGTTAGAGGTGGTTGTTTGACCAAAACATTGTATATAACCGACTTGGACGGTACTTTGCTGCGGGGGAATGAAACCGTCAGTCCCGTTTCGACTTCAATTCTAAATGAGATGCTGGACAAGGGACTCCTTTTTTCTGTATGTACCGCGCGCTCTGTGGTGACGGCTTCCCGTATTTTAAAGGGCTTGCATTTGCGCTTGCCCATCATCACGATGAACGGGGTATTTGCCTGTGACGCCAAAACTGGCAAAGCTCTGCGGTCTCAGCCTCTGGCACAGGATACCGCAGGCCGGCTGCTGTCGGTCTTCCTGGCTCACGGCCGCCCGCCGTTTCTGTTCACGTTTGACGGGAATGATCTGCGGGTACAGTATCAAGCGCTGAAAAGCCCCCAGGAGGAAGCCTTTGTGAAAGACCGGAAAACAAAGTATAAATCCTTCCGGCAGGTTCCCGCCTTTCAGTTTGGAGACGATTGCGTGTATATGAGCGCATTAGATACGAGACAGGCCGTGGAAGCGGTTTATGCAGACGCCTTCCGGATCCCGGGCGTGCAATGCTCTAAGTATGCCGATACTTATACCGACCTGTGGTTCTTAGAATGCTTTTCTGACCGCGCCAGCAAAGCGGAAGGCGCGTTATGGCTGAAAGAAAAAACAGGTGCGGATCAGATGGTCGCTTTTGGCGACAACCTCAACGACCTGGGGATGCTGGAGGCGGCAGATATTGCCGTAGCAGTGTCCAATGCACGGCCAGAGGTTTTAAGGGCAGCAGATGTGACGGCCGGCTCTCATGAAAAAGACGGCGTTGCTCGCATGATTTGGGAGATGGAGACGAAAATATATTAGTAATATGTTCCATATGTTCCGGCGCTGTCTTCCATATTATTGTCGTCATATGTTCGCCGGAAACGTTTAGCCGAATGCGTAACGTTTTTGTAAACTCATTTAACAGGTCTCAATTTTTTTCTATCTTATTCAGGCTCACATCTGCTGTAAATTGCGGTTTGTGTGGGCTCTTTTCGTTTCCTGTAGACTTGTGAACGGTTTTGTATTATAATGCTCTTATATTTCTTGGCGAGGGGAAGTGGACGGAAATGAAAATCCTTTTGGTTATTGACCAGTTCGACAGCGCTAATAACGGGACTACGATATCCGCCAAGCGATTTGCAGAGGCGTTGGAACGCAGTGGAAACGAGGTACGGGTGGTCAGTGCGGGCGAGGAACGGGAAGGGAAATACCGGGTAGATGAATTCCGGCTGCTCCCCATAGCTGACCGGATTGTAAAAAACCAGGGAATGCTGTTTGCCAAGCCCAATAAGGTCATGCTCCGGTCAGCCATCTCCTGGGCGGATGTGGTGCATTTTTACATGCCGTTCTGGCTCTCTATGGAGGGCCGAAAAATTGCGGCTGAGCTGCATGTGCCGCATACCGCAGCCTTTCATGTTCAGCCAGAAAATATTACATATACATTGGGGCTGGGGCGGGTGCATTCTATCAACACCGCGATTTATAAAGGCTTTAAAACCATTTTTTATAATAAGATTACTCATATTCATTGTCCCAGCCAATTTATTGCGTCCCAGCTGAAGGAAAACGGATACACTGCTAAGCTGCATGTTATTTCCAACGGAGTGGATCCCAGGTTCGTTTACCGTAAGCTTGCAAAAACGCCGGAGCTGAAAGGAAAATTTGTAGTTTTAATGATTGGCCGTTTATCCAATGAAAAGCGGCAGGATGTGTTAATTGAAGCGGTTAAAAAGTCCAGGTTTGCCGACCGCATCCAGCTAATTCTGGCTGGCAAAGGCCCTAAACGGGAAAAGTACGAGGCGTTGGCTAAGGATCTGCCGCATCCCATAATCATTGATTTTTATGATATGGAGCAGTTGCGGGATATCATTGCCATGTCGGATTTGTACGTCCATGCGGCAGATGCAGAAATTGAAGCGATATCATGTATGGAAGCTTTTTGCAGCGGGCTGGTTCCTGTTATCTCCAACAGCCCGCTGTCGGCAACGCCGCAGTTCGCGTTGGATAACCGCAGTTTATTCCAGCGCGGGGACAGCGGGGATCTGGCGGAAAAAATGGATTATTGGATATCTCATGAAGATGAACGCAAAAAAATGGAAGTGGAGTATAGCGAGCTTGGAAAACGCTATAACATCGACGTTTGTGTGAAACAGATTGAGCATATGTTTCAAGAAGCCATTGAGGAAATGAAGGGGTAAAGGATCCGTTTGACGGAAGGGAGTGCAGGATGTCCAAGAAACGGAAATTCGTGTTGCGGCTGGATGATCAGTATACGTTTTTGCGGCAGACCAAAAGGTTCCGTTTTCTCAGCGGCTGGCTTCGGGGTCTTGCCCGTTTTGTGCTGCGGATTCATCACCGGTTGTTCTTTGGCTTAAAAGTATGCGGCCGGGAACACTTAAGGCAAATTCCCGGCGCGGCGATCACTGTCTGTAATCATGTGAATATGCTGGACTGCTCCATTGTTGGCTGTCAGTTTCCATATACGGGGCGGAAGATGTTTTTTCCCACCTTGAAATCCAATTTAGAAATTCCTATTGTCCGACATTTGGTAAAATATCTGGGCGGGCTTCCCATCCCCCAAACCCCTAAATCCTACCAATCCTTTTCAAATTGTGTGGAGGAACTGTTGGGGCAGGGGGAACTGGTTCATTTTTTCCCTGAAGGGGAACTGATTCCCTATGACACAAGGCTGCGTACGTTTCAGCGCGGTGCGTTTTGGTTCTCTTATCAATGCGATGTTCCTATTCTCCCCATGGTAATTAGCTACCGAAAGGCCGGCTGGCTTCGCCGGCTGCTGCGGCGAAGGCCTCCTTTGAATTTAGAAATTCTGCCGCCGGTATATCCGAATTTAAATCACAAACGCAGCCGAGAGACGCGGCGGCTGATGGAGCTTTGCAAGGAACAAATGGAGCAGGCTTTTGCGGACAAAAATGATCCTGGCGCCTTTTCTGTGGGAAAACAGAAATCATAAATTTGGCTTTATATGGGCAAGCTTATGGTATGAAAGAAAGGAGTGAATGCTAGATGAAGGCACTGATTACAGGCGCAAGCTCCGGCCTGGGCCGGGACATTGCCCGGGTGTTGGATGGTCTGGGCCATGAACTGATCCTGGTTGCGCGCCGAGAAAACCGTCTTCGAGAGCTGAGCAATGAGTTGGCCGGATCTCCCCGAATTATCATACAGGATATTTCCACACTGGAAGGCTGCATGGCCTTGTACGAGCTGGTTCGTGAGGAACAGATTGATGTGCTGATTAATAATGCCGGCTTTGGTGTTTTTGGGGCTTTTGACTGTACTGATCTTGATAAGGAACTGCAAATGATCCGCACCAATGTGGAAGCGCCGCATATCCTAACCAAGCTTTTTCTAAAAAGCTTTATTAGCCGGGACAGCGGATATATCCTGAACGTTTCTTCTGCTTCGTCTTTTTACCCGGGGCCTTATATGGCGGCTTATTATGCATCTAAGGCGTATATTCTGCATCTGACCCAGGCTGTGGGAGAGGAACTTCGCCGGCAGGGGAGCCACGTTTATATCGGTGCGTTCTGCCCCGGCCCGATTCATACGGAATTTGATGAAAAGGCGAATTGCCATTTTCAGCTTCAGTATATAAGCAGCCGCCGCGCTGCGGAATATGCGGTGGAGCGAATGCTTCGGCGGCAGGGCGTAATTGTCCCCGGAGTGCAAATGAAGGCGTTTCGTTTCTTCCGCCGATTCCTTCCCGATGGACTGGTGGTTCGCCTGTGCGCTTGTATACAGGCTCCGGGCTGTAGTCCGGATTTCTCTGAGACAGATAAGTGGCAGGAAAAACCGGAACCGGCGCAGTCCATTTTGTAAAGACTGCATTTCAACCGCTCTGTTGTGAATACAGAGCGGTTTTTAGCATCGTAAGACATAGGTCATTTTTTACAAATAAAATATATTTTCAACGCGAAATAGACGCGGAGAACAGCGACGATTCGTGTAGAATAAAACTCCTTGATTTGCAAGGGATAATATGGTATAATTTTTAAAACTATGCTTATGATGATTTACATACTGTTGATTTAATGGATACTAGAGTGAGGGAAGTCAAAACGATGAAAAATGCCAAACGCATTGCCGATATAGCAGGAACAATGCTGTGGGATATTTTATCCGTCACGGTATCGGTTTTGTTGGCGTTTAAGGTAGCGTTTTACAGTACATTGACGACCTTTATGTCCATCCCCTCGTTTTTTCTGAAGCCGCCCCTGGTACTGATACTGGTAATTGCCGGACTGGCGGGAATTTTCGTGTTAACCAATTTTCTATGCGGGTGTTACGGACAAGTGCTCCGACATATTGCGTTCCCCGACATTATCCGCCTGGAGTGCATATCCGTTCCGGTTTCCTGCTTGGTTTGCGCGTTGCTGGGCTATGCTTTGGCTTACTTAAACGGCTTGATATTTGATCTGACCCGTGTCATCATTTTTTACGTAATTTTTATGCTGCTGTTTCCTCTGTTGGGCCGGGCGGCTCCCCGGCTTTCCTCTTTGGTGCAGGCGCGGATGTACCGCAAGGCCATGTGCAGCGCAGGGGAGCCCATGAAGCGCGCCCTGATCTTTGGAGCGGGAGAAGCCGGCCAGCATTTATACAACCGTCTGCATACCAGCCTGACCGATCGCTTGCAGCCAGTGGTGTTCATTGATGACAATGAGTTTTTCTGGGGCAAAAAGGTCTGTGGTCTTCGAGTGTTCGGCGGGCGGGAAAAGCTTAGCGAGGCTATCCACAAATACGATGTGGATGAAGTCATTGTCGCTATTCCAACGGCCAGCAGGGAATTGCTGGAATTTGTTTTAGAAATTTGTCGGGAGGAAAAATGCCAGCTGCGGCGTTACGGAACGATTGACGATATTGAACTGACCAATGCTAAACTGGATAATATTAATCTGGAAGAGCTATTGCGCCGTGACAGCGTTCAGCTAAATATGCAGGCGGTTCGGAATTTTGTCCGGGATAAGGTTATCATGGTCACCGGCGGCGCCGGATCAATTGGTTCGGAAATTTGCCGCCAGGTTTTAAATTATGGCTGCGGCCATTTAGTAATCTTCGATATCAATGAAAATGGATTGTTTGATATTGAAAATGAACTGAAGGAAGCCTATGACAAAGACCGCTTTTCCATGCGTCTGGGTTCCATTCGGGATCGCAAACGCATTGGAGAGGTGATGGATGAATTTCGCCCCGCTCTCATTTTTCATGCCGCGGCTCATAAGCATGTTCCCATGATGGAATACAGTCCGCGGGAAGCCATTAAAAACAATGTGTTTGGAACCATTAATATTGCGCAGGAGGCCATTAGCCGAAGCGTGGAGAAGCTGATTATGATTTCCACGGACAAGGCGGTGAATCCCACCAACATTATGGGCGCATCCAAGCGGATTGCGGAGAAAACCGTGCAGATGATGAACGGCTTGTCCAAAACAGAAATTGCCGCCGTTCGGTTTGGCAATGTTTTGGGCTCTAATGGCAGCGTGGTGCCGCTGTTTCGAAAGCAGATCGAGGCAGGCGGGCCGGTGACCATTACCCATCCGGACATGCGGCGGTATTTTATGACCATTCCGGAGGCAGTCCAACTGGTTCTGGAAGCGGGCGCCATGGCAGCGGGCGGTGAAATTTTTGTACTGGATATGGGCAAGCCGGTGAAGATATATGACCTAGCCTGTGATTTAATCCGGTTATCCGGGTATGAGCCGGAAAAAGACATAGAAATCAAGTGCATTGGGCTGCGTCCCGGAGAAAAGCTGGTGGAAGAGCTGCGCATGGCAGAGGAGGATGTTTCAAAAACCGCCAACTCGAAAATCTATGTTATGAAGCCGCTGAAATTTAACGAAACCAACCTTGCCCGGCAAATCAAAAGGCTTGAGAAAAGCATTGCCGAGCCAGATATCGGTCATCTATTTGATGCGGTGCAGAAATTGGTTCCTACCTTCCGCCACCAGCCGGGCACGGAGCTTGAAGCGGAAGAATAATTTTTTGCATGGATGGCCGGAAAGGAAGAAACAGCATGTATTATGAACGGCTGATGGAAAAGCTGGAGAAGAAAACCGCCGTGTTGGGGGTTTTGGGTCTCGGGTATGTGGGCCTGCCGTTGGCGGTGGAGAAAGCGAAAGCCGGATATAAGGTCATTGGCGTGGATGTGCAGAAAAAAAAGGTCGACATGGTCAATGCCGGCCATAACTACATCGGCGATGTGGTAGACAGTGATCTCTCCCTTTTAGCAGAACAGGGGCGGATTCGGGCCAGCGCCGATTTTTCTCTTTTGGGCAAATGCGACTGTGTCGCGATTTGTGTTCCAACGCCGCTGGACGCTTATTATCAGCCGGATATCTCCTATGTGGAGAGTTCGGCACGCCAGGTGGCGAAATATGCACACAAGGGGATGCTGGTGATTTTAGAAAGCACCACCTATCCTGGTACGACGGAGGAAATCATAAAGCCTCTGCTGGAAGCGGAAGGCTTTACGGTGGGAAAGGATATTTTTCTGGCTTTTTCGCCGGAGCGGGTAGATCCCGGAAATGCGGTTTATAAAACAAAAAACACGCCGAAGGTCGTAGGAGGGGTAACGCCGGAATGCTCACAACTGGCCGCCCGGCTTTACGGCAGCGTCTTAGAAGGGGAAATTCACATTGTTTCCAGCCCCAAGGTGGCGGAAATGGAAAAAATCCTGGAAAACACCTTTCGCAATATCAACATAGCCTTGGCCAATGAAATGGCCATTCTCTGCGAGCGCATGGGGATTCCCGTCTGGGAGGTGATTGATGCGGCCAAAACCAAGCCCTATGGATTTATGGCCTTCTACCCAGGTCCCGGCTTGGGGGGGCACTGTATTCCCATTGATCCATTTTATCTTACCTGGAAAGCCCGAGAATTCAATTACCATACGCGGCTAATTGAAATTGCGGGTGAAATTAATAACTCCATGCCGGAATACTGCGCTGATCGGATTGCCCGGCAATTAAACCGAATAAAAAAGCCCCTGAAGGGCTCGAAGGTCTTGCTGCTGGGCGCGGCTTATAAACCTGATATTGATGATTTACGAGAATCACCCGCGCTGGAATTGGCGAGGGTGCTGCACGAGCAGGGCTGTGTTGTCAGCTATAATGATCCTTATAACCCTTGCTTTACGCATAAGGGGCTGACACTGGAATCCGTGGAGCTTTCCCCGCAGGCTATGGAGGAGGCGGATATTGTTGTGATCACCACCAACCATAGCTGCTATGATCCGCAATTCATTTTGGAGCATGCAAGGCTGGTGTTTGATACCAGGAACCTAACCAAAGGCTTTTCTGCCAGTCATCTTGAGCGGCTGTAACGCTGATTTTGTTGGAAAGGCGGGGTTGGAATGGCTGTATCGGGCATTGCAGACAATGTTGTGATCGGGCAAAACACCGTTATTGAGGAAGACGTTGTCATTGGAAGCGGCAGCGTGATTGGGCATCATGTGGTGATCCGGCGGGGCACGGTGCTGGGAAAAAACGTCCGGGTAGACGACTTCGCCTGCCTTGGAAAGCTGCCGATGCGAGCTGCTAACAGCGCTGTCACCACCGGTGAGGTTTCGTCGCCCGCAAAGGTGGGAGACGGATGCATTATTGGCACCGGCGCGGTGCTCTACGCTGGGTGTTCCCTGGCCAGCGGGGTTTTGGCGGCAGATTATGCCTGTGTGCGGGAGCGGGTTGCGGTGGGGGAGCAAACCATTCTCGGAAAGGGCGTTACAGTGGAATGCGATTGCACTATCGGCGCCCGGTGCAAGCTCCAGACCGGCGCGTATATTACGGCCTATTCCGTTATAGAAGACGACTGCTTTATCGGGCCGGGCGTTGTTACTTCAAATGATAATTATGCCGGGCGGGGAAAGGCCCGGTTTGCGGCGTTCAAGGGCGTTACCGTTAAAAAAGGCGGCCGGATCGGCGCCGGGGCAGTGATTTTGCCAGGCAAAGTGATTGGAGAGGACGGATTTGCTGCTGCGGGCAGCGTGGTCACTCGGGATGTACCGGCCGGCGTGATTGTGACAGGAAACCCCGCAAGACCGCTGCGGAACGTACCAAAGGAGCAACTGCTTGGCAGTCAGCAGGAAGGGTGAAAAAGGAACATATGAATCAGCCTAAATTGCGGTACGCGCTGATCGGCTGCGGACGGATCTCCCGCAACCACATCGCGGCCGTTTTCAATCATAAAAATGATTTGGAGCTTTGTGCGATCTGTGATCTTGTGCCTGGACGGATGGAAGCATTACTGGGCGCTTTTGATGAGGACTTGTCCACGGTGAGGCGGTATACGGATTACAGGGAAATGCTGGAAAAAGAGAGCCTGGATCTTGTTTCCATTGCGACAGAGAGCGGAAAGCACGCTGCGATTGCATTGCAAGGAATTGCCGCCGGCTGCCACGTAATTGTGGAAAAGCCCATTGCCTTGTCCCTGGCGGATGCGGATGCGATGATCCAGGCGGCTGAGCGAAAAGGCGTTGTTCTTTGTGCGTGCCACCAAAACCGCTTCAACCGGTCTATTCAAAAAATCCGGAGCGCGGTGGAGTCCGGCCGGTTTGGGAAAATGCTACACGGCGCGGCTCATATCCGCTGGTATCGCGGTTCGCAGTATTATAAACAGGCCGCCTGGCGGGGAACCTGGGAGCAGGACGGGGGCGCGCTGATGAACCAGTGCATTCATAACATTGATCTGCTGCGTTGGATGCTGGGGGATACGGTGGAGGAGGTCATGGCCTATACCGACCGGTTGGCGCATTCTTATATCGAAGCGGAGGATATCGGTCTTGCGCTGGTTAAATTTCATAACGGGGCTTACGGCCTGATTGAAGGCACCACCAATGTTTTCCGGGAAAACCTGGAAGAAACCCTGTATTTATTTGGGGAAAAGGGCACTGCAAAAGCGGGGGGGAAATCAGTGAACGTCATTGAGGAATGGCGTTTTGGAGATGGAATTGACACCGCAGAGGCGGTGAAGGAGCAGTTCCGGGATAATCCGCCCAACGTGTATGGCTTTGGCCATACGCCGCTGTACGGGGACGTGATCCATGCCATCCGCTCGAAAGCGCAGCCATATGTGGACGGAAATGCCGGCCGCCGGGCGCTGGAGCTTGTGCTGGCGATCTACCGCTCCGCCGCCGAAGGAAAGCCGGTGCGGTTGCCGCTTTCCCAATGCGCCACGGTGGATTTCCAAGGCAGATTTTAGGGAAGAAGGGACGGATCCTACATGGATGAATTGAATTTTAAGGGCTTTATTCAGCTTCTTAGACGTTTTATTCCTTTGATAATCGTTTTGGCGGTTCTGGCAGCGGCCGTTGCTGGAACAGTGGTAGGCCTTCTCGCAACAACCCAATATTCCTTCCAGTGCAGCCTGCGTTTTTTCGATTATGATCTTAAGGCAACCTCTCTACCATCTCAGGATGTGGTGTATAATCAGTTCAGGGAGAACGATACCTTATCCGGCTTGTTTAATGGGATGCTGGCGCAGTATTTTTCAGAAAATAGCGATAAGCTTTATAATCCCACCGTCAGCAAGCAGGTGATTAATATTACCCGAAAAACGATGGGCCCCATGGTGGCTGGAAATGAATTTCGGGCCTACTGCCAGGAGACCATGAATCTTTCCAAGCTGCCAGAAATCTCCGCTGAATACGAAAACAGCAAGGACAATACGGTGGTTACGGTAGTCGGAGAAAGTCAAAAAGACGTTTCGGCTCTCGCTGCCGGTTTGCAGAATGCGGTAGATACGTATTTGCAAGAACAAGCGGAGCTGAATATTGCATCTACCCGTTCCAGCCTGCTGAAGGTGCAGGAACAGGCAGATCAAGCGCTGGAACAGGCTTTGCAGGCGCTGGTTGATTTTAATGAGGAACATGGCGGAAGCCTTTCTGATTTAGATTTGCAGGGCAGTGATGAACTCCTTTCCCTGCTGGAGGATTATTCTAATCAGTATGGCGTTCGTTCGGCCAGTAAAGCCATGTTGCAGGAACTGAGCGTGGCGCAGGAATTAAAGCCTTATGCCCAGTATACAAGGCCCATCATGCTGCCGGCGACCATTGAAGTGCTGGAAGATAAGCCCAATTGGATTACTGCTTCTCTGGTGGGCGCGGCAGGCGGCGCATTGGCGGGACTGGTGATCATGATGATCGTTCCGGCAGTGTCCAAAGGGAAGCGGTCATGACGGCGGCCGCTTTGAAGATGGCGGCGCCGGCGGCCTGGCGGTATCGGGGCAGGGCTTGGACGTTGGCAGCAGTGCTGTTTCTGATCACCATGGTGCCCAGCACGCTTCCGCATTATCCTACCATTTTGTTTGGATCTGTGGTGCTCGGACTGGCCTTTTGTGCCTGTGAAAACAAAGGCCGGCTGCCGTTTTCTTTATTTCCCGCTTTTCTGCTATTGTTTGCCTTATGCGTTTTTATTTCTGAGGTATGGTGTATGCTTTCAGGGGGGACCTTCTCGTTTGTGGATTTGTCTGAAATGCTACGAGCATTTTGTTATGCGGGCCTTTTTATGCTGTTTTCCGCCGGATGCCGGGAAGAAAAGGACCGGGAGAGAGTAACCCGTGGATTGATTGGGCTGCTGTCTGTTAGCTCTTTTGTTGCCGTGACCCAGTTTTTCAATCCATTTCATCTTAACGAGCGCTATGTGCCTTATATTGCGCCGACTCAGTACCTTTCGCTGATTAACAATCATTCAAAACCCCGTGTTGTGGGCTTAACGCCCAATCCTAATGTGTTTGCGTTTTTGGCGGCGGTTGCTGTGGGCTTATCCTTTTTAATGCTGCTGCGAAGCCGCCGTCTTCGGTACGCGGCGCTGATACTTCTCAACGGCATTGCGCTGCTGATGAGTTCCTCCCGCAGCGCATTCATAATGTTAATTTTTTTGGTGGTCTTCTTCGCGGTATTTTATTGCTGGGTAAACTTTGGTATCATAGATGCCCTTCTTTTTTGCGGCGTACTGGTGGCGGTGGGAACGGTTTTGCTGATGCTTCTGCCGCAAAGCATTACGGGAAGGATTTTGGAGGTGTTTCAGTTTGGCTCCGTCAAAAGCATGCAGGAACGGTATATCCACTGGCAGGAAAGCTTTCGGTATATTCATCAAAGCCCCTTGCTGGGCATCGGACCTGGAACAGCGGTGGATTTTCAGTATGCCGCCGACAATGAATGGCTCCTGCTGATGCGGCAGTACGGGGCGGTGGGAGTGCTGGTATGGACCTCCGCTATGGTGCTGCCGGTGATCAACGGAGTCGGGCGCCGGTTTCGGGATGATTATTTTATGATGGCGGCTTGCCTGATGGCGGGCTCCTTTGTTTACATGTACGTCAGCGCCTTTTATCATAACAACGATATAGGCCCAGTTGTCATGGTAATACTGGCATTGGGCATCGGGGCGCCTTTTGTGAAAACCGCGCCGCAGTATCGGAGCGTTTCCGGCCTGCTGCTGGGAAAATGGACGCTTTAACAGGAGATGAGAAAAATTTCCGGGTTATGGTATGCAGTGAAGCCGCTGCGTCAAAAGATAAAAGGAAAGGGACTGTTTCATATTATCGGCGGCAGCACGCTGGTCAAATGCATTATGCTTTGCTCGGCTATTTTGGTGCCCCGCTTTTTGGAAAAAACGGATTATTCCCTTTTCGTGTATGTAGATAATATCATATCCATTATCATGCTGGCCAACGGCTTGGGGCTTGCCAATTCTATCCTCCGGTACGTTTCCATGTCGGAGGATGATGGACAGCGGCGGGCATATTTTCGGTTTTGCGTAAAAAACGGCATGCTTTTTAACGGTTTGGCAGCGGTCTGCATGGCGGCGGCCTTTTTGTGGATTCCTTTTGACGCGCCGGAAAAACGGCAGTATATCCTTATGATGACGCTGATCCCCAGTTTTGCTTTTGTGTTTGAAAGTTTGCAATTGATGCTGCGGGGACTGCTGCGCAATCAGTACTTTACCATTCTGAATGTTTCCTTTTCCCTTCTTTCCGTGCTCTTTCAAATCTTGGGGGCGCGGTTTGTGGGTGTTTCTGGCGTAATTGGGGCTCGGTATATCGCCTATACAGGTGGAATCATGCTTGGCTTTCTTCTGCTGTTTCGAACCCGTTTATTCAAAACACCTGTGAAGATCTTAAGAAGTTCGGAAAAAAGCGAGCTTTTGAAATATGCTTTGGTGGTGCTAAGCGGTAACTTTGCCTCTCTGCTTATGCCCCGCGCGGCAACGTTTATTGTAGGCCATTGTTCCTCTGACCCGGCGCTGCTGGCCAATTACAACATCGCCATGACCGGGCCGCAAAACCTGGAGTTTGTCGCAACCTCCATTATGGTGTTTGCATATCCTTATTTTGCGCGTCATTCCTTTGACGGCCGCTGGATTCGAAAATATTATGCCGTGCTGTCCGCGGGAATGGCTGTGCTCATGGCGGCTTTGGTGCTGATTCTAATCCCCGTGACGCCCGCTCTGCTGAATTTGCTTTATGCGGGAAAGTATGGCGATGCGGCCCCTGTCATGCGTTTGTTCTGGATTAGCTATGGAATAGGAACCCTGCTGCGCACCGTTCCCGGAAATGTCCTGGCGGCGATTGGAAGGGTGCGGTTTAACTTAGTCATCAACGTTTGTTCGGTGCTATTGACGATTGGGTTGGACTTTTGCTTTTTCAGGCTGTTCGGCCTGCCGGGAATGGTTCTGGGCATGTTCTGCGTGTATCTTTTTGCGGGGATCGCCAATTTAATTTATTTGTTGGTTACCTGCATGCGGTTGGAACGGGAGAAGGTGAAGGGGGCATGAAGAAGGCGGTGACGGTTTGTGTGATGACCAGCGTGCATCCGCCGACGGATTCTCGAATCTATGAAAAGGAAATTAAAAGCCTTTTAAAGGCCGGGTATCGGGTGGTGTTTATCAACCCGCAAAAAGAAGGCGGGGAAGGGAATCTCGTTTATCGAAAGGCGGAAATGCCTGCTTTTCGGCTATTTCGGTTGCTGGCGGGGCCACGGGCCGTATATCGTGCGGCCATGGCCTGCCAGGCGGACATTTTTCATTTTCACGATCCGGAACTTTTAAAAATAGGCCTTCGCCTCATGAAGCGGGGCAAAGTCATATACGATGTACATGAGGATGTTCCCCGACAGATCTTGTCAAAGGAATGGATTCCCAAAATTCTTCGGGGTGCGGTTTCCCGCTGGTTTGAACGGCGGGAAAAACGCCTGGCCTGTCGTTTAAGTTATGTGGTTACTGCCACGGATTTCATTGCGGATATTTTTCGTTCCTGCGGCTGCGCCCATGTTGCCGCAGTACATAATTATCCTAAGCTATCAGAATTCGCAGTGCCGCCAATGGGAACGCGGGAAAACGCGGTTTGCTATGTGGGAGGCATCACCCGGGTTCGCGGGATTGTAGAAATGGTTCGGGCGCTGGAATATATGGATGTAAAATTGAAGCTGGCCGGAACCTTTGATTCTCCGGCGCTGGAGCGGGAGGTAAAGGCCATGCCGGGCTGGGCCAAGGTGGAATACGCCGGGCAGGTAGACCGTGCGGACGCAGCGGCCATTATGTCTTCCTCCAAGGCAGGGCTGGTGACACTTCACCCGATCGTCAATTATCTGGACGCGCTCCCCATCAAGATGTTTGAATATATGGCCGCCCGGATTCCGGTAATTGCTTCCGATTTTTCCCTGTGGCGCGGCATTTTGGAGGAAGGACGCTGCGGCGTGACGGTGGATCCCTTGGACCCCAAGTCTATTGCAGGCGCGATTAAACGCCTCCTTTCTGATCCTGCCGCGGAGGAGATGGGAGAAAACGGCCGCAGGCTGGTGCTGGAGAAATATAATTGGGCGCAGGAGGAACAGGTTCTATTAGCAGTGTATGAAGAACTGGCGGTATAATCGAAAGGGACTGGGACATATGAATATTTTATATATAGATCATTATGCCGGCTCTGTCCGCCATGGAATGGAGTTCCGCCCGTATTATATGGCGCGGGAATGGACGAGGCTTGGCCATACAGTTACTATCCTGGCTGCTGATTATTCCCATCTTCGGCGGGAAAACCCTGTCATTACCAAGGATTTTACAACGGAATTCGTGGATGGGATCCCATATACATGGGTGAAAACCAGTCCATACCATGGCAACGGCCCTGGAAGGGCGAGAAATATTTTGCAATTTGTGGAAAAAGTAAATAGAAGAGCAGAAACGTTGGCGCAAGAGCTGTCGCCCGATGCGGTCATCGCTTCTTCCACTTATCCCTTTGATATATATCCGGCTCGGAATATTGCCCGGCGCAGGGGGGCGGTTTTGGTTTATGAAATTCATGATTTATGGCCTATGACCCCCATGGTGCTGGGGAATCTTCCGCCCTGGAACCCAGTGATGGCAGTGATGCAAAAGGCGGAGGACGCTGCGTTTCGGGACGCTGACCGGGTGATTTCACTGTTGCCGGCAGCCAACCGGCACATGGAAGAGCGGGCCTTTAAAACCGGCGTTGGAAAAGAGCAAATTGAAAAAAAATTTTGTTATATTCCCAACGGTGTGATTCCGGAAGAAGGCGGCGCGGCGCTTCCAAAGCAGCATACAGAGCTGCTTTCCCAACTTCGCAGGGAGGATAAATTTATTCTTTTATACGCCGGAGGACATGCCAGATCCAATGATCTTTTCAATCTGCTGCGAAGCGCAAAGCTGTTGGATGACAGCTTTGCCACTGTGTTGGCGGGGGATGGCATTGAAAAACCGGCACTTCAATTGCAGGTGAAAAAAGACGGTATAAAAAATGTTTATTTCCTGCCTTCGGTGGAAAAGCGGTGCGTTCCCGCGCTGCTGGAGAAGGCGGACGCTCTGTATTTTGGCGCGAAGAAATGCCGGCTGTATGCGTACGGCATGAGTCCCAATAAGCTTTACGATTATATGCTGGCGGCAAAGCCGGTAATTTATGCGGTGGAAGCTGCCAATGATCCGGTGGGAACTTCCGGCTGCGGATTAAGCGTTGCCGCCTCTGATCCCAAGGCTGTCGCCGAGGCAGTAAAGCGTTTACGGGATACTCCGGTAGAGGAACGCATTAAAATGGGGGAACAGGGCCGCGCATATGTGCTGAAGCATCATAATTATCCCATGTTAGCTCAGCGCTTTTTATCCGCAATTCATAAAGAAGGGAGATAAGCGGTTGCTTACCCGAAATATTACAAAGCTGCCCGGCGTGTTTCAAACCGAGCCGGTTTTACAATATTATCTTATCCTACGCGGAAAATGCGGGTATTTGTGGATCAAGCGGGGTCTGGATATCTTAATTAGCCTGCTTTTACTATTGATTTTATCGCCGTTGCTTTTGCTGACTGCTCTTTTGGTTAAGTGCACCTCCCGCGGTCCAGTATTTTACCGGCAGGAGCGGGTGGGGAAGAATGGAAAATCCTTTTGGATTCTGAAATTCCGTACCATGGTCAAAAACGCGGATCATATGGGCGCGCCTATCACCGTGGGAAACCGAGATTCCCGGATCACGGTTATTGGCCATGTGCTCCGGGCTTCCCGGATCGACGAGTTTCCGCAGTTTATCAATGTTTTAAAGGGAGATATGTCGATTATTGGGGCGCGGCCTGAGGTTCCCCGGTATGTAAGGGAATACACGCCTGAAATGTATGCAACATTGCTGCTGGCGCCGGGAATGACCGGCGCTGCCAGTATTGTTTACCGCCAGGAAAGCGAGCTTTTGGCGGATCAAAAAAACCCGGAAAATTATTATATTCAGGAAATCCTCCCAAAGAAAATGGCAATCAACCTGAAATATTTGAAAAGCATATCCTTCTTCACGGACGCCAAGCTGATTTTGAAGAGCCTGGCCTGTGTATTTCAGTAATGGAGCGGATATCATGGAATTTATAGATTTGAAAGCCCAGCGAAAGCGGTTGGGAGACAAACTTACCCAATCCATCCAAGCTGTATTGGAAGGCGGCCACTACATTCAAGGAGCGCAGGTAGCCCAGTTGGAGGAAAAGCTGGCAGCTTACACAGGACGGAAATTCTGCGTCTCGTGCTCCAGCGGCACAAGCGCGCTGCTGCTTCCCCTGATGGCGTGGGGGATCGGAGCGGGCGACGCGGTGTTTGTTCCCGATTTCACTTTTTTCGCCACGGCGGAGATGGTGGCGCTGACGGGCGCAACGCCGGTATTTGTCGACGTAGAGGAACATACCTTCAACCTCTCTGCTGCATGTCTGGAAGAGGCTGTTCTGCAAATTAAGCGGGAGGGACAGCTTCGGCCAAGGGCTGTAATCCCAGTGGATTTGTTTGGCCTGCCTGCCGACTATGAGGCTCTATTGCCGGTAGCCAACCGCTATGACCTGTTGGTGCTGGAGGATGCAGCCCAAGGATTTGGCGGCAGTTTGAAAGGGAGGAAGGCCTGCACCTTTGGCAACGCTTCGGCTACCTCCTTTTTTCCTGCCAAGCCGCTGGGATGCTATGGAGACGGCGGTGCGGTGTTTACCGATGATCCGGCGCTGGCGGAGCTTCTGCGTTCTTTGCGGGTTCACGGCCATGGAGCGGATAAATATGATAATATTCGTATCGGACTCAACGCCCGTTTGGATACGGTACAGGCTGCCATATTGCTATGCAAACTGGAAATTTTTGAAGAAGAGCTGGAATTGCGGCGTCGAGCTGCTGGAATGTATACTGAGCATCTGCGGGGGCGGGTGACAGTTCCGGATATTCCAAGTGGCTTTGCCTCCTCCTTTGCACAATATACCATCCGTCTTCGGGATTCAGAGCAAAGGGCGCTTGTGATGGAACGGCTGAAAAAAGCTGGAATTCCCACCATGGTATATTATGGGAAAACCATGCATGAGCAAAAGGCCTTTGCCGGATTGCAAATTCCCGCGGTGAAGTGCCCCAATGCTTTAAAAGCAGCGTCTCAGGTATTGTCGCTGCCGATGCATCCTTATCTAACGAGAAGGCAAATTGAAGCCGTGTCGGACGAGTTGCTGCAAACGGTGCTTGCATAATTCAGGCAGGTCGGTAGCGCGGCACGGAGCTTTGTGAAGCAGCCCTCAAGAAAAACGGCCCGTCTGTGTAACAGGTCGTTTTTTTGTTTAATCCCATGAAAAAAAGCCCGCACCGGCCGGGTACTAATATTTCCCGGCGCAGTACGAGCTTTTTCACTAAACACTGACCCTACGAGAGTTTTTACGCAAATCAGCGGTAATGCCGCTGTTCTCTAATTGCAAAATTGACGATAAACATAACGTTTTTCGGCTTTTACCGTTCCAACATCTATTTATCGCGCTGCGTAACTCATTCAATAGAAAACGATTTCCGCATCAATAAGTTAAATCCTTGATACGCGAAAACCCGCTTTGCTGCCGCACAGAGATCCAATATTTCAGGCAGACGAAAAACCTCGTCCTCCACATTCATAAGCTCCAGCGGCAAAAAAGTCATTTTCAGCTTACGCGCCTTACGCAGCATTGACGGCCTTGGGTTTAAGGGATCGCATAATTTCCCTTTTGAAAACCGCTCCATCTTTCTCATGGCGCGCCCTGCGGTTTTCTTCCCGTAATAAACTTCACATTGCTCCGCCTCGTGACGTCCGCCGCTAGAAAAAGCTTTTTTGCTCAATGAACTTTATAGCCGGTCATTCGGCGGCGTTGTCATTCGAAACGCGGCTTTTAGGCAATCACCCGGCGGCTGATGCAATGCGCTTCTTCTTCGTACATTGGAATCAACCCCTTTCCATTCCCTCTATTTTTCTTTAGATCTTGTTCTTTCTGGTTATAGTATATCCGATTTCAATTCATTTGTCAATAAGATTTTTCAATAAATTTATGAATATTTTATTAAATATGCAAAACCAAGAAAGGGTATTGACTAACCGGCTTGGAACGGGTAAAATATGATTAGCTAAATGGAGGGGCGCTTCAATGCCGTTCCAGGAAAAAGAATGGATGGTTTGAATGGAAGAACAATATAATCCTGATCTTATCACCTTGTCTGATGAGGAAGGCAAGGAATTTACCTTTGAGGTTTTAGATGCTGTGGAGACGGAGGACGGGCAGTATCTGGCCATGATTCCCAATGTGGAACAGCCTGAGGATCTTTTGGAGGAAGAGACCAGTTCCTTGGTGATTCTCAAAGCCATTGAACAGGATGGCGAGATGTATTATGAGGAAATTGAAGACGACGCTGAGTATGAATCAGTGGCTGCTATTTTTACTGATAGACTGCAAGACGCTTTTGAGATTCAAGAAGAGTAAATTGCTTTTTTGAAATCGTTTTGTGTGAAGAAAAAATATTAAATATCCTGCCCTGTTCGCGTATTGACCAGCCGTTCATATAACCCTACAAGCTTTAAAAGGGAGTCCCGACTCCCGCGTGGGTGAGCAGGCCTCCCGGCTGCCCTTTAAAGGGCGCCGGACGTTGGAAGTCCAAAACGCGGGGTAGACACCCACCTGCTATCTTTGCAGGTTATCATTGACGGTATCATTACGGCAGGGCGGGAGTATTTTTTGAAAGGGAGTTACATAAGTTGACTGGAATGAAACGTTTTGGGATGGCGGCACTGGGTCTAAGCCTCATGTTGGCGTGCGTCTCCTGTGAAAAGCCATCGGCCCAGCCTGCGGCCAATGATAATACCACGACGGCCTTTGCCACTGGGGCGCAGACCACGGGGAATACCCAGGCTGTAAATCCTCTGTCGGGTCTTGTCAATCTCGACCCCGCCAAGGCAGGTAAGCGGCCTGTTGCCGTTATGATTAACAACGCCGATGTCGCTCAGGATGTACAGATGGGTGTCAGCAAAGCGGAAATTGTTTATGAAACGTTGGCGGAGGGCGGCGTCACCCGGATGATGGCCGTGTTTCAGGACTATGAGAACGCCGGCCAGATTGGAACGGTTCGCAGCGCACGGTATGCGTTTACCGACCTTGCCATGGGTATGGACGCGATTTATGTTCACGCTGGAACAGATCCTATTTATAATAAGCCGCATATGTCGGAAATCGGAATCAGCCATCTGGACTTGGGAACCAATGGCGCTTCCGCCGCATTTCGGGAGAAAAATAAGCCGGGCCTGGCTACGGAGCATACCCTTTATACCACTGGTGAAAAACTGGCGGCCGCTATTGAAAGCAACGATTTTCGTACAACGCTGAAGGAAAGCAGGAATAAGCCATTTTTCTCCTTTGAAGAAATTGGCGCGCCGGAAGGAGGGGCATCCGCCCAATCCGTAAAGGTAGTTTTTTCACCAGGGAACTACTACAGCGATTATCAATATAATGCGGAAGAAAAGGTTTATTTAAAATCTGAGATGGGCAGTGCGCACAAAGATCTGGCGACCAAAGAGCAACTGACGGTCAAAAACATTTTTATTCTTTTCACCTCTATTCCAGAATTTGGCGATGGTTATCATGTGAATCAGGATTTAAGCTATGGGTCTGGGATTTATGTGAGCGAAGGAAAGGCAGCGGATATTACCTGGGAAAAGGGCGGTTCCTCCGATAAGCTGGTAATGAAAAATAAGGATGGTTCGGAATTAAAGGTTAATCCCGGCAACAGCTGGATTAATATAACCAAAACCAGTCTGAAAGATAAATGCGTGATTGAATAAAAAGGATCCCTTTTTAAAACAATTTTAACGTTCAAGAAAACCGCCTGCGGGAATGTTCCCGCAGGCGGTTTATCTGATAGCACTTTATGATTGGCAGTTCAAGAAGGGCGCCGGCAAAGCCGAAATTTTGGCTCAGCTATTGCCTTTGACTTTATCCAGCGCGCCTTTTTCTAAGCGGGACACCTGAGCCTGGCTGATGCCGATTTCCTGGGCCACCTCCATTTGCGTTTTCCCTTGAAAGAAACGAAGCCCTAAAATCATTTTTTCCCGGTCGGTCAGTTTGACAATGGCTTCTTTTAATAAGATTTCATCCAGCCAGTTATTATCGTCGTTGTGGTCGCCCAGCTGATCCATAACATAAATGGTGTCCCCTCCGTCGGAATAAACCGGTTCATATAGGGAAACGGGTTCTACAATGCTTTCCAACGCTAAAACGACCTCGTTTTTGGGCATGTCAAGCTCTTTGGAGATTTCTTCAATGGAAGGTTCCCTCTGGTTTTTTGCCATGAGCCGCTCCTTGGCCTGCATAGCTTTGTAGGCCGTATCCCGCAGCGACCGGCTGACTCGGACGGCGTTATTATCCCGGAGATACCGACGGATTTCACCAATAATCATGGGTACGGCATAAGTGGAAAACCGAACGTTCTGGGAAACATCAAAATTATCTATGGATTTAATCAGCCCAATACAGCCCACCTGAAACAGGTCATCCAGATTTTCGCCCCGGTTGGTAAACCGTTTAATTACAGATAAAACAAGCTTCAGGTTTCCGGAGATCAACTGTTCCCGGGCGGAGGGATCCCCGGCCTTCATGCGCTTTAAAAGCTCAACCTTTTGGGATTCTTTCAGAACTGGCAGCTTAGATGTGTTAACGCCGGTGACTTCCACTTTATTGTTCATATAGGAACCTCCGTTTATCAATATGTAAAGGGCGTGTCACCGCATTTACAGTATTGACAAGCAAAGGGAATCCTATACTTTTCTTTCGCATCATTTATGCATAAAACCAGGCGAAGCCTCTGGAGCCTGCATGAATAACAAACGCTTCGTATGGTGATTGTGCCAGGCGAGGCGCGCCTTAGCTGCGGGTGCTCACCGCTGAATTTTAATAGGTGAATCGGTCGTTTGCCATTGACAACTTGGCGTTTTGCAGGTATACTAAAAATAAAAAAGCGTTGATGGGAAGAATCGGTGCGCCCCTGTCCCCAGAGAGAAGGCCCCCGGCTGAAAGGCTTTTGTCAGGCCGCGCTGTGTGCCGTCCCGGAGCTTTTCGTGACGAACGGAACGTAACTGCCGCGTTAAGGCGAAAAGAGGGGCGCGTAGCGCAATTCGGGTGGTACCGCGGGAAAGGATTCCCGTCCCGTAATTGTGCGGGCGTTTTTTATTTGTGCGGCGCAATTTCATTATTATGAGTTTGCGCTTAAAGGAGAAATGAAAATGGAATGGACTGGACTCAATGAATTACGGGAAAAGTATCTTTTGTTTTTTGAAAGTAAAGGGCATTTGCGGCTGAAAAGCTTTTCCCTCGTTCCCCAAAACGACAACAGCCTGCTGCTGATCAACTCGGGCATGGCGCCGATGAAAAAATTTTTTACCGGGGAAATTACGCCGCCTCGCAAGCGGGTGACTACCTGCCAGAAATGCATCCGCACTCCCGATATCGAACGGGTGGGCAAAACCGCCCGCCACGGCACCTACTTTGAAATGCTGGGCAATTTCTCATTTGGGGATTATTTCAAGCGGGAAGCCACCGCCTGGGCCTGGGAGTTTTTCACCGAAGTCCTCCAAATGCCCAAAGACCGGCTGTGGGTCAGCATTTATGAAAACGACGACGAGGCCTTCGATATCTGGACGAAGGAAGTGGGGATGGATCCCGCTCGGGTTGTCCGCCTTGGGAAAGAAGACAATTTCTGGGAACATGGTTCCGGTCCATGCGGTCCCTGCTCGGAAATTTATTTTGACCGCGGCGAACAGTACGGCTGCGGCAGCGCCAGCTGCGGCGTGGGCTGCGACTGCGACCGGTATGTGGAGGTCTGGAACCTGGTATTCACTCAGTTTGATTCCGACGGTAAGGGAAATTACGCACCCTTGGAACACCCCAATATCGACACCGGCATGGGGCTGGAACGGCTGGCCTGCGTTATGCAGGGGGTGGAAAACCTCTTTGAGGTGGACACGGTGCAGAATATCATGAAGCATGTGGGCCGCATTGCCGGCGTGCAGTATGGGGACGACGAAAAAACCGATGTGTCCCTGCGGGTAGTGACAGACCATATCCGTTCTACTACCTTTATGATCGGGGACGGAGTTATGCCCTCTAACGAAGGGCGGGGATACGTTTTGCGCCGGCTGCTGCGCCGCGCCGCAAGGCATGGGCGGCTGTTGGGAATCGACAAGCCCTTTTTGGCCGAGGTTAGCGCTACGGTGATCCACGAAAATCGAGATGCATACCCGGAGCTTGCAGAGAAGCAGGAGTTTATTCAAAAGCTGATTGCCGTGGAGGAGGAAAGCTTTGGCCGCACCATTGACCAGGGTCTTCAGCTTTTGGATGAGCTGATGAAAAACGCAAAGGACAAAAAAATTTCCGGGGAAGACGCCTTTCGGCTTTACGATACCTTTGGATTCCCGCTGGATTTAACAGTGGATATCCTGGAGGAAAAGGGCATGTCCACCGATGAGGAGGCGTTCAACCGCCTCATGAGTGAGCAGAAAACCCGCGCCCGGGCCGCACGGAAAAACGCCGGCATGGAGGCCTGGGAGGGGGAAGAAAATCCTCTGGCCGGCCTGCCTGCCACGGCTTTCACCGGATATGAAACCCTCGTTTGCCCTGTGACGCTGCTGGCAATCGTCAAGGATGGCGAAACATGTACAAGCTTGGGGGACGGCGCCAAGGCCGTTCTTGTGTGCGACCAGTCCTGCGCTTATGCGGAATCGGGCGGCCAGGTGGGGGATACCGGCGTGATTCAATTCTCGCGGGGTAGCTTCCGGATTGATAACACCACCAAAAACCACGACGGCGTGTTTCTGTTAGCCGGCGTTTGCGAAGGGGATGTGTCTCTTTCAGAGAAGGGAACCATGGAGGTTCTCGCTTCCCGGCGCCGGGCTATCATGCGCAACCATTCGGCGGCGCATCTGTTGCAGGCGGCTCTGCGCAAGGTGCTGGGCAATCACGTCCAGCAGGCCGGGTCGTATGTGGACGACCAGCGCTGCCGGTTTGACTTCACCCACTTTTCCGCTTTGACGGCCGACGAGCTCCAGGCAGTGGAGGAAGAGGTCAACCGCAATATTCTGGCAGCCCTGCCTATGACGGCCACCGAAATGCCCATTGAAGAAGCCAAAAAGCTGGGGGCAATGGCTCTCTTTGGTGAGAAATACGGAGACATTGTCCGGGTCGTCCGGGCGGGAGAGGCGTCCACGGAATTTTGCGGCGGAACGCATGTGGACAACACGGCGAAAATCGGCCTGTTCCACATTGTGTCGGAAAGCTCGGTGGCGGCGGGCGTCCGCCGCATTGAAGGCGTGACTGGTTTGGGGGTTTTGCGGTTGATAGCCCATCAGGATGCGCTGCTGCAAAAAAGCGCCGCCGCTTGCAAGGCTGGGAATCCAGAGGAACTGCCCCAGAAAATCGGTGCGCTTCAGCAGGAGACCCGAGTTCTGGAAAAGGAGCTGGAGCAGCTGAAGGCGCAGAATGCGGCTGGCAAAACCCAGGAGCTGCTTGCCTCGGCCAAACCTTGCGGCAGCGTAAAACTGATCGTTTTTAAAATGAAGGGAGAAGCGGGGGAGGCCCGCGCCGTGTGCGACAGCGTCAAGCAGGAGCTGGAGGATGGCGTGGCGGTGATCGCCGCGGTATCGCCGGAAAAGGGAAACGTGACCTTTGCCGTTTCCTGCGGTAAGGCGGCGGTGGAAAAGGGCGCCAATGCCGGAAATATCGTCCGTCAGGTGGCGGCGGTGGCCGGCGGTAAGGGAGGCGGCCGGCCCGACAGCGCTATGGCCGGCGGCAAAGACCCATCAAAAACAGAAGAAGCCCTCCATGCGGCTTATGCTATTGTGGAGGAAATGACAAAATAAAGCTTTAAATGGAAAGGATGCGTTTTCGATGGATTGCCTATTCTGCAAAATTATAGCCGGGGAGATTCCTTCCAAAAAGGTGTATGAGGACGATCAGATATACGCGTTTTATGATATCGAGCCCCAGGCAAAGACGCATGTACTCATCGTTCCCAAGGCGCACATTCAAGGCGCGGGGGAAATTACGGCAAAAAATTCCGATGTTATCGCTCATATTTTTGAAAGGCTTCCAAGCCTCGCGAAGCAGATGGGACTAGACGGCGGCTTTCGCGTTGTTACCAACTGGGGGGATGACGGCTGCCAGTCGGTCAAGCATCTGCATTTCCATCTGCTGGGCGGGCAGAAACTGTCTGGGCAGATGTGCTGAAGGGAGAAAACGAGAGTTGGAAAGCTATGAAATGACCATTGCGGGCTTAAAGCGGGAACTGCCTCTGTGCGCAGTTAACGACAGCATGGAGATTGCGGCGTTTATATTGTTTGGCGATGTGGAAATCACCGTTGCTTCCGCCAAGGCGCTGCTGGAAAGGGTTCCGGATTTCGACTTAATCCTAACGCCGGAGGCCAAATCCATTCCGCTGGCGTATGAGATGTCCCGCCAGTGTGGGAAGCGGTATATCGTAGCCCGGAAGGGTACGAAGGTCTACATGGCCCATCCCATTTCCGTGGAAGTGCGTTCCATTACCACCGACCATACCCAAAGGCTTTATTTGGGAGAGGACGACGTTAAGCGAATGCGGGAAAAGCGGGTGCTGATTGTGGACGATGTGATTAGTACCGGCGAGTCGCTGAACGCCGTGCAGCGGTTGGTGGAGGAATCCGGCGGCGCAATCGCTGCCTCCTGCGCCATTCTGGCGGAGGGAGACGCGGCGGCAAGAAATGATATTGTCTACTTGGAAAAGCTTCCCCTTTTTTTCAAAAATAGAAATAGCTAAGGGATTCTTATAGCCATAAAGCTATAAGAATCCCTTAGCCGGTGCTGCTGTCAATAACGGTGCAGTTGCCGCACCTACGTTAAGCAGCAGGCATTGATTGCCGAACCGTAGTAGAGATAGGAGCGGGAGAGGAATGGAACGTGCTGTCGCTGTTTTCGGATTTTCTTTATTGGCGGGTTCGGCGGCTTTTGCCTTTTTTGGGCTGGCGGCGGCGTTCATTGCTTTGGCTCTTGTGACGGTGATCGGCTTGCTTTTGTTCCTTTTGAGGAGAAGCAGGGGCAACGGGATTTATTTTGTCGCTCTTTTAGCGCTTTTGGTTGCGGCAATTAGCTTTATCCTTCGCACAGAACTGCAAGTTAAGCCCGCGGATTCCCTGGTTGGCCAAACTATGGAAGTGTCTGGAGAACTGATCGAGCTGCCGCAGCCAACCAATTCTGGCTACGAATATATTATCAAGACCAGTCGCGTAGTATTCGAGGGCGCGCCTCAAAAAATCAAGGTGGTTTTGTTTTCCACCCGGCTGCTGGATGTTGAGCCCTATGATATCTTGACCTGCACCGTAACCATGGAGGCCCCTTATGAGCGCTATCGCATCAGCTATTATGCCAACGGCTGCTATTTGAAGGCCTATCTGGACAATCCCCCTGCGATTACTCCCGGCACCCATAAACCGCCGATGTATTACGCCCTGAAACTGCGGCAGGAGATGATCCGCAACACCGAGGCGAATCTTCCGAGCGGGGAAGCGGGTGTGGTCAGCGCTATCGTGCTGGGGGACCGCTCGGGCCTTGACCCGGCGGATTACGGGAATTTTAAGGCCAGCGGCGTGATTCATATGGTCGCGGTATCTGGGATGCATATGTCGGTGCTGTCCGGATTTGTGTTTTTGCTTTTGCGAAAGCTGCGGGCGCCCAAGGCGGCTGTGTCCTGCGTCAGTTCCTTATTTGCTATAGGCTTTATGATGCTGACGGGATTCAGCCCGTCGGTTGTCCGGGCGGGAATTATGTGCATTATTCTATATATGAGTTACTGGTTTTGGCGCGGGGCGGACAGCTTCAATTCCCTGTGCATCGCAGGAACGGTATTGGTATTATGGAACCCCTTCTTTTCCCTGGATTTGCGTTTTCTGCTATCCTTTTTCGCTACACTGGGCGTAGTGGTAATGCCACGGTATCTTGAGCGGACGTTTTTTGCCCGCCGGGACGGGGACACTCTGCTAAAACGGAGCTTCAAATCTGCGGGCCGGGCGTTTACCATGACGATTTGCGCTACTTTTCCTATTCTTCCCATCATCGCAGTGATTTTCGGCGGCCTATCCATCATTTCCCCAGTGGCCAATTTGGTGATTGGCCCGGTTTGTTCTATATTGATGCCCGTTGGCCTGCTGGCGGGTCTGTTGTCGGCGACGCCTCTTGCCGCGCCTTTTTACCTGGCGGCGGGGCTGCTGGCGCGGGTGATGCGATTCCTGGCCGCTTTTTTTGGGAATCTTCCGTTTTCCACCTTGTCTATGGACTACCAGTTTGTTCCGGTATGTATCGCCGCGCTGTTGTTCTTGGCGGGCGTGGTGGTCGCTATGGATGGAGGACGGAAGTTGAATCGGGTCGGTGCGCTGGTTGGCGTCTGCCTTGTGTTGCTGGGTTCGGTTTCCTACTGGGCTTTCAATCGAAACAATGTGACCGTCGCCGTGCTGGATGCGGGTGACGGCTGCGGCGTTCTGGTGACGGATAAAGGCCGAGCCCTGTTAATCGGCGCAGGGGGAACAAACACCCTGGAGGATTTGCAGTATTTCCTGCGGGGCAGTGAGTTGGAAATGATTCTTCTGCCCAAGCTAAACGACTATTATGCCGGTTCCGCCTTTGAGGTGGCGGAAAACTACGGGCCTGAGAGCTTTGCTGCGGGAGAAGCCGAAAACGCAGAAGATCGGGTGATCTATGCGGATCTATCCTTGCTTCGAACGGCGCCCGCAACGGAAGAGATTCTTTGGCGGGCCGCGCGAATCACGTTTTTTGACACTTACACGGAGCTGGAAATATACGGCCGCAAGCTTTGGATTGTGGACGACGGCGCCGAACTGCCGCAAGGAAACGCGGATGTGATTGTTTGCGGCCCGGCCTGCGAGGGCGCCGCTTTGAGCGTTGATCAATATGTGGTGGTGTCAGGCAGTATGGATGCGGTAGAAGCCGCCGACCGGTTTCGCGGCATGGGAACAACAGCGTTTCCTACCGCCGGATTGGGAGAGATTATATGGCAATTTCGCCCCGGCGGCGGTCAGCTTTTGAAACGGTGCGGATAGAAAGGAGCCGGGTATGGGACAATTGGATGAAATGGGCCTGAAACGAGATTTAAAAACCGAAATCTTTCGACCGGTATACCTGATCTGCGGCGAGGAAAGCTATTTGAAGCAATATTATGCTTTGAAGCTGGCGAATAAGATAGCGGGCGGCCCCATGGAGGACTTTAATCTCCAACGGTTTGACGGCGGTTCGCTGAAAATGGATCAGCTGGAAACAGCGATCAGTCAGCTTCCTGTCATGAGCCGGCAGAAATGCGTTGTTGTGAAGGATTACGGCGGGGAAGCCGCCTCAGAAAATAAAAAGCTGGCGGCTCTGATTAGAGAAATTCCTGAGGAATGCGTTCTGGTGCTGTGGTGCGACACGGTGGAATTAAACGCTAAGAAGCCGGGGAAATGGAAAGAGATCCTCGCAGCCGCCGGGCAAAAGGGAGCCGTCGTCCGATTGGACCGGAAAGATGAAACGTCTTTGACCCGTCTGTTATGCGACGGCGCAAAAAAAAGGGGCAGCGCGCTGGAACCAGAAACTGCCCGGTATTTCATCCGATCCTGCGGCAACGATATGCAGACGCTATTATCCGAGCTGGAAAAGCTTTCTGCCTATCGAAGGGGAGAAACGATTACCAAAGCGGACATAGACGAATTAGCAGTGAAAAGTATTGCTGCAAACGTTTTTCAGCTCTCCCGGTTGATTTGGGCTGGAAACGGGGACAAGGCGTTTTCTTTGCTGCGAGATTTATTCTCGCAACGGGCGGAGCCGGTGCAGATTTTAGCGGCTCTAGCTGGGAGCTACGTAGATTTATACAGGGCTAAGGCCGCGATGGCGGCGGGATTGCAGCCGTCTGCTGTTGCGGGGGATTTTGGCTACCGGGGAATGGAGTTCCGGCTCCGCAACGCCGCTGCACCAGCGTCTAAAATGACCTTAACCAACCTGCGGGGTTGTTTGGAACAACTGCTGGATACAGATTTAAAATTAAAATCAAGTCCGGCAGATGGACAGGTATTATTAGAAAAACTGGTCGCTGAGCTTTTGCTAGCAGCCCGGGAGTAGAGAGTATGGAACCGAAAAAGCTGAAAATTCGGGAAGCCGTCGTGGTGGAGGGAAAATATGATAAGATCCGTTTGTCTTCTTTGATCGACGGTGTGATCGTTGAGACCGGCGGCTTTGCTATTTTCAAGGATCGGGAGAGAATGGAACTGATCCGAGCTTTGGCTCGAACCAGAGGAATTGTGATTTTAACCGATTCTGATGGGGCGGGGCAACTGATCCGAAGCCGCCTGTCTTCTTCCATCCCGCCCTCTCAAATGAAAAACGCCTTTATTCCCGAAATGACCGGTAAAGAAAAGCGAAAGACCGCCCCCTCCAGAGCAGGAACCCTGGGCGTTGAGGGAATGGACACGGAAATCCTGCTTCGGGCGCTGAAGCGGGCCGGTGTTTTGCCGCAGGCGTCTTTGGCGCCTTCCGGCACGCCCATTACCCGGGGAGACCTATATGAGCTAGGACTGACCGGCGTTTCCGGCAGCAAAGAGAAGAGAGAACGGCTGCTTGCTTCTTTTGGCTTGCCGCGGCGCCTTTCTCCGAGAAATTTAATAGAGGCGCTCAACGCCGTCACTAATCTGGAGCAATTGCAAAAATGGCTGCAACATGCCGGGTAAGGAGGCGTATTATGCCCGACCGCATTGAACATTTATATCAAAAAGCCAAGGCTCTGCCACTTTTGCCCGGGGTTTACCTAATGAAAGACAAAGCGGGTAAGATCATTTACGTGGGTAAGGCAAAAGCGCTAAAAAACCGGGTGAGTCAATATTTCACCCGCGTTAGCTCCCATGAGGAGAAGGTGAAGCGCATGGTGGAGCACGTGGACACGTTTGAATACATCGTTTGCGACAGCGAATTTGAGGCGCTGATCCTGGAATGCTCCTTAATTAAGCAGTATATGCCGAAGTATAACATTCTGTTAAAGGATGACAAGGGGTACCATTATATCCTGGTTACTCAAGGGAAATGGCCCAAAATCCTGGCGGCTTTGCAGATGGAGAACGAGGGGGAATACCTTGGTCCCTATGCTTCCAGCTATTCTGTCAGCCAAACAGTGGACGAGGTGCAGCGGGTATTCCGCCTGCCTTCCTGTCCTCATCCTTTTCCCGACAACCTGAAAAAACGGCGGCCCTGCCTTCAGTTTCATTTGGGGCGGTGCGTCGCCCCCTGCGCGGGGAAGATTTCTAATGAAGCGTATCGGGAACTGGCGGAGGGCGCCCTTGCATACCTAAAAACCGGCGCTACAAAATCCCTGGAGCGCATGGAAAAGGAAATGCGGGCGGCGGCGGAGGCGATGGATTTTGAAAAAGCCGCCTGCCTGCGGGATCGGATTGCGGCCATCCGAAAAATGGGACAAAAGCAGAAGGTGGTGGCTTCGGCGGTCAAGGAGCAGGATGTGATCGCCCTGGCCCGCGCCGGCGGCAGGGCCTGCTTTGAGGTGTTTCGGTTCCGGCAGGGCCGGCTGTGCGATCAGGAGCATTTTATAATGGATATGTTTGAGGATCTGCCCGCCGCCCGTTCGGAATTTCTCATGGGATATTATTCCGGTAGGGACAGAGTTCCGCCGCGGGTGACGGTTTGCGGCCCAGTTGAGGATCGGGCGTTGATTACGCAGTATTTGTCTGAAAAAGCGGGGCGAAGGGTAACGCTGTCCGTACCCCAAAAGGGGGATCAAAAAAAGCTGGTGGATATGTGCCGCACCAACGCAGCCCAGTGGCTGACCGAAAAGGGCCGGACGGGGAAGGAAACCGCCGCATTGGATGAACTGGCCCGCTTGACAGGGCTGAAGGAACCGCCGTCTTACCTGGAGGCATATGATATTTCCCACACCCAGGGGAGCGATACGGTAGCGGGTATGGTGGTGTTCAGCGGCGGAAAGCCGTTGAAGTCGGCTTACCGGAAATTTGGATTGGAGCATATGGAGCATCCGGACGATTATACGGCCATGGCAGAGGTGCTGGACAGGCGGTTAAAGGAATATGAAGTCCATAAGGAAGAAGGCGAGGGCTTCGGCCGTTTGCCCGATATGATATTGTTGGACGGTGGCTTAGGGCAGGTTAACGCCGTGCTTCCCGTGCTGGCGCGTCACGGCGTTGCGGTTCCGCTCTTTGGCATGGTGAAGGATGCAAAGCATAAAACCCGGGCGCTGGTTTCGCCGAAAGGGGAAATTGCCATCAAGGCAACTCGCGGCGTGTTTACCCTGCTGACACAAATTCAGGATGAAGTGCACCGGTTTTCCATTGGCTTTCACCGCCAGCGGCGAAAAAAGAAAGCGCTGCATTCCGCACTGCTGGAAATTCCCGGCATTGGGGAAACCAGGGCCAAAGCGCTGTTGCAGCATTTTGGGTCTGTGCGGGAGGTGGCTCAGGCAACGGAGGAGGAGCTCTGCCTGGCAAGGGGAATGAGCAAGGCCGCCGCCAAACAAGTCTATGCTTACTTTCATTTAAATGAGGAAAAGGATGGAAATGTAAAGGATTTGTAATTTTATGTTGACAAAAAACTGCAATCATGCAATAATAGATAGGTATAAAGGGGCGAAAAGCGCCGCTTTTGCCGAAAAATACGAGGTACTGATGATATGCGGGTAATAACGGGCCTTGCTCGGGGAAGAAAGCTGGAAACGCTGGAGGGGTTGGATGTCCGTCCGACCACCGGCCGAGTCAAAGAGGCAATCTTCAGCGCGATCCAGTTTGATATTGAGGGCCGCCGGGTGTTGGATTTATTTGCCGGTTCCGGTCAGCTGGGAATTGAGGCATTAAGCCGCGGTGCGGCTTTGTGTGTGTTTGTGGATGCTTCGCAGAAAGCGTGTGATGTTGTCAAGCGCAATTTGGCTGCTGCGGGCTTGTCCGCTTCCGCCCGGGTTTTATGTACCGACGCTTTGGGCTTTCTGGCGGGCAAAACGGAAGAATTCGATGTTGCGTTTTTAGATCCGCCTTACGGCACGGGACTTTTGGGATCTGCACTAAAAGCGGTTGAGAGGCGTATGTCCTGCGCAGGTGTAATATTCTGCGAGCATCGGCCGGAGGAAGCTTTGCCTGAGTCGGTTGGCGCGTTTATGAAGGCGCGGGTGTATCGGCACGGAAAAATTGCAGTGACCCTATACCGGCGGGAAATGAAGGAATAAAGGCGTGAGAGCTTTTGAAACAGGTAACGGCGATTTGCCCCGGCAGCTTTGATCCTGTCACAGTGGGGCATTTGGATATTATTACACGGGCCGCCGCCATGTTTGAGCAGGTGCGGGTAGTGGTGATGACCAATACGGCGAAATCCCCCAGCTTTTCTGCGCAAGAGCGCATGGAAATGCTGCGTGACTGCACAAGGAATCTTACCAATGTACTGGTGGACAGTTATGACGGTCTGCTGGCGGATTATGCCTGTAAAACAGGGGCAACGGCAATTGTCAAGGGGTTGCGAGCGGTTTCTGACTTTGAGTATGAATTTCAGATGGCCCTGACCAACAAAAAGCTGTATGGGGGAGCGGAAACGGTGTTTTTCACCACCCGTGCGGAAAATATGTATTTAAGTTCCAGCATTGTCCGGGATATCGCTTCCATGGGCGGGGACATTGGAGATTTTGTCCCGCCGGAAATCCACGATCGGATTGTGGAGCGCTTGTGCAGGCGTTAAAGACGCAAATTACCGCTGACGGAAAAATAGCGGAATTACTATATGTGCCTTCGGGCATCGGGAAAGGATTGATCAAATATGAATATGGAAGAATTATTGGATCAAATCGATGAACTGTTGGATAAGGCGATGGGTTTGCCTGGGGGCAGGTGTGTAGTGAATGCGGAGAAGCTTCGTGTCATATTGGATGATGTTCGGCTGAATATGCCGCAGGAAATTAAGCAAGCGAGAGGAATTGTAGCCGACCGAGTGGATATCATTAATTCCGCTAAACGGGAGTCGGAAAATATTATTCGCGCTGCGGAGGAGCGGGCCCGTGCCATGGTTGCCCAGGAAGAAATTACTCGCATGGCCCAGCAGAAGGCCGCGGAGATTATAGGAGCTTCCCAACAGAAAAGCCGGGAAATGCGCCGTGCCGCGCAGGAGTTTGTAGATGACCTTATGCGCCGAACGGACGAGGGATTGACCCAAAACTTGGCTGAGGTTCGTAAGACTCGGGCGTCTCTGCGCCAGCAGCGCCCTGCCGCGCCACAGGAATAATCTGAAAAGGAAAAGAGCCCTCACCGAAATTTCATTCTGTGAGGGCTCTAGCATGGGAAAACGCCGGCAGCGTATTAGAAAGTATTAGTAAGCAACCGCTTGTGCAGCCAAAACGATTGAATGCGTATTTGTGTTTTCCCTTGCTGAAATATTATGAGGAAAGTAATGGTTATGAACGCATGCGGCGGGAATACCCCTTTCCTGTGCATTAGAATTTGGCTCGCTGTACGGGTTTAGAATAACGCGTTTGTCAGGGAAACTTTTGGTCCTGTTTTATGCCAAATCACAGCTGAAGACGGAGCCGTGCGAATTAAATACCGGCAGAAACAGGCTGAAAGGCCATGAAAAAAGAGCTTGCATTTTTTTAAGGTTTATGGTATAGTATTTTTTG